>NZ_OY782495.1:1540000-2252874 GCF_963677715.1 uncultured Bacteroides sp.
CCCTCGCATCTTATCAGTCGCTCTACCTCACATTAGTAATAAACAAGGCTGCACCTAAATGCATTTCGGGGAGTACGAGCTATCTCCAAGTTTGATTAGCCTTTCACCCCCACCCTCAGCTCATCCGGAAGCTTTTCAACGCTTATCGGTTCGGTCCTCCAGTTAGTGTTACCTAACCTTCAACCTGGCCAAGGGTAGATCACTTGGTTTCGCGTCTACTCCTCCCGACTAATTCGCCCTATTAAGACTCGCTTTCGCTTCGGCTACGGGCCTCAAGACCCTTAACCTTGCCGGAAAAAGTAACTCGTAGGTTCATTATGCAAAAGGCACGCCGTCACAGCACGAAGCTGCTCCGACCGCTTGTAGGCGCATGGTTTCAGGAACTATTTCACTCTTCTATTCGAAGTGCTTTTCACCTTTCCCTCACGGTACTGGTTCACTATCGGTCTCTCGGGAGTATTTAGCCTTACCGGATGGTCCCGGCAGATTCATGCAGAATTCCTCGTGCTCCGCACTACTCAGGATACCACTAGGGTTCATCAAGTTTCGAATACCGGGTTATCACCGTCTACGACCACACTTTCCAGAGTGTTCTTCTCGCTTGATTTCGTCCCACAACGTGGTCCTACAACCCCATATATGCCGTAACATATATGGTTTGGGCTATTCCGCGTTCGCTCGCCACTACTAGCGGAATCATTATTTATTTTCTTTTCCTGCAGGTACTAAGATGTTTCAGTTCCCTGCGTTAGCCTCCATCATTGATGGATGATATCTCTTCAAGATAACGGGTTGTCCCATTCGGAAATCTTCGGATCAAAGGTTATTTGCACCTACCCGAAGCTTATCGCAGCTTATCACGTCCTTCATCGCCTCCGAGAGCCAAGGCATCCGCCATGCGCCCTTACTTACTTTCTTTCATCAAACACGGATCTTAACAACGGAATAAACCGTCATCAAAAACGTATGGATGATATATACTTTTAGCTTTTACTAAAATTTACTTTTTGTTGTTGTACATCATGTCAAAGATCGTTGTATCCTTCTGGCTTTAAGATCAGTGATCGCAAGACCATCAATCAGTCGAAGGAAATAAAAGTGGAGAATAACGGATTCGAACCGTTGACCCTCTGCGTGCAAGGCAGATGCTCTAGCCAGCTGAGCTAATCCCCCGAATCAAGAGATTCGTAGTCCCAGGCAGAGTTGAACTGCCGACCTCTACATTATCAGTGTAGCGCTCTAACCAACTGAGCTATAGGACTGTGGACTGTGTTCAAACCCTTGCCTTTCGGCTCGGCTTCTTCTTTTTCTCTTGTTTATCTCTTATTTAATCTATATATTAAATAAACAAGTACAAGCAGTACGATTGAGAATGCCATTAATGACACTAAGCGACCTTTAAAACCTTTTACGACATCACTCCAGAAAGGAGGTGTTCCAGCCGCACCTTCCGGTACGGCTACCTTGTTACGACTTAGCCCCAGTCACCAGTTTCACCCTAGGACGCTCCTTGCGGTTACGTACTTCAGGTGCCCCCGGCTCCCATGGCTTGACGGGCGGTGTGTACAAGGCCCGGGAACGTATTCACCGCGCCGTGGCTGATGCGCGATTACTAGCGAATCCAGCTTCACGAAGTCGGGTTGCAGACTTCGATCCGAACTGAGAGAGGTTTTATGGATTAGCATCCGGTCGCCCGGTAGCTGCCCTCTGTACCCCCCATTGTAACACGTGTGTAGCCCCGGACGTAAGGGCCGTGCTGATTTGACGTCATCCCCACCTTCCTCGCATCTTACGACGGCAGTCTCACTAGAGTCCTCAGCATGACCTGTTAGTAACTAATGATAAGGGTTGCGCTCGTTATGGCACTTAAGCCGACACCTCACGGCACGAGCTGACGACAACCATGCAGCACCTTCACAGCGGCCTTGCGGCTATACTATTTCTAATATATTCCACTGCAATTCAAGCCCGGGTAAGGTTCCTCGCGTATCATCGAATTAAACCACATGTTCCTCCGCTTGTGCGGGCCCCCGTCAATTCCTTTGAGTTTCACCGTTGCCGGCGTACTCCCCAGGTGGAATACTTAACGCTTTCGCTTAGCCGCTTACTGTATATCGCAAACAGCGAGTATTCATCGTTTACTGTGTGGACTACCAGGGTATCTAATCCTGTTTGATACCCACACTTTCGTGCCTCAGCGTCAGTTGTACCCCAGTGAGCTGCCTTCGCAATCGGAGTTCTTCGTGATATCTAAGCATTTCACCGCTACACCACGAATTCCGCCCACCTCTTGTACACTCAAGAAAGACAGTATCAATTGCAATTTTAAGGTTGAGCCTCAAACTTTCACAACTGACTGATCTTTCCGCCTACGCACCCTTTAAACCCAATAAATCCGGATAACGCTTGGATCCTCCGTATTACCGCGGCTGCTGGCACGGAGTTAGCCGATCCTTATTCGTAAGGTACATGCAAACAGGAACACGTTCCCGCTGTTATTCCCTTATAAAAGAAGTTTACAACCCATAGGGCAGTCATCCTTCACGCTACTTGGCTGGTTCAGGCCATCGCCCATTGACCAATATTCCTCACTGCTGCCTCCCGTAGGAGTTTGGACCGTGTCTCAGTTCCAATGTGGGGGACCTTCCTCTCAGAACCCCTATCCATCGAAGACTTGGTGAGCCGTTACCTCACCAACTATCTAATGGAACGCATCCCCATCTTTTACCGAAATTCTTTAATAAAGAGAACATGCGGACTCTTTATGCCATCGGGTATTAATCTTTCTTTCGAAAGCCTATTCCCGAGTAGAAGGTAGGTTGGATACGTGTTACTCACCCGTGCGCCGGTCGTCAGCGGCATTGCTGCCCTGCTACCCCTCGACTTGCATGTGTTAAGCCTGTAGCTAGCGTTCATCCTGAGCCAGGATCAAACTCTTCGTTGTAATTGTATTGTTGATGCTGAAATCTCATCTTTCCCCAAGGAATAATGAAAAACAACAAGTCTTAGCTCTGTTCAGGATATCGTAAATTTATTATCTATCATCCATATAATACGGATCATTGACGGTTCTAAATTTTACCCAAGACCATCGCTGGTCTTGCTCTTGTACTACTTGTATTGTTTATGTAATTCTGTCAAAGAACGCTTCTTTTTTTTTGGCTTTCGTTTTAAAAGCGGGTGCAAAGGTAAAGGCTTTATCACTAACTACCAAACATTATCGGAAGTTTTTTTAGTTTTATTTTCCGTGACTTCCCGTGGGAAAAGCACCTCTGTAAAACAAACCTTTTTTTGCGGGTGAACTGCAAAGATAAGAACTTTAAAACTTTACTTCCAAATCATTTGAAAGATATTTTTTTCAAGGCGCTCGAATCTCTTGTCGCCGGACACCGGCCGCTTCTGTCAACATGTCAATCAAAACACTTTGCGTCTCTTGCAAAGCGGGTGCAAAAGTAGAACTTATTGCCATACCATCCAAACTTAGAGGCCTTTTATTTTAAAGAAAAAGACTCGGGAAAGGGTAAAACCCTGAAAGTGAACATCTCAGGAAAGGAAACTTTTTTTTAAAGGCAATGCGAAAAGCCGGGACGGGAGGGGAAGTACACATTATATATATAACAGGAGGGGGAATGCAGGGCTTTGCCCAAAAGGGACGAGGGGCTTAGGCAGGGGGAGAGAAAAAAGCAGAAAAGGGGAAATCGGATAAAAAAGCAAAAGAAAAGATTCGGGAAAGAGGGCAACGGGCAGCAAAGAAGGGGGAAATCCTTTGGAGAAAGAGGAATTAGCAGAAAAGAAAAAGGAGGAAGCTTTGGGGAAAGGAGGCTTTTCTTGCTTGAAGGCGCTTTGTTATTCCGGATTTCTTTCTTTTTTATGCTGAAAACATCCGGATGTTATTAGATTATACATCCCCATGTTATATAGTATAACATCCGGATGTTTATAGATATAACATGGGGATATATTTATAATAAGAAAACGTCTGGGTAAAGGATAGTATAATTGTTTTTTAAACATACAATACTTGTATGTTTGCATTATACGAGAAGAAAGAGAGGTTAATAAAGCAAAACGCGAATGCACCGTTTAATAAATGCATTCGCTCTACAAAGAAAGATCAGCAAAAAGAGAGGACAGAGACAGTTCCACAAACAACTTATTAATCACCAGTCTAACTACAATAGAAGCCAGAGAAAAACAAAAAGGATAAATGATTTATCGGCTTTTTTTTATACTTTTGTCACAATATACATTTCGATAAAGACAAAATCGAAAAATAACAGAAGATGAAAGTAATTGATTTAATAAACGCCAACGAAAAAACAGCTTTTTCTTTTGAAATTCTTCCTCCTTTGAAAGGGACCGGAATTGAAAAGTTGTATCAAACAATAGATACCTTACGAGAATTTGACCCTAAATATATTAATATAACCACTCACCGTAGTGAAGATGTGTACAAAGATTTAGGGAACGGGCTGTTTCAGCGTGATAGATTACGACGCCGACCAGGCACTGTTGCTGTGGCAGCGGCTATTCAAAATAAATATAACATCAGAACAATACCTCATATCTTGTGCAGCGGATTTACACAAGAAGAAACAGAATACGTGCTACTCGACCTGCAATTTCTAGGTATTACTGATTTGTTGGTACTAAGAGGAGACAAAGCAAAACATGAGTCTGTTTTTACTCCTGAAGGAAATGGCTATTCTCATGCTATAGAGCTGCAAGAACAAATAAACAGGTTTAATGCCGGACTTTTTGCTGATGGTTCTGAAATGAAGACCGTTGGTAAGCCTTTTTCTTTCGGAGTTGCATGCTATCCGGAAAAACACGAAGAAGCTCCTAATATGGATGAAGATATCTATTGGCTAAAGAAGAAAGTAGAAGCCGGCGCCGAATATGCAGTAACACAGCTCTTTTATGACAATAGTAGGTATTTTGCTTTTGTCGATAAAGTGCGCAAAGCGGGAATTAATATTCCAATCATTCCGGGGATCAAACCATTTAAAAAGGTATCTCAACTAAGCATGATTCCTAAAACCTTTAAGGTAGACATACCTGAAGCACTAACAAAAGAAGTGCTTCAATGCAAGAATGATGAGCAAGTGCAACAAGTTGGCATAGAATGGTGCATCAATCAGTGCAAGGAATTAATGAATTATGGTGTACCCAGCATTCATTTTTATAGCATATCTGCCGTAGATAGTATTAAGGAAGTTGCCAAAATAATATATTAAGCTATGTTTTTTAAAGACATAATCGGGCAAAAAACAGTCATCAAAACACTTATTCAGGAAATAAATGATGACCGCATTCCACATGCACAACTCATTTGCGGCCCCGAAGGTGTGGGCAAACTACCCCTGGCATTAGCTTATGCCCGATATATATGTTGCACAAACAAGGGAGCAGAAGATTCTTGTGGAGTATGCCCATCGTGCGTTAAGTTCAACAAATTGGTGCACCCCGACGTACATTTCATATTCCCGATTATAAAAAACGCCAAAGGGAAAAAAGAAGTTTGCGATGACTACATCACCGAATGGCGTCGACTTGTTATCAATTCTTCTTATATTAACCTAAATCACTGGCTCCGCGAGATACAGGCAGAAAACTCTCAAGCACTAATTTATGCAAAAGAGAGTGACGAAATAGTCAGGAAATTAAGCTTAAAGTCAAGCGAAGGCGGATTTAAAATATCAATTATCTGGCTGGCAGAGAGGATGCATCAGGTATGTGCCAACAAACTTTTAAAATTATTGGAAGAACCGCCCGAGAAAACAATATTTCTGCTAGTATCAGAAGCTCCTGAAATGATTTTGCCAACAATATTAAGTCGTACGCAACGATTAAATGTGCCGAAGATTGACGAAAGATGCATCGCCAATGCTCTACAAAACAACTATGGAGTTCTGCAGTCCGACAGCCTTTCTATTGCACACATTGCTAATGGTAATTTTATAAAAGCACTTGAGGCAATACATTTAAATGAAGAAAAACAATTATTCTTCGAACTCTTCGTTGGCCTCATGAGACTTTCTTATCAAAGAAAAATCAAGGAAATGAAATTATGGAGCGAACAAGTTGCAGCAATGGGTAGGGAAAGACAAAAAAATCTATTAGAATATTGCCAACTGATGATTAGAGAAAATTTTATTTTCAACCTAAAGAAAAAAGAGTTAACCTACATGACCGCAAACGAAGAAAACTTCGCCAGCCGATTTGCTCCCTTCGTTAACGAAAGAAATGTAATAGGTATAATGGATGAATTGAGCAAAGCTCAGCAACATATAGAACAAAATGTTAATGCAAAAATGGTTTTTTTTGATTTCTCACTAAAAATGATAGTGCTACTTAAACAGTAAGACGGAACTTTCATTCAGAATAGTGAGAAGTAAAAAGACTCTAACTAATAAAGAATAAAAAATGGAATATAAATTACATAACGGAAGTGGGAAACTTTGTTGCAAAGGTTGTTCCCGCCAGGATAATAAACTAAATACCTACGATTGGCTGGCAGACATACCCAATAATGCCGAAGAGTGTGATATGGTGGAAGTTCAATTCAAAAACACCCGGAAAGGTTACTATCGAAACAGCAACAATATCAAATTAGAGAAAGGTGATGTTATTGCAGTAGAATCCACTCCCGGACACGATATTGGTACTGTTACCCTTACAGGCCGCTTAGTTCTTTTGCAGATGAGCAAGGCCAACTGCAAACCTGATAGCGAAATAAAACGGATTTACCGCATTGCCAAAACGGTGGATATGGATAAATACAATGAAGCCAAGAGCAAAGAACATGCTACCATGATTCGCGCACGCCAAATAGCGTCAAGTTTAAACTTGAATATGAAAATTGGCGATGTAGAATATCAGGGCGACGGAAATAAGGCCATATTTTATTATATAGCCGACGAACGGGTAGATTTTCGCCAACTAATTAAGGTCTTGGCAGAAGCTTTCAGAGTGAGGATAGAAATGAAACAAATTGGTGCCAGGCAAGAGGCCGGACGCATAGGAGGGATAGGCCCTTGCGGAAGAGAACTATGCTGCGCCACTTGGATGACAAGTTTTGTGTCGGTATCAACAAGTGCTGCCAGATTTCAAGACATTTCACTAAACCCACAAAAATTGGCCGGACAATGTGCCAAACTAAAATGCTGCCTCAACTATGAGATAGATTGCTATGTTGAAGCACAAAAGCGCCTGCCATCAAGGGAAATAGAACTAGAGACCAAAGATGGAACTTTTTATTTCTTCAAAGTCGATATTTTAACTAACCAGATAACTTATTCTACAAACAAAAATTTCCCGGCAAACTTAGTCACTATCACAGGGAAACGAGCTTTCGAAATCATTGATCTCAATCGCAAAGGGCTAAAACCTGAAACTTTAGCAGAAATAGAACACAAAGTAGAGCCTAAGAAACCAATTGACTTATTAGAGCAAGAAAGCCTGACGCGCTTCGACAAACACCACCATAGTGAATCAAACGATAATACAAACAATGGTTCGCAAGGCAGAAGAAGGAAAAAGAGTAATCGTAATAATGGCGACAAACCGGCAAATCAACAGACTCAACCAGATGTCCAGCCACAAGCGAACAATGAACAAGCTCGCTCTCGTAACCGTAACAGGCCGCAAAGGAATGACAATCGCAATCAACCCCGCAATGTAAACAGGAACAAGCAACAAGAGAATAACCAAAGAGATGAAACGCCCGATCAACAGTAACATCTGCCTTATTCTATTATTATTATTGTTCTTCATTACCGCTTGCGATAATAAGACGGTGTATCATTCTTTTCAGCACATACCGGATATTGGTTGGAAAAAGAATGATACACTGACATACACCTTTGAATTAAAAGATTCAATGGTATATCTGCACCTATTTGCCGAAGTAAGAAACCGGAACGATTATCCTTATCAAAACTTATATATAGCTATAAGTCAGAACTTAAAAGACTCCATGACATGGAAATCTGATACATTGAATTTATCGCTTGCAGATAAAAAGGGTAAGTGGGTAGGTAACGGATGGGGTAATTTATTTCAGATATCTGTCCCTATAAGCAATGTTTTAGCAACACATCCGGGAAAATATACACTTAAAATTTCCCAAGAGATGAAAGACAACCCGCTAAAAGGCATAAATGATGTAGGAATACGAATAGAAAAATAAAACCGTACTTCATCTGCGGCTGCGGCTTGCGTCAATTCGGATGAAAATAAATAGCAAGATAGTAAAACCCCATAAAGAAGAGCCTCCGTAACTAAAAAAAGGTAAAGGGATGCCTATAACAGGGGTTAATCCCAGTACCATCCCTATATTTATAAATAGATGGAAAAGAAATACACTAACAACAGAATATCCATACACCCTTCCAAAAACAGAATGTTGCCTCTCTGATAAACTAATCAACCTCAGTATTAATATAAGAAACAATATTAAAACAGCAGCAGATCCAAGAAAGCCTTGTTCTTCGCCTATAGTACAAAAAATGAAATCAGTGTCTTGTTCGGGCACATACTTTAGTTTGGTCTGGGTTCCATTCAAAAATCCTTTGCCTGTCAATCCGCCCGATCCTATAGCAATCTTCGATTGGTTAACATTATAACCCGCACCGGCCAAATCTTCTTCCATGCCTAGAACCACCTTTATACGTATTTGCTGGTGAGGCTCAAGAATCTTATTAAAGACATAATCGCTTGAATATAGAAACCCAACAGAACCCAAAGCAAATAGACCGATCAAAACATAAGTAATCTGGCGTTGGCTCAAAGATAAAAAGACCAGATAGCCAACCACAATAGCACACAACCCCCACTGAATCCAAACCAAATTAAACGGAACAATATATTCGGAAATGCCAAAAGCCAAAATCAAAACCAATAAGCTAACACCTATTATATTACGGCAAGGTGCCCACTTCCTCAAATATATCCAAACCATGCTACCGGCAAACAACAACACCATCGACAGAACTACAAATGCCCCTATAGGAGTAGGCGTATTTCCTACATATTGCTGATCAAAACGTATCCCCACAATAAAATAGACTATAGCACAAACGCCTGAGAAAAGAACAACCCCAGGCATACCTTCACGATATAACACCAGAAAAAAAGCAAGATAAACAAGGGCCGATCCTGTTTCCTTTTGCAATATAATCAGCCCCATAGGGATTAATATAAGTGCAATCAAGCCTGCAGCATATTTTCCTTTTCTCATATTAAAAGAATAGGAATTCATGAACTTGGCAAGAGCCAATGCAGTTGCAAATTTAGCGAATTCCGCAGGCTGCAGACTAACAGGTCCTAACTGAAGCCATGAACGAGAGCCTTTCACATCAGGAGCAATAAAAATAGTAATAATCAGCAAAAGTATCATACCTGCATAAATAAAGTATGAAAACAGATCATATAGCTTATCCTCAAGCATTAATAAAATGAAGCCAAGTCCAAAAGAGCATATAATCCAAACCAACTGCTTGCCTGCACGAGTAGAAAAGTCAAAAAAATCTCGATCCCCATAGTCATAGCTAGCACCACAAACGCTAAACCATCCACAGATAATAAGCAGCAAATACACACATATACTTACCCAATCTACCGACTTGAAGAGATTAATATTTCTAGTTACCATGCTGAACTAAATTTGTATTACTGATTTCATCTATTCGAGCACTTCTCTCGGGAGCAACAGACCCATTAATGTATTTTTCTATAAGGAGAGATGCAATGGGAACAGCCCAGGTTGCCCCAAATCCTGCATTCTCTATATATACAGATAACGCGATTTTAGGTTTATTCATTGGAGCAAATCCCATAAATATAGAATGATCTTTCCCACGATTCTGAGCAGTACCCGTTTTTCCACAAACCTCAATTCCCGGCAAATTAATACCCCGACAAGTACCGCCATAGGGAGTTCCCACAACCGCACCTCTCATACCCTGTACTACCAGATTATAATATTTTGGAGAAATATTAGTGTAACGTGGAAATCGATAAAGACTATCCAACTGATTATCTTGTATACTTTTAACAATATGAGGAGTAATAAAATGCCCCCTGTTAGCTATCGTCGCCGCAAGATTTGCCATCTGGACAGGAGTTAGCAAAACTTCACCTTGCCCTATTGCCGTATAGATAATCCTCAAACCACCCCAACGTCCATGCCCATATATTTTATCGTAAAATTGAGCATTGGGAATTAAGCCTCGTTTTTCGCCTGGCAAATCAACGCCAAGCTTATAACCAAACCCCATAGAAACCATGTGATCTTTCCATACAGTCAGTGCATTGGCAGACGAACCATATTTCTTATTATCAATCATGTGATACAACCCCCAGCAAAAATAAGAGTTACAAGATGTTGAAATAGCCGATGAAAATGAAATAGGAGATCTGTGCGAATGGCATCCCACACGCAATCCGGGAACAACAAAACCATTATAACAAGGGAATAATGTGTTTGCATCAACGATACCCTCCTGAAGAAAGACCAATCCTTGTGCCGTTTTAAACGTAGAACCAGGAGGATAAGCCGCCATAAGAGGACGATTAAACAAAGGTTTTAAAGGATTTTCCTCCAATTCGTGATGACTTTTACCACGTTGTCTCCCTACCATAATCGAAGGATCATAAGAAGGAGCTGAAACAAAGCAAAGTATCTCACCTGTTTCAGGTTCAATAGCAACAATGCTACCCGTCTTACCTTTCATTAATTTTTCAGCAAGCATTTGGAGTTCAATATCGAGCCCCAATGTGAGGTCTTTACCCGGAACCGGAGATTTATCAAAAGTTCCATTCATATAATGGCCTTGAATTCGTCCATGCGCATCTCGTAAAAGAACTTCAACTCCTTTTTCACCACGGAGATATTTCTCATACGATTTTTCAACTCCTTGCTTACCTATATAATCTCCGCGCATATAATAATCATCGTCTTCAATGTCTCTCATGGAAACTTCCCCAATATCACCTAAGGCATGGGCAGCCGAATTATAAGAGTATTGACGAATAGTGCGCCTTTGAATATAAAATCCTGCAAATTTGAAGAGCTTTTCCTGAAACACACCACATTCCTCTGCAGAAAGCTGAGACATAAATAATTGATGCGTATACTTAGAATAACCCGGATTTAGCCTCCTATCTTTAATTTCATTCATTTTCTTCACAAAAGATGAAGGCGTTATATTTAATGTACGGCAAAGGTCAAGCGTATCTAAGTTTTCGATTTCCCTTGGAACAATTGTGATATCATACGCTGGCTGATTGAATACTAAAAGCTTTCCCTTTCGATCATAGATAGCACCCCGAGAGGGGTATTGAATTTTATTCAAAAAAGCATTACTGTCTGCATTCTTCTTATAGTCATCAGTCAATATTTGGAAAACAAAAAGACGCACAATGTAAATGAGTACAACCAATACAGCTATACCGCTAATAATAAACTTTCGTTTCTCTAGAGTATAATTTTTAGCCATTCTATTTTTTTATTCCTTCTACAGCCATAATAAATGTAAACGTTAAAAGCATGCTAAAAACAATGCTAAGTAATAACGACAACATGCTGGTAAAAGAAAATAGTTCAATCGTTAATAACATCGTGTGATGAATAAATAAACTTGCAATTAAGAATTTAACAAAAGCTCCTGTTCCCATGCTTCTCATTGATGGAGATATATTATCTAAATTATCTCTTGACATAAATAAACGTAATAAAAGAGGGCGCACAAAAGCTAAAAAGACAGTAGATGCAGCATTCATTCCAGGAGTATTTGAGAATACGTCAACTGCAAGGCCTATTAGAAAGCCCCATATCATCAATTCATTACGAGAAACACTAGTGTCAAATTTGAGTATAAAATAAATATAAAAAAAAGGAGGCGCATACCCCGCTATATGGAGATTGTTCAGAATCACTACCTGAAGAAGCACTAATCCAAAGAACCAAGCTACTTTATGAATATAATTTATGATCATTGTTTTAGACTTTTTTTCTCGAGTTCTTTTTGTTCTTTATTCCCTATATCCTCAATTACCCGAACATTACTGATTCGCCCAAAATCAGTAGCTAACTTAATTTTAAGCAGGTAAGATAAACCATCATTAGAATCAGACATATCATCTACCGTGCCTACCATAATACCTTCAGGAAAAACAGTGGAATAACCACTTGTTATAATCGTATCTCCTAAATTAAACTCCGCATGGCGAGGCAAATCTTTTAAGTAAGCATATCTTGAATCACCATGTTCCCACTTCAAATAGCCAAAATAGTTGCTCCCTTTAATTTTGCAACTAATACTCGACTTACTATTTAATGCAGATATAACAATTGAGTATTTAGGAGAGGTCAGATATACAATTCCAACAATCCCATTGGGACCAACAACACCCATTTCAGAACGAATGCCATCAGAAAAGCCCTTATCCAAAGTTATATAATTATCTGTCAGATTTAAACTATTCTTAATAACATTTGCCTTTAACAAATGATAGTTCACGTCCGATACTTTTTCCAGCCTATCAATCTCAAACGAATCCATTTGATTCTCTTTCAAAGCTTTTTCTAAAGCAGTCACTTCTCTCTCTAGAGATATATTGCGATCTAATAGACCTTCGTTTGCTGATTTTAGATAGAAATAAGAAGAGATCTCCCCAGAAACTTTATATATTTTGCCTGCTACAACATTAGCAGAAGTAAAGTAAACGCTTTGTTGATAATGATTAAAACGAAATAACAACATAAAACTAATAGCCTCTAATAAAATTAAAAGAAACCAATAGTTATATTTAACGAGGAAGTTTAGTAAATTCCGCATAATTCGCACTTAGTATCAAAAAACATATAAAAAGCCAACATACCAATGGCTAAATTAATCCTTAGTCATCAGCACATTGGCATTATTACTTCCACTAGCAAGTATTTAATCCTATCTCATTAAAAAGGAGAAACGATCTACATTTTTTAAAGCAACACCAGTTCCTTTAGCTACTGCATGAAGCGGATCTTCTGCTATATGAAAAGGGATATTAATTTTATCAGTGAGGCGTTTGTCCAATCCCCGAAGCAAAGCGCCACCACCAGCCAGATAAATGCCATTATGCACAATATCTGCATACAATTCAGGAGGAGTATTTTCCAATGCACTCAAAATAGCCGTTTCAATTTTTGAAATCGATTTTTCAAGACAGTGAGCCACTTCCTGATAACAAACAGGTACTTCCATAGGCAAAGCCGTTATCCGGTTTGGCCCATGAACTATATAATCTTCCGGTGCATCATCTCCCAGTTCCGTTAAAGCAGCTCCGACATTAATCTTAATACGTTCTGCCATACGCTCACTGACCTTCACATTGTGTTGACGACTCATATACTCTTGTATATCAGTAATCAAATCATCACCTGCTATACGAATTGAATTGTTAGAAACAATACCCCCTAAAGAGATTACTGCTATTTCAGTAGAACCACCACCTATATCAACAATCATATTGCCTTCGGGTGCCTCCACATCAATGCCTATTCCTATAGCTGCAGCCATTGGCTCAAAAATAAGATAAACGTCACGTCCACCGGCATGCTCAGCAGAATCACGAACAGCACGAAGTTCAACTTCAGTACTACCCGACGGAACACCAATAACCATTCGAAGCGAAGGCGAAAATAAGTGATTACGCGTATTCACCATTTTAATCATCCCGCGCATCATCTGTTCACAAGCGTAAAAATCGGCAATCACGCCATCACGGAGCGGCCGTATAGTACGTATATTTTCGTGGGTTTTTTCATGCATCATCTTGGCCTTCTCACCAACAGCAATCATCTTATCCGTACGGCGATCAAGTGCAACAACTGAAGGTTCATCTACCACAATTTTTCCATTTGTGATGATAATAGTATTGGCAGTGCCAAGATCCATTGCTATTTCTTGCGTAAAAGAAAATAATCCCATAATTTCTGTTTATTAATGTTTAAAATGGCGGATACCTGTTGTTACCATTTTCATTCCATGTTCATTACAATAATCAAATGACAATTGATCTTTAATTGACCCACCTGGTTGAATAACAGCAGTAATGCCCTCTTTATCGGCAATCTCAACGCAATCAGGAAATGGAAAAAAAGCATCAGAAGCCATAACCGCTCCTTCAAGACTAAAACCAAACGATTTTGCTTTTTCTATAGCCTGTTTCAACGCATCTACGCGAGAAGTCTGCCCTACTCCACTTGCCAACAATTGCCTATTCATAGCTAATACAATTGAATTCGATTTGCTGTTCTTTACTATTTTATTAGCGAACAACATGTCTGCTACTTCCTCTTTAGTCGGAACTTTAGAAGTTACTGTTTTAAGGTCTGCAGTTGTTTCAATATTCAAATCTTTTTCTTGAACCAATACTCCATTCAATAAAGAACGAAATTGTTTTTTCGGTAATTTAGCCTCCTTACGTACAAGAATAATACGATTCTTTTTTTGCCCTAATATTTGAAGTGCATCCACATCGTAATCAGGTGCAACAATCACTTCAAAAAATATTTTATTAATTTCTTCTGCCGTCTCTTTATCTATTACCGCATTAGTAATCAATACGCCTCCAAATGCAGAAACAGGATCACCAGCAAGAGCATCTTTCCACGCTTCAAAGACAGTAGAGCGAGAAGCCAAGCCACAGGCATTATTATGTTTCATCACAGCAAAAGTCAAATCATCAAATTCATCAATCAAATCAACTGCCGCATTAATATCAAGTAAATTGTTATATGAAATCTCTTTGCCGTGAATTTGATCAAAGACAGCATCTAAGTCGCCATAGAAATAACCTTTCTGATGAGGGTTCTCTCCATAACGAAGCATTTTCTGATCATTCGAGGAACAGCGAAACGCAGAACCTTCTTCTCCATCAAAATAATTAAATATCGCTGTATCATAATGAGAAGAAACAGCAAACGCTTCTTTTGCCATCCAACGACGTTCTTCAAGAGAAGACGTAGCACCATGTTCCATTAACATATCAAGCAACGGCTTATATTGTAATTGAGAAGCAACGATAACCACGTCATTATAATTTTTAGCAGCCGCACGGATTAAAGAAATTCCACCTATATCTATCTTTTCAATTATCGAAGCCTCATCAGCCCCAGCAGCAACTGTTGCCTCAAAAGGATACAAGTCTACAATAACAAGATCTATCTCAGGTATATTATATTCTTCTATCTGCAGTCTATCTTGTTCTAAACTACGACGGCAAAGAATTCCGCCAAAAACTTTAGGATGCAATGTTTTTACTCGTCCTCCCAAGATAGACGGATATGAAGTAAGATCTTCCACCGCCTTGCAAGGAATCCCCAACGATTCAATAAACTGGCGGGTTCCACCCGTAGAAAGGAAATCCACTCCATTTTCGTGAAGCTTGGTTATAATTTCATTCAGCCCCTCTTTGTGATAAACCGACACAAGTGCGGTTTTTATTTTCTTAGATTCAGACATTTAACTATGCATTAAGTATTTGATTTGCAAAGTTACAAAATAATGTCTTATCACGCGTTATAAACAAGGTGTGAATTAATACTAAAAAAGGCGTCGGTTTACAAAGTATAGCCGACGCCTTTTCATTTTACTATAGTATACTGAGAAATATTACCATATAGACGCCCGTTTTTCGACAGGAAGGAATAAAGAATCTTTCTCTGTAATGCCGAATGCATCATACCATGCGGCGATTTGAGGCAGAGCACCATCAACGCGCCATTTACCCAGCGAGTGTGGATCCATTTTGGTAAGACGTAGAATTTCTTCGGGACGTATATTACCTGCCCATACATTTGCATATGCTAAGAAAAAACGTTGCTCAGGTGTAAATCCATTTTCCGTTTTCAACGGATTATTTGCAGTAGCATGTTTAAACGCCTGAAAAGAGACTTGCAACCCACCATGATCAGCAATGTTTTCACCCAATGTAAATTTACCATTACCATGCACTCCCGGAGCAACCTCAATGCTATCAAAGAAATTAGCCATCACAGCTGCACGAGTCTTAAAGTTTTTGGCATCTTCTTTTGTCCACCAATCTTTCAAGTTACCGTCCTTATCATATTGGCGTCCCTGATCATCAAAGCCGTGGGTCATTTCATGTCCAATAACAACCCCAATGGCTCCATAATTAAAAGCATCATCAGCTTTCATGTCAAAAAAAGGATACTGCAAGATGCCAGCAGGAAAACAAATTTCATTTGTTGTCGGATTATAATAGGCATTCACCGTTTGAGGCGTCATTAACCATTCATCTTTATCTACCGGTTTACCAGCCTTGGCTATCATGTCATCATGTTCCCATCCGTTTGCACGCTCTATGTTAGCCCAGTAAGAATCATTCTTTATCTTAAGAGAAGAATAATCTTTCCATTTGTCCGGATAACCTATCTTCACGTGGAAAGTAGCAAGTTTTTCGAGCGCTTTCTTTTTTGTAGCATCGCTCATCCAAGCAAGCCCTTTAATACGTTCTCCTAAAGATGTTTGTAAATTCTTAACCAAAGCAACCATGCGTTCTTTTGATGCTGATGGAAAATATTTTTCGACATACATTTGTCCTACAGCTTCTCCCAAAGATGAATTTATAGTACTTACAGCACGCTTCCAACGGGGTTTTTGTTCTTTTTTCCCTGACATTGTTTTGCCAAAGAATTCAAAATCTTCATTCGATAAATCATCACTTAAATAAGAAGCAGAACTATTGATTAAATTCCACTGCAAATAAGCTATTTGGTCACCCAATGCAACTGTATTTATAATTTTAACCACTTCTTTTATTGCATCCGGTTGTCCAACATTTACCTCTTTCAAATTACTAAGTCCAACAGCAGAGAAAAATTTATCCCACGCAAAAGGAGCAAATTCTTTCTCCATTTCTACCATTGATTTTTTATTGTAATTCGCATGCGGGTCACGTAATTCCACTTGAGTTCGAGCTGCCTTTGCCAGTTCTGTTTCAATATTCATTACAGCTCCAACTGCTTTTTTAGCCGCCGCTTCATTAAATCCTGCCAATTGAAACATCTTAGCTATGTGCAATTGATATTTATCACGAATTTCCTTGGTCTTTGCATCATTATCCAAATAATAATCACGTTCGCCCATACCAAGTCCTCCTTGAAAAGTATGCACCATATTCATAGAGCTATTCATATCATCTGCCCCTACATATACCGCAAAGTAAGGATTTATACCCTTCTTTTGCATGTCAGCAATCATCAAATATATATCAGCATTACTTTTCAATGATGCGATTTTTTCTAACTCTGCCTTAATAGGCAAAGCCCCTTCTTTATTAAACTTTACACTATCAAGAGCAATATTGTATAAATCACCGATTTTCTGAGCAATGCTACCTTCCTCATGCTTCTCTTTAGCAAGCCCTTCTATTAGTTCCCGTAATTGTTTACGATTATTTTCGGCAAGCATATCAAACGAACCAAAACGTGAATATTCATCCGTAAGCGGATGAATTTTCATCCACCCACCATTTGCAAATTGGTAAAAACTTGCTCCCGGAAGAGCGGTTGTGTCAAGGTTCGCAAGATCAATGCCAGACTTTAATGTGGCCTCTCTATTACTGCTGCATCCTGTACTCATAAGGCATAATGCAAGAATTGGTAAATAATTTTTTGCTTTCATACATTTTAATTGCGCTAACACATCAAATACTATTAGTATTCGATGCCTTAGTCTACTTTATAGTTAATAATTCAAATAATAATCAAAACATCTCCCAACATCAATTTGTTCTCACATGCTCCAGTTCGATAGACCTCTTCTCCCATTCTTCCACTCTCTGATCAAGTTGAAACTTTAATTTCTGATGTTGCTCATAAAGAAGCATATCTGAAGCTCCTTTAGTAGTAGACATCTGAGATTCAACAATAGCAATTGCCGATTCCAGTTGTTCTATCTCCAACTCAATATCAGCGACCAATCTTTCCAGCTTCTTCGTTTTTCTGTTAAGTTCTTTCTGCATTTCATAAGAAAGCCTATTCTTGTCAGCCACTTTATCAGGTTCATTACCAGAGCTTATCGCAGACGAAGACAAAACCGGTTTTTTTTGTAACTCATCCAAGCTTTCAATCTTCTTTCTTTGCAAAAAATCATAGATGCCTCCTAAATGCTCTCTCACCAATCCGGCACCGAACTCATAAACTTTAGTCGCAAGTCCATCCAGAAAATCACGATCATGACTCACTAAAATCACCGTACCGTTAAATTCTCGTATAGCCTCTTTCAATACGTCCTTCGAACGCATATCAAGATGATTAGTCGGTTCATCGAGAATAAGAAAGTTCACAGGTTCCAACAATAACTTTATCATTGCCAACCGACTACGCTCACCTCCCGATAAAACCTTCACTTTTTTATCCGAGGCCTCGCCTCCAAACATAAAAGCCCCGAGTATATCACGTATTCTATTGCGGATATCACCTACTGCCACCCGATCAATCGTATCGAATACCGTAAGACTTTCATCAAGCATCTGTGCTTGATTCTGAGCAAAATAACCAATCTGCACATTGTGCCCAATAGTCAGTTTGCCTTCAAAATCAATCTCCCCCATAATACATTTTACCAGAGTAGATTTTCCTTCACCGTTTTTCCCGACAAAAGCGACCTTCTCACCACGATTAATAGTAAGATTTACGTCCTGAAAAACAATATGCCGGCCATAAACCTTCTTCACCTCTTCACAGATAATAGGATAATTACCCGACCGAGATGCCGGAGGAAATTTTAATCTTAGAGAAGCATTATCCTCATCATCTATTTCTATTCGTTCTACTTTATCTAACTGCTTGATTCGACTTTGAACCTGTACCGATTTTGTAGCCTTATAGCGAAATCGCTCAATAAAATCTTCGGTATCCTGTATTTGTTTTTGCTGGTTTTCATAAGCACGCAATTGTTGTTCTCTACGCTCTTTGCGCAATACTACAAATTTATCATACGGCACTTTATAATCATAGATCTGTCCACATGAAATTTCAATTGTACGCGTCGTCACATTGTTAATAAAAGCACGATCATGACTTACAAGAACAACCGCATTAACCCGGGTAGAAAGGAAAGATTCTAACCACTGAATGGATTCTATATCCAGATGATTAGTCGGTTCATCAAGTAATAAGACCTCCGGCCGACGTAACAATAATTTCGCCAACTCGATACGCATGCGCCACCCCCCGCTAAATTCGGCCGTAGGACGGCCAAAATCTTCGCGGTTAAAGCCAAGTCCTACCAACGTTCGTTCTATTTCTGCCTGAAAGTTGGTTCCTCCCAGCATCGAGAAACGTTCATTGTCATGAGTAAAACGATCAATTAATTTATGATATTCTTCAGAGTCATAGTCGGAACGATCTGCCAACTCCCTATTCATTTGTTCCAAACCCTTTTGTAGCTCAAAAATATGTCCAAATGCTTGCTCAGCTTCCTCCATCACGGTATGACTATCCGAAAGAATCATAACCTGAGGCAGATAACCAATCGTTACGTCTTTAGGAATCGCCACTACCCCGGAAGTAGGACTTTGCAAACCAGCCAGGATTTTCAACATCGTCGACTTTCCTGCTCCATTTTTACCAACCAAAGCAATACGATCTTTTTTATTTATGACGTAAGCAACATCTTTAAACAAGGGGGTAGCATTAAATTCTACTGTTAATCCTTCAATTGAAATCATTGATTTGTACTTTTTTCCTGCCGCAAAGATAGTGAATAAATTGAATATATGGCAAAGAAGAACAGACTCGCCACAGCGACAAAATAGTTTTGAAAATAAAAAGGTTGGCCTTATCGGCCAACCTTTTTATTTTCAAAACTATTTATTTTCACTAAAAAAGTTTCGCCGGATATTCACCCGCATCCACCAGCGCTTGTATTTTATCTACCACACCCTGACGATCTTCTGCATACGTTACGCCAAACCATTTAGAAATAGTATCAAGCACCTTTACACGAGCAGTACCATCATTTATAAGTTTATTAACCATCAAAGGAATAAAATACTCGGCTTTCAGGTTATTCATGTTTTCTTTTAAAAATTCAACAAAATAATCTTCTGAATATTTAAAATAATCAGGAGTAAAACCCCACATATTCATTGACACCGGAGTATGATCATCAATTGTAACCAATTTACCTTTCTCATCTGTAAACGAGACCTTACCATTTATACGTTCAATGGCTGTGCGTTCAACAACCGTAGTCAAATAACCTTCTGCATTTGTTTCACAAACACCGCGAGCAACAGAGCCGCTATCAGAAAGCGTATTGCCTACACGATAACCCACCATACAATAATCATTCGATTTACCATTCATTTCAGCAAGCGCTTTACCCAAAACAGCAAAGCTATCACGACCATAAAAATCATCGGCATTAATTACAGCAAAAGGCTCTTTAATCACATCTTTCCCCATAAGTACAGCATGATTGGTTCCCCAAGGTTTCACTCTGTCCGGTGGACAAGTAATGCCCGACGGAAGAGAATCCAATGCCTGGAATACCAATTCTACAGGTATATGATTCTCGTACTTACTCAAAATCTTATTTCTAAAATCCGGCTCAAAATCTTTACGAATAACGAAGACTACTTTCCCAAAGCCACCACGGATGGCATCAAAAATAGAGTAGTCCATAATTGTTTCACCGTTAGGGCCGAGTCCATCTAGTTGTTTTAATCCCCCATAACGGCTGCCCATGCCGGCAGCAAGCACAAATAATGTCGGTTTCATACGTATTTTTAATTTAAAAAGATTAATTGTCCAATATTCAATGGTTGCAAAAATACAAAAATAACCGTCCACAAAGGTTTAATTTTGGCTCATTTCTTTCTGCTAAAGCATATTTTTAAAACGGATAACCTATCGCGAGATGCCAACCAAGTCCATCTTTGAAACTCGGGATATTATAATATCCTTTGCGAGAAGTAGTATAAGGTGCATGAATTCCCACTCCACAATCCAATCTAATAACCAGATACGAAAGATCGTAGCGCAAACCGGCTCCCGTGCCTAAAGCTATTTCATCCATCAAACCATTCAGCCCGAATTGTGCTCCTGAACGCTTCGGATCATTTCTCAACAGCCATACATTTCCTGCGTCCAGAAAAACGGCCCCATGTAAATCTTGTAAAATTCTAAATCGATATTCCACATTCGCTTCCATCTTGATATCTCCGGTCTGATCCAGATAAGAATATTTCTGATCTTCTGCAGGCTTGTAACTACCGGGGCCTATACTACGAACGGTAAAGGCACGAATACTATTTGCCCCTCCTACATAAAACTGCTCACTATAAGGTGCTACATCCGAGTTTCCATACGAATAAATAAGTCCCCCAGCTAAACGTGTAGCTATTGATTGATTCTTATCTATATTCCATGTATACCGAACTTCAGAAGTGAACTTCAGAAACTGAGCAAAAGGAGCACCTAACAAGTCTTTTTGCTCATTAAATTTCTTTCCAAAAGCACGATAAATACAAGAAGTTATATTGCCTGCCGAAGTAATAGACGTTTCCCACCAAAGTCTATCATGTGCCCGCTTTAGAGAAGCATTGTCATACGTATATTTGTAACTCATAGAGGGAACAAACTGATTATTCAGACTTAAATACAAAGCTGGGTTGGCAGCAGAAATAGAGTCAAATAAAGCGGTTGGATTGTTCAATACATTAAAAGTTAATTTAAACGGTGTAATAGTATGTCGGCTAACCCTTGTCGGATTAAACACGTACGTTACATCTCCTCCAAAAGATAACATCTTAAAAAAACGTGCCCTGTTTAATTGATCAGCATATAAATTAAATGTAGTAGATGCCGGAAAATCATACTCATTTTTTCCTAGTCTGGGAAAAAGCACCTTGGGAATAGCCAGCGATGCAGAGATACCCATTTCATAAGAATTCAAAGCCGAAGTATTTTGTGTATTACCGGTACCCGTCTGCCATTCATACGATCCGTGTAAACCTAATGTGAGGTTCTCTCCACCTCCAAAAAGATTCTTTCTCGTTACACTAAACGATGCTCCAGGCCCCGTTTGATCATTGCTTTTTGTGGTCACATTCAAATCTAATTCTCCATCAAGGGGCAAGTCATAAGTTGTTTGTATATCTACATTCAAAGCGTTGCATGTATCCGTACTATCTCGAGGAGCGTAATTCATTTCGACATATCGAAACATTCCTAATTGCGTCATTCTCTCTTGTGTGCGAGTCTGCCTAAAATAAGAATAAGTCTGGTTTGATTGGAATCGAATCTGCCGATAAAGTACCTCAGGTCTAATCTTTAGTTTATCGCGATAATATATAGACAAGTTCTTATACACAACAGAATCATTAGGCACTTCGCCATCCTTACTATAGAGATGAATAGAAATATCACCAACATTCCAGCGCTTTAAAGCCTCTTTTGGAATTCCAGCCTTAGGTACTATTTTCATAGACACCCTTCCGGCTACCAACGTAGTATCAGCCAAGAAGCTGAAATAATCGGGCCTATAATAGTAATATCCTCTGTTTTGAAGCAATGAACTTAACCGTGTCCGTTCTTCATCTAATGTCACAACATTAAATTGTTTTCCTTCATGCAACAACGTCTTCTCGCGTCCTTTTTGAAGAGTAGCTAATAAATCAGCAGAAAAGCGTTCATACATCACCGTATCAATAAGGTACGGATTCTTCATATCCACCAGATACTTTATCTTTGCCTTTCTGGGATTCTTCTCGTCCGGCAAAACTTCATAAGCTACACTCCCATTAAAAAAACCATAGTCATGTAACAAATTGGCACCTACCTTAGCACGTATTGCCGGATTAACAGTGGAGATAAACACCGGTTTTGCGGCAAACCTCTTAAAAGCCCACTTACCCAATCCTTTCTTGCTATTAACAAAGGCATTATAAGCCCACAATCCGAAAGGAAACGGAGACCGTAAAGTGGAACTGCCAAGAATAGAGTTGTTAGGCGAAGTAGCAAGAGCGGCACTCAGCTCAGTCATCGTTTCATTACCAGCTCTGTCCTTAGCTTCATTCTTAACCTCCATTTTTTTCTGTCCGGTATACAAGACCTCTCCTTCAGGCAAGTTTCTGGTTGTGGAGCAAGAAGTCCAAAATATCAACAAGCATATATTGCCAATAAGTAATTTAATATATCGATCACCATTCATGCTATTTCTTTCGTTTAAAGATAAACAACTCTCCTAAGTGGTTCATTTTTTTTCGTAAAACAACTCCCACGCCCGTTTCAGTTATCTCTCCTTCAAGAAGGCTATCGTAGTTTTTATTATGAAAGAGGCGTACATAGCGTGTTCCCGACGAATCCAAACGATATTCCAGCGACACATTATCAATAAATGATTGCGTTTCGTTGGCATTCTCTTTCGATGAAATGGTACCTCCCAACACTACTTGAAAACGGTCATTAAAAAACCGCTGAGCATAACGAAAATTATAATTAGTCCTTTTCCCACCCGCATCCGTGGCATCGTAATTCTCCATATCAAAAGAGACATTAACTGTTTTCAAAGCAGTTCCTGCTATGCTGGACATTTGATTTTGTAAAACAGTATTTAATGCAGCTCCCATATCAATTCCCCCACTCTTAGTTCCGGTCTTGGACAAATAAACACCCGTTGCCAACATGGCTATTGCTTGCTTACTCCGCTCCTCGGACGACATAGCCGTAAGTTCATTCTGAGCACTGATGTCTTCAGGAGCCTCCAAATCAAAAACCAACGATAAATTCTCCATCTTGTTTTTCACCGCAACCGAAACATCAAAATTCACCATACGAGATGATGAAGTACCATCTTGTGTATAAGAGGCACGCACACGCTCAGTGGCTTTAAAATTAAGATTAGGATCCATCGGATTACCCGTCCATTCCACATAACTTCCTTCATTTACTTTGAAATCCTTTAACGGTACCACAGGTAAAGAATATTTTAGAATGCCGCCCGAAAGCGTATATCGCCCTGAAACCCTCAACTCTCCCTGAGGAGAATACTGCAAAGAAAGATCACCTCCTCCTTCTAATTCTATGCGGCTGCTACGATCCGGACTCAAATCGGCCTTTAAACGAACGGCAGGATCAATATGCAATGTCATCCGCATGTCAAGTCCCCCAAAAGAAATGGAAGAATCTTCTTTCTTTTGCGAAAGCGTATCATTAAAAGAAGTGAACGTCACTAAATCACCTAGTCGATCTTGCACGCTAAGCGGAGAATCCTTCAGTACATAAGTCACATCTGTGTTACCTAGCAGATTCATATTCCCCCGCATAACCAAAGCATTGAGAGGACCTTTTACCGTAGATTTAACATCAACAAAGACTTTTCCATAAACCAAACTTTCATTGTTACGGGGGGCATTAAGCAGCGTATAATTATCGGCAAACAAAGATAAGTTAGCCACAGGACGGGATAGTTCGCGAAAATCGACAGAGCCATCAATCACAAAAGGATTCTTGCTGGTTGTCGTTATTTCAAATTTATTAAAGATCAACCGATTGTCCTTTATCTCTACCGGCTTACTATCAAAATTATAACGAGCACCTGCTTGTCTGGCAAAGATCGATACACTATCGAGCGTTAATGTTCCATCAACCGATGGCTTTGATAGTTTACCGGTTAAATGAAGATTACCATCCAAAGCGCCATAGAATGAAACAACCTGATCAGGTATAAAAATGTCGGCAATACTCAATGGGAAGTGCTCTAAAGTACTATTTACTTCAACGCTATCATTCACTCCGGAACGATACATCCCGTTGAGAGTCATGACCTCGGCGCCTTCATGAGTTAAGTAACTATTCACGTAATGGCGACCGTTCTCTCCGGGTAGCCATGTTGCTCCCAAAGCAATATCTCCTACCCGTTGATGTTCATAAACCAATTCGTCTATTGTAGCCTCGGTAGAAACTTGTAGAGAAGTCGCTTTTTGAACATAATGAGCTTCAGCCGAAAGCAAACCGGAGAATTGAGGCAGATAAGGCAAGGCTTCGCTGATTTCGGCCAAACGAATACGGCGTAGCTCTATGTCCATATTTTGCAAAAAGGTTGTATCACGCAAAGAATGTACACGTACACCCATACCATCTTTATCGAGCATCTCCACATTTGCAAATATATGCCTGTCTTTACGAATGTAAACCCGATTATCTTCATTGAAACGAAACTTTCGAAAAGCCACTATCGGCTCTTCCGGAATAAATTTGAATAATAAGCCATTTCTACCCGGACGCGCATTTACGCCCAGTAACACCCCTGTTTCTCCTTTAGCATTTTGATACTCTAGCATTAGTTCGGCATCTTCTGTGCGAATTTCTCCGGTGAGATAAGCTTTAAACACAAATTGAGGATTGCTCGGAGCATTAATTACTCCGCCGCGAATATTCATCCGAGCGGTATCTTGCTTAATTGCCAGAAAGAGAGTATCTAGCTGTATCGTATCGACTTTGAGGCCATGTATAAACGCCCTGCCATTTATTCCACGGGCAGGCGTTGTTCCGAATAGGAACGAAAGTCTGTCATACGTAATTTCTTTTGTAGCCAAAAAGCGACTAAACGGATTGTCTTTACCGGCCGTAAGAGCCAGGCCGGCCGAAGGAAGCACACGACGCAAAGCAGCATGATCGAGGCGCCTCTCTTGTATTTGCTTCATCAATACTGTAGAGAAACTTGTTGACTGTTTTATCAATTGCTCCAATGTACTGCGGCCTTTGAAACGACAACTTAAATCGCCTGCTTGCAAAGAGATATTCACGGAATCTTTACGGGCCTGTGCAGCAAGCTTAAAGGCGAATGGTTTCTTCATCGGAGTGGGATAATATCCCAGTTTATACCAATCAATCTGTTCCACATTGATATTCAATTTTCCTTCGGTATAAGTGCGCTTCAGCAAATATTCTCCGTCAGCAACCATTTTCAGCAATAGATTATCACTCGTTAAATGTGCTTTAATCAAGGAATTTTTCATTTCACCTGCAAGTGTTACGTCTGAAACGTGGAACCGTCCATACTGCAAATTATCAAGCTGTGCATCAAACTGCGCCGAAGAGAGTGACGAAGCAACGTCTATCCCTTTGCCTTTTACACTGCCGGAGGCCGATAGCGAATAGATGGAGTCTTTAGGAAGGAAGTGATTGATTTGCAAAGCATCTATCGTAAAGTCGGCGTCGTAAGCCTCAGTCTTATTATTATAATTAGCCGTCAGCGACAAAGCACCTTCCCCATCTTTAGCTCTGAGCAGACTGCTAAAACGAGAGCCCCTCATTCCGGCTTTAGCAATAAATGTCATATCCTGTGGAAACACAATAGATCCGTTTGTAGGAGTACCGGAAAGAGTAGTCAAAAAATTCAGGTTATGAGTGATGGCCTGCAGATCAACCGTACCAGAGCGCTTTAACGAATCGGTGAGGTTAAATAGTTCTCCTCCCCCTGTGACAGAGAAAGCACCGGGCAATTCAACTTTAAAACGAGATAATTGCAGATTGGTTAAGTTTCCCTCTGCACCGGCATGTATTGTAAGCGGACGAAAGGGATATTCTTTTTTAAAGGCATCAGGCAATCCTCCGGCAAACAGTATCAAATCTTGTTTCCCTATAAATGCATCTAGTTTCACGACCAAATGCCCTTCGGCAGGCACATCAATCAACTTCCATGTTGTCTGTCCCGTAAAATTAATCTCTGAATGAGGAGTTGTAAGTTTTAGAGCCGGGACTTGTATCACTTTGTCATTGGCAAAGAAGCGTCCGGTCATAGAGGTTATGCTCAACCCCGAACGTTCGCTCAATGAGAGTTCACGAATCACAGCATTCATATTTCGTCCCCGATATAAAACAGAATCAACTCCCAGATTCAACTCACGAATAGCTATATGAGACGGATCAAATCCTTTCATCGGTTTAGCCGAGCCTAAATCATAATTCAAAGAGGTGCCACTCGCATGCAAGTGCTTCAAACCATACAGTTCACGTTTTAAATCGATATCAGCATCGGTAATTGTTGCCTCAGCCACATGGCTCCCCAAATGAATGGAATCTTCGGGCATCAGCATACTGAAAGAGACATTTTTTAATTTTAACTTACGCAACGCTATTTTCCAAAGAGGAGATGCAGCAGTTGTGTCTTCAAGAACAGCAGTCGTATCATTTTTCAATATCAGGCTAACGTGCGTATTACTAAGTTCGGCCTCCTCTATATCGGCCGTCTCATTAGATAAATTCACACCATGACTTCTAAAGGCAAAGCGGCCCAATACCCCGCGCACTCGCATTCCATGAATAAATTGAGCCGAATTAAACGCTATATTCTTTAATGTAAAGTCATCAATTTCTACTTGCCCCCGAAAAAGCGGAAAAAGTTGAACCTGAACATTTAAACTTTCCATAGACAAGAGGGTATCTTTAGAGTCAATAACCTCTACA
The DNA here is from genome assembly GCF_963677715.1 of uncultured Bacteroides sp. Lineage (NCBI taxonomy): Bacteria > Pseudomonadati > Bacteroidota > Bacteroidia > Bacteroidales > Bacteroidaceae > Bacteroides > uncultured Bacteroides sp. The sequence continues at coordinate 1,567,494 of NZ_OY782495.1, forward strand.
TCACGAACTAAAAGATTGAGGGGAAAACGAAGATCAATCCGGCGAGCATTTATTTGCATACCTGTGGCTTCAGATGCATACCCCAGAGCCTCCTTGCGCAGGAAGTTTTGTACTGGCGGAATGTAAAGCAACAGCATCAGCAATGCAAATAATAATATAGGAGTAAGCAATATTGCAACTGCTCTTTTGATCCATTTCCGTCTCATGAAAATCAATTGAATTTAACAATAGTACAAAGAAAGTGAATTATTCTTAGAATAGAGAAAAAGGTAGGGAAATATATTAGACTATTGGCGTCTTATTCACCTTTTGGACCGATATTTTCTACTAAGTCGTAGATTGCTGACAGAGTCTATAGGATTATTATGTCTATTAAAGGCTTAGCTTAACGGATAAGAACAGTAAAGTTAAGCAGATTTCACAGAAACACTAGCTAGTCACGCAATTGAATTCTTTATATCACACAGTTGTGTGACCAAGATCATCCAACTGTGTGATATTGATCACTCAACTGTGTGACAAATAATATATTACGATAAAAACACTTAGTTTATACGAAGAGAGTAATTAAGTAGTCTAGTCTGTAAGATTAATACTGCTGATTAAAAAGTTTCGCCTGTTCAACCGCAATATGGATAAGACTCAATGCCGACAGTCCTTTTTCTTCCATCTCTTTAGAGAAAACATGGTCTCTCTTGCCTTCGAGCCACGAAAGCAACGAAACAGCTTCCGATGCTCCTAAAAGTGTAAACAGCGGAAGCATCTTGTGAGCCATTGAAGAAATCATAACAACATCTTTTGCCTGCAATGCGGCATTCATCGTGACAGCATTCTTCGTTGTTTCAGTGATAAAGCTTTCTATGATATTGTGTGCTGCTTCTTTATCATCTGCCGAGAAAACCAGAAGTGAGGCAAAGTTGAGCTCAGGCGTAGTAGCGTCAGCACGAGACTCGGCGGAAGATAACGAAGCGGTCTCTACCACGGCTTCACCACAATCAATAACTTGCAGCAATTCTTGAATGGAGAAAGGTTTATGCAGGCAACCGACAAAACCATGATCGTGAAAATACGCTTCACTCATCTCACTTCGGGCCGTAACGGCAATCATTGGAATAGTTCTTGCCTGTGCGATGTTCGAAGCTCGAAGAAGTTTCAATAGATCAAATCCGTTGATAGAGGGCATCTGTACATCCGTCAGCAGAAAGTCGAACGATTCGTTACGAAGATGTTCCGTCAGTTCCTCGAGCTGCTCACAGCAAGTCACCGGAATGTTATACTGACCTAGCATAGCAGCGGTAAGTGCCAGTTGAATTTTATCATCGTCAATCAACAATATTTTCAAATTCGGTTTTCCGGCAAGGCTCTTCTTTTGATTAAGTTGCACCACATCGGGCGTCGTTCTGTCTTCATCATTCACTCCGCCAACAGGATAAAGAGGCAGGGTCACCACAAAAGAGCTCCCTTTGTCTTTGGTGCTGTCTAAGGTAATGTTCCCTTCCAGCAAATCCACCAATTTGCGCACAATGGAGAGTCCCAAACCAAATCCTTCCTCGCCTTGGGCACCCGGAAGTCTTATAAATTCCTGAAATATTCGTTCTTTGTCTTCCGGTGCCATACCCTTTCCCGTATCCGAAACGGTTATTTTCAACATGGACTTTTCATAGCTTACAATTAGGCTGATGCTACCTTTTACAGTAAACTTCACCGCATTTGATAATAAATTGTTTACTATCTGCCTAATACGAATAGGATCACTAACAAAATGCCCGTTCAACTCAGTCGCCACTTCGTATTGCAAAGCCAGGCCCTTCGTTTCGACCAAAGGCTGAAAACTGGCTTTAATCTCATCAAATAGTTGCGCGGGATTAAATGTAATGCGATTCACTTCAGCTTTATTAAGATCGAGACGGTGAAAATCGAGCAAGTCATTGACAAGGCTCAATAAATGCCCCGACGAACTTTTCATATTATCAAGATAGAACTTTTGCCGTTCATCGGCTACAAGGCGAGACAGCAAATCGGTATAACCCATAATAGATCCCAAAGGAGCTTTAAAGTCATGCGTAATGGTAAGCATTAATTTCTCGCGAGCCTCGAGTAACCCCTCTGTCCGCCGGTTTGCTTTTTCCAGCTCCTTTCGATAACGATTGCTTCGTGTAATGTCTCTCCAAATTAATATAAGAAAAACGGCGGAAAGCAGCACCGCTCCTACTGCAATAGCAGCAATCGTTTTCATAGAACGCTGACGCACTTTTTGTCCAAGTTCCGCTTTCTGTATTATGCGTAAAGTCGCCTCCTCTTCATAGTCCTTTATCATACTATCGATGCGTAAAGTCAAATGACTATCCACCTGACGAAGCAATCGATTGCTAGCCTTATTCGCTTTATGTGTCTTCTGCTTTTCTAAACGTATCCGGCGTATTTTGTTATGAAGAGAATCGGCAGGATTATATTCTTGCAAAAGAGTATCCGTACTAAATTCTAATGAAGTATTAACCAGCAAAGCTGTATCTTTAGGAGGAACAAAAGCCTCTACAAGGCGTTTAAAGAATCCTTTCTTCTTAGCCGGAGTCATCAGCGAATCGCGTTTCGTTATAATCCGATGCTGCACACGCTGCTGATTAATAACCGAATCTTGTTCAGAGACTATTTTATCCAACTCCTTTGCCGACAACAAGCTATTGTTGGCATCACTTAGCGCCTTTAACATGGCTATTGTGTTCTTATCTTTTTTATGCAACAGCAATAACAAGCTATCTGCTTTAGAATCTTGCTCAGTATCGGATATTGCAAGACTCTTCATTTCACTATATATAAACATAAGTGAAATAAAGAGGATAGCCAACAGCAACAAATAACCTGTAGCAATCTTCCATTTAGTCAATCTGTCATTTTGAACCCTTAGCATGAATCTTAAATCTTAGCCAAAACATAACTCCGGCACTGGTAAGTCCGAAAGGCAAAGCCATCCAGACACCCGCCGCTCCCCATTTAAGAATGAAACCGAAAAAATATCCCGTGGGTAAAGATATTATAAAATAAGCAATAAAAGCAATCAGCATCATCGGCTTAACATCAGAAATGCCACGTAAAGCATTGGCGAAGTTAATTTGAAGTCCGTCTCCAAATTGATAGAGCAACATAGGTAACATCAGTGACGTTACAATCGTAGAAACTTCTTTGCTATCAGTAAACCAACTGCCCAACTGATTTCTGAAAAGAAAAAGAATCAGAGAAATAACCACTGCCATGCTTAATATAATCCGTAATCCCGCATAAGCTACACGCCTAACGTTTACCCAGTCATTTTGCCCGCGGAAATGGCTCACGCGCACAGCTACAGCAGCTCCCATGCCGTAATACATCAAAAAAGCAAAAGTCGAAATGGTACACATCACCTGATGAGCCGCCAAAGCATAAGCGCCTATCCATCCAATCATTATTGCACTTAAGTTGAAAGAAGCGGTTTCCATACCCATTTGCAATCCAAGAGGCCATCCCAGGGCATTTAATCGCCGGAAACTTCCGCGAAGCCAGCCCAAGCGAAGAAAACCTATTTTATATCGTAGATATCGGCGACTATTAAAGAAGAACCAAACAAACACGATGAGCATCACGATGCGCGAAACCAATGTACTAATCCCGGCACCCAACAATCCGAGTTCAGGCAAACCGAGTTTTCCATAAATAAGAATGTAGTTACCAATAATATTCAGCAGATTGCCTCCAAGAAGTATCCACATGGCAGCTTTTGTATCGGTTATTCCGTCGGCAAACTGCTTGAAAGCATTAAAAAGCATAATAAAGACGATGGAAATGAGCAGTACAATGTAGTAAGGCTTCATCACAGGTATCAGCTCCGATGGCTGTCCAAGGTGTTCTATATTTAAGTAAAGAACGTAAAAGACTAACATAACCAACAAGCCGACCAAGAAATTGGTCAGCAAACTGGTTTTTAAAGCCTGCCCTGCAGCTGCGAACTTACCTGTTCCATACAGCTCGCCTACAACGGGGGTAAGTCCATAAGAAAAGCCGGTACTAAAAATGATTCCGAGATTAAACACATTATTTACAAAAGAGGCAGCACCAAGCTCAAGTACACTATGATGACCAATCATCAAAGTATCGGCAAAGCCCAGAATAATTACCCCCAACTGACCGATAACAATAGGTATTCCTAAAAATAGTAATGCCTTGTAGTGCCCTCTTTCTTTTTGTACATAACAGGTTTCATTCATCCATTTTTTTCTTATCCTGATTTTTTATAATAAAGCACAGAAGCATTCTCTCTGCGAAATATATTTCGGGCAACAACCCTCATCTGTGCACACGTAACGGCTCTATAACGTTCAACTTCCTTCTCCATATCTTCGGCACAACCTAGCATCTCAAAAAAAGCAAGATTAGTAGCCACATTCAGATAATTGATATTTCCGAATATCTGAGCCGATTCAAACTTATTTTTTACTTTCTCCAACTCTTCCGCATCGATAAGTTCTTCTTTCAACTTAGATAGCTCCTCCCATACGGCGGCCTCAGCCTCTTCTAAAGAAACACCCGTTGCAGGTTTGCCGCTAATATGAAACAAACCGGCATCCACGCTACCGGAAATGTATGCATCAATGCTCGAAAAAACTTTTCTCTCGTGAACCAGATTACGGGTCAATCTGCTCGAACGTCCATTACTAAGTATATCCGACAATATGTCAAAAACATAATAATCGGCGTGCATGCGCCCGCTCATGTGAAACACCATAAAAAGAGAATCGAGCGGTACATTACGTTCTACGACCAATCTTCTTTCTTCTGTCTGCTCAGGTTCTACGGGCAATCTTCTTTCGTGTACATTCCGGCGGGGAATGGGGCCAAACCATTTTTCGGTCAAACGCACAGTCTCCTCAAATGAGATATTGCCGGTAACGGCCAATACAGCATTGTTTGGTGCATAAAAACTAAAAAAGAAATCTTTTACTTCCTCCAATGTGGCATTGGCCACATGATCCAGTTCCTTACCAATAGTAGGCCACTGATAAGGATGCACCTTATAAGCCATAGGCCTTAATAAGTGTCCTACATCTCCGTAAGGCTGATTCAGACAGCGTTGCTTAAATTCCTCCATCACAACACCCCGTTGAGCCTCCAGACTTTTAGAACTAAAATCAAGACTGAGCATGCGATCGGACTCCAACCAAAAGCCTGTTTCTACATTCTGTTTAGGAATCGTGAGATAATAATTTGTTATATCATTATTGGTCCACGCATTATTCTCTCCTCCTGCCAACTGTAACGGTCCGTCAAAATCGGCTATATTTACCGAGCCTCCAAACATCAGATGTTCAAAAAGGTGAGCAAACCCCGTATGTTCGGGATTCTCGTCTTTTGCCCCAACATTATACAACATATTGAGAGCCACCATCTGAGTACTGGTATCCTGCGAGTGTACCAGCCTCAACCCATTTAAAAAGACCTGCTTATTTATCTTTAACATTTTATTCTACAACAACTACTTTAATAATCTTCACATCTTCTTCAGGGCGGTCACTACGATCCGTTTTCACCCGCTGAATCTTATCAACCACATCCATACCGTCAACCACTTCACCAAACACAGTGTACTGATTATCCAGATGAGGAGTTCCACCCACTGTTGTGTATGCTTTCATTTGCTCGGGAGTAAAGTGAAAGTCGGGTTGTTTAGCTGCTTCAGCTTCAGCCTGAGCATATAGCTTTTCTTGCAAATCGTAAAGTCCGTCCTGATCATTGGCCTTACGCATCTTATAAATTTCCTTCATGTATTTCTGCGCCAAAGCGTTAAAGGCAGAAGTAAGCTTACCTTCATTCATCTGTTGTTCCATGCCAAGAAGAGTAGAGTCATTATAGACCTTACCGGTAACAATATAGAATTGGCAACCTGAAGATTCTTTCTTCGGATTAACATCATCACCCTGACGTGCTGCACAAAGGGCTCCTTTTTTATGAAAATACTTTGGGTAAACAAATTCTGCCGGAAGCGTATATCCTACATCGCCGGAGCCCAACATTTTGCCCTTCGGTGCATTCTTCGAATCCGGATCGCCTGCCTGAATCATAAATTCTTTTATTACTCGATGAAACAACGTTCCCTCATAAGTACCTGCTTCAGCCAGTTTTATAAAATTATCTCTGTGTTTGGGCGTTTCATCATACAGTTTCACGGTAATATCCCCCATGCTTGTCTCAATCTTCAACAATGTACCCTTCTTATTTTCCATCTTTTCGCTTTTCTTTTGTCCTGAACGGCATGCCGTAACACTGCATATCAGTATGGTTAATAGTATAAATAAATTTCTTTTCATGATAGAACAAGATTTTTAATTAATGCAAAAGTACAACTTTAACACGTTCTACTCCAACAAAACTTCTTAATAATAATGATATAGCACAGAAGTTAATCTAAATCTTTTTAACTTTGTAATTCTATTAAATGCATCAAAAGCAACAAAATGATAAAATCCATATTAATAGTTGAAGATGACATTACGTTTGGAATGATGCTGAAAACCTGGTTGGAAAAGAAAGGATTTCGGGTGTTTTCAGTAAGCAACATTGCACGTGCCCAAAAACAAATAGGTACGGAACAGGTGGATTTGATCTTATCTGATCTTCGCCTGCCAGATCATGATGGCATCTATTTATTAAGGTGGATGGCCGAAAAAGAGATAATGATTCCGCTTATTATCATGACCGGATATGCCGACATACAATCGGCTGTGCAAGCCATCAAACTTGGTGCAAGAGACTACATAGCCAAACCGGTTAATCCGGAAGAACTTCTCGGAAAAATGAATGAAGCTTTCCATAATAAAGATATTCCGGAAGATCGATCGATTGCTTCAATATCCAACAATAGCGACCGGCACAACTATCTTGAAGGAGAAAGTGACGCCGCTAAGCAACTATACAATTATGTCAGCCTGGTTGCGCCAACAAATATGTCAGTACTCATTGTTGGTGCCAGCGGCACTGGAAAAGAACATGTGGCGCAACGCATTCACCAGCTTAGCAAACGCAGCGAGCATCCATTCATAGCCATAGACTGTGGCGCAATTCCCAGAGATTTAGCAGCCTCGGAATTTTTCGGTCACATAAGAGGTTCATTTACAGGCGCCATAGATAATAAAGCAGGAGCTTTTGTGGCTGCAAACGGAGGAACGCTTTTTCTGGATGAGATAGGCAATCTTAGCTATGAGATTCAAATACAACTACTGCGCACTTTACAGGAACGAAAAATACGCATGGTAGGGTCTAATGACGAAATAAACGTAGATATTCGCTTAATCGCTGCCACAAACGAAAGCCTGGAAGAAGCCATTGAGAGAGGTTCTTTCAGGGAAGATCTTTTTCATCGGATAAATGAATTCACTCTGCACGTTCCTAGCCTGACAGACCGCAAAGAAGATATTCTTTTATTTGCTAACTTCTTTCTCGATCGCGCCAACAAAGAGCTGAACAAACAACTTATCGGATTCGACGACAAAGCTTCTTTGATACTGCAAGATTATCACTGGCCCGGAAATCTCCGCCAGATGCAAAACGTGATTAAACGTGCCACCCTGCTTGCTCAGGGAAACTATATAACTCTCGCCGAGCTAAGCAACGAACTACTGAACACCTCTGCGTCTTCTCCCAATATGTCGTTACACAATAAGGACAGCGAAAAAGAACATATACTCGAAGCATTAAGACAAACCGGGAAGAATAAAAGCAAAGCTGCTCAACTGCTGGGTATTGACCGAAAAACACTATACAATAAGCTCAAACTATACGACATCAAATTATGAGTTTTACCGGCAAAAAATACATATTTATGGAATACATATTTATGGATCTGGACACGGAACAATTACCGATCCAGCAACAGAAATGAAATAAGATAGAATCTATCGGAGTACTTTACGGATATGGCAGTAATGAGAACTAATAAGGGCAGGCGCAGACGGCATTGCCAATGACATAGCAGAATTACAGCAACTAATAACAGGCTAAGACTTTTCCTCCTACTCTAATTTGTGGAACAATTCCCCAATCATTCCACAACTTCCACACTTTTCCTCATACAATCCGAGCCATCACCTATTTCATATATCATTGATATTCAGCAATATACGTTTTATTGTCTTGTTTGGCATGCGCTTTGCATCTAATTAGTCATAATGGTTCAATACCAAAGAACTATATTATTAACCGTTTAAAAGCAAATGATTATGAAGAAGTTAGTATTAGCAATGGTAATGTTTCTTTGCGGAAGTTCTTTCTTTGCACTGGCACAAGATCCAGTAAAAAAGACTCAACCTGCAACTGAACAAACAGATTCCACTACAACTGCTGAGCCAGTTAACAAAGAGGACACTACAACAGTTGAACCTGTTAAAGAAGAGTCGGCTCCTGCAACAGAAGTGCCGGAATCTTCAGAAACACCAGCGCAGTCTGCCGAATAATAGTAAGCACACTCATTGAATAAAGAAGACCGTTCCTACTTTGTCTATTCAGGGAACGGTCTTTTTTATTTAAATTTCATATTAAAAACTACAGCATATTAAACCCATTCCATAAATTGCCTTCCGGTACAGGTGCAGTTAGCTCTATTACCTCTTTGGATACAGGATGCAAAAATTTAATATGGCGGGCATGAAGACAAATACTTCCATCGATATTAGAGCGAGGAGATCCATATTTTAAATCACCTTTAATAGGGCACCCCATCTTAGCCAATTGACAACGTATCTGATGATGTCTTCCGGTTTGTAAATCGACCTCTAGCAAATAATAATTCTGGGAATGGCCAATAAGCTTATAATGAAGAATAGCATTCTTCGAATTGGGCACCTCTTTATCATAAGCATAGCTTTTATTTTGCTTTTCATTGCGCAGCAGATAATGCACCAAATCACCTTCCGGTATCTCAGGACATTCTTTCACTACAGCCCAATAAGTCTTCTTCACCTCGCTATTTCTGAACATCTCATTCAAGCGAGAAAGTGCTTTGCTGGTTTTCGCAAAAACAACAAGACCACTCACTGGACGATCCAAGCGATGAGATACCCCCACAAAAACATTTCCGGGCTTTTGATACTTCTCCTTCAGATACTGCTTCACAGTTTCCGACAGCGGAGTGTCACCCGTTTTGTCTCCCTGAACGATCTCTGAACTCGTCTTATTAACTACAATAATATGATTGTCTTCGTAAATAACAGTCATCTATCACATGTTCATTCCACCACAACAGTGAATTACCTGTCCGGTTACATAAGAAGATAAATCAGAAGCAAGGAAAGTAGCGACATTAGCCACATCATCGGGTGTTCCACCACGACGCAAAGGAATCTGCTTTGCCCATTCAGCCTTCACCTCTTCGGAAAGAGTTGCCGTCATTTCAGTAATGATGAACCCCGGAGCAATGGCATTAGCACGAATACCGCGCGAACCTAATTCCTTGGCTATAGATTTAGCCAACCCGATCATACCTGCCTTAGAAGCTGAATAATTAGCTTGTCCTGCATTGCCGGACACCCCAACAACAGAAGCCATATTAATTATGCTGCCAAACTTTTGACGCATCATGATAGGCGTACAAGCATGTATAAAATTAAAAGCTGATTTCAGATTCACATTGATAACCATATCCCATTGCTGTTCGGTCATGCGCATCATCAAACCATCACGAGTTATACCCGCATTATTAACAAGAATATCAATACGCCCAAAGTCCTTATGAATATCGGCAATCACATTTGCCGTATCTTCAAAATTAGCCGCATTCGAAGCATAGCCTTTTACCTTTACACCAAAAGCAGCTATTTCTTTCTCCGTATTATGTGCATTCTCATCTATCGCCAAATCGGTAAATGCAATATCAGCTCCTTCAGAAGCAAACTTTAAAGCAATGGCCTTACCTATGCCACGTGCAGCACCGGTTACAATGGCTGTTTTTCCACTTAATAATCCCATACTAATTCGTTATTTATTAATTTCAATTTTATGTAGCGCGCCAAACACAATGTTAGACACGTATTTCTTACGGGTCGCTATATCTAAATTAGATCCGACATTACCACGAATATAAGGCACTTCAATGCCTTTAACGCAGTAATGAACCAATATAGCTGTCATGTCCACATTATCAATCCGGAACACCCCTTTATCTTTCCCTTCTTGTAATACAGCCCTAAACAGTTGAATTTCTTTTGCATCAAATCTTTTGCGTACTTTTTCAACCTTCCAAATATCACGAAAAAAATTGGCACGAAGCGTACCGTTTCTATATACCACCTCTTTCACCGCATCCAATCGGGTATAGATCATCTCTATAATCTTTTCATCCGGAGAAATATCCTTTTCAGCAACACGCTTCATCATATCCGAGAGAATATCCAGTTCAGACTCTACTACTGCCAGGTAAATTTCATCTTTATTCTTAAAATACGTATAAAGAGTTCTTCTACCTTTCTTAGAAGCAATAGCAATATCATTCATGGTTGTATTTTCCACTCCCATCTTAGCAAAAAGCTGACGGGCAACATCGACTAATTTAGCTCTGGTTTTTGATACAGTCATAGATAAATTGCACATTGCTGAATAATTTGAGCAAAAGTAATTATTTTCCTTATATCACACAAGAAAAACAACAGATTATTCGTGCTCTCACGCTAGTACTTCGTGGTAAAAATGAAATCAAAAAGAATTTTATCAAAAAAAACAGAACGCATATATTACTATATATCAAACAATTAGCCCAAACATTGAGAAATACACAGAAAAAAAGTATAGAAACATTTGCTTTTCATCTTAAAAGCTGTACCTTTGCACTCACAAAATATCGCGGAGTGGAGCAGTTGGTAGCTCGTTGGGCTCATAACCCAAAGGTCGTCTGTTCGAGTCAGGCCTCCGCAACTTAAGAAAGTGAATAAGAAACTGTAAAATCAGCTACTTATTCACTTTTCTCATTTATTGCCGGAGCAGAAATATAAAGAGTTACCTCTTTTACAATCCTGCGTTCCTTCTGTGGCATTTTGCAAAGTACAATTCATTATATCTCCCGCTTTACTCCCTTTAATAACAGCAAATTTAAGATCTCACAATAGGCCTCTTCAACAGCAATAATGTCCACTTCAGGCAGATTAAAGCTCTTTATTGATAAATCAAATTATAAGAAATATGTTTTTTATTGTACTTTTGCTCACATGAAGTCTATACTATCTAAATATTATTTGAAAATAGCTATTTTTTCATCTGTCGCCATCAGCGTTCTAGGTGGAATGAATATTATTTTAGATCCCAGAAACTCAAATAACTTCTTTTTTTTCACGATACTCCGAATCTTCATGCTATGTATTATCAACTGGACCATATTGTTTTACGTAAATCATTTCGTTAAAAAGATACACTTATCCGGCAAACATTCTACAAAAACCATTATTCTAACCTATTACATCGTTGGAATTCCTATAATGGGTTTTGTTATATACATTATAAATAGCGTACATCCCATCACTGCTCCAATAAACTATGGCAGTAGTTCCATCTATAGAAAGATTTTTTTAAGTTTCATGTTATGCAGTATTATATTACTCATTAAATACATGTTCGAACTACTGGATGAGAAACAAAAAATACGCATAGAAAACGAACGATTATTGCGCGAAAATCTTCAGGCCCGTTTTGAGATGCTCCGCCAGCAAGTCAATCCGCATTTCTTATTCAATTCTTTAGCAACACTTAAAACAATGATGTACAGTGATATCGGCAAAGCTGAAGAATTCATTATACACCTGTCAGACATCTTTCGATATTCTCTAAAAACCTCGTCAGACGAAAAGGTACTCTTACGTGAAGAACTTAGCATTTTGGAAGCATACATCTTTATGCTTAAATGCCGATTCGAACAAAAACTTATCGTCAAGATAAACATTGACAAAAAATACAATGACTTTTATATACCTCCCTTCACATTACAAATCATTGTAGAAAATTGCGTGAAACATAACATTATATCCAATAAAGCGCCGTTAAAAATAGATATCTTCAGCAATGAAGCAGCCCAACTGACCATATCAAATAGCCTACAACCTAAAAACTCGGTTGAAACATCCACTCACGTGGGTTTAGCGAATATAGACAAACGCTACCAATATCTTTGCAATGAACATATCGAGATAAATAGAGAGAATCAGCTTTTCAAGGTCATAATTCCACTTATACCCAACAAATGAAAATTCTTATAATAGAAGACGAGCCACGGACTGCCATCGATCTGTCTCAAACGCTGAAAAAAATAGATCCGTCAGTTACGATAGTAGATATTCTGGATAGCATAAATTCTTCCGTTAACTATCTGCAATCTAACCCTATGCCCGAACTAATCTACATGGATATTCAACTGGCAGACGGACTATCACTCGATATATTCAAACAAGTTAAAGTAACCTGCCCCGTCATCTTCTGTACGGCTTATGATGAATATGCAATCGACGCATTTAAACTCAACGGCATTGATTTTATATTAAAGCCCTTCGACCAGAATGCTATCCAGAAAAGCCTCGAGAAAGTAGATTTTCTCAGATCTTACTATAAAAAGGACGACGACGATACCAGGCTGAATAAACTCATCGATGCGATAAGACCAACCGTCAGGTCATGCTTTCTGGTTAACCATAAGGGAAAAATGATTCCCGTTGCAGTTGCGGATATTGCTTACTTCTTTATCACTAACGAATTAACCTTTCTCTTTACCTTTAGCGAGCAGAAATATAGTATAGACCATTCGCTCGAAGAGTTGGAACAAATGACAGATGCCCAACAATTCTACCGTGCAAACAGGCAATTCCTGATTAACTTCGCAGCCATAAAAGAAATAGAACCTTATTTCAACCGAAAGCTGATAGTAAAGCTGTCGGTTAAATGCAACGATCAGATCATTGTAGGCAAGCTAAAGAAAACTGAATTTCAGGCATGGCTATCAGAGCGCTGAACGTGTCCATTTTACTCCCTATAGTGTCCACTTCCACTTTTATTATGTTGTAGCCTCCTATACAAACCTGTAATTTTGACGCCGAAACAGGAACTTTTATACCGAAGATTGGGATGCGATGCCCGTGTATCGGATAAAAATCATTTGTATACTAATTAATTCAGCAGAATAATGAGAGTAAAATGCATTATTTCAATCCTTATTTTCTTATCCTTCTTTCTAAAAATTAATTCCCAGGAATCTTATTCACTTGCCAAATGCATTGAATACAGCCTGCAGCACCACGCCTCGGTAAATATCTATCAAAACAATATTAAAATTGCAAAAGAACAAAAGAGGGAGGCAATAAGTTATTACCTCCCTCAAATTAGTCTGAATGGTACTCTCACCGATAACCTGAAACTACAAACGACAATCATCCCCGCCGGCATGATAGGAGATAAAGAGGTTGCCATGCAATTCGGGAAGCAATACACCACTAACATCTATCATGATATTAGCCAGACGGTATATAATCAGTCTGAAATTTATAACATTAAAGCCGGAAAAGTGAATATCGAAATGTCCCAACTGAAATATAAGCAAAACAATGAATCGCTTATATGCAATACGGCTCAGGCATACTTTCAGGTTCTGGCATATAAAGAATATGAATCCAAGCTGCACGACATTATTAAATCGTATACTCAATTATCTCAAATACTGGAACTTAAAGTTCAAAAAGGAGTCGCACTGGAAACTGATCTGGAAAGAATAAAAGTAAGTCTGAAATCGGCAGAATATCAGCTAAGCGAAGTTGAAACTCAGTTGAGAAATGCCATCGATAGCCTAAAATATATAATGGGACTAAACCTTGACGCCGAATTATGTATCAGTGATTCGGTGAACTATGAGATTTATGTATCACCTCCCGAAGTTATGGCTCTGGAAGTAAACAGCCTAATCGAATATCAAATCAATAAAACAAACCTCAAACTTATCGATTACAGCTACAAAGCTCAGAAAGCCGAAAGATTACCTTCCGTTAATCTGTTTGCAAGGATTGGCAGGCAAGTTTACTCCGACGATTTTTCCAAATCCTTTAGTTCATGGAATGATTATTCTTATGTAGGCATTTCCATTAGTAAAACTCTATTTGACGGTTTCAGGCGATCAAGTAAAACTAAAGAGAACAAGCTGACATTGCAAAATGCCGATCTAAATCTGCATCTGGCCGAAACAAATTATCAATTATCTTTTCAGAATTCGGAGAAAAGCCTGCTCACCGCATACAACAACCTAAACGGTAATAAAGACAATCTAAATCTTGCCAAGAAAATACTAGATACGTCAAGTCTTAATTACCAAAAAGGTAGCGCACCGTTAAGCGTATTTCTGAATGATGACAATACTTATAAAAATGCCCAATTACAATATATCAACAGCCTTTTCTCGTATATGTCCGAGAGGCTCGATTACGAAAAAAGCAGAGGTACAATATTCAATTTTTATAATGAATTAAAAGATAATCAAAATTATAGAATAAAATGAAACGAACTAATATTATTCTGATAGGAGTTGTTAGCCTTATAATCATAGCAATAGTTACCACGTTGGTTATCAATAAAAATAAAATAGACGCATCTAACCAAGTTGTCGACAGATCTCACATAGCCGTTACAGTAACCACTTTAAAAATAACCCCGGGCCGATTCTTCATGCAAAAGAGCCTGCCGGCAAAACTAAATCCGGAAGAAAAAGCAACAGCCAGCACTCAGGTTGCCGGAATGCTCAGTACAATGAATATAGATCTCGGCAGCAAAGTATCCAGAGGAGAAGTAATAGGCAGCATCGATACCAAATTAGCACGTCTCAATTTACAGTCGGCCACTTTAACCCAACAAAAGCTAAAGGATGACTATGAACGCACCAAAGCCCTGTACAAAGGGAATGCAACCAGCGAAACAGAACTTATAAACGCCAAATACAACTACGAGAATACCGGCGTGCAAACCAAACAAATAAAACAACAAATAGAAAACGCAAAAATTATTGCCCCCATAAGTGGCATTGTGATAGCCAATGAAATGAAAGCGGGCGAATTTGCGAATCCCGGTTCTTCCATTGCCGAAATAGTAAATATTTCAAAGCTCAAAGCAACAGTATATCTTGATGAAACAGAAGTTTACTATATTCATCTAAAACAGAAAGCTGAAATCTCTCTCCCTTCATTTCCGGATAAAAAGATTTCAGGAAATGTCATTTACATCAGTCCCAGTGGAGATGAAAACCACAACTATCAGGTGGATGTCTTAATAGATAATACTACTGAATGGTTAAAAGCAGGCACTGATGTATCCGTTTCACTTACTCTCAATCAAAAAGAAAATATAATCATGATACCTCAAAGAGCCATCGTATCTGACAAAGAAGAAGATTACGTATACCTCATCGATCACGGCATTGCGCATGTAAGAAAAGTTAAAACCGGAATGATATTAGGAGAAAATATTGAGATAGTAAACGGCTTATCAGCCGGCAATGAAATCGTACTTTCCGGACAAATCAATCTTCGCGAAGGAAGTGCCACAAAAGTTATCAATCAATAATTAAACGCTGATTATGACAATTACAGAGTTATCCATAAAACGCCCTCTTCTTATCACCGTAATATTCACCATTCTGATCCTATTCGGAATCATCGGATACAAGAGTTTAAATTATGAATTACTTCCGAAATTTGAAGCAGGAGTCATTTCTATAACAACCACATATGCGGGAGCTTCTCCTCAAGATATTGAATCGAGCGTCACAAAACCGATAGAAGATGCCGTATCAACCGTCGAGGGATTAGATATTATTACCTCTCGCTCCATGGAGAACGTATCATCAATCACCATACAATTAAAGTCCGGCGTAGAAGATATAGTAGCCCAACAAGATATTGAACGTAAGATTAATCAAATTAAATCCACACTGCCCGAAGATGTAGACGATCCGGTTGTCAATCGGTTTAGTACAGACCAGTTTCCCGTTCTAAATTTATCTGTTTCAGCATCATTATCCGATGCCGATCTTTATCACCTGGTAGAGAATAATATTTTGCCCGAACTAACCAACGTGTCCGGAGTAGGCCAAGTATCTATAGTTGGCGGTACGCCAAGAGAAATAGGAATAAAAATAAATAACCAAAAATTAAATGCCTACAATCTTTCTATCAGCCAGATTTATCAATCAATAAACGCCTCTTCCATTGCCTACCCCGCCGGAAAAGTATCATCGCATCAACAAGAATTTTCCATTCGTTTAAATGCCGATCTTGCCACTGCCGAAATGATTCGCAATATTATTATCCGCGAGAATGCAAACGGTAGTCGCATACTTTTAAAAGATGTTGCCAAAATTACAGATGCCAACTCCACACCTATAACGATCAACCGCATAAACGGAAGAAACGGCATCGGACTCCAGATTTATAAAACGAACGACGCCAACACGGTAGAAGTCAGCAAAAGTGTAAAAACAAAACTGGATGAGCTAACCAAAGAATATATTTCCCGATCGTTTGCCTACACCATTGCATCCGACCAATCAATCTACACACTATCATCGGCAGACGCAGTTGTTCACGATTTGGCACTAGCTGTCTTAATCGTAGGATTCGTGATGCTTTTCTTTTTGCACAGTTTACGGAGTTCCATGTTCATACTAGTGGCTATACCCGCAGCAATGATTCCCACATTCATCATGATGAGCCTTTTCGGCTTTTCTCTGAATCTGATGACGTTAATGGCTCTCTCACTCGTAGTAGGCATATTGGTAGATGACAGTATTGTAGTACTCGAAAACATTTTCCGCCATCTGGAAATGGGAAAAAGCAGAGTACAGGCCGCCATCGACGGAAGAACAGAGATAGGATTTACAGCAATAGCCATCACCATGGTCGATTTGGTCGTATTCATACCTATGGCACTCACAAGCGGACTCATTGGAAATATCGTCCGGCAATTTTCTTTAGTCGTTATATTCTCTACCTTGTTGAGCCTCTTTGTATCCTTTACACTAACCCCGCTACTTGCCTCCCTATTCGGGAAACTCGATAAGCCTAACCCTAAAACATTATGGGGAAGAATAAGCATAAAATTCGAACAGGCTCTCGATACATTGAAACTCTACTATGGACATCTTTTATTATGGGTGCTTTTCCACAAAAAGTATTTGTTTGCAGTGGTCGTCACCCTCATAATAGCCTCTATATCACTCGTTCCCAAAGGATTCATCGGAAAATCCTTTCTCGATACGGGAGATAGAGGAGAGTTAAGTCTGAAGCTGGAACTGGCAACCGACATGCCACTTTATCAAACCAATCAGGCCATTAGGCAGGCCGAATCAATCATCTTGAAACATAAAGAAATTGAAAACACATATACTCTTGTAGGCACCCAGACCGGCGGAGGCGGAGCAACCTCTAATAACAGTAACTGGGGACAAATTGACATTACGTTAGTTGATAAAACCAAACGAAAAATCACCACTGACCAATTTGGAACGCTAATGCGCAATGAAATAGAAAATGCCATACCCGGCATAAAAGTAACAGTTCTTCCTATGGGTGTTACCGGAACAAGTAACTCTCCTATTCGAATTGTGGTAAAAGCCGCCGCTTTAGATAGCGTAAGAAAAGGAGCCGACCTGGTTAAAGAAATTGTAGAAAACACACCCGGTACAGATTATGTTGAATTCAGCACTCAGGCCGATCGCAAGCAGATACAAATTATCCCGAACAGAGATAAAATCAGTTCCATGGGATTTTCTATTGAGGAAGTGGCGCAAATGATCAATCTGGCATTCAAAGGCAATGATAAGATTAACATGAAAGAGAATGACGACGAATACGCAATTAATATCCGCCTTGATGATTCCGATAAACGAACCATCAAAGATGTGGGCAATGCAATGCTCACCGGCAAATCAGGAAAAGTGATCCGCTTAAAACAAATAGCCACTATAAAAGAGAGCCTCGCCCCATCGCTACTCGAAAGAACGAGCAGACTGCCCTCCATCACAATTAATTCCGCAGCAGTAGGCAGGCCTTCGGGCAGTATCATTGAAGACATAAAAGAAAAACTATCCGAAACCCAGTTACCTATTGGAGTTTCCATTGATTATTTAGGAGATGCAAAAAATCAAAGTGAGGCATTCGCCAGCCTGGGCTTTGCGCTTATTATTGCCATATCACTAATCTATCTAATTATGGTAGCACTATACGAAAGCCTCGTGTATCCATTCGTAGTGTTGTTCTCAATTCCGGTAGCCATCATAGGAGCCCTGCTGGCTCTCGCATTGACCATGAATAACATCACAATTTTTAGTTTATGCGGCCTTATCATGTTACTGGGGTTAGTGACAAAGAATGGTATATTAATCGTTGATTTTGCTAATCACCTAAAAGCCAGAGGCATGCCTCTAACGGAAGTTTTACTCGAAGCAGGAAAAGAACGCCTGCGCCCCATTATCATGACCACATTTGCCATGATATTGGGTATGCTTCCGCTTGCATTATCTCAAAGCCCCGGATCGGAATTCAAAAACGGAATGGCCTGGGTTATTATCGGCGGACTAACAAGTTCTTTCCTGTTCACATTACTTCTCGTGCCCAGCGTATACATGGTAATTGAGAATATAAAAACAATACTCCCGAGGTTAATTCGCTTACAATTTATCAACGCATATAGAACAAAGTCTAATTAATCATCCTTCAGCACAAACATTTCAACGAAATCTCGTCACGTCTATAGCCTGATACTTACATGCATTCATGCAATGCAGGCAACCTATGCAATTTTCAGGATGTTCCACCGCCACATGTTTGTGAAAAGGAAATTCCACTTTAGTCAAAACATCATAACGGCAGCGATCCATGCATTTCCAACAAGCAACACATTTATCCGCATCAATTTGAATTGACACTTTCTTTTTGTTATTCATCATTTTTATTACTTATTTATCCTCCTTATTCAGGGTATCGGGCGTAGAGAAATCCTCGAAAATCATTAATAAATTAAGAGCTTCCTCCAGCCTTCGGTTCTTGTCTAATTCTTCAGCAATGACTTTATTACTCGAATGCAACTTTTCAATCATGCTTTTAAGCAATACTCTTGCTTCTTCTATGCTTATCTGACTTTCCATAAGAATCAATAATCCAAAACATCCATATACAATGATTTTAGTCGCTCTCTCAGAAAAAGCACCGCATATCTTTTTCTTGAAATGAGTGTATTAACAGTGACACCCGTCTGCACAGATATTTCCTTAAAAGAAAGGCCTTGCAATTCGGTCATTTCAAATACATTCTTCTGCTCGGCAGGCAGCTCGGAAAGAGCTTTCTCCAATTCCTGCCATACCAAAGAACGCAAGTATTCATCTTCCGGCGTTAAAGATTCCCCAAAAAGCAGACTATCCAGTTCATCAGTCATGTCCTCTTCCTCGCCATCATTATCCCAAAATTCAACAATAGATTCATTTTTTTTCTTTCTGTTCCAATCTGTTATTTCGTTTCTTGTCACAGTGTATAACCAAGCCTCCATTTGTTCAATAGGCTTCGTTAAGCTATCGGACTTTGCTAAATGAAAAAACACCTCCTGCAAAATATCTTTTGCATCTTCTACTGAATCGACTCTTCTGCGAACAAAGTTTTTTAATCGTTCCTGATATTTTTCAACAACGGTAGCAATATTTGAATTGTTAGATAGAACTGTTTGCACCTTTTTCTTCTTGATAGGAATCATCCCAAAAATGTTTATGATGTCTAATTTTTTGAGAAAACTCTCTACGCTCTTCCGGCGTCATTTTTGCCCATTTGCTTCTCATCCCACGATGGTGATGAAAGAAAGACATGCCTCTACCCCATCCAAACAAAAGTCTGCTAAGGATAAGCAAGCCAAGCGCCTGCCAAAAACTGATAGTCTGAAGACCCAACAAATTCGGCAAAAGCCAATTCCACAACAGCATCGTAGCAACAGTAAAACCCGAAAGAGCAACAATGAACAAGCCCAGATGCATAAATTTCGTACGAACAATCATAATTGATAGCATTTAAATTATTAATATATTGACCCACTACTTATGTAGACGAATCGCACACAAATATATTTTAGCACTTCCTTCTAAAATTACTCAATAATTATTTCCAGGACGTTTGTTTCATTCGTTTTTTGCATTAAAGCACCCTCATTTAGGGCGATTTAATGCATCGTATGCATTATTGCGACGGCTAGCATAAAATTAGTAATATTCCATTTTCCATATCAGTAGGTTTTAATATCCTTTTTTAGTGAGAAAGAATTTCCTATATTTACGCACTAATAGTTAACTTAATACATTTTTATATGAACAAATATTGTACCCCCCTTTTACTGTTCGTTCTGATAGTATTTGCTTTTAATGTCCATGCTCACGGCGAAAACAAGGTTGTAAAAGAAGACTCTTTGCATCTTATTCCTGTTCCACAGGAAATTATTTTAGGAAAAGGATCTTTTCATATTACGGCCAATACCCAAGTCTATACCAATTTGAAAAGAGCTGAGAAAGCTCGAATTCTGGATTTCATAAAACAATCTCAATTGCAGCTGGATAAGAAAGGCAAAAAATCTACTCCGGGCACATTGCAACTATTGCTGATAAAAGATAACTCGAAGAGTCCCGAGGCTTACAGTCTGCAAATCAGTTCCTCTGGCATCAAGATAAAAGCAACAGCCGGAGTCGGCATTTTTTACGGCTTACAATCACTCTTACAGCTTATTAACCAATACGGGAAAGAAAACATACCGGTATTAACGATTAATGATAGCCCATATCTCCAATATCGCGGACTAATGATTGATGTGTCCCGACATTTCTTTTCTAAGGAATTTATAGAAAAGCAGTTAGACATGATGGCTTATTATAAAATAAACCGCCTGCACTGGCATCTGGTAGATGGAGCCGGTTGGCGTATTGAAATAAAAAAATACCCTGAACTAACCAGAAATGCGGCATGGCGCCCCTATGAGAATTTAGTTGAATGGTCCGATAAAAACAAATTATATTGTACAAAGGATACAGTAGGAGCTTATGGAGGATATTATACGCAAAAGGATATTAAAGAAGTCGTTAAATATGCCTCGGAAAGATATATCACAATTATTCCCGAAATAGAAATGCCGGGACATAGTGAAGAAGTTTTAGCTGTATTTCCTCAATTATCTTGTAAAGGAAAGCCATATACCGGTGGCGATTTTTGTGTAGGTAACCCCGAAACCTTTGTTTTTTTGAAAAATGTATTGACAGAAGTGATGAAACTCTTCCCTTCCGAGTATATTCATATAGGAGGAGACGAGGCTGGAAAAAAGAACTGGGTAGCTTGTGATAAATGTAGAAACCTGATGAAAAAAGAAGGGATGAAGAATGTAGATGAATTGCAAAGTTATATGATTCATCGCATTGAGAAGTTCCTGAATTCAAAGGGACGTAGACTTTTAGGATGGGATGAAATAATGCAAGGCGGGTTGGCTCCTAATGCTACGGTAATGTCTTGGAGAGGTGAAGAGCATGGCGTGGAGGCTGTCAAAAACAAGCATGATGCAATTATGACTCCGATTAAATACTGTTACTTCAATTTTTATCAGGATGCACCATATTCACAGCCTCTCTCTTGGGCGGGCTATACGCCCATAGAAAAGGTTTACTCTTACAATCCTGTTCCGGATTCGTTGAGCCTTGAAGAGAAAAAGAATATATTGGGCATTCAGGCTAATATGTGGACAGAATATATTCCAACCGAGGAGAATGCAGAAATGATGATATGGCCAAGATTATTGGCAATTGCTGAAACCGGATGGTCGCTTCCCGAGAAGAAATCTTATAAGCGATTTCGGGAGAATGCACTAGAAGCTGTTGATTTCCTGAAATCGGAAGGGTATAAACCTTTCGAGTTGAAAAATGAAGTGGGTGAGCGTAAAGAATATTCCGATACGATACATAATTTAGCTTTTGGCAAACATGTTGAGTATAAACAATTGTATAACCTTGAATATCCCGCCGGCAGGGAGACTGCATTGACGGATGGCCTTCAAGGAGGTTGGTCGCCGGACGATAACCGATGGCAGGGCTTTCTTGGTAATGACATGGATGTAGTTATAGATTTAGGATCTGATCAACTTGTCCACACTGTTTATGCCACTTTTATGCAAGATTCTTTTGGATGGTATTGGATGCCGAAAGAGGTAGAAATATATGCTTCGGCGGACAATAAAGATTACAAGCTATTGACGACAGTAAAAAATGATATCCCCTTTACCCAGACAGGTTTCTTTCTTAAAAAAATGGGATGGGAAGGAGCTGCTCCGATGAGATATATACGTTATGTTGCAAAGCCTGATAAAGAGAATAAGAATACCGGATTCCTTTTTGTAGATGAAGTGACAGTAAAATAATGAGTATATGCACTAACAAAAACTCTTTCAACAGCAATGTAAGCATTCGGTTAACCCCGTGTTGCAAAATCCTTGAAGAATACAAAAGTCTACAGATATTCTTCAAGGATTTGCCTTATTTTTCAATGATATTTTGAAAAACTCCTAAAACATTCGGAGACTGTTAGGAGATCTTCGGAGACATCCTAATTTATAGATTTTCTCCTATTTGAGTTTTCAGGTTATGAGGGAGAAGTTCAGCAAGATCTTTGCTGTAATCGTTATCATAGTCATGTATGTGGTTAAACACATATTCCATCCACTTTCTGGGGTCCACTTCACAAGCTTTGCAGCATCCCATCATGGAATATATAATAGCAGCTTGCTCTGCAGCATCATGGTTTCCACAAAACAAAAAGTTCTTTCTTCCTAGTGCGATAGGCCTGATGGCATTTTCAGCCAAATTGTTATCTATCCGATATCTGCCATCAAGGTGATACCTGGTTAGCCTTGGGAAAATCTTATAAGTATAGCTAATAGCCTTACCTATTCTGCTTTTGGGAAGTACTTTATCGTATTCCTTATAAAGCCATTTTTCAAAGAGTACAAGGATAGGGTAAGCCAGCCTGCTTCGCAGATCAGCACGTTCTGTATAAGACAAGTCCTCATTATCAGCCTGTTTTTCCACATCATAGAGCAGTGCTATTTGTTCCAAGGCATATGTTGCCCTGGCTTTATCATCTTCCAAAGCCTGTTCAAAATACCGTCGGGCATGTGCCCAACATCCTATTGGTAAAACACCTTTCTTTTTTTCATAAATGGAGTAAACTTCATAACCATCTGTCTGAAGCGCCCCGCGGAAGTCTTTCAGTAGCCCGATTGCTACACTTTGCGCTCGTGAACCGTGGTCGTAATAAAAGAGTACCAGGTTTTGTATCACCGCCCGTACCATCCAAAGATATCCTTTGACTGTTTTATGCTTCTCGTTATTGATTATCGGTACAGTTGTCTCATCCACCTGTAGATAATCCGTAGAGAGAATGATCTCTTTTAATCTGTAGTATAATGGTCTGAGCATATCAGCCGATTCTGAAAACCATCCGTTTACTGTCGATGCAGACAAAGAAAGACCTGTTTGCTTAAACATTTGCAACTGGCGATAGAAAGGGATGTGATAGGTGTATTTATTGTTTAATATCTCTGCCAGGAGTGAGGCTCCGGCAAAGCTTTTGGCTATAGGAAGAAAAGGCATGGGGGCTATAACAACTTCCTTTTCAACATTCAGCGTTTTATTCTTTAGAACCCATTTTTCACGGATGATACGACGGACATAGAATTCATCCGGTTTGTGTTCGAGTATTTCGGTTATTTCTTCGCCAATCTTTTTCCAGTTTTCCTCATCAACACCGGCTGGTCTGATGCGTTCTTCTCTTCGCTCCAAAGAATCAGGCAAATTCTGGCGTACCGGTTTATCATTACTTTTTGCTGTAGTGCGACGGATTTTATATTCTATGATTTGTTTTTGGGCTTCCCTGGCAAGCGCCTTTTCCTCCGGCAAGACATCAAGGCCCTCAAAATCGAGTTTCCTTTGCAAGGGATCAGGAGTGATAAATTTCTCACTGGATTTACCAAAGTATTTTCTTCTCAGGTATTGAAGCTGATACTCCAGTTGTCCAATCTTTTGGTCTTTTTTCTCAATGATAAGCTTTTGTTCTTCAATGGTCTGCTTACAGGAGGCTATTTCAACATCGACAGATTCTAATTCATTCAGTTTGCTTTGTAAACGAGCATTGTGTCGATAGAGCCTGTCCCGCTCTTCCAACAGTGCCAAGATGAATTCTTTGTCGTTTGTCGTGTCTGCCATTTCCCCTTTGATCTGATAGTCCAAAAGTACTTATTTTAGGGGAAAATACCAAATATTTGACTCGTAAAATTGTATTTATTTTAAACATAATTCGAACCTTTTTCTTCGTGTTACTTTATCGGCGTCAATACCCTGAACCATTAACATCAGACTTTGCCAGGTCATCCTGAAAACATGAGATTCTTCATCGTAAAGAGGAAGTTTAAAGGTGCCGGATTCAAGTTTCTTGTGATAAATCACAAGACCACCATATTCCATGTGGAGTATCTTCATGCTGGTGCAGGTACGGTTTATGAAGATAAAAACATCTCCGTCTTTCACATTTTGCTGCATATAATCAGCAACAACTCCGCTAAGAGTATAAAAACTCTTTCTCATATCTGTGGGCAACGGGCACAGATAGTAATTCATTGATTCATTCAGGTTAAACATCGCTATCAGTCGTCTAAGTGAATGAGTGTTCGTAAAACGGATGGATCAACATTCCCTTTGATCCTAAGGGTTGCACCGTTGAGGTAGCTTACCTCAATGGCAAAATCATTGTCCGGTTGCCGGCATGACTGTGCTTTACTCTGAGCGTGATTAACTGCTGGAACTGATGCTGATTTGTCGATCAGCAAAGGAATTAATCCGGAAGATTTATTTGCTGAGTTCCGTTTTTTCTGCCAATAATAAAACCGACTCTCTGTAAAGCCTTCATTATTGCAGAAATCTCTAACGTTCAAGCCGGATCCTTTAAAACGGTTATACACCTCTTCGAATTGCACTTGTGTCATCACAACTTTTTAATTTTGAGACAAAAGTAAGTAACTGAAATTAGGAATTAAATACGGGGTTTACCGAATGCTTACACAGCAATAGGCCCTTCAACCTGATAATTGCTATTTAATTCAGATTAAGAAAGCCTCAAAACCTATTTTTTATCCTGTAAAAGCTCCTGCGTATGCAGCAGTAATTCTTTTCCTCCCATATCCCCATGCCCGGGTATCACAACACGGGCATCGGGATATTTCTTAATCACTTTACCGATAGTAGCCGGCCATTCATCAAGCACCGCGTCCGATAAATTCCCTAACCCTTTGGCGTGAACATCCTTCACCATGCAACCTCCGAAAAGAATCTTCTCCGAAGGAATCCACACCACAATATTATCTGCAGCATGTCCGCCACCCGGATAGTAGCAGCAAAGATCCATATCTCCCAGTTTAACCGTAAGGGAATCTATAAAGCCATGATCGGGCACGGG
Organism: uncultured Bacteroides sp.; assembly: GCF_963677715.1. Classification (NCBI taxonomy): domain Bacteria; kingdom Pseudomonadati; phylum Bacteroidota; class Bacteroidia; order Bacteroidales; family Bacteroidaceae; genus Bacteroides; species uncultured Bacteroides sp. Next base: position 1,593,041 of record NZ_OY782495.1, read on the forward strand.
CAATTTCTTTTCGCGGGCAATATCAATGGTCATCTGATTGGCATACGACTCCACTCCTATCTTTTGCAAGTAGGACAAACCACCCATACAATCACTATGCCAATGGTTAGGAATGAATTTGGTTAGTTTAGCATGTAGCGTATTCTTAATCCAGTCCACCAGAATGGCTGTCCGCTCGTCAGTTGCAGGAGTATCCAGCAATGCCGCCTCCCCTCCGTTCACCAGAATCAATCCGTTGCATGGCACTACTCCAAAACTACCCATATCATCATAGGAAACATAAAAGTAAGCTTTGTCTGAAAGTTTAGTCACTTCCATGCCGGGGCCCACTGTTGTTTTCTCAGCAACAGGCTGCGCATAAACGTTAAAACTCGCTACGGCAACAATTATAAGAATGGTTTGTTTTAGTTTCATAAATTTATAATACACTTTATGTAGGCTAGCTATATTATCCTAATTGTTGAAGAAACAATAGGGAGCCACATTCACAACAGAATTTAAGAAAAGAGACTTTGAATTGTTTCTCAAACCATAAAATCATATTAAAAAGATTTATCTATAATCCTTTTATATTTCTGATAATTATGGGATCTCTTAAAAGTATTAATACTTCCTTCAAAGACAATTTCACCTCCATATTTTCCCTTACCTGGACCCATTTCAATAATATAATCACAGGAAGAAAAGCCAAGTACATTATGCTCCACGAAAATAACGGTACCTCCAGCTTCTGTTATTTCTCCAAACACAGTCATAATATTATAAGCATCCTTCTCACTTAAACCAGTTAATGGCTCATCAAATATAAATATTTTTTCTTTGAGTTTCTTTCCTATGAATTTAGTAAGTTTCAGCCGTTGAGCTTCTCCTCCGGATAAAGTATCAGTCGTACGAAATAAAGTAAGATATCCTAATCCCAATTTTTGAAGTAATGCAACTTTCTTGACTATGATCGGATATTCAGCAAAAAAAGCCCCATCAAGCAAATGATCTATTGTTAGTGTCAACATTTCATAGATAGAAAACCCTTTGAAAGAAGATCTCAAGACCTCATTACTATAACGTTTTCCCTTACACTCATCACAGAGCACCTCCACTTCCGTTTTCCCAAAATCTAACGAATATTTCACCAACCCTCGTCCTTTGCAGAAAGGACATTGCCCTTTCTCTGAAGTAAAGCTGAAAAAATCGCGGTCCAAATGAGATTCACGAGCATAGACATCACGAATATCATCTAAAACGCCACAATACGAAGCTATAGTTGAAACAACACTCCCTCTCAACGGTTTTTGACTTACATACTCAACATTCTTGTTATTCTTTTCAATGCATCGCACTAACGTTGACTTCCCTGAACCAGATGGACCATAAATCCCTGTAATACAATTCTGAGGAATACGGACAGAAACATCATGAAGGTTATTAGCAGATATTTGTTCAAAATCAAAAAATGAGGAAACTGTTTTTGGAGTATATAGATACTTAAAATTATCATAACCTGAACTAACCAATTGCCCTCCATTATCACCCGAACCAGGACCCATAAATAAGTTTCGATCCGTATGCTCTAAAAAAAACGGATTATGTTCAATCATCAATATTGAATTCCTTCTATCCCTCAAACTTCCGAGCGCATTAATAATGGAATTATATTCTGAAACATGAAGTCTAGCTGATGGTTCATCTATAATATATAACATTCCTGATATCTGAGAAGTCAATATATTTACTAGTCTTATGCGTTGCAACTCACCTCCAGAAAGAGAAGGAATACTACGATTCAAACTCAGATATTCAAGTTTCCCCTGGATCAATCCGTCAACAATTCGTTTAATATTGTAGAGAAGTTTTTTATGCTCGTTATTTGCTTTTTCACAGAGTGCCTGATCAATGAATAAACTTAAATCAGATAATTCCATCGTATAAAGCTCTCCCAAGCTCTTCCTCCGATATTTAAAAGATAATACCTTCTCTGAGAAACGAGTACCATGACAATGGCTGCACAAATGAGACGAAGAATAATCGGCTAATTTCTGATTACTTGAAATATGCTCTTTATCAGCTTTTAAACTTTGCATTTCAAGTAACAAACCTATATACTGAAATTCTCTTGTGCGTTTTTTCCCATTCATCACATAGCTGACTCTAAATTTGTCTTTAGATTGCCCATACAGTAAGTCGTCAACCTCTTCTTTCTTTAAGTTTTTCAGCTGCACATGTAATGGAATTCCTTTGTGCAGAGCATATTTTTCGAGAACTTTTTGATTATATTTCGTACGCCATGGCAAGAATGGTTTCTCATTAATGCTTTTCTCCCAATCAATCATCTGGTCACTATCAAGGTGCATTTCAACACCTAATCCATCGCAATAAGGACACGAATTCTTAGGATTGTTAAACGAAAATATGCTTGGAGATACAGCATTTACTGAAGCGAATAACAACCTAAAATCTTTATCTATCCGCAGAAATGTAGCAACAGTAGATCTAGGATTAGTGTTTTGGTTATCCTGTTTTAGAGCTATAGTTGGGATTATATTTTGATATGAATCAACTTCAAAGCTAGTGCTAGCTTCAGGAGTATTATTAGCCACTTTCTCCCATTCATATTGCGATATAGCATAAATAGTACCATACGCCAAGGAACTTTTGCCCGATCCACTTGGCCCTGCAATACCCCAGAAACAACCTACAGGAATATCTATAGAAATATCCTTTAGATTATTTGTTCTTATCCCTTTGTAACTGATAATATTTTCCTTCATAACCACACCATTTACAATCTACTCTTCGATCCATTTTTACGTTAGTGAAATTTAAATCACGCAATAAAAATTCAGTTCTATGATCATCCATAACAAGATTCTTCAATCCTGCCAACACTTTAAACGCTTCATTTCCAGTAATTGATGCAGATAGGGCGGACAAAGGAGGAAAACTTCCTATTTTACGGTCACGTTTTTCTAATTTAGTAATATTTGACGTATCTATCTCATTCAAATCATCCAAGTTCATACGGAAACATTCCATGCAAGCTGTCTGTCCAGGCAAAACAACTTGTCCAATCAACGATTGATGCAAATTATACCCTCCTCCTATTATATGAGGGATTCCATGCTTCATTCCGTATTCTCCAATAATCCTACTTGTTTCATCTACAGTAGGATAATCTGCACAATTAATAATTAAATCCAATTTTTCAAAAGAATGCCGCTGAAAAAAAGATGAATCCAACCAATCTTCTATACACAAAATGTTAGCTTTTGCATCCATCTCCATCAAACGCTCACTCAATGTTTGAGCTTTATTGCGACCCAAGTCACGTTCACGAAAGCCGCTCTGTCGATGAAGATTACTTAACTCCACATTGTCTGCATCAACCAAAACTAAATGGTTTACACCAGACATTAACAGACACTCAGCGACCCAAGTACCAACAGCGCCTAAACCTATAATCAGAACCTTAGCATCATGCAATTTCGCAAAAGCTTTATTTACATCTGATTGGGCAGGAAAGTAATCTTCCAATAATGTGAAAACACGAGGATAAATCTTATGATTCTCACTATAAGGTTCATCAACGGATAATAATATATGGTTCTCGTTTAAAAAAGACAATAGTTTTAGAAAATCCTTTTGGTCATCGCCATCTATACTATTTTTCCCAAACCATTTTTCCAAAACTAGGGTTCCATCAAGCTCAAATAGCAGATTAGAAATCAAAGGATTTACCTTTAACGATATAGATTTCCTTATATTAGATAAAAAAAATTCAGTGATATCACGATGTGCAACAACCGCAACAGAAGGACGTAATTTCAACTTATCTTTTATTTCCACAGACATGGCAATCAGGATTTTTTGGAATATTCAAGTATTCTATTTCTAAATTATCAAACAATAATTCACCACGCCCACGAGAATAGGAAGGCTCACCCGTTGCCCAATAATTTAAAATAACAATCATGGCGTAACTAATAGAAAATAAAGACATAGAAGCCAATCCTCCCACTTCAAAACGATTTTCATCTAGCTCTTCCTCAGAAAGAGCTTTAACGTTATATTTAGGATCCCAATCCTTGAGTTTATCGGAGAAAAAGGACGTATAACAATCAACACAAGGAGTTTTATCTGGAACCATTAATTCACCCGTGCTCATCAAATGAGCATCAAAGCCACCAGCAACATACAAAGGAGTGTTTAATTTATAACAAGCGCGCCCTACTTTTAAACTAGTAACTCCCACATAAGGTTCATCCAAGGTATTCACCACAAAGGTTGCTCTTGCTAGCCAAGAATCTAAGGATGTATCAAAATCGACTAGCGTGTGGTAACACTCACAACTTACCAGACTATCAACAGAGCTTAAATATTTAGATAAAGCGTTTACTTTTGTTTTCCCCAAATCAGCCTCAGAATACCAAAAATGCCTCCCCAAGTTATCTTTAGTTACAATATCCTTGTCTACCAATATTAAGTTTCGAACGCCACTCATTACAAGTTGCATAGCAATACCCGATCCAATGGCACCTGCGCCCAAAATTAATACAATTTCATTCTCTATCTTTTTCTGAATAGCAAACTCACTTCCCGAATATAAAGAATTAAAATAGTTCAACTGCCTATCATAACGAATATGATCTGTAGAAGAAAGAAGCTGTGCCTCTTCATTAGTTTGTAGAGGCAAAATCAAGGCTTTCTCTGCATACAGATATTCCACAAATGATATCACATCATCAGATAGAGGTATATCAATAGAAAGACAAATATCTCGAAGTTCTGACTGCCCATCTAATAAATTCACCAAGGCAACAACAGAAGGAGTTACTTCCATCGTAATCCTTCTACGTGTATTAATAAAATAGAATTCAAGAATGTCATCACCAATCTTATACACATCCACTGCAGGATTGACAGCATATACGCAATGTGATAACATTATATATTCTTATTAATATTGAACAACTCCGGCATTAACAGCCAGAAATTTATTCCATTGTGCTATATTCGCTGGCTCAGCATATCGAGTGCACACGCGAGTGCAACAATCGCTGCGATTTCCACTACAGCCAGCCGAGTATGCACAAGAAAGCTCTCTATCTGAAATTACTTGAAACTTAAAATTTAGTTTTTCTTTTTTTTCTATTGTCTTCTTCATATGATCAATAAATGTTATTGTGCAAAGTTATTGCTATTTTATTAAATAAACAACGCCTATAAGCAAAATAAAGAACATTAATTTAAAATATTGCTGCTAAGATTAGCAATCTGCATAGTTCCGGTCAACAGTAAAATTAGAAATCAAAGTTGTTTTATAAAACCCACAAAATCAGAATACATGTCCTCAATTTCTTTTTTTGTAACTTTTTCTTTTCCACTATCTTCAGCACAATATTGATTTTCATATACACTACTTATAAGTGTGGAAGTAACATCGTTCTTCCCATTAAAAAAAGGAGAGATCATTAAGTTAACACACGAGGCATCTAAATCAAAAGGCAAAAACGAATCAATAAATGCCACATCAGGATTTTTAGAAATGGCTAATCTTGAATACTTTTCTAAGCAAGGGATCAAATACCTTCTTTTACTCTCTTTATTCTTTTCAATGTATTTTCTCAGAATGTCTTCTAATATTTCAATTTTTATTTTCCTATCAGGCAGTGTAAACTTAGAATCTTCTTCTTTCTTTTTCAACACAAAAGTTTTACTGTTTTCAACTTTTAGTATTGGAAGAATATCTTTCATTACATACACTATCATTAAATAAAAGTAGTAAGAAGAACCTCTATCTGGATTAACTATCGTCAATTCTCCCTCTTTTTCATTAAAACCAATCGTTGACTTTTCATTTCCTTTGTCTTCTGATATTTGAATCTTAAGAGCTTTACATTGATCTATAAGTTTAGACAGCTTAAGGTTTATTTCTGACTGAATATTAAATTCTTTCCATTTATCCTTCAACGACTCCGGTACTTTGTATGTAGGATTAATTTTCTTGTTATCTAAAAATATATAATCGAATAAACTTAGTTTTGAGAGCATTTCTTCTTTATGAGTATCTGATTCCTTCTTAATTTCCAAAAGTTGCTGTTGCTTCTTGGTAAACTGCTCCAGCACATCTGTCAAAGAGTATAAAATCATAGATCTCAAATCTTCAACTCTCTCTTTTAAAATAGAGTTACGATCCAAAGACAACCATTTACTTGCATCACCTTCCAAAATATTAAAATCCACATCAATAAAAGGATTAGAGAAGGGATCAGACAACGAATCTACATATTGATTCTTATAATAAACATTCAAATATCCGGAGATTGCATTCGTAAAAGAGAGAGACAGTTGAGCTTTTTCGTTTTTAAAATTCTCGGGGCATTTTTCTTTATTAAAATAGACATGGTATTTAAAAAAGTCGGATTTTACTCCATCTTCCTCCTGTACCGTTTTATCATTATGAAAGACTTGTATTTTAAATGGACAATATTTAGCGAATAGTGCAATATGCTTCACTATAAAATCTATTTTTATTGACCCAAAAGCACTACTAAATACATCGAACTCATCTATTCCCTTTAAACCTTCTTCCGGAATTTTATTTTGTTTAATTCCAAGATTATCATCACCATCAAAATTTTTCTTCCCGACCAAAAAAGAAATGGCAGTAAAAGGCCCTTTATTATACGAGCTCTTATTTTCTTGAATCAATATATCTCCCTTTTTATCTGAATTTGGATCAAACATCGTAATAGTACGCTCTATATCCTCGTCATAACTTTTAGTTTGTATAATGACCTTATCCGTAATCATAAATATACTTTGAAAACCAATTCCAAATGTTCCAGAGGGTCGCATCCAATTCGGCATTCCTTCCACTTTCTTCGCCTTAATAGGATTTTTACCCGCTGAACCGACATGGACCAAATATTGTAGTTCCTCCTTTGATATTCCCATACCTTTATCAGCAATAGTTATCATAAATTCCTTATTATCTGAAGATTCATTTTCATCTTCACTATTAAGTTTACTTATATATACATCAATAGCGCACGCTTCTCTTGTTTCTTTATATTTTTTATACTTTCCATCCTTTGCTTCTTTGCATTTTTCACACTTTACATCCTTTGCTTCTTTGCATTTTTCACACTTTACATCCTTTGCTTCTTTGCATTTTTCACACTTTACATCCTTTGCTTCTTTGCATTTTTCACACTTTACATCCTTTGCTTCTTTGCATTTTTCACACTTTACATCCTCCTCTTTTTCATCGCCATTGCACTTTTCTAACAAAACTTTAAAAAGAATATCTTCACTTACCTCACTCGCTTTAATGTCATTCCAAAATCTAATCAAAGAAGTATCTACAGCATTCTGCAACAATTCACGTATAGATTGCCAAGGACTAGTATACAAATTCATGCCCTGCAATAGTTCGAAAGCTTGGCTTGAATCAACTTGAAAACTTGGTTTTTCATCTTTGTTTAAATATTCATAGCCCAATAAATCTACCTCCATGGTTTTTATAGCAGGCAATTGCACATCATACCCTTCAGGAACAATTAGACTCCATTTGGAAGATTGATCTGCTATTTCTTTCCTAATATAATCAAACCAATCCCTCGTCACCTTAGCCACATTATAAGCACACTCACTTTTTCTATTCTCTTTGAGGCAATCTTCCGCATTCTGAATAATTCTATCTTCTTTTTTGTTTAATTTTTCTTTTTTAGCAATAATGTCAGAAGTTTTAGGAAATCTGACTTCTGCATGAATTTCAATCTCTTTTTGGTTTAGATTATACCTATCAATAGAGAGGTGCTTAACGAAATGAGAATGGGAATCAGAAGGAATATTACCTAGCGACTTAAATGAGACAAAATTAAAACGGTTATTATCTAAGTCAAATAGATCACCTAATCTTAACAGGCATGCAATAAACCTAGGATGAGCATACTCTGTACCCAAGCCTAGTTCTTGTTGCGGTAATTTCATCACCACACTAAAATCACAAGTGTGAGCGCTACAAATATCACCCAGTTTCTTAAATAGCCTTCGTGGAATAATAGATGTTATATCGTCCTCCGGAAAATCCACATACTTCTTTTTAATATACTCACAACTCCTCTCCCCATGAATTTTACGATAATATTCAGCAATAAGATAACGAATTGAGTTCAATATTTCCAAATCAAATTCTGATTTTTTCCATTTCAATTTTCTTTTCTTTTCGCTACTATCGCTTTCTTCGATCTCAATGTTATAAGCGTAACAGAATAAAGAATGTGATTTATCATTTTTAATTTCTTTGATGTAGTCTATAAATCCATCATCAGAAAAAATAGATAAATCTTTATTCAATAAAACCATTCCAATATCGTGATAGTAAGCTGTCGATAGCAACAGCCAAAGATCAGTAGCAGAGAATTTTTCTCGAATAACTTCAAGCCCTACTATTCTTACTACATAATTAAGAATAGCCTGAGAATGGCTCTCATCATGCATACTATAATGTGGATAATTAATGTTTATTTGAGAGAGAATCCGACCCATAGTCAAGCGGTCTTCCATCCATTTAGCATATAAAATATCACAGTGACATTTTTCTGTCTTTTCTTTCAATATTACACTCAACTCGTTTACCATAGCTGTTTTTTTATAGAGAATTATTGCGTTTAAGCTTTAAAGATTACCAGATAGCACAAATTTACAAAAGTAAATTTATAAATGTGTAAGTTGGGTATTTATTTTATCGCTAATCGTTGAAAATATTTTCACTTACCCACACTACATAATCCAAATAGAAAACAAATATTATATCCCTTTCACTCTTTCTTCACCACATAATAAATAGTTCCGCCATTACTCCTCCTCGAAGGCACTCCGATCTTACTAAGCAAACGCCCGAAGTGTATAATCTTGCCGGTAGTGAGACGCATGCAGCTACGTTGCTGTATGTGTTCCAAAATGCCGACGGCAAGCAGCCACTCCCCTTCCTCGCCTTTCAGTGCGCTGCGAAAATACTGGTGAAAGAGCTGCTCCAGCGGTGATACTTCCTGAAACTCTTCGTTGTTTTCGGTCATCAGACGCTCTTCGTTGCTGTCGAACCAATAGCGTTCGCCACTGTAGAGGGCATCCATGGCCTGAGAATAGAGTTGTTCGTAATGGATGGGCTGGCTCATGTCGATAACATCGGCTACTTCGATGCAAATGAAACGACGGCTGCCCGATGTGTCGGTAAGCAGGTCTTTGTGGTTACTGGTGCCGATAAACGAAGCGTAGCGACGGAGTTCTTGCACGGCATGGGCATGCGGACGGCGGGTGTTAACCACGGGTTTCTGGAGAATGTGTTTCAGAAAGGCTTGCTGGGTTGGGGTTATCTGATCGAACTCATCGATATTAATCAGGGCAAAACGATTAAGGAATAGTTCGGCATCACGTTTGCGACTAAAGTCGATGCTATCTGTGTAGTATTGTCGCAACTCGGGCGGCACAATGGAGCGACAGAAGGTGGATTTTTTAAAGCCTTGCTCTCCTACAAGCAGGGGCGATGTGCTATTGGCGTGTTTCTTATCAAAACCCCTCCAATGGGCCACCATGTTGAGAAACCAACGATAAAACAGGTCGCGCCAATAGAGGTTACTGCACGGTACGGTGTCGGCCAGCGCGCGAATACGGTCTTTGCCATCCCATCGGGGCAGAAAGGAAAGATATTCTTCGATGGGTTGGTAGATGGGCACGGAGTCGGAATTGACATAACGTTTCACATCCCTGTCCCAGAGTTTGAGCCCCTCTTTCATCGCATTAATGGCGATGCTATTGAGCACACGTTCTGTCACGGGTTTAAAATAAAAGCAAAAGGTATTGCGTTCCCTGTACTCCACTTCGGTAGTCTGCGTGTTGTAACGAAATTCGTAACGGCGTTTCATAAATTCTTCCGTAGCCACAGCCATCGCCATTTCACTGCCGATGCAGGGTTTCTTGCCAAATCCGTTGGCTTTGAGGTACACATTGTGCAAGGTGTTACGAATAAGCATTTCGTGCTCCTCATGATAATAATGATAACGTGCCCAGCGCACAGCATCGTCTTCGGGAATGCCGGAACGGAAACAGTTTTCGCCCAAGCGTACCAACAAGGGTTTCATGTCTTTGTTTGAATGAAAATCGGTAAGTGCATTCAGCGCATCGGTCAGCGAAGCTTCAAACAACACCGACATGGTTTTGTAACTGCTAAAGCCGGGCAACAGGCGTTTAAGCGGTTGCGGTTCGGCAGTGACGGCCTCCTTATAGGTCATCTCCATAGGCATCTCCGCAGGTTGTTGCAGATAGAGCGGGGTTGCATTAGGGGCAAAGTACAAATCGGGATCGGAAGTGAGCCGGCAATACCGCTCGAGTTTGGGCTCTTTCAGTTCGATATTAAACTTCAGCTCGGGTTGGTAAATTCTGAATGCCTGCCGATAAGCGTGTGCCTGAAAGAGTTCGATTTCTTCCGGCAGTTCGGGCAACGTATCGTCCGGCCGGGTGAAGCGCACCCATATCTTCACGCTCTTGCCTCCCGAGCCGGCAAAAGCGGCCAGCGTTTGCGGAAAATCAGACACTTTCTGTTTCACTAATTCCACCTCATGCTTCCCTGCAAGGTGGTTTACTTCAAGTTGAACAATTCCGTTATATTCTACCAGTTGCACCATTCCGTCTTTTTTACGAAACACAGCCGAAGGAAGTATCTTGGGAACTTTCTGTACACTTAAGAGCGAATAGTCCGGGCGGACATATTTCAGCTCCTCTTTCATAGCGATCAATAATTGATTATCAGCATTATGCTTTATCTGATCCATCAATTTTTCGAGTGTAAAAACACGATAAGTCTGAGTCTTGCCGTTGTCTCTTAATTGTGTAATTCTCACAGTACCAATTATTTATGATATAGAATCGTATTATTAGTGTCGTAAAGTTACAATAATGCTTTTAAACGGACAAATAAATGCCCGTTTAATTTTCGTAAACAGCACGTATTAATAGACATATTAACGTCATTTTTATTTGCATATAATACCGTTATTTAGTATCTTTATAGGCACAAGCACCTCGTTTCCCATGCGGAGACCGGCCGGACCCCACGTGGAGTCTCGCCGGTCTCCGGGCGGGGACTGTAGAGACTACGGGCGGAGAACGAGAAGCTTGTGCCGTGATACGCGGTTAATAATGCCGATATTATAAATTAATAAAGCCGTGTTATCGGGAAATAAAACGCAGAGATCAATAAATTATAAACCATTAAATAATACTAAGTATGGCAGCAGAATATGATTTTATTAAAAAGCCTAGTACGAAAGAAGAGGCCGAAAACCAACCGCTCTACCCGCGCATCGTATCCAAGGGAACGATATCGTCAAAGAAGATAGTCTCTGAAATAGCCGAAGCATCGAGTTTCACCAGTGGAGATCTGGAAGGAGTGCTATGCTCGCTCTCGAATAAAATTGCCCATTATCTGGCCGACGGATATCATGTGGAACTGGGTGATATGGGTTTCTTCTCGGCCAGCCTGAAGGCACGACCGGTGATGGACAAAAAAGAAATTCGCTCGAACTCCATTTATTTCGATAACGTGAACTTCCGGGCTTCGAGCCAATTCCGAAAAAAATCGTTCGGATATCTGGAACGTGCAAAATATGGTTTCCGCCACTCAATCAATCTGCCGGAGGAAACCCGAAGGACAAGACTTGACCGATATTTCGGAACACATCCCTTCATTACCCGCATAGAATATTCGCGCATTAGCGGTCTGCTCAAAGGGAAAGCGCTTAAAGAACTAAACGCACTCATCACTGAAGGATACCTGGACACACTGGGCAGAGGAAGCCATAAAGTGTATGTTAAAGCCCAAAAAGCGTGATAGATGAGGCAAAAGTGATAGTAAAACCCTCGAAAACGTGATAGACATTTTTTACTATCACACGCTGAAACAACTTACAGATAGTAGTTTCAGCGTTTTTTGTGATAGATGTGATAGTAAAACGTGTTTTTTTATTAGTGAGAGGAAAAAAAAGGATTTCGATATCAACAGACCACCCTCGACAAACATTGCAACCGGGTTGCATTCCCATCTCCGTATCTTTGCAGCATCATAGTAAACTAAAAACAAAAAATCATGGGAAATTGCACTTGCTGCGACACGGGCCAAAACGATACTTGTGTAGAAAAGAAACAGGAAAAACTAAAACTTTACCTGCCACCGTTTCTTTCTTTGTTAATGTTACTGACGGGAATCATTGTCTCTCACTCCGGCATCATCGGGGTGCAACAGCGCCCGCTCAGCTTTGTCTGGTACCTCATCGCTTATCTGCTTGTGGGCATACCGGTTTTAAAAGAGGCAACGGAGAGTATGTTGCAAAAGAATATATTCAGTGAGTATACCCTGATGAGCATAGCTACATTAGGTGCTTTTTATATCGGTCAGTATCCGGAAGGAGTAGCGGTAATGCTGTTCTATACCATCGGCGAACTGTTTCAGGAGCATGCCGTGGGAAAAGCCCGAAGAAACATTACCGCGCTGATAGATGAGAGACCGGACACCGCCACGTTAATAAGCGGCAGCATTCGCATAAACGTACCTGCCGCTACGGTGCGTGTGGGTACCACCATAGAAGTAAAAGCAGGAGAACGGGTGCCGCTCGACGGCGAGTTACTGACGGACGAAAGCAGTGCCTTCAACACAATGGCGCTAACCGGAGAAAGTGTGCCGCGCGATATACAGCAGGGAGAAGAGGTACTTGCCGGAATGATTACGACGGACAGGGTGGTAAAAATAAAAGTGAGCAGGCCTTACGACCAGAGTGCCATGGCTCGCATACTGGAAATGGTGCAAAACGCATCGACACACAAAGCACCGGCCGAACTGTTTATCCGGCGCTTTGCACGCATCTACACGCCCATAATAACCGGACTTGCCGCACTGATTGTGCTGATGCCCGCCCTTTATTCGTTAATAGAACCCTCCTTTGTTTTCATTTTTAACGACTGGCTGTACCGCGGACTTATTTTTCTTGTTATCTCGTGCCCTTGTGCGTTGGTAATAAGTATTCCGCTCGGTTATTTCGGCGGAATAGGAGCGGCCTCAAGGATCGGTATTTTATTTAAAGGAAGCAACTATCTGGATGCCATTGCCAAAACCAATGCCGTGGTGTTTGATAAGACAGGCACGCTAACCAAAGGAGCGTTTGAAGTGAAAGAGGTTGTGGTGAAGAAAGGCATTACGGCAGAAGAGTTGATAAGTACCGTTGCATCGGCAGAGAGTCAGAGCAACCATCCCATAGCGCAGGCCATTGTGGCATATGCAAAGTTACAGGCAATAGCGTTTGGCGAAGCAACCAACGTAACCGAGGCGGCAGGGTACGGACTAAAAAACAGGGTGAATGGAAAAGAAGTTCTAATAGGCAATTCGCGTTTGTTTACGCAAAACGAAATAGCGCTCCCCGCCGATATAAACAAAACAGCAGAAACCATTGTTATATGCGCCATCGACCGCCACTATGCCGGACATATCGTTTTAGCCGATACGCTCAAAAGAGATGCAAAAGAAGCCATTAGAAAGCTAAAAGCATTAAATATTGATAATATTATCATATTATCGGGCGATAAGCAAACAATTGTTAGTAAATTGGCAACTGAGTTAGGCATAAAGAATGCTTTCGGCGATTTGCTTCCCGAGGATAAGGTGAAGCATATAGAAAGGATGAAAGCAACCGAAGGTAACCGGATTGCTTTTGTGGGCGACGGCATTAATGACGCTCCGGTTTTGGCACTGAGCCACACAGGCATAGCAATGGGCGGATACGGAAGCGATGCCGCTATTGAAACGGCGGATATAGTTATCCAAACCGACCACCCAAGTAAAGTAGCCACAGCCATCTGTATCGGAAACGAAACACGCCGCATTGTGTGGCAGAACATAACACTGGCTTTCGGGGTGAAAATCATTGTGCTTGTTTTGGGTGCAACCGGCGTAGCTACTATGTGGGAAGCTGTTTTTGCCGATGTAGGGGTAGCTCTGCTGGCCATACTGAATGCAATGAGAATACAACAAAAGCATTTTTAGAAATGTAATAAACGTAATGAAGAAACCATTACCTTATATAAAAAAACGACAATGGATATATACCTGGAAAGGCTGGAGAAGAGAAAAATAAACCCGACAGCCATACGCATACTCGTTCTGAAAAGCATTATACAGTTTGATAGGGCATTCAGCCTCAACGATCTCGAAGATTCTCTGGACACGGTTGATAAATCGACCTTGTTCAGAACCATCGCTCTGTTTTTGAACCAGCGCCTCATTCATAGTATCGACGACGGTTCGGGTTCTCTGAAGTATTCACTATGCAGCAATGACTGTGATTGCGCCATTGAAGATCTGCATTCGCATTTCTATTGTATGAACTGCCATAAAACTTTTTGTTTGAGAAACATCCCCGCACCAACAGTCAACTTGCCCGATGGATTTATCCTGCAAGGCATTAATTATGTATTGAAGGGACTTTGTGACAAATGCAGCATTATAGAACATAGCAGTTAACCAACTACAAAAAAACTTAATTATACAGGCAATAGAAGAACAAACATATCGTTTTTCTTATTACATTTGCAGCGGAAACTAAAATCATAAGAAAAGTTTTCTGTTGCATTATTTTTTTTAAGAAACTTGTTATTAACTTTTTATCCATAACTTGATAAACACAAACATTGGATATTACGTTATTATTATTACAAAACTATAGATTATTAAGTATGAAGACTAAAATGAACCGTTCCTTGACTACCAGAGCATTGCAAATAAGCGTATTTGCTCTATGTATTTCACTGTTCTCTTGCGGTAAGAAGCAACAAGGAGGAATGCCGGGGCAGCACGAATATGCGGTGCGAACCTTGCAACCGACCAGCATTGAGCTGCAAAGTTCTTATCCGGCTTCAATAGAAGGTAAACAAGATATTGAAATCAGACCTCAAATTTCAGGATTCATCACAAAGCTTGGCGTTGACGAGGGATCTGTAGTACATAAAGGCCAAACACTGTTTGTGATAGACCCCGTGCAATACAAAGCAGCCGTGCAACAGGCCGAAGCTTCTGTTAAGGTGGCTAAAGCAGCCGTTGCCACAGCCCGATTGACGGCCAAAAACAAGAAAGATCTTTTCAATCAAAACATTATCGGAGATTACGAACTACAAATGGCCAATAATGATTTGATATCTAAAGAGGCCAATTTGAGTCAGGCACAAGCGGAATTAATTACTGCACGCCAGAATTTATCGTACACCAATGTAACAAGTCCTTCGAACGGAGTAGTGGGTTCTATTCCCTATCGTGTAGGAAGCTTGGTTGGTCCTTCAAATGCCACTCCTCTTACTACCGTGTCTAACATCGACGAAATGTATGTATACTTTTCGATGACTGAAAAGCAACTGCTGGAGCTGACACGCAAAAGCGGAAATACGGTAAATGTGCTGAAAAGTTTCCCCGACGTACAACTGAAAATTGCAGATGGGTCTATTTACACCGAAACAGGAAGAATAGAAACGGTAAGCGGGGTTATCGACCCTACAACAGGTTCCGTGAGCATGAGAGCTACATTTAAGAACCCAAGCCATTTGTTAAAGAGTGGCGGTTCCGGGTCTATTATCATTCCTTATAAATCAGATAACATCATATTAGTTCCACAAACTGCTACCACCGAAGTACAAGATAAGAAGTATGTGTTCGTAGTAGGCGCAGACAACAAATTGATAGACACACAAATAACCATTTCAAACCTGGATAACGGTCAGGATTATCTGGTTACTTCAGGCCTCAAAGCGGGCGATCGCGTTGTTGTTGAAGGAGCAAGCACTTTAAAAGACGGTATGGATATTAAACCTATTACCGAAGAAGAATCGGCTGCCAAGTTAAAACAGGCTGCCGGTATGGGTGCTGCAATGGGTGGAAAAAAATAATTAGATAATTAGTAAGACATAATCATGAAATTAGATAAATTTATAAACCGCCCGGTACTATCCACGGTCATCTCTATCCTGATTGTGATATTGGGTATACTGGGGCTAACCTCACTCCCTATCACACAATATCCGGATATTGCTCCGCCTACCATTCAGGTAAGTACCACGTACTCCGGAGCGGATGCACAAACGGTGCTCAATAGTGTGATTGCTCCGCTGGAGGAGTCTATAAATGGTGTGGAAAACATGACTTATATGACCTCTTCGGCAACAAACAACGGAAGTGCCACAATTACTGTTTACTTTAAGCAGGGAACCAATCCGGATATGGCGGCGGTAAACGTACAAAACCGCGTTTCGGCTGCAACTAACCTGCTGCCGGCCGAGGTGGTTCAGGTAGGTGTAACCACTGCCAAGAGACAGAGTAGTATGTTAGTCATATTCTCTGTACACGCAACGAATAACCAGTATACCGAAGCTTTTCTGCAGAATTATGCAAACATCAACATCTTACCCCAGATTAAACGTATTCCGGGTGTAGGTAGTGCCGATGCATTCGGTGCAAAGACTTATTCCATGCGCATCTGGCTGAAACCTGATGTGATGAGATTGTATAAGCTAATCCCCAGTGACGTAACGGCAGCACTTGCCGAACAAAATATTGAAGCTGCTCCGGGCCAGTTTGGCGAAAACGGAGACCAGTCTTTTCAATATGTAATGAGATACAAAGGACGCTTGAAAGAAGTGGCTGAATTTGAAAATATAATCATCAAAGCATCTCCGGATGGCCAGATGCTACGTTTAAAAGATGTGGCAAGGGTTGAATTGGGAGGATTAAGCTATGCGGTAAGCACATCATCTAACGGACAACCGGGTGTAATATGTGCTGTGTATCAAACAGCAGGTTCTAACGCCACCGCAATTATCAAAGACGTACAAAATACGCTTAAGGAGGCCCAGAAGAATTTCCCTCCGGGTGTGACTTACGACGAGATGATGAATACCAACGACTTCCTTTTTGCTTCCATCTCAGAAGTGGTCAAAACACTGATTGAAGCGTTCATTCTGGTTTTCATTGTTGTATATATCTTCTTGCAGGATTTCCGATCTACATTGGTTCCGGCCATTGCGGTACCAGTTTCATTGATAGGAACATTCTTCTTCCTCTACATTTTCGGATTCAGTATAAATCTGTTAACGCTATTTGCCTTGGTACTGGCCATTGCCATAGTGGTGGATGATGCCATCGTGGTGGTGGAGGCGGTTCATGCCAAGTTGGACCAAGGTTACAAATCGGCTCGTTTAGCCTCCATCGACGCTATGAGCGAGATATCCGGAGCCATCGTTTCCATCACGTTAGTAATGGCGGCGGTATTTATTCCCGTTACCTTTATGGGAGGTACCTCCGGCGTATTTTATACGCAGTTTGGTGTAACACTTGCCATAGCTATTTTTATCTCGGCGCTGAACGCTTTGACGTTAAGTCCGGCTTTATGTGCCATCTTACTGAAGCCTCATGCAGACGAACACGGGAAAAAGCCAAGTTTCATTGACCGTTTTCATAATTCGTTCAATGCCGCTTATAACGTTACGCTGGAGAAATACAAGAAAGGTGTTCAGTTCTTTATTTATCGCAAATGGGTTTCATTAGGTGCATTTGTTCTGTTTGCCGCACTGCTGGCATTCTTAATGATGAAAACGCCAACCGGGTTGGTGCCTAATGAAGATACAGGAACGTTTTTTATAACGGTGAGCCTTCCTCCGGCAACTTCGCTGGAGAAGACGGAAGCAACTATGAATGAAGTCGATAAGCTGCTGGAAGCGAACCCATTGATCAGATTTAGAGGACAAGTAAAAGGTTACAGTTTCCTCGCCGGACAGGGAAGCCCTTACGGAACCTTTGTTTGCCGGTTAAAGAATTGGGATGAAAGGACCGGAAAAGGACAAGATGCAAATTCTGTTATCGGAATGCTTTATGCGCAAACACAGAGCATAAAGAATGCACAGATATTGATTTTTGCCCCGCCTATGATTTCAGGATTTAGTGCTACAAACGGATTTGAGTTCAGCTTGGAAGATAAAACAGGCGGAGATGTAAACAAATTCTTCGGCGTAGCACAATCTTTCCTTGGCAAACTAAATCAGCGTCCCGAAATAGCCGCAGCTCAGACATCTTTCGACCCGAGATTTCCTCAGTATATGATTGATGTGGATGTGGCAAAGTGTAAGAAGGCCGGTATCAGTCCAAATGACGTGATGGCTACTCTTCAGGGTTATTACGGAGGTCTGTACGCATCTAACTTTAATAGATTCGGAAAATTATATCGCGTTATGATTCAGGCGGATGCGCAATATCGCGTCAACCCTGAAACGATGAACAACATCTACCTGAGAAATGGAACAGAGATGGCTCCTGTAAGCGAATTCATCACAATGAAGAAAGTATACGGGCCACAGAACATCAGCCGATTTAACATGTTCACCTCTATAGGAGTAAACGGATCGGCTGCCAACGGATACAGTTCGGGAGACGCCATTAAAGCCATCCAAGAAGTAGCAGCAGAGACTCTGCCTGCCGGATACGGTTATGAGTTTGCCGGGTTAACGCGTTCCGAACAAAGTTCCAGCAACGCCACCGTCATTGTATTTGCGCTATGTATCATGTTTGTGTATTTCATTTTAAGTGCGCAATATGAAAGTTACATTTTGCCTCTCACGGTTATTCTTTCATTGCCTTTCGGATTGGCAGGAAGCTTTATATTCGCCCATATTATGGGTGTAGATAATAATGTATATCTGCAAATTGCATTGATCATGTTAATTGGTTTGCTGGCCAAAAATGCTATTTTGATTACAGAGTTTGCCTTGGAGCGAAGGCGAACGGGAATGGCAATAACATGGAGCGCAATACTTGCAGCAGCTGCTCGTCTGCGTCCTATATTAATGACTTCTCTAGCCATGATCATCGGACTTTTACCGTTGATGTTTGCATCCGGAGTTGGTGCCAACGGTAACAGTTCGCTGGGTACAGGTGCTGTAGGAGGTATGTTGATTGGTATGATTTGCCAGATATTCATCGTCCCTGTACTGTTCGTCATCTTCGAATCCATTCAGGAGAAATTCAAACCGATGCATTTTGAAGAAGCAGATCCGAACGTTCTCGTTTCAGAGCTCGAACAATATACAAACCTACATAAGGATAAAAAGAAATGAAAAGACAAATAATATACCTGATGTGTACGACTGCATTATTGAGCAGTTGTCACATCTACAAATCGTATGATCGTCCCGATGTAAATGTCAGTGGTTTGTATCGTGATTCGGCTTCTGTAAATGATACATTGGCAGTAACCGATACAATTAACATGGGAAATATGCCATGGAAAGAGGTTTTTACCGACCCGAAGCTTCAAACATTAATAGAAGCAGGGTTGGAAAACAATACGGACCTTCTTACCGCCACCCTAAAAGTGAAAGAAGCGGAAGCAATGCTGACTTCGGCCAAGCTTTCGTTTTTACCGTCATTTGCACTCAACCCGCAGGGTACGGTGAGTAGTTTTGATCACAGCAAAGCAACTCAGACATACCAGCTACCCATTGTCTCTAGTTGGGAAATAGATATGTTTGGCAAGTTACTGAATGCGGAACGCGGCAAAAAAGCAATGCTGCTACAAAGTAAAGCCTACCAACAAGCAGTGCGTACAAAAGTAATAGCCAATATCGCTAATACGTATTATACGTTGCTCATGCTGGACAGGCAATTGGATATCAGCCTGCAAACTGCCGAATCGTGGAAACAAAGTGTGGAAACAACAAAAGGTTTAGTGAGCATCGGCGTTACCAATGAATCGGGTGTTGCATCTACAGAAGCGAACTACTATAGTGTGCTGGCTTCATTGCCCGAACTACGCAGGCAGATTCGCGAAACAGAGAATTCTCTGTCCTTATTATTGGGACAGGTTCCGCAAACGGTTGATCGCGGCAAACTGGAAGAGCAGAAATTGCCCGACCATTTGGCTACAGGCATTCCTATACAGCTGTTATCTAACCGTCCGGATGTAATGCAAAGTGAGTTAGCTTTGGCTGCAGCCTATTATACCACCAATCAGGCAAGATCGGCATTCTACCCCAACCTCACACTTACCGGAACTTTAGGATGGACAAACAGTTCTGGATTGGGCATTGTAAATCCGGGAAAAATGATTGCTTCTGCCGTTGGTTCGCTTACACAACCCCTATTTAATAAAGGAGCAAACATCGCTAACCTAAGAGTAGCTAAAGCGCAGCAAAAAGAAGCTTTGCTAAACTTCCAGTATCAGTTATTAAATGCCGGAAGCGAAGTAAGCAATGCGTTGGTACTTTATCAATCGTCCACAGAGAGAAGTAACCTGGAAGAAAACCAAGTCAAATCTCTGGAGAAAGCCGTAAACTACACTCAGCAGTTATTTAAACTGGGGTCATCTACTTCCTATCTGGAAGTACTTACCGCACAGAAATCATTGCTCAGTGCACAACTTTCTAAAGTTTCTGATGATTTTTACCGCATGCAAGCAGTTGTGAACCTCTACTATGCATTAGGAGGAGGAAGATAATGTTGAACCATAAAAACAAGGATAAAATATGATTAGTCCGCAAGCATTTGTTGATCCCGGTGCTAAAATAGGGAAAAACGTAGAAATATATCCGTTCGCTTATATCGAAAAGGATGTAGAGATTGGCGACAACTGCATTATCATGCCCTATGTCAGTGTAATGAATGGAACACGTATGGGTGAAGGCAACCATGTGTTTCAAAACACAGTGCTGGGTGCCTTGCCCCAAGACTTCAACTACACAGGCGAAGATTCTTCTTTAATTATAGGAAAGAACAATATGATTCGTGAAAACGTAGTGATCAACCGTGCTACTCACGCAGGTCAGAGCACTACTATTGGCGATCATAATTGCCTTTTTGAAGGAGTACACATCTCACACGACAGTAAAATAGCCGATCACTGTGTTTTTGGTTTCGGAACTAAAGTGGCAGGAGATTGCAAAGTGGATTCTCATGCTATTATGGGCAGCCAAGCTGTGATACAACAAGGAGCACACATAGCATCGTGGACAATGATTCGCGGTGGATGTCGTTTTGACAAAGACGTTCCTCCCTTCATCGTAGTATCCGGCAATCCTACCCATTATTATGGCATCAATAGCTTAATGCTTACCAAAGGCCATTTTCCTGAGAAGATACAAAAACACATAGCCAACGCTTACCGGCTTATTTATCAGGGAAACACCAGCATATTCGATGCTATTATCCGAATTCACGAACAGGTACCAATGAGCGAAGAGATTGAACAAATCATTCAATTCGTTCAGCAATCTGAAGAGAATACGGGGATTATAAGATAAGGTAATTCTTATCAAAACCTAAAAAAGAATCGCGGAGTAATTAAGCTATTGACTATAAATAGACCTAATTATTCCGCGATTCTTTTTTATGCTTATTTAGAATTACGCATCCAACTATCTAATGCTATCAGGTTCGCCAAAACCACTTTATTTTAGTGAAAAGCATCGCCACAAGCATAGCAAGTGCAGTAACTACTACTCCTCGCAAAAAGCCTAGCCAGGCATTCTGACAAAACAAAGAAAGATAGCCGGCCAAACCTAACAAATGAAGAATAGGCATCACAACCAAGTTAGCGGCAACATAAGCAATCATTGGATTTTGCCCTACCATTTCGAGTGGCAAAGTAAGTTTCTTCCAACGATAAATATCGCTCATGATAGAAAAAGCAATCATAGCCAGAAAGGCCAATCCGGATGTAACAAAGTAATAACTGTATGTGGCGTAATCTTTGCGAATGCCTCCCTCGAAAGCTTCGAAGAAAAGGCCAAGCATTAATAAATAAGATCCGGCTACATAAAGTTTACGCCAAAAACGCATATCATTTCCATCGGCCTTTAATAAATAGCCTAAAAGGATTAGAAGAATAACCGTACCGGCAAGATTCAACAGAAGAGATCTGGTATAAAGTCCGTAAAGGTTGAACACGATAATCCCCACCGAAATGAGCAATACAAATGAAAGGCGTTTATGACTAATTCTACCGGAAACTTCCTCTTTCCGTTTCTTGATCCAATCATATAAGTATTCTCCGGCAATAGAACCCGGAATAACTATAAATAGATATTTAAGAAAAGTAAACTGATACATCCATGAAGCAGGTGAATAGTGCATTAACATTTTAGCCCATGACCCTTCAGTAGAACTGCTCAAAAAGATACCCATAACAAAAGGGAGTATAGCTATGCGTGCCCACCGGTTATGCAGCGTAAACAAATAGGCCAGCGAACCGAAAATAGCCATATTGGCTAATATTAAAATAATAATATCACTATGCGTAGGATCAAAAGTATAGCCCTCCGGATAAGAAACAAAAAGCAGTAAGGTTATGCCAATAACATAAGCAGCAAATTCTAATGCAAGATGCGTCCACTTAGGCATTTCCCAAGGAAAACGCACAAACATACAGTTCATCAGAACAAAAACCAAGAGCATGGATAAAGAGGTTGAAATGCTTTCGGAAGAGACTGATCCCCAAAGATACATGTGCTGAATAAATATGGCGAAAAAAGTCAGTTTTACTCCACGCAGCAAACTATGCAGTGCAAGATTAAGAATTCCTGTCCCTTTCTCACGCTTACGTCCTATAGAGAAAGGAAAAGCCGCTCCCATAGCAAACAAGAAAAAGGGGAAAATAAGATCAACCCATGTTATTCCATAGATAGAGGGGTTGAAAACATGATCGGGAGGAGGAACCTGAGCATGATACATCCAACCGGGCAATATCCCTTCACAGATCGTAGCAGAAAGTATCATCGTAGCAATAGCGTAACCACGCAACGCATCCAAAGAAAAGGCTCTATTATTCATTATACCAGCTTTTATATGTTCTTTTGACTAATCTACCCCAAACAAAACAACCTATTTCATTTGTTTTATCCGGATACAGAAGTCGTCATTGCATTAAGTTAATTAAGTGCTCCGCCTTCTCTCATGCCTTTTTCTACTTCCTTCCAGAGATTTTTATTAATGATATGCACAATATCAAAAACCATTAATCCATCAGATTTAGAAAGATTCATTTTGATGGCTTCAGACAACTTATCGGGGGTTTTATAAAACTGATCGACCAAAACGCCCCCCATAAACTTATTCCTTTTAAGAATAGTTCTTAAGTGTGCGCAAGCCCCTTCCACGCAATACCAGGTCCCGGATTGCGCCTGACTATCCGTTTCATTCCACACACTACGGTTAGCTTTCTTATATTCGTCAAGAGAAATATCTGTATAATAGTTTCCCGTTGCATACAAATCAATCAACTCGGCGTAGCCATATCTTTTATAATCAGGAGTGGCCCAATCAAAATCTTTACTGGGATCGTATTCTTTACTGGCGAAATTAACCCCTACTTCATAGTAAGAAGGGTACCAGGCACCCGTATATGTTCCAAATGAGACTTTAGAATTAGCCGCTTTTACTTCTTTACGAGCCAGAGCCATAAAGTCAGTAATGTTCTTTGTTCTCCACTCTATCCACTTCAAAAAAGCGGGACCACGATCAATGACATATTTCCCATTCTGATCTTTCTTCCATTGATAAATATCTTCCGGAAAACGAGCCAGTTTATGCCCGATATATTCTTCAAATTTAGAGCGTGACAAAGGAGAAAAATCGGCCGTAATACCATCATAACGCACCCTATCGAGCATTAACCCGTCCAAATCACGATACTTAGTGACCACCTCTTTTAATACATTCAGAATATGCTTACGAAAGTCTGCATTCAAAGGATTGATCATAGCCGCATATTTATCTTTCTCTTGCATAATAGAGATAATTCCTTTATCAGGAGTATACACCATCGAAGCCCATTCAGGATGTCCGTTATAAACCTGCCCCCTGTCAAAGTAATTATGACCGGCCGAAAACACATTCAATGAAGCATATATCTGAAGCCCCAACTCATGGCCTTTCTTTATAAAATAGCCCAAATAATCAAAATCACCTCTTTTAGCCCCTTTCCATTCTTCCATACGAGGCGCATAAGCACTCTCATAGAGCACCTCACCGGTTATAGGACGTATGTCTACAACAGCATGCGTGAAACCCAAAAATTTAATTTTTCTCAGATAATAATCAATTGAATCCGGATGGCTGAATCTGGCAAAATTAGCTTCTGCATCTATCCACATAAGAGCCGGCTTTCCTTTTATCTGATTTTTTATCGTACGACCATTAACATGGCCAGTAAATAATAGAGCAACACATAAAGTCAATATTAATTTTAGATTCTTCATCTTCTTATTTTTATTAATTCGTTTTACTTTATTCTTATCTATTTCGTTATAACAGCCCGGAAAGGTGCAGCCGGAATTTGAGCATTATTGAATAAATCTCCTTCTATGTAGTTACGAAAGCAATAACGTACTTCTACCGGATTTTTAATAGAATCATTCCAGACCTTCACCGTTGGCGAGCCACCTATAATTTCTGCCTGAGCAGAAAGAAACTTGCCATCAGCACCAGCAAGCTCAAAGCCTCTAAGTTTTTGATTTTCGGGAATCAAGCCCTCTTCACCATAGGCAAAATTGACTTCAACCGTTGAGTCTGTAAGTTTACAACTCTTATAAATGGGCCCCGAATACTGAAATCCTTTTCGACCATAAGTCTTAGCCAGCGCCCAATACGCTAAGCGTTGCCCAACCTTTATTTTATAAGGGGGATGAATAAACTTTTCGCTTCCGGCGTCTGATGTAGTAACCATTCCCACATTGGGCACTTCATCCATTAGCTCTAACTGACATTGGCGAAACCAGGCCCAATCCAATTTATCTCTCCCTTCCGATTCCCAAGGAGCTATTTGTACATAGTAAAACGGCATCTCTGGCAATTGAAAGAAACTTCTCCATTGAGCTACCATAGCCGGAAACAACTTTTTATACAAGCCCGGATCAGGACTATTCGCTTCACCCTGATACCAAATAACACCCTTTACAGGGAAACCTTTCCAAGGGTTAACCATCGCATTCCAAAGCAAGGTAGGAGTACCGGCTGTCCACCCAAATTTAGTCTGCGAAACATCAGGTAACGATACTTCCGGGAAATGAGAGAGTGTTTTTCTGTCCATCCATGCCTCAATTTTCGATGCACTCCACGAACAATTAATTAATCCGACAGGCACATTCAGCGTTTTTTGAAGTAACTCTCCAAAGAAGTAAGCAGCAGCACTGAAATTAGCCACCTCCTCAGAAGAAGATTCCACCCAATGGCCGTCTATTCCGGTTGTTTGAAGAGTAGTGCTCCAAGCATTCTTCACAGTAAATAGCCGGAGAGGGCGTTTCGCATCGGCAGACACAATATACGACTGAGAGCCATATACAGGTTGCCCCCTAAATCCCTTCACCGGCATCTCCATATTAGACTGCCCGGAACAAAACCAAACTTCACCTATCAAAACATCTTTCAAAACCAATTTTTCACCATCGGAGAAAGTTAATGTATAAGGACCTCCGGCAACCGGAGTAGCAATAGTGGCACTCCAAGTACCATCTTTAGCACTTTTTATCTGAACCTTTTCTTTATTCCATGAAGCAATAATAAAAACCTTAGTATCAGGCTTTGCCTTCCCGGAAAAGTAAACCTTCGACTGCTGCTGCAACACCATATTATCTCCCCAAATGGAAGACAATGCCACTTTAGCTTGCATTGCGACAGAAAAAAACAAGCTAATAAATATGAACCAATAACCTTTATTCATCATTCAATATATTATCGCGTAAGCATCTCATTATATACATGACCAAAACGATCAGTAACCCTTATTTCTATTCTCGCATTTGCCTTTTGGGGGGTTGCATGAAATAAATGAGTAGTAGGCACCGGAGAAATCCAATCGTAAACCATCTTCTTTTTATCAGCACAGAGTTTCTTTGCATACGGATCAAAACCGGTGTAATGAATCATCTCCCCCATGAGTTTCCCATCTTCAAGCCATTCAACTTTCCATTGCTTATCCCAATTCCAAACATTCACAATGATATCATTCGGATATTCATCCGAACTCCCCGGCATATAAGCCCGAAACTGATCTCCCTTAGGAAATCCGGCACTCTTATAATACCATTTTACTTTATTACCTGTTATCTCATACACTCCATATCCACGTGGCGTACCATCCAAACAAACCTCTGCGCGCCACCAGGTACCGCATACAGCAGCAGTATTATGTTCCATCAGGCTGTCACTGTAGTTCAGATTCAAATTATAATGCATATGTCCGCTAATAATATGGGCAACGTAAGGTTTTAGCAGTGCATGCAGAGCCTCAGCATTCACCGTCTGATCAGCTATCATACTATAGTTATATTGAAAGGATTCCTGCTTATCCTGTAACCGGGAAGGAATATGCATGGCTAAAAAAACCAACGTACCCTTTGGTACATAAGACAAATCTTCTTCCAACCAAGATAGTATTTTCTCATCAACATAACCCATATAGAAATAATCGCGCCCAATATAAAAGTTATTATTAATAACAATATAATGTGCCTGTCCTTTATTAAATGAGTAGTAAGTAGGGCCAAAATAATGTTCAAATGTCTTATATGATGTTTCGAAAGACCTACCGTAATAATTCATATCATGATTACCTATCGCTCTATAAATAGGGATATTTAAAGTAGCACTGGCCTTAATATAATCAGGATAAAGTGCCGGAGTATCTCCCACGATATCTCCACAATCCAATCCAAAGACATCGCATCCGGAGTAATTATCAAGCAACTCCCTGCAATCCTTTAAAACAGACCTATAAGTCCCCAATTCCTCCTTCGATGTAAGTTGTACATCCGCCTGAGCTATAAAAACATGATTCGTTTCATCTTTAGAATCCGGATATAGCTCAAAATTGTAACTTTGCTTTTCAGCACGATCAATTTCCTTATAAAACCTTGGAATACCATTTTGAGTATCCACCAAATATCCTGATGGGCTAGAGATATATACAAATCGGCTATCTTCAGCTATAGGAAGTTGGTAGTAACCGGAATTATCTGTTAATACACAATGATGACCATCCGTTACAACCACCCCTTGTAAAGTTTCTCCGTGAGATAAAACTTTTCCCGCTACGGCATTAACCTGAGCGGCTATGTTAAGACTAATGCCAAGAAGGAGCAGGAAAAACAAACAATGAATTTTCATTTTGACCATACTAATATCTATCTTATTTATTTCTGAGATTTCAAATAAGCATCTATACCTGATTTCAACTCATCCCAATAATTATATTTTTTCACATGAACAATGTCAAAGACAAAATAGCCATCACTTGAATTGATACATGCATCTACAGTATTAGTTACCGCAGTATTCAAATTTATACCGACAGGTACACTCCAGTTACCCACATCAGGACCACCAGCAAATTTCACATCTCCCTGAAGTTTGTCTTTAGCTTGCTTACAAAAGCCCTGCATTGTCCATTCCGTATTTCCATAAACCTTATCAGCAGAAGCATAAGCTCCCAATAATAAAAAATCCAGATGGTCGGCATAGCCAAATGTTTTATAATCAGCAGTAGCCCATTCAGAATACTCCACAAAAGTATTATACTTGGGACTAGCCCAGTTCACCCCCGATTCATAATAAGTAGAATACCACCCTCCCACATAAACACCGAATTGGATATTCTTATTAATGCTTTTCACCTTATCATGCGCTTTTACAATAAAATCATGTATCGTTTTTGCACGAAATTCAAGCCATTTCTTCAAATATTTTGGTTTAGAATCAGGCAATGAATTTGTTCCGGGTAGCATTATATCGTCAGGAAAGTGAGTAATACTCTCACCGATGTATTGCTCAAATTGTTTTTTTGTCTCATTAGAAAAATCACTGGTCAGATCATCATAGCGACAACGATCAAGAAAGATCCCGTCTACATCATACTTAGCCAGATCACTTAACAATGCCAGAATATAATTTTGCACATCCTCATTTGCAGCGTTAAGGAATTTCGTACCATAAGCATCATCAGTAACATCCATCACATTCACAAGCCCACTCTCCAAGTTCAGAGTAGTAGCCCATTCTTTCTTTGACGCGTCCCGAAACAACATTCCTTGTTCTCCCAACCCGTATGGATATTTATTCCCACCGATAAAGGTGTTAATTGCAGCGTGCACCTTAAGTCCCAGTTCATGGCCAATATCAATAAATGCCTGCAAATAATCCCATGTAGCCGTCCGTTCATAATAAGTGTAAGTACTCCCTTCCCATACATCCAACTTCTTCACCTGATCTGCCACCGATGTTTGAAAAAGCACATCTCCCATTGAAGGACGCACATCAACCACGATATCTGTAAACCCGGTATCTTTCACTTTAGTGAGATCACGCGTTATATTATCACGACTATTCGCATAATCCGGGAAATTAGCAGCTGCATCAATCCAAATATAACGAGGCTTAGCCTCCGTAGAAGAGTCCTCCCATTGCCATGAAGGGACACTATTATCGTCCTTACAAGCAGTCAAGAGAAATATACTTCCTAAAACGATTAACGCTATCTTATAAATTCCATCCATTAGATTATACTCTTATTTCAAAGTCACTGCAGTAAGTATTTTACGTTCCGCATTCCCATCATTGCAGGGCTTTATCGTCTCCTTACCATTGACCAGCAAGCAGCTGGAACCACCGCCGTCCAAGTTAAGAGCTTCCACACATCCCAATGCTTTCAGCACCTCGGCAACATTAGCAGTAGTAAGCCCAACACTACCTACAGTGGCCTCACGCCCTTCACATGCAAAAATGATCATTTTATTATCTCCCGTAGTCCCGATAGCCGAACGAGGCTGGTCAGAATCAGCAGATACATCTAACATTTCCTGTGCATAAGTATTTTTAATTACTCCATCGTGTATTAATACAGAAGCACCTCCGATAGCTGTTTTTGCTTTCAATTCGGAAGCACCTTCCGGAAAAGTCGCCGACGGTACATCCAACGGATCTTTAGAAATACTATTATCAGCAGGTGCCGGATAAGAGTAGTTTACACCTCCACTAGTATAATAAGTCCATGTTGTTTTAAAAGAGCCATCTTCCATCTGGCAAAAAGCTCCAATAGTAGGATACCATAAAGTAACCCAGTCTTCCGAATAATAATTTTGATTCGGAGATAAAAGTTCACTATTACGTATAGCTAAACTCTGAGAATAATAAAAGCCACTCTCCACGGATGAATTATCCCAGAAAAAAAGACCCCCATTTATAATAACCGGCAAATTCTCCTCTGAATAAATCTCTGAAGGCGTTTTTACAGTAGCAGATCCATAGCCCTGGGCTGCATCCGAATAACTCACATCACCCCAGACATTAAATGTTGCCTGACTCATATCAGCAACAACAATGTAAGCTACAGCCGTTTTTTCGGCCAACATCTCAGGAGATTTATAAACATCCATATAAGTAGGCAAATCTCCATAATCAGCATCAACATTTGTCCATCCTAACTTTACAATATCAGGATTAGCCTCCGTCGATTCTTCCTCAGGAGTATCATTCCATGGCCATTCAGGAATAGAAGTATCTTTATTATCGCAAGCCATAGATAGGCATGGAATAACCAGCAAGAATAAATAATATATTTTTTTCATAGTTCTCTTTTATAGTATAAAAGAAATCAGTATCTCCCAATCAAAAGATTCAGAGATACCAATTTCATTTTCTCAATTATTTCTTAATACAATCAGCAACATAAGCTCCAATGGTAGCACTATTATTATCATAATAGTATACATATAATTTAAAGCCATCTGCCGTCGGAGCAATCAATACATCACCGGAAGCCGTATCATACGTTGCTTGCTGATACCAATCTAAATTCTCGTTTGAAAGTACTAATGCCGGAGATGTCGAAATATCCCCTGTCAATTTCCCTTTATCAGTAACATCATACATGTACAATACAGGGCCAATACCCCAACTT
This sequence comes from uncultured Bacteroides sp., assembly GCF_963677715.1. Taxonomy (NCBI): domain Bacteria; kingdom Pseudomonadati; phylum Bacteroidota; class Bacteroidia; order Bacteroidales; family Bacteroidaceae; genus Bacteroides; species uncultured Bacteroides sp. The sequence continues at coordinate 1,623,064 of NZ_OY782495.1, forward strand.
GGAAAATGACTAACTAGAAACAATGCCACATAATTAGCGTTATTAAAACCTTTAGCATCCAGACAATTCTGATTTTGTCCCCAACTATTTCCTGACGAATTGCTCAATTGGGCAGCAATCGTATTTGTCCCGTTGAGATAAGTAAAGACATTCGCATCATAATAAGAGAGGAAATAGCCATCACTCGCATTTGTAGAAGCCGGAACTACTGTCGTACCATTTACCGGAGCACTTCCCCATGCCAAACCTGTAGCACTGATGTCAACCACTTCAGGTGTTTGGATAACACCACTCTTCACTACAATTCGTGTAAATTTACTTGAATTAGTAACCCCATCAATACCTTCGTTTGTTATTATGATAACAGCATCATTCTTCACATCACCATTTACCTTCATTTTCGCACCCATAGGCAAAGCCGTTTCATTCGTAAATGAATAGAACAAAGTAGGTGCCTGTGTCACAGAAGAGGTTATATAGATATTACAGATTTCTCCTCCTTTCGGATGATTGCAGATCAACAGATGATTCGCTTCATCACTTGTTACACTAGCAGCTTTAGCTGTTCCTAAGTTAATAGTCCCCAGTTTAACGCCCGTTATGCGATTAAAATACATCGGAGTAGTTCCGTCTCCCATACAAACAACCAGCTGATTATTAATAGCACCCATAGTAGGAGCATTAGTCGATAGATATGGAATACCCAATATACTTGTAGCATCAATATTAAAAATTTGCTCCAAACTCTCAGAATTAAAACCATATGATATCTTCTCCGGTATATTCTTCATAACGGTGTACTCTTGTTTACTCGTGCCGTTATGAGCAGTTACTGTCAGTTTCACTGATTCATTATAGTTCAAAACAACAGTACTTGGATCGGGAGAAATAGTGGCATGTGCAGACACTTCAAAATCAGCCAGACAAGCAGACAAATCATCTGCAGAAATCAAAGACACTGTTTTATTCGTCTGATCAATTACAGCAGAAATCTCAGGATTCTTCAAACTAAACGTAATTAACTGGCAAGCAGATGATTTTGTCCGTTCACCAGTAATACTAATCTTTCTTGTAGAACCGTCCGGAGCAGTCAATGTAAAATAATTTTCTTTCGTTAAATCAAGAACAGTCAGCTCCGGACTAATTGTATAATTATTATTCAGTTCGGCCTTTACACGCATTGCAGTCATGTTTTCAGTCGTCTCATTATCGCTACTCTCGGGAAAGAACCAAGGAACCGGAATTACAAATCTGTCAGAAGTAGATTCTTCCGCTGAAACCTTGTAACTCACTGCTTCCGATCCGTTATAGTCACCTGAAGTAAAAACAGCCGTAAGACTGGTTATCCCCTGCCTAGAGGTATCCGGAGCCACTTCTTCAGGATCCTGGCAAGCAGAAAGAAATGTCAGTATCCCTAATAAATATAATAAATTTCTTTTCATAATGATTTCTATTTTTAATGTTACTGCCATTCGGTATATTGACTCACTAGCTTATTACCGTTTATTTCATCACTAGGTAACGGGCAACGATACATTTTCGCCGGGAAATTAAGATCTTTATCATCTACTTCCACATAGGTATATTTAAACGTACCATTCGCATTCTTCTCAATTTTTAATCCATGTCTTCGAGTACCGGTAAATGCATCTGCCGATAACCTCCAACGACGCATATCCCAATAATACAATCCCTCACAAGAAAGCTCTACTTTACGTTCTTGTCGAATAGCAGCCATCAAAGCATCTCCACTCTTGTCCGAATAAGGAAGTCCTACTCTGGTACGTATTTCTCTTACAGCTGCATTAGCATTAGTGGGGTCACTAGTCTTGTAACAAGCTTCAGCATAATTCAGCAACACTTCCGCATAACGAATAGCAATCCATGGTGATTCACAATATTGCGAGGTTGTAAAGTGATGATCTTCATTAACTAGCTTTTTCAAGAAATATCCGGTAGTAGTACGTCCGTTGGCATCTTTCTCCACCTTCCATGTACACCATCCATCTGTACCGCCGACATAAGGTTCAATACTGCGTCCCTTCCACTCAGCCCCATTGTAAAGTACAGCAGCCTGAAAACGAGGTTCTAGCTGAGAATAAGGAGGTTCTTCTTCTGTCCCCGCAGTACTGTGCCATGTTGACCAATCAGGAAAACCACCGTCAGCATACTCATAAGATTCCACCATCTCTTGCGTCGGAGTAGCCAATCCCCCTACTTGTCCGTTACCATCCAAAGTCTTATCTCCACCAGGAGCATAAAAATTGTCCCATGAATGATAAACGCTATTCGTAGCACTATAATCATATTCCCAGATAGATTCTCCACTATTCGACTTAAATGCATCAGCATAATTTTCAGTCAAGGAATAAAGTTTCATGTTAAAAACTTCTTCAGCTGCTGCTTTCGCTTTATCCCAACGCTCAGCATACAACATAGCCCGAGATAATAACGCATAAGCAGCTCCGCTTGTAACACGTCCGTTTGACTGTACACTCTTTTGAAGATGTTCACCTGCATAATTCAAATCAGCTTCGACAAAATCCCATCCTTCTTCTTCTGTGCTCAAAGGCATACTAGCTTGAATTTTGCTGAGGTCCTTATCATAAATAATGACTTCTTTATATCGCTTTACTAAATCAAAATAGAGCATTCCTCTGAAAAAGCGAAGCTCTGACTCAAGACGGAGAGTTTCATCTTCTGAGAAATTTCCATATTTATCTAAATTATACAACGCTTCATTCACCCGACGTACATATTCATAAACAGCAGTCCAGTTACCTAGATACACATTTACATAATTGGCAGTCAGTACAGATGATTCTCCATAAGACAATTCATTAGGCACATACCTGTAAGCATTATAATTAGCATCTCCATACTTAATCATATCAGTCAATCCCTCTGTCATGCCAGCTTTACATTCCCCCTCATTATAATTACCAAAATAAGCAGTATAATGATAGAAACTATTCACCACCAATTCCGCACTACTTACCGAGCTCCAGACCATTTTATCAGAGGCTTCATCCGTCGGTGTCATATTCAGATAATCACTGCACGATGACAAACCGAATAACGTTCCAAGAACAAATGTACTTATCAAATATATTCTTTTCATTTTTTTATCGATTTTATAGGTTTAGAAAGTCAATGTTATACCACCCATCAAAGTACGTTGTTGAGGATAATAGCCATTATTCACTCCCGGAGATTCTGGATCAATACCGGCAGGGAGCCCGGATATTGTGAAAATATTAGATCCTTCCACATAAAGTCTCAAGTTTTGAAAACCGATTTTACCCGTCCATGCTTTCGGGAAAGTATATCCTAGTTGAGCGGACTTCAGACGAATGTATTTACCATCACGCATCCAAAAAGTAGAAGATAAACCATTATCGCCACCATGAGTCAATCCTCCTGCCGTAATACGGGGAAAAGTTCCATTCGGATTGTAAACACTTACAGCATTTTGCACCAAATATAACGGAGAATTTGCACCATCTTTAAAGGTCTTAGTCCAGACCGTATTATCATCATTACTATTATAGTAAGTACCCGTTAGAGAAACATCAAACAAAGCACCACCTGTAAACTGAGCATTGAAATCAAAACCATTCCAACTGGCATTAAGCGACAAACCATAAGTCAACTCCGGACGATTATCACGCCCTATACGCGCTCTGTCCCCCAAATCATCTATTTTACCATCACCATTTAAATCCTTGTACCTGATATCACCAATATTCGGTCTGCTACCATACCACGCCGAATTATCAATCTCTTCTTCTGAGCGGTACAAGCCTTCTGCTACCCAGCCGTAATTAGCATATACACTATTGCCAGCCACCTTATTCCAAAACTGTTCATTTGCATAGTCACCGGCATAGCGTAACCAACGATTCTTGGCCCATGTCAAGCTTGCGGATGTCCCATAATTAAAAGTTTTCCCGGCAATCAGAAACTTATTACGATGTGAAACACTCACATCTACTCCCTTAGTATCTATCTTATTATAATTCGCCCATTTACTATAATACCCACCCATTGATGGAGGATAATTTCCACTATCCATCTGAGTTAAAATATCATACGTATAATTATAGAATGCATCAAAATCAAGCCCTAACAAACCGTTCCACATTGTAAAGTCAAACCCTACATTATATGACAACGTATTCTCCCACGAAAGTGAAGCATTAGGAACAGCAGCCGAATACATTGTAGAAAGAGAATTCCCGTCGATCAAGACTTTGTCTCCATAAGCATAAGTACTTAAAAAACGATAAGGATCTACGTTATCACTCCCCAGCAGACCTACAGACGCGCGTACCTTTAAATCGTTAATAAAATCAAGACTTTCCATAAAGTCCTCTTTTGAAATTCTCCAAGCCACAGAGCCTGATGGGAAAAACCCCCAACGTTTGCCCCCCACATTGCCAGCAAACTTATACGAACCATCATAACGACCGGTAAATTCAGCAAGGTATTTATCGTCATAATCATACTTCAAACGAAACACATACCCAATACTTCTCGTTGCATCGCTATTACCTGCTATCGGTTTTGTTTTTGACGGATTTCCATAATCTAATTCCGGAAGTTCAGGAAACGGCACATCGGTAGCATAAGCGGAAAACGTATTATATTTCCAGTTCTGAATTTCCGCCAAAGCAAGAAAATCGACATGGTGTTTATGAAATGAATTATTATATGCAATACTTCCCTGTCCAACTAGCTGACGTGTCGTAGCCTGTCCTTCGCCCAATTGAATAGTAGTATTTCCACGTGGATCTGCTGTATATGCATATGGCAGTTCCTCTGTTGCAGTGGTAGGCATCGTAACCATTTGCACATAATAAGGAGTATCCAAATTTTTATCATACGAAGTTGAGTAGTCATACGAGCCATTCACTTTTAAACTCAAACCTTTCACCCAAGGCACATCATATTGTAAGGAAAGATTTGTTTGTCCATCCGTAGTACGGGTAATTTTATAGCCGGATTCATAAATAGCAGCCAAAGGACTATTTGCCTGACCGCTGGAATTAGCTGTACCGGAATAAGAACCATTGTACGTCTCCTGCACATACGGATGCATTCTTAGAGTTTGGTTGGCAATAGACATCCAACCTTGCTCACCAAGTTCCGAATCAGAGTCTGTACCTCCGGAAGCATATCCTGGTCTGTGCCTCTTGCTCGATTTTCCGGCAATGCCCACTGTTAATGTAAAATCTTTCGCTACTTTTGCCTCAAGATTGGTACGAATATTATAGCGATCATAATAGAAATTGTCTATGTTTCCTTTCTGCCCCAAATAACCTACAGAAGCAAAATAGCGCATTTTATCCGTTCCACCCTCAATAGAAATATTGTGTTTTTGATTAAAACCTGTGCCAAACACCTTATCGATATAGTTCACATTGCCCCAACCATTAGAATTAGTCAGCATATCTTCAACATTCTGTTTAGAGAAAACAGGTGTATATTCACTGGCATCCGTGATAAGTCCATTGCCTATTTTATCCATCATATCTCCCAAATTATAATAATAGGCAAATTGAGGTCCATTCATAAACTGAGGAAAGTTAGCATTCATAGAGGCGCCAAAAGAACCATCATACGTGATTTTCGCTTTCCCTTCAGTGCCTTTTTTAGTTGTAACAATAATAACACCTCCAGCAGCTTTCAAACCATAAACAGCTGCAGATGAAGCATCTTTCAGTACAGATACACTTTCAATATCATTCGGATCTATATCACCGATGGAACGAGGGAACCCATCAACAATATAAGTAACATTATATATAGAACCACGAATACGCAACGAAGCATTATCTAAGCCCGGTTCTCCGGATTCCTGTACAGAAGAAATACCCGGCAATTTTCCTGCCAACATTTGAGTGACATTAGTAGCGGGAGACTTAAGAAGTTCATCGCCTTTCATAGCAGAAACCGCACCTGTCAGTGAAGCTTTTTTCTGAGTACCGTAACCAACAACAACAACTTCATCCAGTGTCTTAACATCGTCCTTTAGCACAACGTTAATTACTCTATTGCCTGCTATTTTTATTTCCTGAGAAACCATACCAATATACGAAAACACCAAAATATCTTTTGCGTTAGCCGTGATACTGTATTGTCCATCAAGATTCGTCACAGTTCCGTTGTTGCTATGATTTTTAACAACAACACTAGCACCGATAACAGCTTCACCTGAAGCATCGGTCACCGTACCCTTCACAACACTTTGTGCCTGCCCGCTTACGGAATAAGCAAAAAGTGTGAATAGCAAAAGCAAAGTTACTCTTGCTAATCGAGATTTCTTCAAAATAGAGTTAGACTCTGTCATAGGATAAATTTTTAAGATTAATGATTTATTGATTTAAAATTAAGAAGCTATAAATTTTCCAATATCGTCCAACATTGGTATAATCCTCTTGGTACATGGAAACATCCTTTCCATTTTCCGCCCTTCAAGGGTAATAGCACCTCTCCTCTCCGGTCGAGATAACCGAACCATTCGGGATGTTCAGGATCCTTGAAATGAGTCCAGACATAGTTATGTACTGTTTCAAACCATTCCAGACACTCCTTAGAACCTGTTAATTGGTATCCTTTCAATAAGGAAATCAGCGTTTCAATATGCACCCACCACAACTTTTGATCCCATTCCAATTGCTGAGTAGGATAACCCAAGCGATCCATAAAATAGAAAATCCCCCCATATTGCTTGTCCCATCCATATTTCAGCATGGTCAAAGTAATATCTTTCGCCTTCTCTATCAAATCCGGACGGTTCAGTCTTTGACCCAAATCCATAATAAACCACATGGCTTCAATAGAATGACCCGGATTAATCACCCGCCCGTCAAATGAATCAGACAACTGTCCATCGGTCATTACATTTTCAACAATGATTCCTCCCAATTCAGGACGATAGAAAACATCCATTACTTCATGTATGCATGTTTCCATAGTCTGCTTCAAATAGTCAGCATCCAGCAAATGTTCAATCTCCAATGCCAGATTACAAAGAATCATAGGCAGTGCGAAGTTTTTCAAATCACGCGTTCCAAGATAAAGCTTATTCCACTTCCCTTTCGGATTCTCCACTTTCGACAGTATGATTTCAAAAGTTTTTTTAGCAATATCCGCATACTCCTGATTACCGGTAGCAAGACTTAACTGCCCAAAAGCCATAGTAGCAAAAGTGTATGAGAAAATATTGTATGGCTCTACTAATGGCTTTCCCTCTTTGTCAAGAGAGAAATACCAATTGTAATTCCCGTCATGGCCATACTTCTTCAGAAACTCTCCACCTTGCACAGCACAATCTAACCATTCCTTACGCTTCTCCACTTTATTGTAAAGCATTGAGAACATCCAGACCTCGCGTCCCTGCAGCCACACGAACTTATCCGTGTCGAATACACTTCCGTCTCTGTTAAGACAAGTGAAGTAGCCTCCACACTCTTTATCCTGAGAATTATTAAGCCAAAAAGGCAAGACTCCGTCTAGCAACTCAGTTTTATACTGTGCCGCCAATTCCTTAAAAACCATCATTTAATTTGTATTTATACGATTAAGGTCGATTTAAATTAGTCCAATATTTTTCAATTTCTTCAAGAGACTTTCCGGTAGTCTCAGGTACCAGCTTCCAGACGATCAGAATGTAGGGAATACACATCACAGCAAACAGAATGAATGTTCCGGCGGGGGAAAGATTTTGGAGCATCCAGGGGGTTAACTGCCCGATGAGATATGTACCGATCCATAAAGCAAAACCCGCTATTGACATAGCCAAGCCTCTCACTTTTATAGGATACATTTCTGATAATAACACCCATACCACTGCGCAAATGGATATGGCACAACAAAATATATAAAAGAGAAAAAATATCAATAAGAAAAGATTCGGGATGACCATTGATTCACCAGCTACAAAATAAAAGGCAATCAATAATAATGAGAGTATCATGCCCGAAACGCCATAATAAACAAGGTTCTTCCTACCAACTTTATCTATAATACCCAAAGCCAAAACGGTGGTAAGCATATTGACAACTCCTACAAGTACCTGATAAAAGAGAGAGTCACCACCCGAAAGACCTGCATTTTGGAAGATAGTCGGTCCGTAATAAAGCACAGCATTCACACCCATGAACTGCCCCAAAATCGCAATACACATACCTATTATAACAGCCTTAAAGATACCCGGTTGAAATAATAATGACCATTCCGATTTTGTATCAGAAGAGATTACTTCTCGTGTTGCCGCAATCTGACTTTCAACCTCGTTATCAGAATGATAGATATGTATCAACGTTTTCTTTGCCCGCACTTCTCTTCCTTTCAGAATAAGCCAACGAGGACTTTCGGGAATAAAAAAGATAATGATAAAAAACAGTACAGCCGGCAACGCCTCCATTCCCAACATACCTCTCCATATTTCCGAAACAAATATTTTATCAATCATTGCGGTTCCAGAAATCACCCCATTATCAGCCCAGACAACCAATTGATAATTCATTAGAAAAGCGCCTAAAAAACCAACTGTTACAGCTAGCTGATAGAGCGACACTAAACGCCCTCTATACTGAGGGACGGAGATTTCCGATATATATAATGGGGAAATAATAGATACAATCCCAATTCCTACTCCACCAATAATCCTATAAATAACCAACTGGTTAAAATCACCACATAAAGCACAACCGATGGCAGAAGTAGAAAACAATACAGCTGAAAGAAGCATCGTCTTCTTTCTACCTATTTTATCACTCAACACACCGGCGAATAGCACACCTATTATAGAACCTACCAAGGCACATCCCACATACCAACCTTGTTGCATAGCATCCAGTTGAAAAAGAGTGGTGACCTTTGCTATTGTTCCGGAAATAACAGCCGTATCATAGCCAAACAGAAATCCTCCCAACGCAGCTACCACCGAAAGAAATATAAGATATCCAGTATTAATCTGTAATTTCATCTGCTTCACTTTATTTGAAAGTATTCTTTATACCTATCGTATAGATGTCCAGCTTGTAGATAGGCAGATTGGGGACTCATAAAATGAGAAAATTCGAAAGTAATTGCCTTATCATAACCAGCTCTCTGAGCAGCCTCTAGTTTCATTCTAAGCTTATCAAACTTAATGGGGAAAAAATTAATCGGCATATCACGGTCAAATGACTCCGCATTCGTCCAGCACTGCATTCCGTATCTATCTGCTAATTTCTTATTTACAGCGAAAAAAGCATCCAACTCATCATAATCGATATGCCCATCCTGAAAAGCACACGCATCAACCACATCATGGATTCCATCAAAGATTTCATTCCACTCTTTTTCATGCTCTTCCACAGAGATTGCATTCGCTTTAGTCAGATTAGAGCCGCTAGCCATCACCGCCTTTTTTCCATCAATCCAAGGAGAAATAAATGTTGGCAGCCCTCCGGAAACATCTTTGCATTGTTTGCCCATTGCCCGAAAAGCCCCGATAGCGCCTTTTGTTTTACGACTTATTTCACCACTGATATACCAGCCACCAAAACTCTTATATTTCTCGCCATAGTTTTTCCACACCTCATCTATTACATACTTGTTATCCTCTATTTCCCAACTTAAGTCACCCGTATCCCAATATTTACCGGAATCATATAATCCGAAGTAGAATTTCATTCCATACTTCTCAGCCAGCCGAAGAAACATATCCAGCAGATCGACCGATGGCATATAACATCCCTTATTCAACAGATATTTAGAAGGATACGTCATAAACTTACGATAACCGGAACGAATCATAATCACCGTATCTATGCCAATACTCTTCATGTGACGAAAATCCAACTCCCATTCTTTCTCACCCCAGTTCTGGTGAGGAATATCATGAGAAATTTCATCGAGAAAAGTACCTGTTATTTTTAGACCATTTTTCTGAGGGACCAGCAGTTTACTTCCAGAGAACGATTCCATACTAGTTGATAACACAGAAGATTCTCGTTTTTCAAAACCAAACAAGGAAGGTGCAACCAAAGCAGAAGCTCCTGCCAAAGCCGCTTTTTTAAGAAAGTCTCTACGATCATTTGTTTTCATATTAATTAAGACGATTAAAAAATCAGTTAAATATTAAGGTGGTTATTCAAATGCAAATATACTATCTTTTATTAAATAAGCAATAAATAATAAATTATTTTATTATATAATCCTATATTTAACTTTATAGTTTATAAACACCCTCTCTCATATCTAAAAACACAGATATAGAACAGCCAAATATTTCCCATTAGTTTCATACAACACCAAGTAGGAAGCAAATAGGAGATTCATAAAATAAACAAAACGATAGCTAATAAGCCAATTATTAAATAAATTCGGTATATTTGCATAAACTGTACAACAACTTAAGTTATGAACCAACAATTCCTTAAAGAAATAGAGATCGGGTCTAAAAGTGCACTCGTCAAGAAGCGTATCATTACACATTATATATATAATGGCAGTTCTACCATAACGGATCTATCCAAGGAACTGGATCTGAGTGTACCTACTGTTACTAAATTCATCGGTGAAATGTGTGAGGATGGATATCTAAATGATTACGGCAAACTTGAAACAAGTGGAGGCAGACACCCCAGTTTATATGGACTTAATCCAGAATCAGGCTATTTTATAGGGGTTGACATCAAGAAATTTGCTATTAATATAGGTATCATCAACTTCAAAGGTGAAATGGTAGAGCTCAAAATGAACATTCCTTATAAGCTGGAGAATTCAATAGAAGGGATGAACGAATTATGTAAACTCATCTTAAACTTCATCAAAAAGCTCGCAATCAATAAGGAAAGAATTCTAAATATCAACCTCAATATCTCAGGGCGGGTAAATCCTGAATCCGGATACAGTTTCAGCTTATTCAACTTTGAAGAGCGCCCTTTGGCTGAGGTTTTAGCGGAGAGACTCAAATACAAGGTTACGATTGACAACGACACTCGCGCTATGACCTACGGCGAGTACATGCAGGGATGTGTGAAGGGAGAAAAAAACATTATCTTTGTTAATATCAGCTGGGGAATTGGCATTGGAATCATTATCGATGGAAAAATATATAACGGGAAGTCAGGTTTCGCCGGAGAGTTTGGGCACGTAAATACATTCGACAATGAAATCATCTGCCACTGTGGCAAGAAAGGTTGCTTAGAGACTGAAGCTTCAGGGGCTGCCCTTCATCGGATTTTGCTTGAACGAGTACGAAACGGAGAAAATTCCATATTATCCGGTCGGGTAGCAGTAGAAAACGAAGACCCGCTCACTCTCGACGAGATTATCTCAGCGGTTAGCAAAGAGGATGTGCTATGCATCGAGATCGTAGAAGAGATTGGTCAAAAGCTGGGGAAACAAATAGCCGGACTTATCAATATCTTTAATCCGGAACTGGTAATTATTGGCGGTAGTCTTTCATTAACCGATGATTACATCACGCAACCCATCAAAACTGCCGTTAGAAAATATTCTTTAAATCTGGTTAATAAAGACTCTGTTATTATGACTTCTAAACTAAAAGATCGCGCAGGAATCGTCGGAGCTTGTATGCTGGCAAGAAGTCGGATGTTCGAAGACTAACGAACAACAAAGGAACAAATTTGTTGTATCAACTATAATCTGCAAAAAATTATGGAGAAAATCACATTAAACAACGGAGTGAATATACCTTCCGTAGGGGTTGGCGTATTCAGAGTCGAAGATGCACAAGTTGCATACGAAACAGTAAAACTGGCATTATCGGTAGGCTACAGACACATCGACACTGCTATGATTTACGGAAACGAAGAAGCAGTAGGAAAGGCAATGAAAGATTCCGGCATAGCAAGAGAAGAAATATTCTTAACCACTAAATTGTGGAATGACGATCAACGCTCGGGCAAAGTAGCGGAAGCAATAGAAGCCAGCCTGAAAAGATTAGGTACTGATTACGTAGATTTATATTTAGTGCATTGGCCGGTCAAAGAGACCTATAAAAACGTATGGAAAAAGATGGAAGAGGTTTATAAAAGCGGCAAAGCAAAAGCCATTGGTGTAAGTAACTATCAGCCTCATCATTTGGACGATTTATTGCAAATAGCCGAAGTGATACCAGCTGTCGATCAAATAGAATGCTATCCTTATCTCTCGCAGGAAGCTGTTATTGCTTATTGCAAAGGAAAAGGCATTTATCCCGAAGCATGGGGGCCTTTAGGTGCAGGGAAAACTGATATCCTTGTTAACCCGATCATCACCGGCATTGCCACCACACATGGCAAATCTGCTGCTCAAGTAATTCTGCGTTGGAACCTTCAGCGAGGAGTCATCGTAATACCTAAATCAATACACGAAGCCCGGTTAGTAGAGAACCTGAGTGTTACTGATTTCACTCTTACAGCGAAACAAATGGAAGAAATAAGTAAGCTGGACAAGAACCTACGTTTGGGCTCTCATCCCGATAATTTTAATTTTTAACCGAGCATTTTCATAAGAAACCTTAGAGATAAGGTGAATAAGAAAAAGATAAATCGACAAATACAATATTCGTGTATGCCTATTGAAAAGTAGATCGGCCTACACGATATTGTATTTGTCGATTTTGATTTGAAATATTTATTGTATTTTTGCAGCCTGAATAAGTAAAAAGCAATCGATGGGACTGGAAAGAGGCATTTTTAAGAGAACTGAATTATTGTTGGGCAATGACTTGATGAGCAAGATTGCCAGTACGAAAGTGATCATCTTTGGTGTAGGGGGTGTAGGCAGCTGGTGTGCCGAAAGCCTTGTAAGGTCGGGCATTGGCCAACTAACAATAGTAGATTCCGACCGGATCTGCGTAACGAACATCAACCGCCAGCTGATGGCAACCACAAAGACTGTAGGACAAGTAAAGGTTGAAGCTCTTAAAACTCGCTTACTCGAAATCAATCCCAAAGCAGAAATAAATGCTTTGCAACAAATCTATAGTGCCGAAACGTCGGACTCTTTTCATTTAGATGAATATGATTATATCATTGATGCTATCGATAGTCTGGAAAACAAGGCAGAACTGATCCGCACTGCAACAAAAACAAAAGCTGTATTATTCTCTTCCATGGGAGCGGCCCTGAAGATGGACCCTACAAAGATTAAGGTAGCCGAATTCTGGAAAGTAATAGGTTGCCCGCTAGCAAGGGCCCTCAGGAATAAGTTTAAAAAAGGAGAACGCCCCTCAAAGAAATTCCTCTGTGTGTTCAGCGAAGAGTTGCTCGAAAACAAAGGAGGCAATTCATCTTGCGGAACAGATCAATGTCTTTGCCCCAAAGCAAAAAACGGACCGGGCAATTCTGATTTAGTTAACCACGAGTGGTGTAGCCTCAAAGCACGCATAAACGGCACAATGGCACATAGCACTGCCCTATTTGGTTTCATGATAGCCGGACTTGTGATGCAAGATCTATATAAAAAAGAATAGCGGCCCTAAATTCAGGCTCAATTTGATTTGTTATTCAGCATATATTCATATATTTGTCACGAAGCATGCTAATAACACATCTTTATGGTAAGTTTGAGTTATGGAAAGAAAATATTTACTTTTTAACAGGTTCTCACAGCAAGCACTGCAAACCTTGCACCGTTACAGAGCCGTACAGTTCAGCCCCACTCCTTTTATGTTTTGATCGATGAGATAAAAATCTTTTTTCGTTTCACTAATTAAAAACATAAATCAGTATGAATAATCCCACTATACAAGAAGTACAAGATTGGGTATTGAAACTTCATGCCCAATGTGAAGAGGTTATGACCGGTGAAGAGCGTAAAGAACAACACAAGTACGCAACCATGATTCAGCGCCCAAGCGATAAAGTCTTTTTATCGAAGATGCTCGATGAATCGTCGCAAATTCGTGATAACAAGAAACTGGCCAAACGCATTAATATCCTAATTGAAAGGTATGGAGTACCCGAATTTTTGAATAAAAGAGATACCTTGCTATTCAAGATGTATCACTCCTTCGGACACCATTTCAGTACGATAGCCATCCCCATTATCAAGAAACGTCTCCGGATGGATACTGCTAAAGTTATCATCAACGAAGAACGTCCCAAATTAACCAAACATCTGGCCACGCGTTTTCATCAAAAGATCGGGCAGAACGTAAACCTGTTGGGCGAAGTTGTATTAGGCAACAAAGAAGCCGATCATCGATATTTTCATTATCTGGAAGCAATTGAATCGCCAGATATTAATTATATCTCAGTAAAAATATCAGGAATCTATGCCCAAACGCATGCGTTGAATTATAGAGAAAGTTTTCCTGAACTCGTACTGCGCATGTCCGCACTATATCAGAAAGCCATCGACTTTCCTTATGTGGACGAGGACGGAATAAAAAGGCCTAAGTTTATCAACCTGGACATGGAGGAGTATAAAGACACTCACTTCACCATGCGCTTGTTTAAGGAAGTACTCAGTAAACCGGAATTTAAGAACTATTCAGCAGGAATCGTGATACAAGCCTATCTGCCTGACGCTTACGGTTTCCAAACCGAACTGTTGGAGTTTGCAAAGAAAAGGGTGGCCGAGGGCGGTGCTCCTGTAAAAATGCGCCTCGTAAAAGGCTGTAATCTTGAAATGGAAAGTGTTACTTCCTCACTGCGTGGATGGCCCAACCCTATTCGCTCCTCGAAAGTAGAGGTAGATGCCAATTATCTGCACTTGCTCGAAAGAGCTTTATTGCCTGAGAATGCAGCCTGCCTCCATATAGGAGTAGCTTCGCACAACCTCTTCACCATTGCCTATGCTTACTTATTAAGTCAAAAGTACGGTTCCACCCAATACATGACTTTCGAGATGCTCGAAGGTATGGCCAACCATCTTTGGCGGGCACAATCCAATTTAGGCAATCGGGTAATTCTCTATACGCCGGTAGTGAAAGACGAACATTTTCTCAATGCAGTGTCTTACCTGGTTCGCCGTCTCGATGAAAATACCGGGCCCGAAAACTTCCTCTCCTACTCTTTCAACCTAAAACCGGGCAGTAAAAGCTGGACTTTCTTAGAAAAGCAATTCGAAGAAGCTTATCAGATGAAAGATAAGATTACCCACTCTCCTACCCGAACGCAAGATCGTAACAAACCCTATACACCGGTTGCCCCTGCCGACAATCTAACCAACGAGCCGGATACAGACTTCGATTTGCCACAAAACCAACAATGGGTAGAAGGCATTATCAGTAAGTGGAAAAAAGGAAAAGAGGAAGAACCTACCGTCTTGCCATTGCAGATAGGAACTGAGACAGTGGTTACCGAGAAGAGACATGTTTACCTGGATCGTTGCCTGAATGACGAAGTGAGAGTATGTGAGATGTCTCAAGCTAACACAGAACAGATAAAGAAAATAATCGCCATTGCCGATGTCGACCCTGCAGCCTGGCGACAAACAACATTGGCCAAGCGACATGAAATAATGCATGCAGCAGCCAACAACTTAGCTGCGATGCGGGGCGACTTAATCGGTTGCATGTGTGCCGTGACCGGCAAAACCGTGACAGAAGGTGATGTGGAAGTTTCGGAAGGCATAGACTATGCACGCTTTTATACGACTTCCATGAAAAATATCGAAGCGCTGAAGGATGTTACCATCACACCAAAAGGAACAATCCTGGTCATTTCTCCATGGAACTTCCCCTGTGCTATTCCTATTGGCGGCATATCAGCGGCACTGGCCGGCGGAAACACCGTTATTCTAAAACCGGCTACCGTGGCGGCACCTGTGGCGTGGATGTTTGCCCAAGCTTTTTGGAAAGCAGGCGTACCTAAGGAGGCACTTCAGGTAGTGATAACCGACAGAGAGGCACTCAAAGTGCTTACCACAGCACCACAAATAAAACACATTATTCTAACCGGTGGCACGGAGACGGCGCTCAGCATCGCTAAAGCCAATCCGGCAACACCGTTATCAGCCGAAACCGGAGGCAAGAATGCCATTATCCTCACTGCCTCGGGAGACAGAGATCACGCCATTATGAATGTGGTAACTTCTGCCTTTGGCAATGCCGGACAGAAATGTTCCGCCTGCTCCTTATTATTGGTAGAGCGATCAGTGTACGATGATCCTTCATTCAAAGAGAAGCTGATTGATGCAGCCACCAGCATGAAAGTAGGTAGTGTATGGAATCCGGGCAATGTAGTAGGCCCTATGATTACCAATGAGAACGAGAAACTGCTGAAAGCCCTTACACTTGAAGCGGGCGAAGAGTGGTTGGTTGCCCCCCACTTCCTCGACAAAAAGAAATACTTCCTTGCTCCTACCATCAAATGGGGAGTGAAACCGGGAAGTTATTCCTTCTGCACAGAACTATTCGGCCCTATGCTTAGCGTTGTATGCATTGAGAATCTAAAAGAAGGCATTCGGTTGGTAAATAGTCTCGACTACGGACTTACCTCTGGCCTACAGAGTTTGGATGAAGACGAACAAGCACTTTGGAGAAAGAATATAGAGGCGGGCAATCTTTATATCAATCGAGGCATCACAGGCGCTATTGTCAATCGCCAACCATTCGGTGGTATGAAGTTGTCTGCCTTTGGTGGCGGGCTAAAAGCCGGAGGCCCCAACTATTGCACCTCTTTCGTTAACATAGCAGATAAGGGAGCAAAGGAAGAACTCCTGAATAATTACGACGAAATTCTCCGTAGTAAGTTCTTTTCAACCAAAGAGATGAGCAAACTTTATGGAGAACAAAACCTGTTTCATTACATCCCTGTTGATAGCATCGCACTCAGGCTATTTCCTGATGACGACGCAGACGATGCCTTAGTAATTTATATAGCATGCAAATTACTCGGAGTTATACCAACGATCAGTGTAATACCAGGCGATCATCGAATTGCTCGGCTAAAAAAACTAGTCCCCTCCGTGAAAGAAGAATCCCTCGAAGAATTTATGGACAGTATGCATCTATTTGAGCGCATACGTACCTGCTCGCCCAATATCCCGATGGAAATGTATGAGAGAGCAGCAAAAATTCAGAAACACATTGATACCTGTAAACCTCTACAAGAAGGGCGGGTGGAACTATTACATTACTTCAAGGAGCAAAGCATCTCATTCGAATACCACCGTTATGGCAGTATTACCGAGGCACCCTCTTGCGAGATATGATTTGTATCTTAAGATGTAAGAAGTCTTTTTAATTAGCGGCATATTCCGGATGTCGCTTCAACCAAATAACAGCATACGAACATGTAGCTTTGGCTTTAAGCCCCTGAGCAAGCGCATAGTCGTATGCTGTTTTCACTAAAGCTCCGGCTATGCCTTTGCCTTCAAACGGTTCCGGCACAATGGTATGAAGAATATCCAATCCGCCATCCGCAAGCTTATATTCCACATAAGCCGTCAATCCGTCTTGCTCCATCTCAAATCGATTCCTTTCGGAGAAATGTACTATTTCGTAATCCATATTATTATCCTTTCTACTATTAAGTAATTAATGCTTTACAGGCATGGAACGAAAGAATTCGATCATAGCAGAATCGTTTCCTATGACCAAACCTTCGGGGTGAAATTGCACGGCAATTATACCATACTTATCCGACTCAAAAGCCTCTATCACTCCATCTGTAGCACGTGCCGTGACTTTGAATCCCGGAGCTACATCCTTTACCGCCTGATGATGAAAACTGTTCACCCTTAGCGAATCCTGTCCGCTTATACGGGCAAGATACGATTCAGGCGTTACATAAATGGTGTGTGTAGCTATCGCTTTGGGCAGTGTTTGTCGATGCGCAACATTCTTCACGGCATATTCCGACGGCAAGTCCTGATAAAGTGTTCCGCCGAAATAAACGTTGATAGCCTGCATGCCGCGGCAAATGCCTACCAAAGGAACATGTTCCTTTACGGAAAGCTTGATAACAGCCATATCAAACGAATCACGAGGCAGGTTCACTTCACCAAGCTTCGGAGAAGGAAGTTCATGATAACGGGCCGGATTTATATCTTCGCCACCGGGCAGAATCACTGCATCCAGAGTGCCTATCAACTTCGCCAAATGGTCTTCGTCTTGCATAAAAGGAATCAACACCGGAATATTTCCAACCTTCAAAACAGCATCGATATATGCTCGCGGCACAGTTGTTTCACCGTTATTATACGTATCGGCAATACCAATCAGCCGATTTTGCTGAGCATTGATGCTCGTCAAACCGACGAACACCAAGCTCAATAATAAAATTATTTTTTTCATTCTCATTTGAATTAAAATCTTTTTCATTTCACATAAGCCCACTGAGCAGATAGAAATATAAACAGTACACTTCGGCACATTGTTCGTTTGCTACAATGTTAGTGATATTCTTCCGAATACATAGCGACCATTAAAGCCAAATTGCTGTCCGGTACGAGAATAAATGAAATATCCCGATCCAACATTACTTCCTGTGGCTTTATCCGGATAGATATCAAACAAATTGTTAGCACCCACCGATAGCTTCAGACTTTTGTTAAAGTTATAACCCACTATCGCATCGGTCACCACCTTTGCACCGTATGTCTCCTGATCGGCTACCGTATTGGTGGCAGCATCTACCCGACCGAAATATACGTTTCGCAAAAGAAAATTCCATTTATAGGGAGAGTAGCTAAGGGATAAACTACTCTTCACACGAGGCACTGCCGATTCTATATAAATGCGACTGGCATCGTCCAGATAAGAAGATTCTTTTCCTGCCAGCAATCCCGAAGAATGTACATCGCCTACGATAGCCGTTTTAACAAGCGTTCCTGATAAGTCGGCCCGAAACAAGCCCGGCCCCACTCTCTTGTTGTATGAAAGTACCACATCAACGCCCTTTGTTTCCGTATCAATAGCATTGGCAAAAAAACGAGCACTCGAAGCTCCTGCCTGATTCAAAATGTTATAAATCTCTTTATCCTGATCCGAAGCATCAGCTGCATTGCTACCCTTAAACTGTCCGGTATAGATCACCCGATTATCTATCCGTATGAAGTAACCGTCTACCGTAAGGTTAAAATCACCAAAGCGTCCGGTGAATCCAGCTGTATAATTATAAGATGTTTCCTCCTTCAAATCGGGTATACCCAACAACTTAGCTAGGCGACTGTCATTACGAAAAGTGCCCGATGAGATAATTACTCCATCGGTAAACAAGCTTGAGGTAGCACTAAAATAACGTTGATGAAGTGACGGAGCACGAAAGCCCGTGCTGGCCGAGCCGCGCAAAGCCCAATTATCGTTCAGCTTATAGCGTAAAGCCAACTTCCAGTTCAGCGTGGAGCCGAAGTCAGAATAATTTTCAAAACGAAGCGCTCCGGCAGCCAAGAACCTGGAAGTCAGGTTTATCTCCATATCCGTATAAGCAGCAACCGACGAGCGAGATACATTGACAGCATTTTCGGGTCGGAATCCGGGAAATGCCTGTGCACCCCCTGCATAGTTTTTTCCGTCGGCCGATTGCAAAGTTTGAATATCACCATTGGCATCCGAAACAAGAATATCATTCCCATTAGCATCCGTACCTATTTTCAATGCCCGTCCATAGTCACGATAAGAGTTTTCATCGCCGGCAATAATCTGGTAGTTCTCATAACGATGTTCGCCGCCGAATGACAAGTCAAACCCCGAGAGTAAGTCAAAATGACGATGAATATCCAGATTAGTTGTGTTTTGAGTAAAACGATATCCGCCATCCTCAAAACGTGTGGGAGATGCATCCAGCAAAGAAGCATTCAGCGTATTGGAAGTAACAAAATCAATGCTGTTTCTTCCGTAAGTGTTCGAAAAATCAATATCCCATTCTCCCTTTTTGCCGCGGATACCTGCCGATAAGGATTGATCTATGTTGTCGGTATCAATCAGCGGAAGAAAACCATCGGGATAGAGATACTCACTGTTTTGATTGAGCTGCGCCGGTTGCCGACGGAAAGCGGCCGATTCTCCTTTCCTATAGTTCAAGCCACCAAAAGAGTAGAATTCGGCATGCTCCGATAGCGGCAAGCTGGAGTTAAAGAAAAGAGCACCGCCTCTGTTTTTTGACTGACCAATGCGCGATACATAGTCGGCTCTGGTTTTGCCCAAACGAGCAAGTTCCACATCAGTCACATCTACCCCTGTAGGGTTAGCATAGCGATCCGGGAAATTATAGTCTTTAAATATAGTACCGGTAAATTCTTTCTGACGGTTAGTAGGATCGCGGAAATCATACGACCCGCTCAGATTAATGAAACCACCCTGCTTGCCAAGCTTAAAACCCATATTAGCATTAGCCTGTACCGTTTCACCATCCATCGTCCCTTCTGAATTTTTTGAAAGATAACCGCCTGAAGTCAAGTCCACTCGCCCATCGTTCGTGTTATCTTCCAGAATGATGTTAATTACCCCCGCTATCGCATCCGAGCCATATTGTGCCGAAGCACCGTCCCGCAATATTTCTATACGTTTAATAGAGGCCACAGGGATAGCATTCAGGTCTGTGCCGACAGATCCCTTACCAAACGTTCCGTTTATATTGACAAGTGACGTAGTGTGCCTGCGTTTACCATTAATAAGTACTAATACCTGGTCAGGCCCCAATCCGCGCAAAGAAGCCGGATCAATGTGATCCGTTCCATCACTGATTACCTGCGTGTTCGAGTTAAATGAAGGCACTACATAATTCAGTAACTGATTCAAATTAACCTGAGCAGACTCTTTAAAAACCTTCCGGTCAATCACATCTACCGGATTAAGCGATTCAAGTCGAGACCGGGGTTGCGCCCGGGAGCCCACTACCACCACTTCATCCAAATCCTCACCGTCGTCATCCAGCAGAAAGTTCTGTTCCAAATCTTCCTGCCCCCGAACGCTAAGATTTTTCTGCAACTGTTTATATCCTATATAACTAACCTTGAGCGTATAGCTTCCTTTGCCCAAGCGGAGAGTATAATTACCCTCAGCATCCGTAATCGTACCTACGTTGGTACCAACTACCTGCACCGTTGCTCCCGGCAAGGCCTCATTCTTATCACTCACTTTACCATGAATTCTACTCTGCTGCGCAAAAGCAGTTCCGGTAACCAGTAGAAAAACAAATAATCCTGCAATCTTCTTTCCAAACATTCTTTTCATAACGAACAACCTTTAAATTCAGTTAATTTTCATGCCGTAAAGATATGGAAACAAAATTAAATATAAAGTACATTAAATGTGGTATTTTTATAGCATATGTATGGTATAAAGTTAAATTCAACATCTATTTGATCTACCACATGTATGTTAGACCAACTTAATAGTATTATTAGTTGCATTCTTCAAAGAAACTAAGTATCTTTATCGGAAAATATAATCAGTCATACAAATGAAGTTTATCCATCACACAGCTGTGTGACTAAGATCATTCATTTGTGTGATCAATATCATCCAACTGGGTGACTTAGTATGTTTCGTATAAAAAACGCTTAAGATACCCGTCAAAAATAGATAACCTAAATAGAAACTAACCATAATAAACGCAGAGACTATGTCAGCAATGTATGACCTTGTAGAAAAGCCCAACCCTAAAGGCGACGGCGAAAAGCAACAACTTTACCCACGTATCGTATCAAGCGGTACCATATCCACCGAGAAACTTATCGAGCGAATATCAGGAGCCTGTTCTCTGACTCCGGGAGACCTGAAAGGTGCCATCGTCGAACTAACCCATGCCATCTCAGAATATCTCAAAGACGGCTTCACCGTAGAATTGGGTGAACTGGGTTATTTTTCGCCACGTATCAAAGGCCGTGGAGTAAACAATAAAAAAGAAATCCGCTCCACCTCCATTTACTTCGACAATGTCAACTTTCGCGCCAGTAAAAAGATACGCCAAAGCCTTTATGCCCCATTGGAACGTGCCCAATACGGCTTTCAGAAATCATCGAACAGCAGTCGGGAAAAACGCAGAGCACAGTTAGAAACATTTCTCGACAAGAATGCCTTCATCACCCGCAGTGAATATACCCAACTCACCGGACTGTTGAAAAACAAAGCTCTCGAAGAGCTAAGAGCTCTCGAAGCTGAAGGTACACTTTGCACCCGCGGCAGAGGAAGCCATATCGTATTTATGAGAGTGGAGAATCGATAAAAGACCTCGGTGAAAATTAAATACAATATATTCTCTGTTAAACAAAAAGAAAAACGCTTCGATTTATTTACAGATAAGAGATAGAGCTAATACTGGAAAACAAAACAATTGGTGAGTTGAATAAAGAAAGCAAATTTAAGACGAAGTATGTTCCGTCTCCTTACCGTTTAAGAAAATTCATTAAAAAAGAAAGCAAAGGAATATAGATGTCTAATTGATGGTTGGATTTTAACCGTTTACGGATTAAGGACATGGCCCAGTTATATCGATTACGTACCATTTGTTCACTGATAGATAAGGAATGGGCCGTTTCTTGTTGCGAATAATCTTCTTTCCAGCGACGAATAAATATTTGCCGGGTCATTTGAGGCATCTCCTCAATAGCTTTATCAATAAGGAGATGAATCTCTTTCACCTGTAATTCTTCCATAATATGCGTGTATGAGATTTCATTTTCTACCTGATCTACGTTGCAGTCCGATATATTTTTCTGTTGTGCATAAAGTGATCGATAATAGGTGTTGACGAAAAAAGAGAAGTGTTTATATAAAAATGATTTAGCCGAATCATCCTCATTTGCCTTTATCGCTTCCGGTTTTGTCCAGATACTGATCCAAAAATGCTGAACAATATCGGCTGATGATTCTTTGTCTCCCGTATAAGTGTAGGCTAAATTATAAAATAGACGTTTATATCTCTTGTAGAGTTCATTAAAGGCATTCTCCTCCTTCTGATAAATCGCTTCCAATAATGCTTTGTCGGACAATTGCATAAATACTCCCTCCCTTAATTTTACCGCAAAAATAAGAGAGATTCATTAATACAAGATAACGAAAGGATGAATATCTTGCTACAACACCTTGTATTGGTACGAAACGAAAATGAAACAGGAAATTAACCGGTTTGTATATAAAAAGAGGGCCTTACTTCCTTTTTATATATGAAAGTAAAATGAAACGTACTATAAAGTTATGGATGAAAAAGGGAAAAAGAAACTGATTTACGATTCGTCTCAGGAAACAAAGCAAGCGAGGCAGGATATCTATGTTAAACTGCTGCACCGCTATTTTCATGGCGACTCCACTGACAAAGAAAAACAAGCGGTGGAAGAATGGGATGCGGAACATAGCTGGAGTCGTTATACTCAACGCATGGATGAAAGGAAAATGGAAGAAGATTGTGAAGGAGTATGGAATAATTTAGAAAAAAAACTTCATTTTAAAAGAAAGAGTCGTAAACGCATAATAGCGCTACGGAACTATGCAGCGGCAGCTGTCCTCCTTCTCTTGGTGCTTGGCGTAGGAGGTTTGTATCTACCCAACCAGTCAAGGTCTGATTCAGAAGCTTTGGTAGCTAACTATGATACCTACGAAACCGGTATGCATGAGAGAAAAGAGATTCACTTACCCGATGGTAGTATCGTCCATCTAAACAGAGATAGTCATTTGCATTTACTGGCCAATGAATTCGATCGGAAGCAACGGGAAGTTTGGTTGGAAGGAGAGGCTTTTTTTGAAGTGTCCAAA
This sequence comes from uncultured Bacteroides sp., assembly GCF_963677715.1. Classification (NCBI taxonomy): domain Bacteria; kingdom Pseudomonadati; phylum Bacteroidota; class Bacteroidia; order Bacteroidales; family Bacteroidaceae; genus Bacteroides; species uncultured Bacteroides sp. The sequence goes on from NZ_OY782495.1 coordinate 1,646,717, forward strand.
AATCCAAAAAAAGAATTTATTATACACAGTGGCAACCTAAAAACAGTAGTAAAGGGTACTTCTTTTAATATTAAAGCATATAAGGATTTGAAGGAAGATGCGATTACGGTCAGAAGTGGTCGGGTAGAAATTTTCACTGATAATGAGCAGCTAGCAACGTTAACAAAAAATCAGCAATTGATGTATAATCGGGAGAAGGATAGCTATGAGACTGAAACAGCTGATTGGCAAGATGCCGCCAGTTGGTTAGACGGAGGTTTTGTGCTAAACTATGCTAATACCGAAGAACTAAAAATGCGCATAAAACAGTATTACGGCGTGGAAATGGAAATTCGTGACAAAGCCCTAAAAGGAATACATTTGAAATCTTCTTTTGTGGAAGGAACCAAAATAGAGGAAGTCATGAACACACTTTGCAAATTGTATAATGTAAAATATACAATAGAAAATAGCCGGGTGATTCTCCATAAATAAAAGTAAGCATAAATAAAGGTTGGTCGCTAAAACCAATCTTCCCAGATCCTCCTTTTGGGGGATGTGCAGATAGCTTTTGCCTTTTTTCAAGGGCCAATAGAATATAATTAGCTAATTATAAACAGAGCATATCACATCAAAATAGTTAACAATACAAAAATGAAAAAAGAATGAAAAGTATGAATTTTCCTCGCATTATTTTTCTAATAACAAGCTTCCTCTGTTGGCCGATCCTTATGCAAGGTCAAACGATAAGCAAACATTTTCCAGCGGAGAGCGTAGCGGAACGAGTTAAAGAGATGGTGAAAGAAAGTAAGAAAAATATTTCTTTTGATTCACAACAAATTGGTAATACACTGCTTCCGGAGGCCAATGTAGTCAACTCTTCCGTAGAGCAGACTCTGGAAAAAAGCCTCTTAGGAAGCGGATTAACCTACAAAAAAGTTTCCGAAAACTCATATATTATTGTGCAGGCTTCGAAATTAACAGCCCCGACGGATTCTAACAAAAGTAAAAAGAAAACAATTTCGGGCAGAGTAGTAGATGGAAAGGGAATTCCGGTGATTGGCGCCAATATATTGGTTAAAGGTACAACTCAGGGAGTTATTACAGATGTAGATGGCTCTTTTGAAATAAAGGCGAATGAAGGAAGTAACCTGATTGTTTCATTTATTGGTTACATCAATAAAGAAATCATGGCTACAGGTCAAAACAATTTAAATATTGTTTTGGAAGAAGATTCTAAAACCTTAGATGAAGTTGTCGTTATCGGATACGGTACTACAAAGAAAACAGATTTAACAGGTGCTCTTAGCTCCGTAGCCAACGATAAAATAGTTGCAACTCACTATAATAGTGCCACAGAAGCTCTATATGGTCAGCTACCTGGCGTTGACATTGTTTCATCAGGAACAAAACCCGGAGGAGGATATAATATTATGGTTCGTGGGCAAAACACCATTATTGCCGAACCCGGTGGTGATGCTCGAACTGATATGAGTAATATTAATCCCCCACTTTATGTTGTTGATGGTATGTATGTTACTTCTATCAATGATATTTCTCCAAATGACATTGAGCGCATCGATGTACTGAAAGACGCTTCTTCAACATCAATTTACGGCTCTCGAGGTGCCAATGGAGTGATCATTGTGACAACTAAAAAAGGTACTGAAGGCAGAAATCATGTAGAATATACAGGGGCTTTTTCCATTAATTCAGCAATGAATTTACCTGATTTTTGCAATGCCGATGAATATGTGCAATACAGATTGGATAGAGCGATAGGCAATAATTATTCAGATAACACCTATGTTCCTGATTTAAAAACAGTTCTCGGTGCTCAGCAATACGATAATTATACTGCCGGCAAAACTATTGATTGGCCCTCAGAGATTCTTAATACTTCTTATTCTCAATCACATTCACTTAGAGTAGAAGGTAGTGGAAAAGGATTAGGTTATAGTTTAGGGCTTGGCTACAACAATGAAAAAGGAATTATTGAAGGTGATAGTTATACCCGTTATAATGTTAGCGCATCAGTAAATAGACAAATCAACGATATATTTAAGATTGGAGCTAATATTTACACTGCTTATGAAATTACACCGAATGCTAGTCCGGAAACATTACGTACAGCTTACAGGTTAAATCCTCTCACCGACAAATATGATACTGACGGGTCCCTCCTTTTATTTTCGGATAAAACTCTTAGTAATCTGGTAAATCCATTATTAGAGATGAGAAATCGAACCACCGAAACAAATAGTTTACACACATTCGGAAATATAAATTTAGAAATAAAGCCTCTTAAATGGTTAAAATATACTATAACATTTACGCCTGATATCCAATCCACTACTTACGGATCATACATCGGATCAAATACAAAAACGGCAAGTGGAAATCCGAGTGGAACATCAGCACAATATAGAACAAGTAATACAATTAAATATACTTGGGATAATATATTGTATGGTGAAAAAAAATGGGGAGATCATAGTTTTAATTTAACCTTAGGCACATCTTGGTACAGATATACATATAAATATTCTGCTCAGGCCGCAAAAGCTTTCTCTACGGATAAATATAAATGGTACAATATGGGTGCCGGAACGATGACAAGTATGGCAACAAGTTATGAACAAGAGCAACTCAGTTCTTATTTTGCTCGTATCAACTATGACTATAAAGGACGTTATTTATTCACCGCTACCGGTCGTACTGATGGCAGTTCAAAACTGGCAATGGATCATAAATGGGCATTTTTCCCTTCAGCAGCAATTGCATGGAGAGTTTCTGAAGAAGATTTTTTGAAAGATAAGAACTGGCTATCTAATTTGAAAATGCGTTTTAGCTATGGTGTATCAGGTAATAATGGCGTAGATCCATATACATCTTCACAAACAGTTGCTAATAGCAAATATCTTTTTGGTAATGATAATGGAGTTACAAGTTCCTCTATTTCAAATATTGAAAATAAAACACTCTCTTGGGAGTTAACTAAAGAGTTTAACTTGGGCCTGGATTTTGGATTTTTTAATGGAAGAATTAATGGAACTATCGATGTGTATAACCGTCGAACAAATGATATTATTATGAATCGTGTCATGTCAGAGATGAACGGATTTGGTAGTGTTACTGATAATGTCGGCTCAATAAATAACCGTGGCATTGAAATCTCGTTAAGTACTGTCAATATTAAAACCAGAGATTTTTCTTGGATAACAAATATCAATTTCACAAAGAATAGCAATAAAATTATAAGTTTGGCTGATGGAACTACAAGGGATGAAGCTAATCAATGGTTTGTTGGTAAGCCTGTCGGAGTGGTATGGACTTACGACCAGATAGGTTTTTGGGGTAAAGATGAAGCTGATAAAGCGGCTGTTTATGGGCTAGCACCCGGGAGTATTAAAGTAAGAGATATTGATAATGACGGGAACACAGATAACGATGACAAAGTTTTCAAAGGATCTGTATTTCCAAAATGGACAGGAGGTCTTACCAGCACTTTCGCCTATAAAAATTTTGATCTGGCATTTACTGTCACAACCCGTCAGGGACAATATTCATATTCTCAGTTTCATAGAACCTATGCTATGACTGACGAAAAATCCTTTAATGTGCTAAAGTTAAATTACTGGACGCCTGAAAATACAACAGGAACATGGCTTAGACCCGGAGTTAATACCGGAGAGTTGGATGCTCTGTTTTATCAGAAAACCTCTTACGTGAAAGTTGGTTATATAAACATAGGATACAACGTTCCCGAAAAGATAACCAGAGATATAAAACTTAGTAAACTTCGTGTTTATGCTTCGTGCCAGAATCCATTTATTTTTACTGGTTATAAAGGTTGGGATCCTGAAATGGCCAGTACGAATACTCAAAGTCAGTATGCAATGACTCGTACATTTATGTTTGGAATTAATCTTGGATTTTAATTGTTTAATTAATATAATTATGAGAAAAATAATAAATTATATACTGATAACTTTGTTCCTCTCTATCATGTTTAACTCATGTAGTCTTGATGAGGTTAATAATTCATCGGTAACAAGTGATGATTATTTCACTACAGAGAAAGCTTATGAAGAATTTGCAGCAGAAACATATGTTATGATGCGCCCTCTATTGCGTAATACCACAAGTATGTGGTATGGAACAGACATGTATGAATGTACAGGCGAGGTAAATGACACTCAGAAACCTCTAAATGATTATACTGTTTTTGACGGCGATGAATGTTTGAGCTGGTGGGACGACAACTACAATGTAATTACTAAAGCAAATACTTGTATGACACGGGGAGCTAAAATAGAAGATGCCATAAAAGATGATATCTACGCTACTCGTACGGGTGAATTACTAACTTTACGTGCTTATGCATATTTTAATTTAGTCGAAACTTTTGGAGGAGTTCCTTTAATAACAAGCGAAGTAACTTCACCTACATATAATTTTATCCGTAGCACAGAAGAAGAGGTATATAATCAAATTGTGGCTGACCTCGATTCTGCCGTAAACTTGCTCCCGGAAGAACCTGCAGAATATGGACGGGTTGGTCTGGCAATGGCAAAACATCTGTTGGGTAAAGTTCTTCTTACGCGGAGTTATAAAAGCTACGCGCAATCAACAGACTTAGCTAAATCTATTACTTCTTTAAAAAGCGCCATGAATCTGTGCGCTTTGTCTAACTGGAATGTCCTTTTTGGCGATAATTATAAAAATGATAATGATGAAATCATTTTCGCAATAAGATATTCTACAACTGAAACATTAAACTCAGGTTCCGGAAACAATCTTTATCAACATTTTAAATTCCGGACAGATCTATATCCCGGAGGATATAGAGCAGCTCCACCATATTGGAAACAAGATGATTCTTATCAAGCAACGTCATATCTTTTCAATCTTTATAAAGCGAATGATTATCGCGCATCCGAAAGATTCCTGAAACGCCATATTATAGCGTCTACAAATGCTGAGGGTGCAAATGGCCATATCACAGCCGGAGACACAATTATTTATCTCCCTAAAGATTCTATGTCAGATGAGAAAATTGCCGCATATATGGTAAGCCATCAACCAACATACTATGTCGTAAATCCAAACCAATATCATAAACTCTTTGATTCGAATACTATTTATCCAATTATTTGGAAATTTTATGATCCTACTGTCTCCGTATATGCTGCAGATGGAACAGATCCAAGGGGACATCGCGACACGTATGTGTTTCGAAGAGCAGAGACAATGATGCTATTGGCAGAAGCCTATGTGAAAGAAGGAGAAGGAGAACTTGCCACGGATCTCATTAACGAATTAAGAAAGCGTGCTAATTTAAGCGGTGACGAATTATTATCAGGTACAGCAACAATTGATGATGTGCTTGATGAATCTGCCCGAGAATTGTTCGGTGAATCAAATCGTTGGATGGACTTAAAACGAAGTAATAATTTGTTAACACGTGCATTGAAATATAATGTTTATTGTGCCCACCAGCATACTTCTGCAATTAGTAATACTTATTTATTACGGCCAATTCCAAAAACAGAAATAGAGCGTTGTCCAACCTTAGTTCAAAATCCAGGATATCCAAACTAATTGTTAGAGAACTTCCTCCAAGTAATTTAATTACCATATCATAAACATGCAAATACCTGTTAACAAGTAAGTTATGAAATAAAAATGTGGCAATAAATACAAATAAATTGATACATCGACTTATATCAAATTATTATATAAAAAGCCGCAGAAGAATTACGAAGTCATTCATTTATATATATATATAAAATAAAATATTTACAAATGAAAATAGTAAAATTAATAATAAGTGTGCGTTTTCTATTGACGACAATGCAGCTCGCTTCCCAGTCATTCAACTTACCCGATAATTTACATATTAATAGAATACAAGTAATAGGTTCTCACAATAGCTATAAACAAGCTATCGAACCAGCTTTATTTAAAGCACTCCAAACAAAATATTCGGTATCAATGAACGGTCTGGCTTATAATCATATCAGTTTACAAGAACAACTTGACATGGGATTAAGAAATTTAGAAATAGATGTTTATTCCGATAGCCTTGGTGGAAGGTATTCTCATCCGAAAGGCTTATTGATGGCTACGCCTAAAGAACCATATAATGCTGACGGAGTAATGGATAAGCCGGGATTTAAAGTTTTCCATATTCCCGATATTGATTTCAGAAGTTCTTGCCCTACGCTTGAAATTTGTTTGGAGCAATTAAAAAATTGGTCAAATAATCATCCAAAACATAGTCCAATATTTATAACAATGGAAGCAAAAGATTCAGAAAAAGAACGGTCAGACAGGACTAATCCTGAAAAGTTCACATCAAAAACTTTCGATATTCTGGATCAGACCATCAGAAAAGGTTTAGGTAACGAAAAGTTAATCACTCCCGATCAGGTACGTGGTAATTATAGCTCTCTGGAAGAAGCTGTTATCAATGACAATTGGCCTACATTAAAAGAGGCAAAGGGTAAATTCATTTTTATTCTCGATCAAAAAGACAGGAAGAGGGACTTATATATCAAAGGGCATCCGTCTCTCAAAAACAGAGTTTTGTTTGCAAATGCAGAACCGGGAACACCTGAAGCTGCTATTCTTATCCGTAATAATTCCAAAAATACAAGCGAAATACAGCATTTAGTAAAGCAAGGGTACATCATTCGTACTCGCGCCGACTCGGATACAAAAGAAGCACGAACAAATGATTATAGTTCTTTTCATGCAGCTTGCGAATCAGGAGCACAAATAATTACAACCGATTATTATAAAGAGAGTACTTGGTTTGATTCAACCTATAAAGTGAGTTTTGAAGACAAAACTTACTTTAGGCTCAATCCACTTTTTTAAGATCATGAAGCCTTGTGAAAATTTGCAACTATTTTAACTAAAAGATTTCGATAAGAAGAGTATTAAATAAAAATTATGACATTATGTTCAAAAACAACAGAAAACAATTCTCAATAAGAGGATTTATCCGTACCACATTGGTAGTAATTACACTGAGTTGCGTCAGTAGCTCTATGTCAGGACAAACAAACCATAGCAATCCGTGGGCACCCACACGCATCGACACGCTACCACCCATCGCCAGCCTTACCGACGGCGTATGGCTCAAGGGTGAACTTCATGTGCACTCTCGGCATAGTAAAGACTCCTCGAATAACCCCGTCAAAAAAATTATTGTTTTTTCGGAGTCTGTGGGAATGGACTTTATCTGCATCACCGACCACGACAACCATGTAAATGGGGATGTGGCAAACAATACTTGGATAGACCCCGAGTTTAAATCAAATTCCGTCCTATTACTTTATGGCGCGGAATGGACAACGGTCCGCGGTCACGGCAATGTCTTTTCAGCAAGACCTTACGATCACCAGCGGCTGTATGACGTACGCGACCAGCGAGACGTAGTGGTCGGGGCTGTAAAGAAAGAACTTGGAGTTCATCTGTCTGCAAATCATCCGAGCGGAAAAGATCACTTCGGATATTCCTACGATATAGTCAACTCAATTGAAGTCTGGAATTCCGCAGTATGGCCCAAGAATGCCAATGCAATCATGATCTGGGACGACATGCTTTCATCAGGACGTAAACTAACAGGCAGAGGCGGAAGCGATGCGCATCACGGCGTTCCGGAAACGCCTGCTCAGGCGACGAAGAGCAGCTATCAGGCAAAAGCCAACTATGTTGGAACCCCAACGACTTGGGTATTTGCCACAGCTCGAACTTCACAGGCAGTCATCGATGCTCTCTCAAATGGACGAGTTAGCGTCGGCGCAAATCCATACACGCCCCGCGTAGAGTTCTATGCTGATCTTAATCAGGACGGCAAGATGGATATGATGATGGGAGACAATGCCATATCGACAGGCAAGCCAGTCAACTTTCGTATTCAGCTAACAGGGAAAAAGATACCCGAGGCCACCTACACTGTCAAAGTGGTGAAAAATGGTAACCCGTTTAATACTTACAAAATGACTGGAATAAAACCTGTTATTGAGTTCATCGATACACCGCAGGAACTCGGCCGCACCTACTATCGTGTTGTGGTCGAAGGTACACCTGCAGCCTATCCGCAAGTTCCCGAATCGATGGCGTTAACCGGAAACATGGTCGGACTCTCGAACCCGATCTTTTTCAATTTTGACCCGAACTTTTAACTCACTATCTCCCATCACTGTGTAAAAGTTACGTACGCGCCTTTCAAGTTGACTACCTGACTAATCAAGAGAGTTATCGAAGGAGATTAGCCCCCTTCTCACTGAGCTCTGTATTTTTGGTCAGGTTTGTCTCAGTTACGTCAGCATAAATTTGAAAGAATGAACAAAGAAGATGCTAACCCTAAAATAGTGTTACAGATTAATCATAAAATTAAAGAAAGAAGGATGTATATGAAATTACTTGTTTCTTTATGTATCTGAAACTGACTAAAGTTATATAAATAGTAAAATGCACACTGGCGAAAAGAAAAACAATCTATTTTTCTTTTCGCCAGTTTTTAACATTACCAGTAGAATTGACCCTTTTACATACAATATAAAGTAAACCTTCGATATAAACGACAGCAACCAACTATTTGCTTTCGCTTGGCATGAGTATTTCGTTCTTGTTTTAAAACTTGTTCTTTACCCACGTGTTTACTGACTATGAAGATAGTCGGCCACTATTTCGCATTAATGCGACTGCGTTAGTGATCAATATTCTATTATATTTTGTTCTTATTCTTGTTTTCTACTCTTGTTAAGTGACGCCGAGAGCATCGCTATGGGGAAGGAATATCTCATTATTGAAACTGTTTATTGAAAAAACATTCAAATTAAGATATGAAAGAGGATATATTTCAATCAGCAAACAATTTATTAAAGGGGAATATTTGGTTAGATGCATTATTTGGTATTGAAAAAGAGAACATTCGTGTGGATATAGATGGAAAGTTAGCCCAGACACCTCATCCAACGGTTTTTGGCAATAAACTAAAACATCCTTATATCACCACTGATTTCTCAGAAAGTCAGGTCGAAATGATTACTCCTCCACTGCCCGACATCAAGCAGACGATAGGTTTTTTGGAAACTGTACATGATATTGTTAGTCTGGAATTGACGGATGAATACTTATGGCCCCAAAGCATTCCGCCAATTTTGCCGGACGATGAACAAATACCTATTGCCCAATACGACGAAGAGGGAAAAGCGGCACAACATTATAGGGAATTCCTTGCCAAAAAATATGGCGCTAAAAATCAACTGATCTCCGGTATTCACTTTAATCTATCTTATAGTGAGAAATTATTAGAGGTACTTTATCATAAAATCAACCCTTCGTTATCGTATGAAGAATTCAAGGATGAAGTTTATCTGAAAACGGTACGACAAATGCTTAGGCTACGTTGGTTATATGTTTTGCTGTATGGAGATAGCCCTGTGGTAGACTCTTCTCTGGAACTTAAATGTAAACTGGCACCGTATACCATTAATAATCATGTAGTAGCCCTTTCTATCCGAAATAGCTGCTATGGCTATCGAAATATTAGTGATCTGTATCCTGATTACAGCTCGGTCACGAATTTCAGAAGCAGCGTTGAGCAAATGGTGAAAGATCAGCAAATAACCTCCTTTAAAGAATTGTATTCTCCGGTGCGTCCTAAATTCATGAAAAGTCCGGAACATATTTCATATATCGAACTTCGATTTATCGATATTGACCCACTGACCAAAGCCGGGATAACCGAAGAGGAACTTTCATTCTTACACGCACTGACTTTGTACGGGCTGTTGAGCAAAGAACCGGATTGTTTTAATGCGGAAGCTCAGGCAAAGGCTAATAGATACTACGGATGCGTTGCTCTGTACGGGCTGGATGCAGTGCCTTGCATGTTTGAACAAGAGGGCGAACAAACGAACATCTGGCATAAAGCCAAAACACTGATTCAAGAAGTAATCACTTTATTCGAAGAATTGGGAATAGATAAAAGTGAATACCCGGATTCATTGTCGCATGCAATGCAGTTGACTAAGCACCCTGAAAAGCGTAAAGTTCATGAGGTGCTCAATGGAGTACATACAATAGGATATATTCCTTATCATTTAAAAAAGGCTAAAGATTACCTTCTAGAAAGCCAACAGAAAAACTATAATTTCATTGGGCTGGAAGATATGGAGCTCTCCACTCAGCTACTATTACGCGAAGCAGTGAGGAGAGGTATCTCTTTCGATATTATGGATAGAAAAGAAAATTTTATCCGACTGGAGAAAGAGGGAAACATACAATATGTAAAACAGGCCACTAAAACTTCATTGGATAACTACGCCAGCATTTTGGCTATGGAAAATAAACTGGTTACTAAGAGAATATTAAAGGAACACGGCATTCGAGTTCCAAAAGGGGAGGAATACACTCATGCAGAGACGGCGAAAGCTGATTTCATACGATTCCAGGGGTTATCTGTAGTGATCAAGCCCAATCAGACTAACTTTGGAACCGGCATAACAATCTTAAAAGAGAACAGAAATGAAACCACTTTTCAGCGGGCTGTAGATATTGCATTTGAACACGATTCTACCATTCTGATTGAAGAATTTGTTGAAGGGAAAGAGTATCGTTTTTTTGTGATGAGAGATAAGGTTGTGGGAATCTTACATCGTGTGCCTGCAAATGTAGCCGGCAATGGCATTCAGTCAATTAGAGAATTGGTACATCTAAAAAATGAAGATCCGTTGCGAGGCAAAGGCTACCGTACCCCATTGGAGAAAATTCAGCTGGGTGAAGCAGAAGCCATCTTTTTGCAAGCGCAGCACAAGACTTTTGATTATATACCTATGGCTGGAGAAATAGTTTATTTGCGAGAGAATTCAAACATAAGTACCGGTGGTGATAGCATCGACTTTACGGACGACATTCCTGATTCTTATAAACAAATAGCCATACAAGCCGCACAGGCTTTAAATGTCTCCATTACGGGTCTTGATATGATTATACCCGATTATAGAAAAGAGGCCTCAAAAGATAACTATGCAATAATCGAATTGAATTTTAATCCGGCCATTCATATTCATTGCCATCCATTCAAAGGAGAAAACCGGAAATTAAATGAAAAATTAATAGATGCATTAGGATACAAACCGGTTTAAACAGAAGCTGGAAAACAAAAACCGTTTTTTTAAAAGCACTGTTTCCTAAAGAATGAATGAAGATAATAGGAACATGTTTTAGATATGCGACATAAACTAAAGGTCTTTTTATTTGTGTTGTGTATAGATTTATTCGTATTTAAATATTTGATAATCAATTGTTTATTTTTAGTGTTAGCAAACTATATCTGATTTTATGTGTTCTATTTTTATCTAATACCGTATAAAAAGGCTGCACATAAAACTAACGGCGAATGAAAATCAATATCCCTGTCTCAAAAGCGAAAGAAATAGCGCGGCGTCAGACTCTGAAGCTAAGTGATACGACTCTCTCGAAAGCGCTCATTGCCAACAATTTCTTAACTGATTTTGCTGATGCTGTTCTGTTTATAACAGGCTTTGTAAGAGAAACTTTTTCTCGTAAATTCGAAGTGCGCGAGTTCTTTCATCAATGTTTCGCCATCGGCTATAAGTCCTTGTCACTCATATCAGTTACCGGCTTTATTATGGGATTCGTACTGACCATTCAATCGCGTCCCGCACTTGTGAGTTTTGGGGCAGAAACGATGCTTCCGGGAATGGTGGCCATTTCGCTAATTCGTGAAATGGGCCCTGTAATAACAGCACTTATTTGCGCCGGTAAAGTTGCTTCCGGTATGGGGGCCGAGCTGGGCAGCATGAAAGTAACCGAACAAATTGAGGCGATGGAGGTCTCCTCCACTCACCCAATGCGTTTTTTGGTTGTAACCAGGGTTTGGGCAGCAACGATCATGATTCCTCTCTTAGTGCTCTATGCTGATGGATTTGGCATTGTAGGCAGCTGGTTTGGTGCTAATATAAAAGGAGATGTATCACTTGTCTTATTCTTCTCACAAGCATTCAGGCATGTGGGATTTATTGATTTATTACCAGCTATATTAAAAACTTTTTTCTTTGGAGGAGTTATCGGATTGGTAGGCTGCTACAAAGGATACAACGCAGGACGAGGAACTGAAAGTGTCGGGAAAGCGGCTAATTCAGCAGTAGTGCTGGCATCTCTCCTGATCTTGATCGTCGATATGATTGCAGTACAAATCACTGATATGCTGACATTATGAAAACTGAACAAACAGAGGTGTTATTGCAAGACTCACCCGGAGTTAAAACAAAAGATATTGTTATAGAAATTACACATCTGACAAAATCATTTGGGACAAAAGAGGTGCTTAAAGATTTTTCTTTGAAGCTCTATAAAGGCGAAAACTTAGTCGTGTTAGGCAAATCGGGAAGCGGAAAATCAGTATTAATAAAATGTATCGTTGGCCTGCTCAGGGCAGATGCCGGAATAATCAAAGTGTTTGATCGTGATGTAACGACATTAACCGGTAGGGAAATGGATGAAATGCGTCGAGATATAGGCTTTTTATTTCAAAGTGGAGCCCTATATGACTCCATGACTGTGAAGCAAAATTTAGAATTTCCATTGCGAAGAATCGGAGGACATCTTACGCAAAAAGAAATTGATACTAAAATAGAAGAAGCATTGGAAAATGTTGGCCTGCTAGATGCCTTAGATAAAATGCCTTCTCAACTATCTGGTGGGATGCGGAAACGAATAAGTTTGGCACGAACCATCGTCGTTGATCCCAAAATCATTTTATATGATGAACCCACAACAGGCTTGGATCCGGTAACATCAGATGAGATAAGTTTACTAATCAATGATGTTCAAAAGAAGTATAAAGCATCGTCGATCATTATCACTCATGATATTGAATGCGCCCGTATGACGGCTAACAGACTTATTATGTTGCAAGATGGTGAGGCGTACAAAGAAGGTAACTTAAGTCAATTTGAAAAATCGACTGATAGCGTTATTAAATTCTTTTTTAAATGAACGTAAAATGACTACTCATTAAATAAGTAGATAGATATAAACCAATAAATAACATTATGGATATGCATACTCAAAAATTTAAAATCCGTTTAGGACTCTTTGTTGCCGGAGGTTTGACTCTGTTTGTGCTCGCCATCTTTATTATTGGTAAGCAAAAGCATTTGTTTAATCCGGTCTTTCAGCTTTCTTCCAATTTCTATAATGTTGGCGGACTTCAGGTAGGAAATAATGTTCGCTTTTCCGGCATAAATGTCGGGACGGTCGACAATATACAAATCGTGAATGACTCAACGGTGAGAGTCACCATGTTTATCAAAAAAGACGTGTGGAAGTTTATCAAGTCGGATTGTAGCGTAGCTATTGGCTCTGAAGGGATTATCGGTGATAAATTCATCAATGTTTTGCAAGGAACTGCCGCTGCTCCTTTGGCTCGTGAAGGCCAACTACTCAAATCGACAGAGCCAATCGAAACAGACGCTATCATCGCTAGTCTGAGTGTTACTGCAGGCAATGCTGAAGTCATTACTCAACAATTGGCTGAGATAATGATAAATATAAATGGAGGAGAAGGAACTTTTGGCCGATTAATACAGGATACCACTCTTGCTGAGAATTTGAATAAAACCATTATAAACCTTAGAAGGGGCTCGAAGAGTTTAGACGAAAACATGACAGCTGTAAAACATACTTTTTTCTTGAAAGGTTATTTTAAAAAGAAAGCAAAAAAAGAGGCTAAAGAGAAGGAAGAAATAAAGAAAGCAGCTGAAAAGAAAGCCGAAAAAACGAAGAAATAACATTTCTCATAATGATTTAATAACTGACTGAACTTCCCCTCCTTAAATGGAAGTAAGTCAAACCTAGTCATCTCTTTAGTTCTTCGGAATGGTTAAAAAAAGCGCCTCAATACAAATCATTTATATTAAAGCGCTTTAAAATATTCTCTTTTAATTAAGAAGCAATCCAAAAGCCGATTACTAGCCTTCCAGCAATCCGGTTATTCTTTTTTTATACTCTTCTACACCAGCAGAAACTTGTTGTTCCACATCTTCTTTAGTCATACCGTAAACAACCAGAGGAGCACACCAATTCATTCCTGAGTGATTTGCCACAAGTTGAAACGGACGGAGCAACTCTTCGACCGTAAAGAAATTACGCCCTTTTGCTGAATAAGCATCTGCTTCAGAGCCTGTAGTAGTGACAACCATCAATGATTTTCCCACTACAAAGGGTTGACCGGTAAAAGGAGTAAATACTTCATCAAGCCATTTTTTTAAAAGACTAGGTGAGCTAGCCCAGTAGAACGGAAATTGAAAAACTAACGCAGAAGCACTTTCCAGTTCTTTCCTGAAAAATTCAGAATCGAATGGATTACTAACAATCTTATAAAGCTCTATGATTTCTACACCCTGCACTGCCTGAATGCCATTCATTAAAGCCTTATTGGCCACAGAATCGCTCATATTAGGGTGAGCGACCAATACTACTACCTTTTTACTCATTTTTTATTCCTTTTATTTTTTAATCCATGCGATTTAATAAATCTTCTAACATTTTCTTAAATGCAAAATACTCCTCCATCGTCAATGAAATACATGATTCAAGCTTTTCAGGTATAAACTTTGCCGTTTCACATAATTCATTTCCTTCTTTCGTTAACTTAACAAAGACGGAGCGCTCGTCCTCCTTAGAACGTTTCCGGCTAATTAGTTTGGCTGTTTCCAACCTCTTCAATAAGGGAGAGATAGTCCCTGTATCCAGTTTCAAACGTTCACAAATTGAATTAATCGGTAAATTGTCTTGCTCCCACAAAACCAACATGACCAGGTATTGCGGATAAGTCAGCCCCAATTCACCCAATAAAGGCCGATAGCGTGCATTAATCTCCTTCTCTAACCGATAAACCAAAAAACAAAGTTGATTGGATAACAATAATTCTTCATACTTCATAACTACAAAGTTATTGGATGAAACTACTTAGCTAAAAAAGATTCTATATCAGCTTCCAAAGAAACAGGAGTAGTTACGGGAGAATAGCGCATTACAGTACTGCCCTCTTTACTCACAAGGAATTTAGTAAAATTCCATTTTATCTTCGAGACAAGAAAACCCGGAGCTTGTTTCTTCAAAAACTTATATACAGGATGGGTATTTTTACCGTTCACCTCTATTTTAGACATTAACGGAAAAGACACACCAAAGTTCATTTCGCAAAATTGGGCTATTTCAGAATCATTACCCGATTCCTGATGAGCAAACTGATTGCAGGGAAATCCAATAATAACCAGTCCCTTCTCTTTATATTTTTTATAAAGTTCTTCAAGTCCCTTATATTGAGGTGTAAAACCACACTTACTTGCTGTGTTAACAATCAACAAGACTTTTCCTTTATACTGAGAAAAATCAACTTCTTCTCCTTTATTGTTTTTTGCTTTAAAATCAAAAATAGTTGCTTCCATGATGTTCCTGTTATTTATATGCCGCAAAATTATATTGCGAGCAATAGATATGCAAGTGATTCGGGTTAATTAATTATAATGCAATGAATATGCTATTTACTCGCATCTAATTGATACCCGATATTAATTACACTATTTATTTAGCTTTAAGTAACATTAAATGCCCTTATTTTTTCATGTAGCAACAGGCAATCAGAAAAAAATGAGGTACTTTTGTCATTCTGGAAACGGATATTTTACCTTTAATATTATAATATGACTAAGCAATTTAAACCCGAAACGCTATGTGTGCAAGCAGGCTGGGAACCTAAAAAAGGAGAACCACGCGTCTTACCTATCTATCAGAGCACCACATTTAAATACGAAACCAGCGAACAGATGGCACGTCTTTTCGATTTGGAAGAAAGCGGTTATTTCTATACCCGACTGCAGAACCCAACAAATGATGCCGTAGCAAGAAAAATTGCTGCCCTCGAAGGTGGAGTAGCAGCTATGCTGACTTCAAGCGGACAAGCGGCTAATTTTTATGCGTTATTCAACATTTGCCAGGCTGGCGACCACTTTGTATGCTCATCGGCCATCTACGGAGGAACTTTTAACTTGTTTAGCGTTACAATGAAGAAACTGGGAATTGATGTTACATTCATTAATCCACACGCAACTGAAGAAGAAATAGTTTCCGCTTTCAAGCCTAACACCAAAGCTCTTTTCGGTGAAACAATTTCAAATCCGTCTTTAGAGGTGCTTGATATCGAAAGATTCGCCCGTATTGCTCATAAACAAGGTGTTCCGCTAATAGTAGATAATACATTTCCTACTCCTATCAACTGCCGCCCGTTTGAATGGGGAGCTGACATTGTTGTTCATTCTACCACCAAATACATGGACGGGCACGCCACTTCAGTTGGCGGTTGTATTGTTGACAGCGGAAATTTTGATTGGGATGCAAATGCCGATAAATTTCCCGGGCTCTGCACGCCCGATGAATCCTATCATGGGCTTACTTATTCCAAAGCTTTCGGAAAGATGGCCTATATAACAAAAGCTACTGCACAACTGATGCGTGACTTAGGAAGCACTCAAAGTCCACAAAACGCTTTTCTGCTCAATATAGGATTAGAGACTTTACACTTACGCATGCCTCAGCATTGCAAAAACGCGCAAAAAGTGGCAGAGTATTTACAGGCAAACGAAAAAGTAGCTTGGGTGAATTACTGTGGCCTGCCTGACAATAAAAACTATGAGCTTGCTCAAAAATATATGCCCAACGGTTCCTGTGGAGTTATATCCTTCGGATTGAAAGGTGGACGCGATGTAGCTACCAAATTCATGGATTCACTTCAATTGGCGGCCATTGTTACCCATGTGGCAGATGCACGCACATGTGTACTTCATCCGGCAAGTCATACTCACCGCCAACTGACTGACGAGCAATTACTAAAAGCCGGCGTACGCCCCGATCTCATTCGCCTGTCGGTAGGAATAGAAAATGTGGATGATATTATAAGCGATATAGAACAGGCACTAAACAAGTAAGTAAACTTTTGCTAAAATAAAGGAACTTTACCATAAATAGATGATTTAGACGAAATTGCTCTTTGAACAAACTTAGTTTCTTATTTTATGTGAATATGAAACAAAAGGGTTGCCAATAGCAATGAATCATAACATTAATTCCTAAATTTGCAGGCAAACTACAATTAAAATACTTATAAATATTCTTATGGCTAAAATCACTAAAGAAGCAGCCTTACTTTATCACTCGCAAGGCAAACCGGGAAAAATAGAAGTGATACCGACTAAACCGTACAGTACACAAACAGATCTCTCGCTTGCATACTCTCCAGGTGTAGCCGAACCTTGTCTCGAAATAGAAAAAGATCCGCAAAATGCATACAAATATACAGCCAAAGGTAATCTGGTGGCGGTTATCTCTAACGGAACAGCTGTACTAGGCTTAGGCGATATTGGAGCACTCAGCGGTAAACCGGTAATGGAAGGAAAAGGATTACTTTTTAAAATATATGCAGGCATTGATGTTTTCGATATCGAACTCGACGAGAAAGACCCTGATAAATTTATTGCCGCCGTAAAAGCTATTGCTCCCACTTTTGGAGGTATCAATCTGGAAGATATCAAAGCACCCGAATGTTTTGAAATAGAACGCCGGTTAAAAGAAGAACTAGACATACCGGTGATGCACGATGATCAACACGGAACCGCCATCATCTCAAGTGCCGGATTAATTAATGCGCTGGAAGTTGCCGGCAAAAAGATTGAGAATGTAAAAATAGTAGTAAACGGTGCCGGCGCATCAGCCGTATCGTGCACCAAACTATATGTTTCACTGGGCGCCCGTCTGGAAAATATAGTAATGCTCGATAGCAAAGGAGTTATCAACAAAGTGCGCACGGATTTGAACGAACAAAAACGTTACTTCGCCACAGAACGTGCAGACATACATACGCTCGAAGAATCAATTAAAGGGGCCGATGTTTTTTTAGGACTCTCAAAAGGCAATATACTAACGCAAGATATGGTAAAAAGCATGGCCTCCTCTCCTATTGTCTTTGCTTTAGCCAATCCTGTACCCGAAATCTCATACGAAGAGGCCATGGCATCGCGCCCGGATGTTTTAATGTCTACCGGCCGATCCGATTATCCGAATCAAATTAATAATGTAATCGGATTCCCATACATTTTCCGCGGTGCACTCGACACGCAGGCGAAAACCATAAACGAAGAAATGAAAATTGCGGCTGTTTATGCTATAGCTAATCTGGCCAAACAGCCTGTGCCAGACATTGTAAACGAAGTCTATCATGTTAACAACTTCAGCTTCGGACCGGAATATTTCATTCCGAAACCGGTAGATCCTCGCCTTATTACGGAAGTATCCATGGCTGTGGCCAAAGCTGCCATGAAATCGGGCGTAGCTCGCAAAAACATCGAAGACTGGGATGCCTACAAACTTCATCTGCGCGAATTAATGGGCTATGAATCGAAACTAACCCGCCAACTTTATGAAACCGCACGTCGTAATCCACAACGCGTAGTATTTGCCGAAGGGGGGCATCCAAACATGCTGAAAGCAGCCGTGGAAGCCAGAGCTGAAGGTATCTGCCAACCTATATTATTAGGGAATGACGAACGCATTCGAAAACTGGCAAAAGAGCTGGACCTGAACCTTGAAGGTGTAGAGATAATTAATCTTCGAAATGATTGCGAAACGGAACGCAGAGAACGCTATGCGCATATGCTTTCGGATAAACGATCAAGAGAAGGAGCTACTTACGATGAAGCAAACGATAAAATGTTTGAGCGTAACTATTTCGGCATGATGATGGTGGAAACCGGAGATGCAGATGCTTTCATCACCGGATTATATACCAAATACACCAACACCATTAAAGTAGCCAAAGAGGTTATCGGCATTCGCCCCGAATACAAACATTTCGGAACCATGCATATTTTAAATTCCAAAAAAGGAACTTATTTCTTAGCCGACACACTCATTAATCGCCATCCGGATGCTGAGACTTTAATTGATATAGCCAAACTGGCCGAACACACGGTTAGCTTCTTTAACCATACCCCCGTAATGGCTATGTTGTCTTATTCTAACTTCGGCTCCGACCAGACCGGAAGTCCCGCAAAAGTGCACGAGGCCATTGCCTATATGCATGAGAACTATCCGGAGTTGCCTATTGACGGTGAAATGCAAGTAAACTTTGCTCTGAATAGAGAACTTCGTGATGCTAAATATCCATTTACCCGCCTGAAAGGAAAAGAGGTAAACACATTAATATTCCCCAACCTGACTTCAGCTAATTCAGGCTATAAACTCATTCAGGCAATGACCGATACAGAATTGATTGGCCCTATTCAGATGGGATTAAACAAGCCCATTCATTTTACAGATATTGAAAGTTCCGTTCGCGAAATCGTTAATATTACCGCAGTTGCAGTAATAGATGCTATTGTAGATAAGAAAAAAACCGGAAAGTGATGAAAAAGCCATTATCTAAATCACAGATAATATGTATTATTCTCCTATGGATGGCTCTTTGCTATTACATATTAGTCAATGCAGAACACATTGACGGACCAACAATCGCCACTTTAGGTATATCCGGAGCATTTGTATTTATACCGGTATTCAGATCCCTTAAAAAGAATAAATAATATCTTTTTATTCATTATAAGTACTAAAAGAATACGGATTGATACATTACACTGCTTTTTATTTATAATTTATTTGTTTGGTACATTTTTATAAGTACTTTTGCGACCGCAACAAACTTGCAACAACCAACAAAAGAATAAGAAACCATTTTGATTCGTATTAAATTTCATTCTTTGATTGAAATAAAAATCAAAATGGTTTCTT
The DNA here is from genome assembly GCF_963677715.1 of uncultured Bacteroides sp. Classification (NCBI taxonomy): domain Bacteria; kingdom Pseudomonadati; phylum Bacteroidota; class Bacteroidia; order Bacteroidales; family Bacteroidaceae; genus Bacteroides; species uncultured Bacteroides sp. Next base: position 1,666,586 of record NZ_OY782495.1, read on the forward strand.
CTAAGCGAATGTAACGATCATATTGTAACAAGAAATACTACAATCAGCAAACCGATATAAGTTCATAGTCAAAGCGACCACTCTCATTATAGAAAGCGGTCGCTTCATTATTAGTTGAACTTAGGCTTAAGCACTATCCCCTTTTTGGTTCTACCGTCCATCTTTATCACCAATTCCTTGTTGAACCGTACATGACGCAAATAGCGTGTTTCGCCAACAGCCGGCTGAGCATTAAGAAAATCCTGATTATATACTCCCTGATTAAGGAAAGCATTAATCGTAAAATATCCTACCCCGAAAGAAGTCAGATTCTGAAAAAAATGCGTACCCTGACTAGGATCGATGCGATAATTGGTAAGTCCGGCCTCTACAATTATACGGGCAGCCGAAATGTGAGGCCACTTAACCGGAATACCCAACCACGTATCACTGCTCCCCCATCTGCCCGGCCCGATAAGCACATAGTTTTTGGCATTAGCCAGAAATTCTTTATTAAGCTCTTCTATTTCGTTGGCTATAGCCTGGTTATTCGACGCACTATAACCCTCGGTCTTTACATACACAACATCGTATATATCAGATATTATACCGTTCCCCAAAGAATTATCAGAACGGAGTATTACTTCCTCATCCAATACGTCGGCAAGGTTCTCATCAAGCATTTCTTTACTATCAACAATAGGACGAATCTGAAGTAAATAGAACGAGCCCGACCGATCTTCATGATTCATCGTTGCAGCAAATTCTATTTCTATCGGTCGCCTCATCTCCTGCTGACCATACTGAAGCACCAATTGTAGAATTTTGGCCAACGGGAAGACATTGTGTTGCAGAATATTAGCAAAAGTAATCACCTTGCGCCCACCGGGATAAATTCCATCTCGAATTATCCGATCGTGCGGGTCGTATGTTGAAGCGATATAGTGTAGTGATCCGTCTTTTTCGGCCTCTTTCACCGGAAGTTTAACGAGGTTAAAGCCATCATCAATAGAAAAGTTCTGCCCTGCATTTTTGAGATCAAGAGCATAAAAGAAAGTTTGCGTTTCTTTAAGCGCTATTTCCGTCTCGCCGGTTTGCAGTATCTGATTCGGATGATAAGGAGAAAATCGTAAAGTGATGCCACCATCAACAATGTATTTGCCCAGTCCAAGAGCCAGATTAACCGTTCCTTCTTCTGTCCTTTCATCTCCGATAGGGTAATAGTTGAGCGAACGCGCCACTCCCGACATAGAAGGATAGTATCTATCAGCATACTGACTACCTACCATTTCTTGCAAAACAACAGCCATCTTCTCTTGATCAATCACATTAGATGTAGCTTGCATATATGCCTTACTGTCACGAAAATAAACAGATGCGTACACCCCTTTGATCGCATCCGAGAGCATGCGGAGCATTTCATATTTATCGTCCATATACGGAATCATATACGTATTATAAATACCGGCAAATGGTTGATAATGAGAGTCTTCAAGCAAACTAGACGAACGAATGGCAATAGGAGATTTCACTACATCAAAAAGAGTAAAGAAATCTTCAATTAATCTATCCGGCAGTTTCGCTTTAAGAAAATAGTTCAAAATAACACCATCCTCCACGTCGGACAAAGCTACTTGATACAAATTATTCATTTCCATAAACTCATCGAACACATCCGTACAAAGTACCACCGTCTTCGGTATCACCACCCGGGCATTTTCAAATTCATCAAACTCTGGATGAAGTTTCACCATGTTATCAATAAAAGCCAGACCACGCCCTTTTCCGCCCAAAGAACCATCTCCGATTCGGGCAAAGTTAGAATATCGATCGAAGCGGTCGCGCCTAAAAATAGCCACCACTCCCTGATTCTTCATTTTGCGATACTTCACAATGGCTTCGAAAATAATTTCCCGATGAGCATCCACATCCTGAAGACTATTCCATGTAATAGGCTTAAGAAACTCAGCTACAGGAAACATCGCACGTGAATAGAGCCAACGCGAAATATGATTACGACTAATATGATACAGAAAAGATTCGGCAGGCACAGCAAAGATAATGTTTTGAAGCTCCTTCAGATTTTTCACTCTGGCTATTAGTTCATGCGTATCCGGATTACGAAAGATAAAATCGCCAAAGCCGAAATCGTCGGATACGATTTGCCGCAAATCCACATCCATCTTCTTAGAGTTCTTATCAATAAAACTAGCTCCGTACTTAGCAGCATAGATAGCATTTTCCGTTTCGGACGATTGAATAATAAGTGGTACAAACGGGTCTTCTTTACGAATATTGGCACATAGCTTAATACCTGCTAACGCATCTTTCACCCCCTCGCGTGGAAAACGCACATCGGTAATCACTCCAAGTACATTGTTTTTGTATTTATAGTAGATAGCAATAGCCTCCTCATAAGTTCGGGCCAATACAATTTTAGGACGCCCGCGCATGCGCAAAGTGCGCTGATGTGCGTTTAATGCTTCTGTGGAGAATTCCTGACTCTGCTTCAATACGAATTTATACAGGTTAGGAAGCACAGACGAATAAAACCGGATACCGTCTTCCACCAGCAAGATAAGTTGAACTCCAACCTCAGCCACATCGTGATCCAGGTTCATCTTGTCTTCTATCAGCTTAATAATAGAAAGCAATAAATCCGTGTTTCCCAACCAGCAAAAAATATAATCAAATGCCTTCAAATCTTCATTCGCAATACGCTTCGTTATGCCATGGCTGAAAGGAGTAAGAATTACAATTGGAATTTGTTCATAGTATGCTTTTATATGCCTTCCTATGCCAAAACCATCGTTATCTCCCGTTCCCGGCATACAAATAACCAGATCGAAAGGTATAGCAGCAAGCAGATCTAAGGCCTCCTCTTCGATAGAAACCTGCCAAAAGCGCGGCGGATAACGTAAAGAAAGCGAGGTATATTCATTAAAAAGTTTTTCATCAATCCGGCCATCATCTTCCAACATAAACACATCATAAGGATCGGCAATGAGAAGCACATTAAAGATGCGGTGTGTCATTAAGTTGGCAAATTGCGTATCTCTGAAATAGAGCTGATTTAACTTAAGTTTGCTGAGCATAATTTTCTTTCTTAGCATTCGTTTCACTCACAAAAATCGTTTATTTTATCGGGATTGACAACTAATTCTACTACAAATAAAAAGACATTCCGGAATTCACTTATCTCACAAAAAACCAATTCGGCACTTGAAAGAATGCAATAGCGGTTCTTTGCCCGCCCAAACAGAAAAGGCATATTCACATAATTCTTTACTAAATAGTTGCATATATCACAAAAATTGCCGAATATTGTTTCCAATTTCTGTATAGATCAACACAGTCAAATTAAATAAAGATGAAAAAAATAACCCTGTTATTAATCGGAATCATGGTGATATCTTGCGCACAGCAAAGAATGCTAACTTACCCACAAACAGCAACAGTAGACACAGTAGATACCTATTTCGGTACAAAAGTGCCCGACCCCTACCGTTGGCTGGAAAATGACACATCCTCAGCAACTACCGCATGGGTAAAAGCTCAGAATAAAGTAACAAATAGTTATCTTAACCAAATTCCTTTTCGCGAAAAGCTGCTGAAAAGGCTCACAGAGCTGACTGACTATGAAAAGATAGGCGCCCCCTTCAAAAAACATGGGAAGTATTACTTTTACAAGAATAACGGCCTGCAAAATCAAAATGTACTATACGTACAAGATTCTTTGAAGGGAGCGCCCAGAGTATTTCTCGACCCCAATAAGTTGTCGGATGATGGAACAGTGGCTCTCACCAGCCTCTCTTTCTCCAATAATGGCAAATATGCTGCCTATACCGTTTCCAGAAGCGGATCGGACTGGCAGGAAATTTATGTGCTGGATATAGCTACCGACAAATTATTAAACGACCATATTGTATGGGCAAAGTTTACCGATGCCGCGTGGAGAGGTGACGGATTCTATTATAGTGCTTACGATGCTCCTTCAAAAGGAACCGAATTCTCCAATGTTAATGAACACCATAAAATATACTATCACAAGTTAGGCGAACCGCAAGAAAAAGACGAGTTGGTGTACCAAAACGTAACCTATCCAAAGAGATTTTATACTGCCGATGTCAGCGAAGACGAAAGAGTTTTGTTTATCAATGAATCGGGAGAAGGAAGAGGCAACGCCCTTTTTATGAAAGATCTGACAAAGAGTAACGCCCCTATCGTACAAATTGCAACCGACTTTAATTTTCAATATTCTCCTTTAGAGGTTATTGGCAACAATATCTATTTCTTTACGAATTATGATGCTCCCAAAAATGAGATAATGGTGGCTACTATTGATAAGCCCGAATTGAAAGATTGGAAAGTACTTATACCGGAGGCGGAACAAGTACTCTCTGGTGCACAAATCATCGGAAACAAGTTCTTCCTCACCTACGATAAAGATGCCTCGAACCACGCCTATGTGTATGATCTTAATGGAAAAGAGTTACAAGAAATAAAACTTCCCACATTAGGTTCCGTTAGCTTTAGTGGGAATAAAGACGATAAGGAATGTTTTTTCAACTTCACTTCGTTTACTATTCCCGGAGCTACTTTTCAATACGACGTAGACAGAAACAGCTACGAACTCTTCCGCTCACCGATTGTAAATTTTAATTCCAATGATTTTGTAACCGAGCAAATATTCTTTCCAAGCAAAGACGGAGTGAAGATTCCTATGTTTTTAACCTACAAAAAAGGCTTGAAAAGAAACGGCAATAATCCTGTATACCTATACGGATATGGAGGATTTAATATTAGTTTATATCCGGGATTCTCTACCTCACGAATTCCTTTTTTGGAAAACGGCGGCATCTATGTTCAGGTGAACTTACGCGGCGGCAGCGAATATGGAGAAGAATGGCACATAGCCGGAACCAAGATGCAGAAACAAAACGTATTCGATGATTTCATCTCCGCAGCCCAATATTTGATTGATAATCAATACACAAACAGCAAGAAAATGGCTATCGTTGGCGGCTCCAACGGCGGACTGTTAGTCGGTGCCTGCATGACGCAACGCCCCGAACTTTTCCGAGTGGCTGTACCTCAGGTAGGAGTTATGGATATGCTCCGTTATCATAAGTTTACTATTGGATGGAACTGGGCCAGCGACTACGGCACAAGTGAAGACAGCAAAGAAATGTTTGAGTACTTAAAAGGATATTCGCCACTTCATAATCTAAAAAAGGGAACAAAGTATCCGGCCACGCTCGTAACTACCGCCGACCACGATGACCGGGTAGTTCCCGCACACTCATTCAAATTTGCAGCCACTTTGCAGGCTTGTAACGACGGAACAAACCCTACGCTTATCCGTATAGATAGCAAAGCCGGACACGGAGGCGGAAAGCCGATGACAAAAATACTCGAAGAGCAAGCCGATATTTACAGCTTCATCATGTATAATCTGGGCATGAAACCAATATTTTAATTTATCAATTTGATATTATTACACTAATATTTAACCCTATAAATCAGATCGATATAAAAGATTAGCTATATTTGCGGCACATATAAGTTCCATTTTATCAGAATTAATCTTTTAAAGATATGCTATTATGAATATCAATCAAATCATGTCCTCACTAGAGGCTAAACATCCCGGCGAATCTGAATATCTTCAAGCCGTAAAGGAAGTACTTCTATCCATCGAAGATATATATAACCAGCATCCCGAATTTGAAAAAGCCAAGATTATTGAGCGACTGGTAGAGCCTGACCGTATTTTTACGTTCCGTGTAACCTGGGTAGACGACAAGGGAGAAGTACAAACCAATCTGGGTTACCGGGTACAGTTCAACAACGCAATAGGCCCCTATAAAGGAGGAATCAGATTTCATGCATCGGTGAATCTCTCCATCCTGAAGTTTTTGGGCTTTGAACAAACATTTAAGAACGCATTGACTACCCTGCCAATGGGCGGAGGCAAAGGAGGTTCCGATTTCTCGCCCCGTGGCAAAAGTGATGCTGAAATCATGCGTTTCTGCCAAGCCTTTATGCTCGAATTATGGCGGCATCTGGGGCCGGACATGGATGTTCCTGCAGGCGACATAGGCGTAGGCGGGCGCGAAGTAGGCTACATGTTTGGCATGTATAAGAAGCTAACGCGTGAGTTCACAGGTACCTTTACCGGCAAAGGACTGGAGTTTGGCGGTTCTTTAATTCGCCCCGAAGCAACCGGATTTGGTGGGTTGTACTTCGTTAACCAGATGCTTCAAACTAAAGGTATAGACATAAAAGATAAAACCATTGCTATTTCCGGATTCGGAAATGTAGCTTGGGGAGCAGCCGTAAAAGCAACCGAATTGGGTGCTAAAGTAATAACCATCTCCGGACCGGACGGATATATTTATGATCCCAGAGGCATCAGTGGAGAAAAAATAGACTATATGCTCGAACTTCGTGCAACGGGCAATGATATTGTGGCACCTTATGCCGACGAATATCCCGAAGCCACTTTTGTACCCGATAAGCATCCATGGGAAGTGAAAGCAGACATTGCCTTGCCTTGTGCCACCCAAAATGAGTTAAACGGTGAAGATGCTATAAATTTGATGAAAAATAACGTTCTTTGTGTCGGAGAGATTTCGAACATGGGTTGCACCCCGGAAGCAATTGACCTCTTCATTGAACACAAAGTAATGTATGCACCGGGCAAAGCAGTCAATGCAGGCGGTGTGGCTACTTCAGGACTGGAAATGTCTCAAAACGCCATGCACCTGAGTTGGAGTGCCGCTGAAGTGGATGAAAAGCTGCATGTCATTATGCATAATATTCATGCCCAATGTGTAAAATATGCTACCGAACCCGATGGGTACATTAATTACGTAAAAGGTGCCAACATTGCAGGTTTCATGAAAGTAGCCCACGCCATGATGGGACAAGGCATTATATGAGAAAAAGAATTTATTTAATTATCTGCCTATTTATAATATGCATTACCCACCTCCTTGGACAGGAGGTAGGTAATGCTACCTTTTACCACAACCGATTTCACGGACACAAAACCTCAGACGGAGGAACTTACCACAAAGACAGCATGACGTGTGCTCATAAAACCTATCCATTGGGCACCCTGCTTAAGGTAAAAAATCCCCGAAACGGAAAAGAGGTAATTGTGAAAGTAACAGACCGTGGCCCCTTCAATAAACGATTAATGATCGATCTATCCTATCGCGCTGCCAAAGAATTAGAGATTATTCGTTATGGCATAGCCCCGGTAGAAATATCACCATTCAACGCCATACGCATCCCTTATCGGCCGCAACAAGACCTTGCATTGTGTAATATTCTACAAATAGCCGTCAACCAAACAAAGTACCCTCTTCCATTTCATAGATAATAAATCACCAAGAAACTCTTCTTTTACACAAAATAGCTTAAATTTGCATCTCGAACCAAAATGAAAATGAGATGCTTATACCCGAACTTCAATTACGACGCGATAAGATACGCGTGCTTATGGCTCAACAAAATATTGATGCTGCCATAATTTCCTGTAATGTAAACTTACTCTATACGTACGGACAGGTTGTGAGTGGATATCTTTATCTCCCGCTCAATGCTCCCGCACGCCTATTTCTAAAACGCCCTAATAACATCACCGGAGAACATGTTCATGCCATTCGCAAGCCGGAACAAATTATCGACTTACTAAAAGAAAACGGATTAGCCATTCCGCATACGCTTATGCTTGAAGGTGACGAGCTGGCGTACACTGAATACACACGCTTAGCCGCCATGTTTCCGGAAGCCACAATCGTTAACGGGACACCGATCATCAGGCAGGCACGAAGCATAAAAACGGAAATAGAAATAATCATGTTCCGTCGTGCCGCCGCCGCTCACGCCAAAGCTTACGCACAAATACCATCGGCTTATCGCGAAGGAATGACAGATGCCGAGTTTTCCATCGAAATAGAGCGTCTGATGCGCCTGGAAGGATGCCTGGGCTTATTCCGTGTGTTCGGACAAAGCATGGAAATATTCATGGGCAGCGTATTAGCAGGAGATAATGCTGCAGCACCTTCACCCTATGACTTCGCTTTGGGAGGCCAAGGATTAGATCCTTCTCTGCCCGGTGGGCTAAACGGCAGCCTACTGCAAAAAGGACAAAGTGTAATGGTAGATCTGGGAGGTAACTTCAACGGATATATGTGTGACATGAGCCGCGTATTCTCCATAGGTAAACTAACCGAAGAAGCCTATAAAGCTCATCAGGTTTGCCTTGAGATACAAGAAAAGGTAGCTTCAATGGCCAAACCCGGTGTTGTATGCGAAGAACTTTATAACCTGGCTATTGATATTGTCGACAAAGCCGGCTTCGCCGACAACTTTATGGGCATTAATCAAAAAGCAAAATTCATTGGTCATGGCATCGGCCTCGAAATAAACGAAGTACCCGTACTTGCTCCTCGCGTAAAGCAAGAGTTGGAACTCGGTATGGTATTCGCTCTCGAGCCCAAAATAGTACTTCCCGGTGTAGGACCGGTGGGTATTGAAAACTCATGGGTAGTCACTGCTGACGGAGTGGACAAACTAACCCTTTGTACCGAAGAAATCATTGAACTCTAAGGAACGGTAAAGTTACCACCTAAACAGAACGTACATATTATTAAAGATGCCCGAATTTATCCAGTGTAAATTCGGGCATCTATGTTATTTTACCGTTCTTTTAAAATCAATAAGGCTTCTCCGGCGATGTTACTCTTATAAGTTTCACATTCACAAATTCATAGATACCGGCAGGAGATTGCTCACGCCCATATCCCGATTTCTTTGTCCCACCGAAAGGTAGTTCCGGAGCAATTCCGGTAACATGATTAATATAAACCATCCCTGTATCAATTTTACGTGCTACTTCAACAGCCCTTTCTATATTATTACCAAAAACAGTTCCGCCCAAACCAAAGTCAGAATCATTGGCCAATTCAATGGCAGCAGCCTCATCCTTAACCGCATAAACGGCTAATACCGGACCGAAAATCTCTTGCGAATAAGCCGCCATACCCGGTTTAATACCGGTTAAAATAGTCGGTTCCATAAAAGCGCCCGGACGATTTATCCGTTTGCCACCTATAACCAATTTGGCACCGCCCTTTACCGTATCTTCGACTTGCTTAAGCACATCTATCAATGCTTTCTCACTGCTAAGAGGCGCCAATTGAGTTTCCGGCAATAAAGGATCGCCTACAACAATGGTTTCAAATATTTTTTTTGCTTTCTCGATAAATTTATCAACCAAAGATTCAGGCACGATGATCCTTTTCGGTGAAACACAGACTTGCCCGGCATTCCACAAGCGACCAAAAACAGCCGTTTCCACAGCTTTGTCAAGATCCACATCTTCCAACACCACAAAAGCATCACTACTGCCCAATTCAAGAATAGACTTCTTTACGCTTCGCCCCGCTTCGGCGGCAAAACTAGATCCTGCGGGCTCACTTCCGGTCAGAGAAGCACCTTTGATGCGTGGATCGCTCACTAACTGAGAAGCTCTGGATCCGGGAATAAATAAATTCGTATACACACCCTTGGGTGCACCTGCTTCTATAAATATCTCCTCCATAACAGCAGCACATTGCGGAATATTCGATGCATGTTTCAACACCACAGTATTACCTGCCATGATACTAGGAGCAGCAGAACGGGTTATCTGATAAAAAGGAAAGTTCCATGGCTGCACACTTAAGATAACACCTATTGGCTCGTATGTATTAAAAGCTTTTCCGAAAGGAGTATCCAGCGGCTGATCGGCCAGGAAACGAGCTCCGTTCTTAGCATAATAATCAAATATGTCGGCACTAAGCTCCACTTCGGCAATACTTTCGCGCAATAACTTACCCATTTCAATGGTAGCGAGCCGTCCCAATTCTTGTTTACGTGCTCTCAATATTTCGGCTACTTTATGAAGTAATGCTGCTCTGGTCTCAAAAGAAGTCAGTCGCCATGACCGAAAAGCTTTATCAGCTTGCGCTAATAATTGATCTACTTGTTCTTCGCTCATTGCGTCGAACACTTTTTCAGTTTTACCCGTTGCAGGGTTTACTGTTTTAATTGATGAAATCTTATTTTCTTGAGTTCCCATGATAAAAAGTTAATTGTGTATCAAAAAGGAAGATTAAAACAATTAGAACTTCCCCCTCTCCGGTACAATTATTATGTCCTTTTAACAACATGCCGAGCCCCTTTGTTCTTTCGAAGTGCACGTATAACATTCGTTGTACCCTTTTATCACAAATAAAGATTATTAAACGAAGAAATAACCCTGCCGATTACAATACACACTGATGCATTGGCTAAGAACATAGCCATTCATTTAACTTTTCAATTGAACTTCAACGATCAGTCTACAGGCTTCAGCCCCATCGCCTTAGCCCGCTGAAGCATAAAATGATATGCCTCATCATAGTCATTAGAAATCACCCCATCCAGAATCGCATCTTTAATCGCACTCTTTAACGAGCCTACCTCCTGACAAGGCTTCAAACCAAAAACACGCATAATCTGTTCCCCGCCAATCGGTGGTTGAAAGTTACGAACACGATCTTTCTCTTCAATATCTTTCAATTTTTGCCTTACCAACTGAAAGTTATTCAGAAAACGCTGCTTGCGCTCTGTGTTTTTTGATGTAATGTCCGCTTCGCATAGCGTCATTAAATCTTCTATGTCATTGCCTGCTTCAAAAAGTAAACGACGCACAGCCGAATCCGTCACTATATCATCCGCAATAGCAATAGGACGCATATGCAGAGACACCATTTTCTGCACATACTTCATCTTCTCGTTCATGGGGAGTTTCATCCGGCGAAAAATAACAGGGATCATCTTTTCGCCGATAAAATTGTGATTGTGAAATGTCCATCCCGCCTTAGGTTCCCAACGCTTGGTAACAGGCTTGGCAATATCGTGCAACAAAGCCGACCAGCGCAACCAGAGATTATCAGTCTGCTTACTTATATTATCAAGCACCTCAAGTGTATGATAAAAGTTATCTTTATGTGCCTTTCCATTTCGCGTATCCACCCCTTGCATAGCTATCAGTTCCGGAAAAATAAGAGATAAAAGTCCCGAACGATCCAAGTCAATGAACCCTTTGGATGGAATAGGCGCAAGCATTATTTTGTTTAATTCGTCGGCTATACGCTCTCCGGAGATTATTTCGATGCGCTCTTTGTTACGACAAAGAGACTCAAAAGTGGCATCGTCTATATAAAAATTGAGTTGTGTGGCAAAGCGGATGCAACGCATCATCCGCAGCGGATCGTCACTAAAGGTGATATCAGGATTGAGCGGAGTACGAATTGTCCTCTCTTTCAGGTCGTTTAGCCCACCGAACGGATCAATCAGTTCCCCGAAGCGATTTTTGTTAAGACATACAGCCAGTGCATTAATGGTAAAGTCCCGACGATTCTGATCATCTTCCAGCGTTCCGTCTTCTACAATCGGCTTGCGCGAATCGCGCTGATAAGATTCTTTACGGGCACCCACAAATTCGATCTCCGTACCACAGAACTTCACCTGTGCAGTGCCAAAATTCTTAAAAACAGAAACATGAGCTCCCTTGCCCAGCTTCCTCCCCAGTGCTTCCGCCATTTCAATACCGCTACCTACTACAACTACATCTATATCTTTCGAAGGACGTTGCAGAAAAATGTCGCGTACATAACCTCCCACGGCGTAGCATTCTAAATGCAATGCATCGGCCGTTTCTGATATTTGCCCAAAAATATTATCACTGAAATGTAGCTTCAATTCCTCTCCTGTCAACTCTATCATGCTTCTTTATTAAGTTTTATGCTGCAAAAATACAAAAAACTGATATTAGTTTGTATTTTTGCTGTCAATAAAGAAACAGATTATATGAAAAAGATTGCAATATGGATATGCGCCACTGCACTATTGGCATCGTGTAGCAATGAAATGGAGAAAAAAGCGAACGAGAAATTACAAGCAGCTCGCGAAGCTTTGCAACAAGGTAAATACAGTGAAGCCAAACTTCAGATAGACAGTATAAAAATACTCTACCCTAAAGCGTTCGACGCCCGTAGAGAAGGCCTTAAAATAATTCAGGAAGCCGAATTGAAGGAACAGCAACACAGCCTTGTCTACCTTGACAGCATGTGGCAAGTCAAACAAAAAGAGTTTGAGAACATCAAGAAACAATTTGTGTTCGAAAAGAATGCCGAATACCAAAATATAGGCAATTACTTTTGGCCCACACAAACGGTCGAAAAGAATCTGCACCGCTCTTTCTTACGCTTTCAGGTAAACGAGCAGGGAGTGATGACCATGACATCCATCTATTGCGGCGGAAGCAATATTCATCATATTGCCGTAAAAGTAACCGCCCCCGATGGCAGCTTTGCAGAAACGCCGGCCTCTAAAGACAGTTATGAAACTACCGATCTGGGAGAAAAGATAGAAAAGGCCGATTATAAATTAGGTGCAGACGGCAATGTGATGGGCTTCATTTACCTAAATAAAGACAAAAACATACGTGTGGAGTATAAGGGCGAGCGTAAATTTGTAACTACGATGAGCGTTACAGACAGGCAAGCTTTGGCCGGCATCTACGAACTCTCTCAGCTACTATCTTCCATGGAAGAAATCAAGAAAGAGAAAAAGGAAGCCAACCTGAAAATAGAGTTTGTTACAAGAAAAATGAAAGACTCCGCAGCAAAAGAAAAAGAAAAAGAATAAACACAACATCTCTCTTTGCCTTTGCTCGAAAACATAAATTCTACCCTATTAACGAGTTGCACTGACCATGAACATTACATTGACAGACCTGCAAGAGGCCGATCTTCCTTTTGTGAAAGAAATATACGATTACTACTCCTTACATACCAACGTTGTTTACTCCGTACATCAGGTATCAATAGAAGAAATTAAATCGTTTATGCCCGTGGGCGATCCCATTTATCGTTCCTTTCTTCTCAAAAACAAGGAAGAAGAAACAGTTGGATTCTGCTACTTTTCGCGTTTCAAGCCGCGTGAGGCTTTCCGCATATCGGTTGAACTGACCATTTACCTAAAACCGGAGTTTACCGGCCGACGATACGGATATGAAATTATGGAGCAAATCGAACCATTTATCAAACAAGGAGGTTTCAGCAACATCATGGCACTCATTTCAGGAGATAACGATGCAAGCAAACATCTGTTTGAGAAATGCGGATACGAATGTTGTGCCAATATTAAGCAAGTAGCCGAGAAATTCGAAAAGAAACTAGACCTGATGATGTACCAGAAATTTCTTTAGCCGCCACACGAATCATCAAGCACTCTTACAACCGTTTCAATGCCTGCTTTATCACCTTTTCGACCGGCGCACCGGGTTCTTCCTGAAGGATAAGAGCCACCACTTTTTGTGAAGGAGCCGGCGCAAAGCCCAACATGGTAAGTGCCGCCACTGCCTCTTCATGAACTTCAGCATTCATCGCAACGACACCACCGGCGACAGACATGCCCGATGTTGTTTTTATTTTATCTCTCAAATCAATAATAACCCGTTGAGCCGTCTTCAAACCGATGCCTTTCACTGTCTTCAACAGATTGGCGTTCTCTGAGCTGATCACATTGCACAGTTCGGCGGGAGAAAGTGCCGAAAGTATCATCCGGGCAGTATTTCCGCCAATGCCCGATACGGAGATAAGCAACAAGAATAACTCTCGCTCCTGCTTATCGGCAAAACCATAAAGAATATAAGCATCTTCACGAATAGCCTCGTAAATATAAAGTTTACAGCTACTTTTACCCTGAATGGCAGAGTAGGTATTCAGTGAAATATTCACACCATAGCCCAGCCCGTTACAGTCTATTACCACGGTTGCCGGACTCAGCTCGGCAATTCCGCCCTTAACATATTCTATCATAATTCCTTCTTATAACATAGATACTCAAAAATCGCTGCTTCTGTACTTATCGAGTTGTTTTTACGAAAAAATCGCTTACATTTGTAACCAAAGAAGGTAAAGAGGCAACTCGCTGCCAACAAAAGTAACGAAAAAGATCTGAGCAGCCATTATTGGATAGAACAATATTGAAAATTTGATGTAGCCCGATAAACATACCGCTACGATTGGAAGAACAACTCCGCTGAACGAATGAATAACCATTATATAAAATGACAAAGCCAAGATACACCGCCGGTGAGGAACTTGCCAATAGCCTCTCTCATGGCATAGGTATTCTGCTAGGAATAATAGCCGGATACTTTCTGTTACAAAAAGCCGGAGAAAACACAGACCCCTGGGCCGTAGGGTGTGTGCTGACTTATTTATTCGGCATGCTGGCCTCTTACATTACCTCTACCCTGTACCACAGCAGCCCGGCCGGAAAGAGAAGAGAGATTCTTCGCAAAGCTGATCATTCAGCCATCTATTGGCACATAGCCGGCACTTATACCCCTTTTGCGCTACTTGTAATGCGACATGCCGGCTATTGGGGATGGGCTGTTTTCACTTTCGTATGGATAGCCGCCATAGCAGGCACCATCGTCAGTTTCCGAAAGTTGAAAGAACATAGTAATGTCGAAACAATCTGTTTCGTGGGGATGGGAAGCATTATACTTGTTGCCTTGAAGCCACTCTCCGATTGCCTGCAGAACACCGGCACAATGTCCGCTTTGTGGTGGCTTCTGGGCGGAGGACTCTCCTATGTTATCGGCGCCTTTTTCTATTCTCTTCGAAAAGTTAAGTACATGCACTTTGTTTTTCACCTCTTCATCTTGGGCGGAAGCGCCTGCCACATCATATCCATTTGGATAACTTTATAAAAGTTCAGAGCAGAAAAGTTATCCAAAACGGAACACTTTGATAATCAGACTAAAAGAAAAGTATCCGAAAATAATCTTCGTTTTTAACGTTTAAAGGAATACAAGATATAGCAATAAGCATTACCTTTGTTTCCGTTCTGGTACTAAAGATCGATTTAGTAAATGGGAATGCCGTGTAATCCGGCAACAGTACCCGCTGCTGTAATTCTCTATGAATCTGATACATACACGTCACTGTGCTTCGCATGGGAAGGCGTATCAGAGGAGAGATAAGTCAGAAGACCTGCCAGAACAGGTATCACATATTTTTACGCTTTCGGGAGTTAAAGCAGGTGAGTTAGCTTAATGACTTTGCATCATTGACTGCGATTAAATTTTTAATCAGGAAAACAATGCAAATTCTTAGAAGTATAATCTAACAAACTTCCCTCCTTTCCTCCCCGAGCGTAATCAGGCACTGTTACCGAACAAAAATTTAAGTTGCAACATTTACTAAAAGTATATAGTCATGAATTATGCCGAGATTTCTATCATTAAGAGAGATGGAAAAAAGGAAGATTTCTCCATCAGTAAAATCAAGAATGCAGTAACAAAAGCCTTCAATGCCACCGGCCTGAAGGATGAAGACAAGCTCATTGCAGACATCACCATGCAGGTGATTGCCTGTTTCTCTTCGCCCACCATTTCGGTGGAAGAAATTCAGGATTTAGTAGAAAAAGAACTAATGAAAGTGCGCCCCGAAGTAGCCAAGAAATACATTATCTACCGCGAATGGCGCAACACGGAGCGCGACAGGAAGACGCAAATGAAGCAGGTGATGGACGGCATCGTAGCTATCGATAAGAATGATGTAAACCTGAGCAATGCAAACATGTCCAGCCATACTCCCGCCGGACAAATGATGACTTTCGCCTCCGAAGTGACCAAGGATTATACCTACAGGTACCTGCTGCCGAAACGTTTTGCCGAAGCACACCAGTTAGGAGACATACATATTCATGACCTTGACTATTACCCCACCAAAACCACCACTTGCATTCAGTATGATATGGATGATCTCTTCGAGCGTGGTTTTCGCACAAAAAACGGAAGCATCCGCACCCCGCAAAGCATACAAAGTTATGCCACACTGGCCACGATCATTTTCCAAACCAACCAGAACGAACAGCATGGCGGACAAGCCATTCCGGCTTTCGACTTCTTTATGGCAAAGGGAGTATACAAATCATTCATCAAACACCTCACTTCCGATCTTAGTTTTTACATCGGCATGGTGAGCCATGCTCCCGATGATAAAGAGCTAAAAACGCTGGTTACAAAGCACATCTCTTCCATAAAAGTAAATGACGCAGAACAAGAGTCGCTATGCGGCGCACTCCTTTCCCTGCAAATAGTCCTCTCAAAAGAAGCACTGGCTAAGATTATCAAAAAAGCACTCGAACAAACACGAAAAGATACGCATCAGGCAATGGAAGGTTTTATCCATAACCTGAACACCATGCATTCGCGCGGTGGCAACCAGGTTGTGTTCAGTTCCATCAATTACGGAACAGATATTTCGCCCGAAGGACGCATGGTGATGGAAGAATTGCTTACTGCCACTGCCGAAGGGCTGGGAGAGAGAGGCGAAGTGCCGGTATTCCCGATCCAGATATTCAAGGTAAAAAACGGAGTATCTTATTCCGAAGAAGATTACAAACTGGCAGTAGCCGACTTCGAAGCTGCCATAGAAGGAAAAACAACCTTTTCTACACCAAACTTCGACCTTTTTTTAAAGGCTTGCCGCACCACGGCAAAAGCTCTTTTTCCTAACTTTATGTTCCTGGATACACCGTTCAACGAGAACAAGAAATGGCGGGCGGACGACCCAAAACGCTACCGATACGAACTGGCAACCATGGGTTGCCGCACCCGTGTGTATGAAAACGTGGCCGGAGAAAAAACATCTTTAGGAAGAGGCAACCTCTCTTTTACTACACTAAACCTGCCTCGACTAGCTATCGAAGCCCGCATCAAAGCCGAAGGCCTCATCGGGAACACCCCAAAAGAAGCGGTAGAACTGAAGGCCAAAGAACTGTTTATCGAAGCGGTGCACCAAATGAGTTGTCTCATCGCCGACCAGCTGTACACCCGCTATCAGTATCAACGCACGGCACTGGCCCGCCAATTTCCCTTTATGATGGGCAACGACGTGTGGAAAGGCGGCGGCGCTCTCGATCCGAATCAAGAAGTAGGCGACGTATTGCGCAGCGGCACTCTGGGCATCGGCTTCATTGGCGGACACAACGCCATGACGGCACTCTACGGAACGGGGCACGGGCACAACCCCAAAGCATGGAATACACTCTACGAAGCCGTACAAGAGATGAACAAAGTCGTAGATGAGTACAAAGAAAAATACCAACTCAACTACTCTGTGCTGGCTACCCCTGCCGAAGGATTATCGGGTAGGTTTACGCGCATGGATAAACGCAAGTATGGCATCATACCGGGCGTAACGGATAATGATTATTACGTAAACTCATTCCATGTAGATGTAAAGGAGCCCATCAGCATTGTCGAAAAAATAAAGTGCGAAGCACCGTTCCATGCCATCACCCGTGGCGGGCACATCACCTATGTGGAGTTGGACGGCGAAGCACAGAAAAACGTAAAAGCCATAGTAAAGATAGTGAAGACGATGCACGACGAAGGCATCGGCTACGGCTCAGTTAACCATCCGGTAGATACCTGTCATGCGTGCGGATACAAAGGCGTTATATACGATAAATGTCCTGTCTGCCAAGGTGAGAACATTCTGCGTATGCGCCGCATCACAGGCTACCTTACCGGAGACCTCAGTTCGTGGAACTCCGCCAAGCGGGCGGAAGAGAAAGACAGAGTGAAACATCACTAACGCTTACACCAACAATACCCACACAAAACCAGAATGCTTTACTTATTATATACTTACCCTGAAACCATTGTAGACGGCGAAGGCATCCGATACTCCATTTATTTGGCCGGATGCCTTCACCACTGCCGTGGTTGCCACAACCCCGAAAGTTGGAACCCACAAGCCGGAGAACCTTTGACCGAAGAAAGGATTTCAGCTATCATCCGGGAGATAAAGGCCAATCCGTTACTCGATGGCATTACTTTCTCCGGAGGCGACCCGCTCTATAATCCCGATGAATTTCTTCCCCTTATCCGGCGCATTAAGAACGAAACAAAGCAAAACATCTGGTGCTACACAGGTTACCGGCATGCAGAGATTGAAGCCGACGAAAAAAGAGCCAAGGTTTTACCTTATATCGACGTGTTGGTCGACGGACGTTTCGAACAGTCACTCTATTCTCCTTATCTTGATTTTTGCGGAAGCAGCAATCAACACATCATCCAGCTAACGCATAGCCATACTTCTCCCCACCGATGAAACAATTCCACAATAACTATTTAATCCTGGTAATTTTTAATTTATGGATAACCGCGTTGTTCACATCTCTATTCATATTCTCATTCTCAGCCCTGTACTGCAATTGAATTTGATGTTCTCCCGCTTTAAGGCTTACATGAGTAGAGTTACTCCATCCCAAATTAGTCCAATCATCACGACCTCTTTGAGGAAAAACAGAAACACCCTCGTATGCCCCATCAACAAACAAGGAACGGATACAGCATTTATTCTCATCCTGCACTGTCGAACTTCCATTAGCATATAACCAATCGATAGCATACAAACCATCTTTTTCTATTTTTATCGTCGTAACAAAAGTGGTGCTTGTCTTTTCGCCGGATTTGGTTATGTTCTCATTTTTGCCAAGTCTAGTCTCTTCAATATCATAAACGGTCTCGCTCAGCTTTCGCCAAATAAGAGGTTCGCTCGCAAAAGAAGATAACATTGGATCATTACCTATTGCAATTACCTGATATTCACCCTCATCTGCAACTTTTAATTTGAGCGATGTGCTTTTTTGCCTTTCATATTCTACTCCATCTTTTAGTACTATATATGATGATGCTCCTTTTATAGGGCTCCATGATAAAACATTGCCGCTAATCTTTGCATCAGGATTCAATAACGCATACTTATTTTCAGTCAGATTTATAGTGCTTTCGGGATTTGCAAAACTATTTGTCAGAATAATCTTTATATCATGTTTTCCGATTGTTGTTGCAAGTATTTCCGGGGTACCGGATTTACCATCTACTGTAAACGATGCTATCCGGTCACCATAACCTTCCATACTTATATTTAGGCTAGCTTTTCTATAAGAAAAATTCGTAAGACTTCTTCCGCCTGCTAATTCTTTAGGCACAAAAGGGCTAAAGGCTAATCTATCCTCTTCAAATTTCATCCCGAAATAAAGACGATAAACAATACTTAAATTGCCAGAAAGGCTCCATAACATGTTACCTGAATTTGTATTTGTTCCTGTCCAATCTCCGCTTTGCACATCGAAATTCTCTTTATTGGTAGCAAACAAAGCAGCAGCCCGATAAGCACTGCCCAACGCATGTTCAACAGCCTGCATATTTCCTACTTTAGCTGCCGCCAGCATCCAAAACGAAGTTACAAACGGCCAGGTAGCGTTGTTGTGATATGAAAACATATCTGATATTTGAGGATAGAAAATGCTAGGGCCAAAAGGGAGAACCGGCATTTTCTGAACAATCAGTTTCTGCTGTTCCGGCGATGCTATATCAAACAGGATACAAAGAGCCTCACCTAATGTTTCACTGTGTGGCGATAAGATATTGCTGTTACGTCCATAAAGATATTGCGCATAATAACCTTTATCCGGCATCCACAGATATTTGTTAATGGCAGCTTTTAAAGATTCTGCCTTTTGGCTATATCGAATGTAATCATCTTGTTTGTTCAAAACTTTGGCCATCTTGCTTAATACATCCAGTGCCCGGAAATGAATGGCATTGGTTCCCAAACACTTCGACTTATAGATATCTGCCGGTTGCATCCATTTCGGGTAACTTTGTTCGCGCCAATCAATAAACGAAGACTCTCCCATAGCCAGCCCCGTCTCCTTATCATAAACAGTTAAAAAATCAGTTTCCACAGATTTCTTTATGGCCGGATAAATGCTCCTCACCCAATCGTAGTCACCGGTCACTTTATATATTTCCCACGCAGCCATGACCCACACCATCCGGTCGGTAGATACAGGCCACGATCCTCCGGTACCCGTATCCTGAATTATTCTGCCTACCATATCGACTTTCCGTAATAGACAATTTCTGGATACAGTCGGTTGCATATAAGACATACTAAGAAAGATGCTATAGCTCACATCACGTGTCCACACTCCGGGCCAAAGTATGCCTGTGCGCAGAGTTAAATCAGGCTCTACTGCATTCACCATTTCGTCAAGGCCCATATTGTAGATCGCATTCTCAAGAAGAGTAGGCCCGGTATATTGAGGATAATAAGATAAGTCATTTTTCTTAATCCAGGTATAATTCGTATGATCATCTTTGGGACTCACACTGGAAAAATTACTCACTATTTTAGTAGCAGATTCGGCTGTTCCCGAATAACTACCTTGTACCATTTTGTCAGATAGCCAGCGATAGGCACTGTTCTGGTACAATACTTTATCCTGAGCCTTTGCATTATATGCTATGCATAGATATGCAGCCGATAATAGAACGAATTTGATTAGCCTCATTTTATTAATTAATTATGTTTGACAACCCCATGAAAAGCGACTCGGACTTCTTTATAATAAGTCACCGGATGAACCATGTTCCAAAGAAGGCTTGAAAGCATCGATAGTAAGTTGCATGCCTTGCGATTTATACTTCATTATGCTATCATTTAACACTCAAAGATAACTGTTGTTAGTCAAACAAAAAAGAAATTGAAGACATAATATGCTAATAATCACTCGATTGATATCATTCAGTAGACCCTCATTAAATCTCTAAATGATTTTAATCTATGTCCAGATTATAGCGATTCGATTCATCCCATAGGCTATTCGATTTATTAGTTAAACAGCGCTTGCCCAATGATTCAACGGGCTGTTTTCTACTATATGTATTGATATGTGGCAACACAATTAATAATCAGTTCAAATAAAAACCGACCAGGCAAAATTATGGATACTAAGCTATGTACCGAAAAAAAAGTTGACTCTTATTCTTGAATGGATTGATTCTTACTATCTTTGCTTGCATATATTCACTTAAAAAGAACAATCATGGAAGCTGAATTAAATGAAAAAGTAAACAAAAGGCACGTCGGGCGTAACTTGCAAAAGATCCGCGTATATATGGGCGTAAAGCAGGAAGCTTTGGCTATGGATCTTGGTATCAGCCAACAAGTGATTTCAAAAATCGAAAAGCAAGATGAAATAGAAGAAGGACTTTTGGCACGAGTTGCCGGTGTACTAGGTATATCTCCAGAAGTAATCAGAGACTTTGACGTTGAAAAGGCTATCTACAATATTAATAACATTAGAGACAATACTTTTGAACAAGGTTCAACGTCAATTGCCCAACAATTCAATCCCATTGACAAGATCGTTGAGCTGTACGAGCGTCTATTACAGAGTGAAAGAGAAAAAATTGAGTTATTGAAAAACAAGTAATCACTGAATATATCAATTAGATAAAACCAGAGTTAAGGCCTATCTCTATGGAGTGGATACGGTAACTTCTCCCAAAGAGGTTTGCACTTGTTAAATTGCACTTTCCATTTAAAGGGAAATCGTCAGTTGCTAACGGACGATTTGGGGAACAATTATTATAGTAAAATTATATGGGGTTTGCATCTTGCAGATCCTCAAGGAAGCGATAAATAAGGCGTGGATGCCTTGCCTGCATAACATCTGATTCACTCTGCTGATTTAGTCGTCATTATAATACCAGTCAAAGTTTCTATTAAAAAATTTACCCCGACAGTTTCACTGTTTAGTCCGACTGTCCCAAGGCACACACCGACAGGTTCTGTATTTACACCGCCAACTTTATCTTCCAAAACATCCCTATAGTAATAGAAAAAACAAACTCCTCAGCATTCAGGATATCTATCTTAAATTTATCATAGTAAACTTCTTGATATTCATTTTATATGCTCATTCTGTTTCCCGATTTTTCTTCATCGCTCTTTTATCATCGACAGAAAAGTAGCTCCCCTCTTTGTTAATACAAATTTTTGAGAAGGATGACTTGGTACGTCTGGAATGGTATGTTCAACCAGCCTGTCAGTAATCAACTTTCGAAGTATTTTATTTAATTGTCCTGAAACCTTTTTCTGCCCTAAAGAAATAGAAAGTTCTTGCCTTGACATAGCAATATCAGACAACTTCTCTAGAATCTCTGTATACAAAGTCTTGCCCTGCAACTCTTGCTGTAGCTCTTGCTGTAGCTCTTGCTGTAGCTCTTGCTGTAGCTCTTGCTGTAGCTCTTGCTTAGCCTCTATTTCTTCAACATAATCCAACTTTACGAGCTGTACTTGGAAGGATAACCCAACCTCTTTCCACCTCAAAGAGATATTAGGATATAACTTCATTTCTTCAGCCACTAGTTTCAATCCATTGCCCCATTGATCAATAATACCTAATCTTTTAAAGACAGGAGCAATAACTTTATTTCGTGCATCCGATTGACGGCTTTCCATCGCTGCATAGTCAATAGATGGAGGGAGCAAGCCCGGACTTGTTATCTCAATCATATCATCATAGATGGCTATCTTTATATCTTTTCCAGTAAGAGAATAATCGCGATGTACCACTGCATTACGAACAATTTCGCGAATAGCCTTTATAGGATATTCCCAATGCGAAACTGTGTACACCCCTTCAACAGTAGCACCTTTATTTATATGCCGAAGTAGAAAGTTATACGCCTCTTCCGCTTGCGTAGCTATGTTTGAATAAATACTCTTTTGATCAATAAACTCTTCCGTACCCACTCCTTTGAAACGAGCACACTCCACTTTAGCATAATGAAACATCGAATTACGAAGTTCATCATCAGAGAAAAGGATTAAAGCATTAGTCGGATATACAACCCCGTGCACAGTCTTTACCAGCTCCAATTTCTTTAAAGCCTGATCGTTTAAATCCTCTCCGGTCTTTTCTTTATAGATTGCCTTAAATTCATCAATCTGTAATTCATTTACCGTTTTATCAAGAACCTCTTCACTATCAAAAGATATATTTCGTTTTTTACGTTCCAATTCAGCAATAATAGATTCGTCAGCCAATCTGCTCGACGAACCTACCCGAATATATGTCCCTTTCAGTTTTCCTTTTTCTTTCAGATAATACGGAGGCATACTTCCTCGGAAAATAGAGACTTTAATAAGATGTTTATCATCAATCGACAAAAAAGAGATGTCCGGCAAAATAGCAGGATAACAACGATCGAAAATAATATTACTTATTTGCTCTTCCGTTTTCACCAATTCATCTTCTGGTATGCCGACAAGTTCTCTTGTCTTATCATTGACTCCAATATATAAATCACCACCAGCATCATTAGCAAAGGCAACAATTGTCTTTGCTAAATCGGAATTTTCGGGTATTGAGCCCTTAAATTCTAATCGGCGACTTTCTGGTTGGGACAAGATCTCTTCTATATTCATACTCTTTATTTCTCTTCTTTAAAGAACAACTGATAATAATACATGTCACGCTCCTTATCAAAACCACGTTCGATGTATTGCTCTCCTCCATGAATGTTAATATCAAAATTCTTATCCAGTTTAATAGTAGTCATGGTACCGGTACCTTTCTTCTTAAGAGCTTGAGTAGAAACATCAAAGCTATCACTTAGTTCAATATCTCTTTCTTGCTGATAAACATCCTTATACTTATTAAAGCTCTCTACTATCTCTGGTTGGTTAAACACATCCTTAGCAAACTGTTCCATATTCACAGAGCCATTCTTTAAAGCATCTACACTCTTATTGATAAGAATCGCCTGCTCTGCTTTACTCACTTGATATTCTTTAGGCAATGCCTGAGATACAAAGCTTTTACAGAGCGAAAGAACATTCTGCGTGTGATAAAATTCATCTCTGCGAGGACGAACATGAAGAAAATCTTCCGTCCAATATTTGGCTTCCGCACCTTTGTTCGTGTTATCCACTACAGATACCAGATAACCATTGTCTCTTTCAATATTGAATATCAAGCAACCTTTATCTAACTTATTAATATTGACTCCTCTTTCACTCTCTATCTCAAAACCATCACCCGAAGGATATACTTTAAGAAATGTATCCTTGTTCTCAGACTTAAAAAGCCCAACCGCATCCACTGTTTCTCCATCCACTATACAATCTTTAAAATAGACCACATAGAACTCACCACCTTTTATCTTAGGATGAGTACTTTGCTCATATAAATGCTTAGCTAGGTTTACTGACTGTTCATAAAGTGTACTTGGATCATCAAAAATCTTAGAAATATAAATATAAACCTCATTCAGAGCAAGATCAGATGAATGAAAAAAATTAAAGTAATCTTCTTTCTGGATAAACGATTTAAAAAAATAATTAGTTAAAACATAATCAATTTCTTCATTCAACGAGAATTTTGATTTTGATATACGGGCATCTTCATCAAGATTCTTATTGCCTACATAATGTACTGCACACTCTTTTATTGAAGCATTATAAAATTGTATCATTTTGCTATTATTTTTATTAGTTGAGGTTTTACAGTATTTATTGTTTCAGGAGTCATCACTCTATCCCATATTCCTGGCAAAGAAAAGCAAAGGATTCCAACTGCGACATATAATAAGATTATAATTATATATGTAAAAATGAACCAATTTAATCTTTTATCTATAGTTTCTTTTCTATGATTTATGTAATCCTTTTTAGACATGTATTCTCTTGATATCTTTTTCCAATAATCAAATTCTTTATTAGAACGCCACAAATCTATTCCATCAACAATTGACTGTAAAATAGCCGACCCAATAAAATACACACCAAAAGCAAAAAAAACATATTTAATCATTCTGTTTTCAAACAGTTTTTCTATTTCAGATACTTTTGAAAAAAAAGTTATGCCTACCAATATGAAAGCAGCCAAAACATCCCTTAATAAATTGCTTAAAATATTACGAATTTTCAAAGAGAAAGCATCTGTTAGACTTTTTATATCTTTCAATAAATCTTTTAGCTCTCTCTGAAATAAGTCCTTTCGATCATAGATAATAAATGAATATCGTTCTTTAGCTTGTATTGTAGCATCTTCTATTACCGTAAACAAACCTTGAATGTATGGTAATGAGTAATCAATATCTAATGTTATTCGTTCTAATAACAATTTTAGCCGTAGATCACAACGCTCTGTTTTTTGATAAATCCATCGCACCGCATCAGCCAATATTTCTTGATATTCTTCTGTAATTTCAGAACCATAATATTTTAATCCTAGTATCAAAGATATCCGTCGATAGCCTTTAATAATTAAAGTTCCATTATCATAAATTTCATTACTCAAACTTGCCAATAAAACCAAAATAGAATTTCTAAAGAAATATTCAGAAGCCTCGTCTAGTTGTCCAAAAGAAATATAATGATTTAACGGCTTAAGAATAAATAAAGATTTACTAACAATATGAATATTCTCGATAATTTGAGCCTCATCATAGTTATCCCAATTAACATCTTGTAAACAACTCAAGCTACTGCTGACAATAAAGTTCGGCCCCCCAAAACTATTATTAAGCCCTTTCACTTGAATAAAAGATTTCTTACTATTTAATGGATAATCAGCATTAAAGGGATTTGTTTTTTTTGCCCATTCTATAAATTTATCTTTAGAATAGAAAAATGTATTAGATAAATCAGACGGCTTATTTATTGACACATTTTTATTGATACTTATTTTCCAATTATCATTTTCCGATAATTCATCCATGAAATTGGTGAAAGACATAGGTGAGTTCTCTATAAAAAAATTAATGGAAGAATCTAGCTCTAAATGAGTTAAAGCATTATAGAGGCTTTCAAAGCATGAGTTTCCGAGTGCTAAGTTATATCTTCCTTCAAAAGTAAGGTTTCCCCAACTTTCTTTAGGTTCATTACTAGCAATACTATTTATGCGATCTAACTGTTCAAATAATGAGGTAAACATGTTACTGAATTTCTGTAATATCACTAGTTGTAATTGTAACAACGTACTGCCCATTTTGATTTGGTACATTTGGAATGTCAATATTACTATCAACAGGATCTCCAGACCATTCAAGTTTGACTCCTTCAGCTGTCTGCCTGACGTTTTTTATTTCTTTGGGAGTAATGGCTTCTCTTTTAGGAATAAAAGTTTGTCCAGCCAATCCTTCATCTTCTAAATACTGTCTAAAAGAGTTTCTTAGATTAATTCTTCTGGCATCATTATCATCCTGAACAACAGCATTCATATATTCATCAGTATCAAAAACAGTTGCATTGATTAAATATTCTCTTGCCCTATTTTTATAGACCGCCGGTTCTTGATTAGGATCAATTATAGCCTTGCTCTCAGCAGCCCACTTTCGTGCTACTGTTTGCGCTTTTTTTGTTAGAATAGCCTCCGTTTCTCTTGGAACAACAGATAAGAAACGAGCAAAAAAATCAGTTATCCCTCCAGGCTTGCTTCTATCAAAAACCAATACATCCCAAACGACACTAGAGTTAACATCAATTAAAGCGACTTTTTGAATTGCCGTCTTATCTTCACTAAACGTATTTTGTATTTCCGACAACAAAGCTCTGTTGCCATCATGCAATTTATATTCATAAACTTTTTTGTGGTCTAACTTTATAAGAAATAAGAGCTTTCTATTTCTTATGGAAGCTATTGAAACAATAAACACTCCATTATTTGCATTTGATGTATGGGCTGTTTTAAATCGGCTTGTAATATTTTTAGATATTTCTAAGAAGTCAGCATCAGAAGCAGAAGTGGTAAACATGTCCTTCGCTAATCTTTGAATTGGAGGATTATCTTCCGTAAAAACATATTGCCTTCCTTGAGCAGCATCAGCTAACCTATCTCTAAAAAACTTCTGTTGTTCAGTTGTGATTTCCAATTCTTCAAGAAAAACAGGACTGACATTATCGGTCAAAATGATATGAAAAATAAGCTTTTCAATTCTGATAGCTTCTTTGTCTGCAATAGACAACACACTTTCTCTTGGCATAATATTTAGATTTAAAATAATATTTTTCCTAAAAATTCAGCTACGATAGTTCCTCTCTATTCCGCATCTAAATTTTTAATTCTATCACACTCTGAGACATATCTCAATATATATTTTCATTAGCCAAACCATTTAGATTATCTGTACCACTAACTTCTTTGTAAGTTACGATTAACGATATGATGCCCCCTCATTCAATTGCCCCTTTGCAAATTCCTATAATTCACAATAATGTTGAAGAGATTGACGAGAACTATCTACGACACATTAATAAATAGCCATACTTGCAACATAGCTTAACCCAACAATAGCAGAAATTGAAATAAGCAAATTAGCTCCTCTAGTCTTGCTCCATAACTTTACCGAACGTCATCGTTTTGCCATCTTTACCTAAGTGGAATCCAAATATAGGAAGTTTTTCGATATTACTAAACAAAAAAAGAGACATTTTATCAGAAATGAATAAAAGAGAATTAAAGACGGCTAATCAATACATCTTTCTTCTAGAAGTACTTGACTTTGCCAAGTAAACGTATCACACTTCAATAGGATTGTATCTAATCTTTGTTTTAATTAAGCTAAAGGTTTTGTTACTTGAGACTAAAAGTTTAACAGGTTGAAACAATTAGTTTCAAGGCTTCGGACTATTAGTTCCAAGCTGTTGAAACAACTAGTTTTCAGCATGAAAAACAACTTTGGATAACGAGATCTTATAAAATAGAAGAGGAGAAAGCATTTACCAGCTATATTCTTCGGAATAGGAGTCGAAAAGAGGTTCTTCGGTGATGCCTTTCTGGCGGAAGAGTTGTTGGATGAAGGCTTGATCCTCGGGCTTGATGTAGCGTTCTTTGCGGTAGAAGCGATAGTAGAGATTCTTGCCGAAATGGGCGAGAAGTTGCTTCCTCAGGTTGCAAGCATCTTTGTAGGGCACATTATCGAGCAGACGGGAGATGCCCCAAGCCACGTGTATCTTTTGGGATAAATGGAAGTAGGGGCAGGTGGTGGCATCGGCGGGGATACAGGTTGGGTTCACGATAGTGATATAGGGACTATTGGGCATGACATGGAGGGCAGCTAAGTGATGCATGCAACTGTTTGCTTTGGGGCATTGGTTATTGAAGCAATGGGCATAGCCGTAAGGCACGGAGTTATAGTCAAAATCGTTATTCATATTTACTATTTATTTAAGTGCGGTACTTGCGTTACTCTTCTATCATTTTTCTATATGTACACCCGTTTTTCCATTCGGAGCAGCCATAAGCGGTTTTTCCTTTGATTATAGTGCCTTTGCCACAAAGGGGGCAGGCTTGCCCTATCAATGGATCGGCATTAGGGACAGTGTTTGCTTTCGCTACAGCTGCCTTCGCTACAGGCTTTTCCTTTTTCTCTTTCGGAGCAGCTGCTTTACGTTCCCGCTTCTTGGGTTCTTTCTTCTCTTCTTTTTCCGCTACTGCTTCCTGAATAGTGATACGCCGATTGGTATTATCGGTAAGCACACTCAGCACTACATCGGATACCATCTGTTTTAACTCTTCGAGAAACAGGTGAGCATCGTAGGTTTTCTTTTCTATCTCCCGAAGTTTCTTCTCCCAAAGTCCGGTTAGTTCGGCCGATTTGAGTAGTTCTTCGTGAATGATTTGTATCAACTCCACACCCGTGGGAGTGGCAATAAGGTTCTTTCGTTCCTTACGGACGTAGTTGCGCTTGAAGAGTGTTTCGATAATTGCCGCACGGGTAGACGGGCGACCGATTCCATTCTCTTTCAAAGCATCACGCAGTTCGTCATTGTCGACCAACTTGCCGGCTGTTTCCATGGCTCGCAGCAGGGTTGCTTCGGTAAACGGTTTAGGCGGCTGCGTCCACTTCTCGTTCAAGTCCGGCACATGGGGGCCGCTCTCTCCTTTTACAAATAGCGGAAGAACACGCTCTTCCTCATCGCCTTCTTTTTCCTCCGTCTGTTCTTTGGCAAACACCACGCGCCAGCCGGGCTCCAAAATCTGCCGGCCCGTTACTTTAAACTCTATCTTATCTACCTCGCCCAGCACGGTTGTGGTAGAGACTTTACAATCGGGATAAAACACAGCGATAAACCGACGGGCAATGAGATCGAACACATGACGCTCCATATCGGTGAGGTTCTGCGGATAAACTCCCGTAGGGATGATGGCATGGTGATCGGTGACCTTCGCATTATCGAATACTTTCTTTGACTTAGGCAGTTTGCCGCCTTCGAGCGGAGCGGTGAGCACCGCATAATCTCGCAAGTTTTTTAAGATACCCGGGCATTTGGGATACATATCGTCGGTCAGATAAGTAGTGTCTACACGCGGATAGGTGGTTACCTTCTTCTCATAAAGAGACTGTATCTGTTTGAGCGTTTCATCGGCAGAATAGGCGAACTTCTTGTTGCACTCTACCTGCAGGGAGGTAAGGTCGAACAATCGGGGCGCATACTCCTTCCCCTGTTTCTTATTCACATCGGTCACCTCAAAAGGAGAGTTCCTTATCTGTTCCAATAAAGCCAAACCTCTCTCACGATTTTCTATCGGCTCTATTCCCGGGTTTGCCTCTGCTTTCTTGGCTTTTGCAGAAGCACTCTCCTGCCCCTCTTCCAAGATTACTTCTTCTTCACTCTTTTTGATAATGGCCGAGAAAGTGGTATCACGATAGACCGTTTTTAGTTCCCAATATTGTTTAGGGATAAAGTGTTCTATTTCGAGTTGACGATTTACAATGAGTGCCAGTGTAGGCGTTTGTACCCGCCCGATGGAGAGAACCTGCTTACCTTGTCCGTACTTAATGGTATAGAGGCGGGTAGCATTCATGCCGAGTGTCCAGTCGCCAATGGCGCGAGACAGTCCGGCTTCGTATAGCGATTGAAATTCCGATTGATCTTTCAGTTTGGAGAATCCTTCTTTAATAGCTTCTTCGGTCAGAGAAGAGATCCAAAGACGCTTCACCGGACAACGGGCTCCGGCCTTTTGCATTACCCAGCGTTGAATCAATTCTCCTTCTTGTCCGGCATCACCGCAGTTGATAATTTCATCTGCCGCCTGCATCAACTTTTCTATGATATGGAATTGTTTCTCGTAAGTGGGGTTGCTAATTAGTTTGATGCCGAAGCGCGGCGGAATCATCGGCAAGCTACTCAGGCTCCATGATTTCCATGCCGGACTGTACTCGTGCGGTTCCTTGAGGGTGCATAAGTGGCCGAATGTCCAGGTTACCTGGTATCCGTTACCTTCCATATATCCATCTTTTCTGGTGCGGGCTCCGAGTATATCGGCTATATCACGTGCCACAGAGGGCTTTTCGGCAATGCAAACTATCATTTTAATTCTTTTATTTAGGCAAAGGTAGCGAAAAAGCAGGAAAGAGAGGTGGGGTACGGGTATAAAAAAAGGAGCAACGCTTTGCTCCAACCTTTGTTAACCTTAAATCTAATACTATGAAAAACACAGTGCAAATATACGGACTTTTCTGATATCCGCAAGCGATGTGCCCGAAAACATATGTTTAATAACATAGTTTAATAGTTGGAGGGCATTTTAATAAAATTAATGCAGCTAATTGAGGAGAGGCTGCGGATTAATAATACTCAGTGCCTCAGCATCACTCATATCATAATGATAGAACTTACGGAAGAATTCCTTTGTTACGGCAAGCATATCGACCTTATAAACGTCGGGATATAGCAGATGAGACAACCAAATGTAACCGATCAGGCGGTTGATGCCCGGTGGGCGATCTATCCAGCCAAACGGGCGCCAGGGAACCTGATACAACAAGTTCTGCTTTACGGCCTTTAGTTGTGCCCATACGGGGCTGCTCTTAATAAACTTATAGGAATCCAACCCATCAAAGTTGCCCGACCAAACCAGCACGATATCGGGATTCCACACATAGATTTGTTCCATAGACACATTCGTCATTCCTTTACCCGGCAACAAATCTACGGTGGCCACGTTTTTTGCGCCTACCAAGTCGATCAGTAAACTATGAACAGAGCCCGACGGATCGGTCTTCAACCCTTTCATTCCCTCGGCATAATAAATACGCTTCTTCTCTTTTTCGGGAATAGTGCGGGCTTTGGCGGGAATGGAATCGATGTAGGTTTTAATAAAGCCGATAAGCTCATTCGCCTTTTCGGGCTGATGGAGTACCTTACCCATAAAGGCCAGAGTCTCTTTATACTTATTGATATCCATATCGAGCAGAATAACCGGTATGTTTATCTTAGCCTGCAATGCATTGACTGTTTCTATATTCGTCTTCGTCAATTCTTGCGAATAGATAACGACATCCGGCTTTAAACGAACAATTTCTTCCGAAGCTCCCTCTATTACGTAAGGTTTGTTTTCATAAAAAGATTTCTTGAGGAATTTCTTCTCCGATTCATTGTAATTGAACACCCTGTTTACCGTCATGGCTGTGTCAAAGGCATAGAACATCTGAACGGAATGTCTGTCGATAAACACGGAGCGAATGTTTTGAGGTATTTCTACCTTTCGTCCGGCCATGTCTGTTAGTATCCGGGTATTGCCGGCCCCCTCCTTGCCTGCTTTATTGTGGCAGGCAGAGAGGAAGCAAACAAACAGTACAAGTAAGCAAACAGCTGATTTTTCTATTTTATTCATTGAACAAGCCTTTAAAAGTTGTACACTACGGATGTGAAGAAGGTTCGTCCCTCCCGCGGGTAGTTCTGAGAAATGGAGTAGTTACGGTCGAAAAGGTTTCTGGAACCAATTTCGCAAGCCAGCCCTTTCCATATCTGCGAATGTATCTTTGCATTCATCACCATATAGCCGGGCACGGTTATCCCGTCGCTGGTTACGTATCTTTTGCTATTCACCTCTGTATCGAAGTGGAAATAAGCATCCCAGGAAGATAGCTTGTATTTGCCGTAAGCAATGAACTTATGATCGGGAACACCCACAAACTTCACCGTCTTATCTTCTTTATTCTCCCGATGAATGTAACTATAGTTGGCACCTATCGTCAGGTTCTTTACCAATTCGCACCCAAGAGAGAGTTCGTAACCCTGAAAAACGGCTTTACCCACATTACGGTTTTGATAAACAGGATCGCCATTATCCTGAGTTCCCACGGTTATCTGATAAATAGCATCGTCTACATTGTTACGAAACAAAGAGGCCTGATACTGAAACTTATCGGTAAGCCGGCCTTCGTAGGTAACATCGAATATCCAACTGAACTCAGAAGCCAGATCGGGATTAGGTTCCTGAGAGCCGAACTTACTGGAATAGCGGTCTTTCTGAGAAGCAAAGTGTGACTTACGAGAAGCGGAAACGGTTATATCGTGTCCCTTAGCCACATGCAAGATGGTAGCCAACTGATAATTAAAAGCATCGTCGGAACCGGTAGGGAAATCATAAAGCACATTTTTCTCGCCGGTGAGGTAGTGTGTGCCATACTCTTGTGCTTTGTTGTTGCCTCGATAGTTATAACTGATACCGGCCACTGCCGTAAGGTATTTACTAAAGGTATACGTATCTTCCAGCCCGGCAGAGAGGGTATTATCCAGGTATTTTTGTATCGGTTCTCCGGTTACGGCCGTCTGACCGGTAGTTTCATTGGCCGGAATAGACCCGTTATGTTCCTTGTGTGAGTCGTACTTTTCGTGAAAAGCAAATTGAAGCACGTTCTTTTCTATCGATTCATTGGAGAAATTAACCGACCCGCCCAAGGAATAATCATCATAAATGCTATGGAATGCCTTTTTGGTGTTCTGCAGCAAATACGTATTGTCGTCAAACTGATCCATGATGTTATAATAGTTATCATAGAAAGCAGTAACCTTCATATTGGTAGCCATGCCCAGATAGGTATTCGACTTAAAGTAAATGCTTTTTTTGTTATATTTGGGGTAATCCCTGTATTGCCCGCCGGTAATAGAAGGCGAGATGTTTTTCTTTGCATCTTGAATGATAAAGTTCAGAGAGTATTCGTCCGTTGCATTGGGAGTATAACCAATCTTGGCACTCACTTTCAAGTCTTTTGAAGCTGAATGTTCGCGGCGTCCGCCATCTTCATAATCGGTCGGTGTGAACTTATCCGACAGAGACATAAACTTGGTATCCAGATACGAAAAACTTCCCAGGAAATAGAACTTTTCCGTGCGGGAACCAATATTAACGCCTGTATTGTATCCGTTCAAGCCCTCTTTGCTAAACTTCATACCCGATATGCCGTCAATCTCCAGTTTCTTTACCGGTTTACGCGAAACCAGATTAATAGCACCTCCCATTGTATTCGGCCCATAAAGTACGGAAGTAAATGCTTTCGTAACGCTGATCTGAGCCAGGTCGAAGGTGGTAAAGCGTGTGATGTCAACATTGCCATCATAAGGCACATAGATGGGAACTCCGTCATAGAAGATCGGGGTTTGAAGCATACTGAACCCTCGCAGGTAAAGTGCTCCTTCGTTTCGTGCGCCTGCTTCCGAGATTGTCAGCCCGGGAATCAGGTTCACCGCATCCGTGAGGTTGTCTCTGTTGAACTCACGCATTTGTACCATATCTATTTTATCGGGAACAGATGTTTTGACTGTTTTACCCACTACGTCAACTGTTCCAAGCGTATACACCCGTGAAATAGAATCTTCGGGCGCATCCTTATCTGCTTGTGCATAAACGATGGAGCACAAGCTAAGGGAGGCAATTAATAATAAACGTCTTTTCATACTTGTCGTCTTTTTAGAAAGTTAGAATAACAGAACCAATACCTATTGAAAAAGACCGTTATTACATAAAAGGATAACGATCCGGACAAAAAACAGCTACCCTGCTAATGAGCAAGAATTTTGACGTACTTGCCGATAAAGAACACAAATGGAGCAAGCATCTCTCTTTCGTCTATGACCTTGAAAACGGTTTCCAGGGTAGCGCAAGCGCAATCTTCATGAGAAAGCGAAATCATGGAAGCAATGACCACCGGCATATCAGCGGGCACTCCCTCTTCTTCGAACACGCGGAAGATTTCCTTCAAATTGTCATAAGCCATGTACAAAGCCAGTGTAGTGCCGTGTTTAAACAGCTTAGAGATATCCCGAAAATGGGCATAGTTATCTTCTATATGATCTGCTATGGCATAAATGATGCTGTTACTCTCGAACTTTTCAGTGATAGGAATAGCAAAAATACTTGCAGCAGCGGCTGCTGCGGTTAAACCCGGCACCATTTCAAAAGGAATCTCCATCTCTTTGAGCCGCGCACAGTCTACTCCGCCTCCATTAAACATCATTGCGTCTCCGGCTTTTAAGCGTACTACCTTTTTCCCTTCATGATACAGCTGCTCTACAATCTTTAAAATATCAACCGGTTCCGCTCCTCCCTCCGGATGTTTATCTACAAAGCGGACTTCCGCTTGCGGCCCTGCCTCTGTAAGTATATGCGTAGCCGGCAGGCAATCATACAAAATACAATCGGCTTCATTCAACCTTCGTTTTGCTTCTACCGTGAGATACTCCGGGCCTCCCGGGCCTGTACCGACTATCGATACCGGATAGTAATTTCCAAATGCTTCTTTCATGTTTTCTTGCTTTAAATAAAATGATTCTATTGTGTTGTTAAATCTCCGGAACACATATTCTTCTGCACAACAATGCTTTTTCCGCAAATGCATGAATGTGAATATCGGCTCCATAAACATCTTTTAAAAGTTTCTCTGTAATCACCTCTTTGCAATCTCCCTGCCCCGTCACGGTATGATTGCGCACAACGGCTACTCTGGCATCGCACATAAAAGCGTGATCAGGCGAGTGTGTGGCCATCAAAATGCCAAGCGATTCATTCTTCAACTCATTCACCTGCCTGATTATCTTTATCTGGTTGCCAAAGTCAAGGCTCGACGTAGGTTCGTCCATTACCAGGAAAGAGGGTTGTTGAGCCAGCGCTCTTGCCACAATGACCATTTGTTGTTCTCCGCCGCTCAGCTGTGTGAAGACTCGTTTGCGTAAGTGAATAATGTTTAGTTTATCCAGACACCACTCGGCAATGGCTCTGTCTTCCTTACCAGGAGAGGCAAAGGGTTTAAGGTGCGAGGTGCGCCCGAACAAAACGACATCCATCACCGTAAAAGGGAAAGGTAACGAACGAGCCTGAGGCACATAGGCTACCTTACGGGCAAACTGAGTACGGTTCCAGGAAGATAAGTTCTTGCCATCAAGCAGAATTTCGCCCGATTGGAGCGGAAGCAGGCCCAGCAAAGAACGGAACAATGTAGTTTTGCCCGAACCATTACGCCCCAACACACAAATAGTCTGCCCTGTATGAAGTTCCAGACTAACGTTTTGAAGAATCGTCTTGTGTTGATAGCCCAGTGAAGCGTTTTTAATTTCTAATTTCATCTTACCATGTATGTTTAGAAGATAATCGTAAAATAATAAGAAACATAGGAGCTCCTATCAGTGAGGTAATAATGCCCAGAGGGATTTCCAATGATGAAACGGAACGAGATAAATCATCGACCACCAACATGAAAACACTTCCTACCAAAAAGGAAGCGGGCAATAGTACTTTGTGATTGGGGCCCACCAGGAAACGGGCAAAATGAGGGATGATTAGTCCCACCCATCCGATAAGTCCCGTAATACTCACAGCCGAAGCAGTGATTAACGACGCACAGCCTATAACGATGATACGCAACCGCCCCGCATGCACGCCCAGTGCCTGTGCCTCTTCATCACCAAAAGAGAGCACATTGAGCCTCCACGACGAAAGCAACAAGGGTATCAATGCCAAGGCAATAAAGGGGAAAACTGCTTTCAACTCCTTAAGTGTTACCTCTGCCAAACTACCCATCAGCCAGAAGGTGATGTCGGGCAATTTGTATTCGCTATCGGCAATGTATTTTATCAAAGAAATCAATGCGCTAAACATAGACCCCACAATCATGCCCGAAAGTACCAGCATCAAAATCCGATCGTGCGCCTTACTCATTATCTTGCTGACGGATAACGCTATGCAAACAGAAACAATGCCTGTAACAAATGCCATACCCTGAATCCCTGCAAGTCCGAAAGAGAACAGGATAGCCAAAGAAGCACCAAATCCGGCTCCCGAGCTAACGCCCAATATATCCGGACTTACCATCGGATTGCGGAATATCCCCTGATAAGCTGCGCCTGAAACAGACAAAGCTCCTCCAACCAGCACTGCGCCCAAAATACGTGGTAGTCGTATTTCAGTTAGCAGCAAAGGCAAATTTCGATCTGTACATTTTCCGGTAAAGAGAAAACCCAATATATCCGTCATGGGTATCGAATATCTTCCTACTGAAAACGAGAACAAAACGGTGAACAACAAAAATAAGCTCAATGCAAGTAGAATTGTTGTTCCGGTGATGCAATGATTCCCCTTGTATGCCATCCAGAAATTTATTATCAATTTTATACCACAAGCCACATAGAGCATTGCCGTGCCATATTGATAGCATAAACACAAAAAACAGACCAGAAAATAAAATCTTATTGAATTATAGCTAAAACGTAACCGGCAATGGCGGGCTTGCATTACTTATTATTAGCTTCTTACGCATTATAAAAAAAAGAAGGTTACTGCTTTGAAATGAATCCACATTCCATAAAGTCCTACCAAAATGTAGGGAATAGAGCACCTACTATTCAAAATAGTATATTCATCCGGAAGGGTATGCACAAAAAGGAGGTCGACCGTTAGAGCAGATATAATCTGCAAACGGTCGACCTCCTTTTTGAAATCTATGCGAAATGTGTCTAATTTACTTCTTATCTATTTTGCTTTTTCTTCTGTTAACGGATTCTACAGCTTCCATAACAACAGCTTGATTCTCAAATCGTTTGGCATATCCGGAATAATCAGGATGTATTCTTTCATAATCAGGGTCTGAAAATAGAGGACTGGAGATAACATGATCTGCAGTAGAGCGATTGCAACAAAATACGATATTCTCAACACTGGCAAGACGAGTAAGTGCCTTAACATCAGTGTCGTGAGGTTGTAAAGTCATCGGGTCGCTAAAGAAGAAAAGATAATCGATCTCACCATCAACAATGCGAGAGCCCATCTGCTGATCGCCACCCAATGGTCCTGACTTCAGGATAGTAAAATCCCACTCTACTTCAGGGTGCTTTTCCTTCAAGGCAGCAAGCACCAAAGTGCCGGTAGTACCGGTGCAATAAAATTTATGCCCGATCAATAGTTCCGAATTCCAAATAGCCCATTCAATAAGGTCTTTCTTCATAGCATCATGTGCTACCAAACCTATTTTTCTCATTAATTTTCCCATAATAATTATTGCCTGTTTATTTTAAATAATGTAATATCGATCAAGATGGTTAGTTTCTGGAGCTATAAGTCGGAAAAATACTTTCTTCCCTTCAAATAGAACAGTGCTAAGATACTACTTTTTATTCGTTCGGGTATAGAATTGAGAATGGTTTTTTTCCTGTTTTCTTCTCTATCGGTAGAAAATAGATCTCGCATATTCTTAAATTCATGCCGGGCACGAATCACCGCCTTTGCATTGGCACCCTGCCCTTTAATAAGAAAAGAAAGTGCAGCTACATAATCGAGGAGCAAGCGCATACGCATAACCCCTGCGAGTTCTTCTTCCGGAAGATTCTTGTAAAGCAATAAAAGATTGTTGCGGAAATTAAGCAGCGTTTTACGGGGATTTTCTTTTTTGAGGGTAGCCCCTCCTACGTGATAAACGGTGCTCTGAGGGATACACACAATCTGTCTGTTTCGGGCTCGTAAGCGCCAACAAAGATCAATCTCTTCCATGTGAGCAAAGAAGCGGCCATCCAAACCACCTGCTTCCCGATAATCTTTCAAACGAATAAACAAGGCGGCACCCGTAGCCCAGAAAACAGGAACAATATCGTCGTACTGCCCGCAATCTTTTTCAACCAATGACATTATTCGGCCCCGACAATATGGGTAACCATAATGGTCAATAAAGCCACCGGCTGCTCCGGCGTATTCGAACATATCTTTATGGTGCCAGCTAAGTATCTTTGGTTGGCAAGCAGCTGTTTCGGGATGAGCATCCATATAATCAATCAATGGAAGAAGCCATTCAGGGGTCACCTCCACATCCGAATTAAGCAAAACAACATACGTTGCCTCTACTTGTTGCAAAACCAAATTGTATCCGTCGGCAAAGCCATGATTCTCGCTAAGCGTAATGATGCGAACAGAAGGAAATTCCTTTCGAAGCATAGATACCGACTCATCGGTAGAACCATTATCGCCCACGCAGATCTCAACTCCACCTTCTACTTGCGAATGTGAAACGACAGAAGGCAAAAACGAACGGAGCATTTCGCACCCGTTCCAATTTAATATAACAACTGCTATTTTATTCATTCTATTTATACAGAACGTTTATGTTTCCACCGTTTGTGCGACCAAAACCAATAAGCCGGCTCACGCAATATGGTTTGTTCCACATGGCGGGCATACATCTCAGTAATTTCACCATCCGCCGTATCCTTGGGATGTTCGGTCATCAAAACAAAAGTGGCATTGCAATATCCTCTCTTCTCCTTATTCAACTCACAATAAAACACCGGATAATCCATCATTCGGGCAATGCGTTCGCCTCCATCCATAAAGGAGGTATCTTGATTTAAAAAAGTAGTCCAGAAATGCAAACCGCTCACATTAGGCGACTGATCGCCCACAAGCCCTAGTGCGAGCTTTTTACCACTATGTTTAGCTTTAATAACCTCGCGAGCCGTATCGGGTTTCGGCACATTGTATCCTCCAAACCGAGAACGAATGTTACGAAACAATCTGTCAACATAATAATTTTTAAGCGGCTTATATACTTGCATTGGAATATCATCGGGCTTCATATACATTCCCATACCAATAGTCCATTCAAAATTAGCATAGTGGGGCATCATCACTACAATGCCTCCATGCTTTTCTATCATTTCCAAATATTGTTCGGTATTCTCAAAATGCATGCGTCTGTGTAGTTCGTGGACAGACATCTTCAACATTTTGAGGCTTTCTAACATGTAGTCGCAGATATAGTGATAAAATCGTTGTTCAATAACGCGTAACTCTTCTGCGGACTTTTCAGGAAAAGAATTCTTCAAATTTCGGCGCACCACCTTCCTTCTATATCTTGCCACTTTATACATGAAAAAGTACAGAATATCCGATAAGATATAAAGCATTGAAAGTGGTTGTATAGCCATCAGCCATATTCCCAGATAAACAAAGATATAAACAAATCTAGACATGCCTTACTTATTCATTTATAATAGTGCCCAAAAGAGCCGTTCCTTCTTCATTGAAATCACCCAGACGAACTGTAACTACTTTATTGTCTAATACTTGATCACTTTCCAGCTCCACCCGTATATAATTCTCTGTAAAACCGTGCATGAGAGCATCCGATTTCGGTTTCTCAACCAACACAGGCATAGAACAACCGATAAAGCGGGAGTAAAAGGCTTTCGTTTTTTCATCGGATAACTCCAATAGTCGCTGACTGCGTTTATGTTTATCATCCATAGACACAACATGGTCTATTTTTAAAGCCTGAGTACCGGGACGTTCCGAATAGCTGAAAACATGCAACTGGGTCACATCTAAATTCTCGATAAATTCGTAAGCCTTCTCAAAACATTCATCCGTTTCACCGCGCGTGCCTACAATCACATCGACTCCGATAAATGCATCGGGCATCGCTTCCTTTATTGTCCTTATTTTCGAAGCAAAAAGGGCGGTATTGTATTTACGATGCATCAATTCCAAAACCTCATCACTCCCTGATTGCAGAGGAATATGAAAATGTGGTACAAACCTCTGTGAATGCGATACATATTCGATAATTTCGTCAGTCAGCAAATTAGGTTCAATTGAAGAGATACGATAACGTTCAATTCCTTCTACAGCATCGAGTGCTTTTATCAGATCAAAGAAAGTTTCGCCGGTACTCTTACCAAAATCACCAATATTCACACCCGTAAGAACAATTTCTTTTCCTCCCTCGACAACGGCTTGCTCCGCCTGCTTTACAAGTGAAGCAATAGTTCCGTTACGACTTCTGCCCCGTGCAAAAGGAATAGTACAATAGGTACAATAATAGTCGCAACCGTCTTGCACTTTAAGAAAGAATCTGGTCCGATCTCCTCTAGAACAGGAAGGTGCAAAGGAACGAACATCTTTTGTAGAGGAAGTATGTGCTTCTCCCGATTCATGCTTCCGCAGATCTCCGAGGTAATGCATAATATCGGCTTTCTGTTCAGCTCCCAGAACCAAGTCAACTCCCTCTATCTTTGCTACATTCTCCGGTTTAAGTTGAGCATAGCAACCTGTAACAACCACAAAAGCTTGCGGATGTTGTTTCACTAACCGATGAATGGCCTGACGGCATTTCTTATCTGCCATCTCCGTCACCGAACAAGTATTCACAATGCAAAGATCTGCTTCCTCACCTTTTCGTGCGGTACGTATACCGGCCTCACGAAGTATTTTACCGATTGTTGATGTCTCTGAAAAATTTAATTTGCAGCCTAACGTATAATAAACGGCTGTCTTATTTTGAAATACAGTGGTATCTATCATAACTTATAAAAAGCATATTCTGCACAAAGGTACACATTATTATAATAAAAAGTTATTATTGTAACCAATAGTTATTCCGCAAAAAACTTTTAAGAACAAAACTTAATTCCTATTTTTGCTCACAAACCAAAAAAGCGTGCAATGATAAAAGAGAATTTTATTAAATTATATGAAAACAGTTTTCGCGAAAACTGGGATTTGCCATGCTATACGGACTACGGCGAAGAAGAAAGCTACACTTATGGACAAGTAGCGGAAGAAATAGCCAAGTTACATTTACTATTCAAACATTGCAGTTTGCGTCGGGGAGACAAGATAGCCGTAATCGGTAAGAATAATTCTCGATGGTGCATCGCATACATGGCTACAATCACGTATGGTGGCATCGTTGTGCCTATCTTGCAAGACTTTAAACCAAACGACGTACATCACATCATAAATCATTCGGAATCAATATTTCTTTTTACAAGCGATAATATCTGGGATAATCTGGAAGAAGAACGACTACCCGGGTTGCGTTGTGTACTCTCGCTCACCGATTTTCGCTGTTTGCACCAACGAGACGGAGAAACCGTTCAAAAGTTCATGAGATATATAGACAATGAATTACACGAAGCTTATCCTCATGGATTTCATAAAGAAGATGTACAATATACCACACTAGGCAACGATAAAGTAATGCTCTTAAATTATACCTCCGGAACAACCGGTTTCAGTAAAGGAGTAATGCTCACCGGCAATAATCTCGCCGGCAACGTCACATTTGGTATCCGCACCGAGTTACTCAAGAAAGGTGATAAAGTACTCTCCTTTCTCCCACTTGCCCACGCTTATGGTTGTGCCTTCGATTTTCTGACGGCCACTGCCGTAGGCACTCACGTCACCCTCCTCGGCAAAGCTCCATCACCGAAAATTATCATGAAGGCTTTTGAAGAAGTTAAACCTAATCTGATCATTACGGTTCCACTAGTCATTGAGAAAATATATAAAAATATAATCCAGCCTTTAATTAGCAAAAAAGGTATGAAATGGGCATTAAGTATCCCCTTGTTAGATGTTCAGATATACGGACAAATACGTAAAAGGCTAATAGATGCACTCGGAGGGCGTTTTAAAGAGATTATCATAGGAGGTGCGGCGATGAATCCGGAAGTCGAGGATTTTTTCCATAAGATCAAATTCCCCTTCACTATCGGATATGGAATGACTGAATGCGGCCCCCTTATAAGTTACTCACCATGGAATGAATTTATACAGACCTCATCGGGTAAGGTATTGGACATTATGGAAGCTCGCGTATATAAAGAAACAGAAAATGCAGAAGTCGGAGAAATACAGGTGCGCGGAGAAAACGTAATGGTTGGCTACTATAAAAACCAGGAAGCGACTAAAGAAGTCTTCACTAATGACGGATGGCTATCTACCGGCGACCTTGGTACAATAGATGCAAATGGCAATGTCTTTATTCGGGGCCGCAGCAAAACGATGATTTTAAGTTCAAATGGACAGAATATTTTCCCGGAAGAAATAGAAGCCCGTTTAAACAACATGCCATTTATCCACGAAAGTCTGGTTATTGAAAGAAATAAAAAACTGGTAGCACTAGTATATCCCGAATACGAAACGTTAGATTCACTAGGATTGAACCACACTGATCATCTAAAAACAATTATGGATGAAAATCTGAAGAATTTAAATAATAGCGTTGCTTCTTATGAGAGAGTTAGTCAGATTCAGCTATACCCTATGGAGTTTGAAAAGACTCCGAAAAAGAGCATTAAAAGATACCTATATGATAGTATAGCAGAAGATTAGCATGTTATAAAACACTTTATAAAGGATAAGAATAAATAGGCTACTAAAAAAATAAAAAAAAAATCGCCAACAAAAGTACAACATATCAAAAAAGTCGATACATTTGCATCGTTTTAATAAGCAATTGATTGTATTACAGATTTAAAAAGCAAAGAAAATGAAAAAATTAATTTTGATGTTCGTAGCTATTGCAGCAGTATCATTCGCATCTTGTGGTAACAAAAAAGCTGAAGCTGAAAAAGCAACAGCTGATTCAATTCGTGTTGCTGATTCAATCGCAGCAGTAGAAGCAGCAGCAGCTGAAGCAGCAGCAGCTGACACTGTACCCGCTGATAGCGCAGCTGTAGCTGAATAATATTCAGAACAGTTTAGTTTAAAGTATTTAAGGAGTCTGTGGTGTTTATACATCACAGACTTTTTTTATTTTATATTCCAACTTCCCTTCCCTGATTTCTTTTAAACTCCTTTTGCCCGCAGATCATAAAAGCCATATCCATATACCAAAATGGTGATTGAGCTTCTACGCGAGAAATCATTCACTATATAAACCGACTGACTTCTCAAGCTTAACAGCATTGAGTTCGGTAAATATATACTATATCTTACTAAATGGATTTTATTCCCTAAAGTAGAACTAAATATAAAAAAGAGCGTGGATATACTAAAAAAGTTCGGCATCCATTCCTTTTAAAAAGGAATGGATGCCGAACTTATATTTTATGCGAAGAGAATCTTACTCAGCAATAACCTCAAACGGAATTTCAACAG
This sequence comes from uncultured Bacteroides sp., assembly GCF_963677715.1. Classification (NCBI taxonomy): domain Bacteria; kingdom Pseudomonadati; phylum Bacteroidota; class Bacteroidia; order Bacteroidales; family Bacteroidaceae; genus Bacteroides; species uncultured Bacteroides sp. Next base: position 1,709,711 of record NZ_OY782495.1, read on the forward strand.
AAATTTCTTTGTGAAGTCTTATAATCGCTTTATAAGAACCTATTTCTTTCACTGCATCTTTCACTACAATGGTTTTTCTATCAATATCGAAACCAAGTTTAGTAAGCTGATCAGCAATTTGAATATTACTAACAGAACCAAAAATAGTACCTGTAGAACTCACTTTTGCTCCAATAGTAAGTGATACGTTCTCCAGCTTGGCAGCTAATGCTTCAGCGTCATTCTTGATTTTCTCTATCTTATGAGCGCGCTGTTTCAAATCTTCAGCCAACATTTTCTTTGCAGAAGGAGAAGCAATAACAGCCTTTCCTGTGGGAATTAAGTGATTACGACCATAACCAGCCTTGACTGTTACGATGTCATTCTTATAACCCAAGTTTACTACATCCTCTTTTAATATAATTTCCATACTTTTCCTCCTTCAATTATTTCATCATGTCAGTAACAAATGGAAGTAGCGCCAGATGGCGTGCTCTCTTCACTGCCTGTGCAATTCTACGCTGAAATTTCAGAGAAGTGCCTGTTATACGACGTGGAAGAATTTTCCCTTGTTCGTTCAGAAATTTCTTCAAAAATTCAGGATCTTTATAGTCAATGTACTTAATTCCGTTCTTTTTAAAACGGCAGTATTTTTTCTTCTTTACGTCTACTGAAGGCGGAGTTAAGTATCTAATCTCTGATTGATTTTGTTGTGCCATGATTAATTGCCCTCCTTTTTAGTTAATTTCACATTTCTTCTCTTAGCAGCATATTCAGCAGCATATTTATCCATTCTAAAAGTTAAGAAACGGATAACACGTTCATCACGACGGAAATTTACTTCCAGCTTATCAATCACTGTAGGTTCAGCCTTGAACTCAAGTAATTGGTAAAATCCTGTTGATTTCTTCTGAATTGGATAGGCCAATTTCTTCAGCCCCCAGTTTTCCTCATTAATGATTTCAGCACCTTCTTCCTGAAGGATACTTTTGAATTTTTCTACCGCTTCCTTCATCTGGACATCAGACAAAACGGGAGTTAAAATGAAAACGGTTTCGTATTGATTCATACTCGTTTAATTAAATAAAATAAATCATTTTGTTTTTAAATGCGAGCGCAAAGGTAGGCTTTTTATTTTGATCTGCAAACATTTAATCTTTTTTTGTCGTCTAAGATAGGAATTATCGGAGAAGGAACTTATCTTTGCAAAGTTGCTTAAACAATAATTTCATGATAGAACAGTTCAACTTTGACATCAGATTAATCTTTGCTATATTAAATGGCAAAGTATCGGCTGCCATTAACCGAAAGCTTTATAGAAATTTCCGACAGAAAGGTCTGGAAATCAGCCCGGAGCAGTGGACAGTCTTGCTATTCTTATGGGAAAAAGACGGGGTTACCCAACAAGAGTTGTGTAATGCAACTTTCAAAGACAAACCAAGCATGACTCGCCTTATTGATAACATGGAGCGACAGCACTTGGTCGTTCGCATATCAGATAAAAATGATCGCCGCACAAATCTCATCCACCTAACCAAGACTGGAAAAGAATTAGAAGAAGACGCCCGTATCATTGCTAATAAAACGCTAAAGGAAGCACTACACGATATCACAATAGAAGAACTACGTATAAGCCAGGAAGTATTAAGAAAAATATTTTTCAACACGAAAGACTAATCCGAATAACAGTAACCATTAAGACGAACTATTTAGCGCGTTTTAATAGTTTTTTGCCTAAATAATTTCGTGCCTTAAAGAATAATGCTTTTCTTTGCCACAAGAATATAATAATCTGCTAAAATACACACAAATGAAGGCTTTTTTAAAAAATTTGGGATTGATCCTAGTCTTGGTAGGAACACTTATTTTAATAGTTTGTTCCTTTACTGGAAACGTCAACAATAATACAGTTTTGGCATCATCTGCTGTATTAGTTGTAATAGGAGTAGTTACTTACATTGTTATCAATAAAAGAATTACCGACTAATCCGTATACAAGAATAAAATAAAAAAGGCCAAAGCAATGCTTCGGCCTTTTTTATTTTATTCTTGTTATAGAGAATCATAACTCATTCTCAGGAGTAATCAGTTTATAGCCTTTTCCATGAATATTAATAATCTCAATAGATTCATCCTCTTTTAGATGTTTACGCAATTTAGTAATATAAACATCCATACTACGGGCATTAAAGTAATTATCATCAATCCAGATTGTTTTCAAAGCAAAATCACGTTGCAGTATTTCATTTGCATGTGCACAAAGCAAGCCTAGTAACTCAGACTCTTTTGTTGTAAGCTTCGTTTGCTTCCCATCTGTAGATAAAATCTGTTTCTGTGTGTCAAAAGAGAACTTACCTATTTTATAGACATTGCTTTCTTTGTTTTTCTTCCCACGAACACGTCTTAGGATAGCCTCTATTCTGAAGGTCAGTTCTTCCATACTAAACGGCTTCGTGATATAATCATCCGCTCCGATCTTGAACCCTTCAAGTATATCTTCTTTTAGTGTTTTAGCCGTCAAAAAGATAATAGGTATTTCAGCATTCGCAGCACGAACTTCTTGCGCCAAAGTAAAACCATCTTTCTTGGGCATCATAACATCAAAAACACACAGATCATATTTATTCTTCAGAAAAGCTTTATATCCGGCTTCGCCATCAGGATACAGTTCAGCAGAATAACCCTTTGCCTGTAAATATTCTCTCAAAAGCATGCCAAGATTTTCATCATCCTCGCATAGTAAAATACGCAGTTTCTCGTCCATATCATTCATTTTTTAATAAAGGTAATGCAATTATAAATTTAGTACCAACATTCAGTTCACTTTCTGCTCTAATAGAGCCTTTATGATCTTGAATAATTTTATTCACATAAGCCAAACCCAATCCGAATCCTTTTACATCATGCAGATTACCTGTATGCACGCGATAAAATTTATCAAATACTTTTTTTAAGTTTTCTTTTTTAATACCAATGCCATTATCTTGTACCGAAATCATCAATTTGCCTTGTTCATTCCATGTACTGACATTCAATAATAAATCCTCTTCCGCTTTTTTATATTTTACGGCATTATCCATCAAATTAAAAATAACATTAGTAATATGCATTTCATCAGCAAAAATGATAGCATTGGCAGCATCCAAATTAGAAGTTATCTTTCCATTGTAGCGTTCCACTTTTAAGGTAAAGGTATTTATAACCCCGGAAATCATTTCATTCGCATCCAACTCTTTCATCTTTAAAGTAGCCTTCTGCTTATCAAACATCGACATTTGGAGAACTTTTTCAACCTGAAACCTTAAACGTTTTGTTTCATCATTTATTACCCCTGAGATATGTTGAAACATTTGGGGAGATTTCCCTACAACCGGATCCATTAACATTTGTGCAGCTAAAGAAATCGTTGATATAGGAGTCTTAAACTCATGCGTCATATTATTGATGAAATCATTCTTCATTTCCGTAAGTTTCTTCTGCCTGAATACAATATAGATAGTGAATATAAATGTTATCAATAGCACCAAAGTGAAAACCATAGAAGGTATCATAAAGCTTATTGAATCAAAAATATAATCTCTCTTTGCCGGAAAATGTACTTTCACTATACTCATCCTTGCAGGCGGGTCATTTGGAAAGAGAATCTGGCTATATGAGCTTTCACTACCTTTATCATCGTAATCAGAACAGCGATAAACCTCTCGTCCATCCTTATCTATAACAGTAAAATGATAAGGTATATCAATTCCGTTATTTATAAGTTCCGACTTGAGATACTGATCCAAATTCTTAAAATTCACTCGCTCTTCAAGTGATTTATCACTGGCCCTGTATAACATCTGCCAAACAACCTCGTCAAGCAAGAAACGTTGATACAAATACCTATTTTTTATAACTTCCTGCAATGTTCGCGAAGTTTGGGGTATCGTATTAGTCCCATGCCTGCGGGAAATCATTGCTTTGGGCAATGCAGAAGGTTTAGTTGTTATAGTTTTTAATTCAAAGGCGGAATACATTGATCCATCCTTTGCAGTAACCGTATATCGCTGTGTTTGTTGAACCAAATCATTTTTCTGAGGCGTGGAAGACTGAGTGAGAGCCTGCCTTTCGGTTTCAGAAACATCTTTTTCCAACCAACGCTGTGTCTCATCATATTCTACATTCTTTGAAACCTGATATAAGCTACGTTTTACAGATTCATCAAATTGCTCGTTACGCATTTTAACAATTTCCTCAATATAACTTACTTGTAAGTAGAGTAAGCCAAGGAAAGAAAGTCCCATAACGATACCTAAAATCCAAATTGTTGACTTTTTCATGGTCACAAAATTAACACTCCCTAATTAACATACCTAACAGATTAACCTCATTTAACCGCATATCGCCCATAATTAACCTAAAGAATATTTTTAGGTGGTGTTTTGAGCATTATAACAAAATCGACATGCTTTTAGTTTGCTAATTTAATAAAAAATTAAAGATTCCAATTGCCAAAGCAAATGTTTATGTTTCATAAATAAAAGCCGTCACTTCTTAATTAACAAAAGAAATGACGACTTTATTTTATTTTACCAACAAAACTACTCTTCGGCATGCTTAACTTCAAACTCTTTAATCAGTTTATCTTGTATATCCGCCGGAACAAGTTCATAACTGGCAAATTTCATAATAAATGAAGCCCTTCCGCCTGTCAAAGAACTAAGTGTAGTAGAATAAGACGACATTTCTTTCAAGGGTACCTTTGCTATCAGTTTTTCAAAAGATTTTTCACTATTCATTCCCATAATCATAGCACGCCTGCCTTGAAGTTCACCCATTACATCGCCCATTTTATCTGACGGAACGAATATTTCAACATCATAAATAGGTTCCAATATCTTAGGCCCGGCATTTTTAAAAGCTTCGCTAAAAGCATTTCGCCCCGCAAGCATAAAAGAGATTTCATTCGAATCAACCGGATGCATCTTGCCATCATATACTATAACACGCACATCTCTGGCATACGAACCGGTTAATGGACCTTGTTCCATACGTGCCATAACTCCTTTTAAAATGGCAGGCATAAAACGATTATCAATCGAACCGCCCACAATGCTATTGATAAAGATTAATTTCCCTCCCCATTCAAGTTTAATTTCTTCAGTACCCCGCACACTTATTTTAAATTCCTGTCCATTGAATTTATAGATATCCGGCACAGGCATTCCTTCTTTATAAGGCTCAACAATAAGATGAACCTCTCCAAACTGCCCCGCCCCACCGGATTGTTTCTTATGTCTATAATCAGCTCTGGCTGCCTTCGTTATTGTCTCCCGATATGGGATTTTAGGTTCCTCGAATTTAATTTGCAGTTTGTCATTGTTCTCTAACCGCCATTTTAGGGTACGCAGATGAAACTCTCCCTGCCCATGTACAAGCGTTTGCTTTAATTCTTTAGATTGCTCCACCACCCAGGTAGGATCTTCCTCGCGCATACGAGTAAGAATACCCATCATTTTCTCGACATCCGCTTCATTTACCGGTTTTATTGCCCGCGTATATCTAGAATTAGGATATTTTATAAAGCTAAATCTATAATTGCAATTTTTGTCATTCAGCGTATTTCCCGTTTTTACTTCTTTCAACTTAACAGCTGCGCCTATATCCCCTGCCTGAAGCTCTTCCACTTTTGTTCTATTGGCTCCTGCCACTACATACATTTGCGTTATACGTTCCTTTGATCCTCTATCTGCATTCAGTAAGTCATCTCCCTCTTTTACCTTGCCACTCATTACTTTAAAATAAGATACTTCACCAATATGAGGCTCCACACTTGTCTTAAAGAAATACAAAGAAGTGGGTCCATTCACATCAGGTTCAATCTCTTTTCCATCCGTATTAATCACTTTATCCATTTCCGATACAAATGGAACTACATTTCCCAAGAATTCCATTAATCGACGGGTTCCCATATCTCTTCCGGCACAAACGCAGAAAACAGGGAACATGCCACGACTAGAAAGCCCCTTACGAATGCCCTCACGCATTTCATCTTCACTAAGAGTTTCTTGTTCAAAGAATTTTTCCATTAGTTCTTCATCATTTTCAGCCGCCGCTTCCACCAAAAATTTGTGCATTTTCATCGCCTTATCCATTTCCTCCATCGGGATATCCTCTATAAGAGGAGTTCCTCCCTCAGGTTTCCATGAATATTTTTTCATTAGCAGCACATCAATAAGCGCATTAAAATCAGGACCAGTGGCTATAGGGTATTGAATAGGAACCACCTTAGAACCATAAGCTTCTTTAAGTTGCTCAAGTATATTATCATAGTCACATTTATCGTTATCGAGCTGATTAACAACAAAAGCAACCGGTTTATTAAGCTTTTCAGTATATCGGAAGTGATTCTCTGTACCAACCTCAACACCATATCGCCCGTTCAAAAGAAGCACGGCAGAATCGGCTACATTCAAAGCGGTAACGACACTTCCCACAAAATCATCTGAACCCGGACAATCTATCATGTTCAGCTTTCTATTATTCCATTCAACATGGAATAGGGTGGAAAAAACAGAGTAACCATATTCCTGTTCTACAGGAAAATAGTCACTCACCGTATTTTTTGCGGCAATAGTTCCGCGACGCTTTATAATACCACCCTCGAAAAGCAAAGCTTCAGCGAGAGTGGTTTTCCCAGAGCCAGAACTGCCCAATAGGGCAATGTTCTTAATTTCACTTGTTTGATATACTTTCATGACATATAAGATTTAAATAATTATCTCAAAATGTACTTCTTGCATATATAGTTGAAGTCACGCGCAAATTATAAATTAATACAATTAAAAACAATAATTGGCCCGTGTTTATAAACAATGTTATGCAACACATCCACTCGATCTTTATAATTTACTATCTTTACCGCCAAATAAAATAATTAAGCAAAAGACAGCATCAAAATCACTCTTTTAATCAGAAAAACATCAGCGATTCCATTCAAAGAACCATCATTTATAATAAAAAAAACCTCATAATGGCAGGCATCTATCTACATATCCCTTTTTGTAAAACCCGTTGTATCTACTGCGATTTCTACTCCAGCACACAGAGTAATCTGATAAAAGATTACATCTCAGCGCTCTGCCGTGAATTAGAGATGAGAAAAGAATATCTACAAGATGAGAGCATAGAGACAATCTATTTTGGCGGAGGCACCCCCTCATTGCTCTCTGAAAAAGATTTTCACCAGATATTTGATATAATAGAGCATACATACGGATTATCTGCCTGCAAAGAGATAACTCTCGAAGCTAATCCTGACGATTTGAGTCCGGAATATCTGGAAACCCTTTCTCATCTTCCTTTTAATCGTATCAGCATTGGCATACAAACATTCAATAATGCTACATTGAGGCTTCTAAAGCGACGCCACAATGCGGAGCAAGCAATCAGAGCTGTTGAACATTGCCGACAGGCCGGATTCAATAACATCAGCATAGACCTTATATATGGTTTACCGGGAGAAACAGAAGAAACATGGCAAAAAGATTTAGAGCAAGCCATCTCACTCAATGTTGAACACATCTCAGCCTACCACCTCACTTATGAGAAAGGTACACCTATATATAATATGCTGCAAAAGAAACAGATTAAAGAGGTTGACGAAGAAAGCAGTATTCGCTTCTTCACTCTATTAGTAAACAACCTCACCGCAGCAGGATATGAACACTATGAGATATCAAACTTCTGCCTTCCCGAAAAGTATTCCCGTCATAACACCTCATATTGGAAAGGGATAAAATATTTAGGTTGCGGCCCGTCTGCTCATTCATTTGATGGTGAAACAAGAGAATGGAATGTTTCTTCCATAACATCTTATATAAAAGGTATAAATACCAATGAACGATCTTACAAAACAGAACATCTGGATACCAACACCCGATATAACGAATTAATTATAACCTCAATACGTACTCGCTGGGGACTGTCACTAGAGCAGGTAAGCCTCACTTTTGGCCAAAATTACTTGGATTATTGCTTAAGCATGGCCAGAAAGTTTATAGAAAACGGGCAGCTGGAAATACTAAACGAACATTTAAAACTGACGGAAGAAGGAATCTTTATCTCCGACGGAATCATGAGCGAATTACTCAAAGTGGAAGACTGAGCACGCAAACGAACAACTATATCCCCTCCATTAGCTATGTGCCAGCGAATGTTTTATCACTAATATTACAAACATGTTTCATATTTATCGCCTAAAAAGCTCTTTTATTGACCAAATGCTTGATATATATCAAATAAACATGCTATATAACATATTTTTAGGGCGATTCCTTTTTATGTTATAAAACATATGTATATCTTTGCAGAGGTAAAAGGAAACAAGCTAAGCGCTTGGATCTGTTTTCAATAGATATTAGTTTTTAAGTTTTTAGGTATAACAAATTAAAAAGTAGGTATTATGAAACGTTTAGGATTAACATTAGTGGCAGCATTCTGCCTCGCTGCCGGTACTTTTGCAGCAGGAAATCAACCTACGACTGCAAAATGGGAAGGTAACATCAACGTTAGCAAGTTGAGCAATTATTTGAAACTGTCGTCAACTCAAACAGAAGAAGTAGCTAACATCTGCGATTATTTCACTGAACAGATGGGCAAAGCTACCAATTCTACTAAAAAGCAAGATGAGTTGCTTAAAAATGCAGTATACGGTAATCTGAAATTAATGAAAAGAACTCTTTCTTCAGAACAGTATAGCAAATACAATACACTTCTGAACATCACTTTGCAAAACAAAGGTATAGAGTTGAAATAAGATCTTTCTTTAATTAGATCATAAAGGTATTCACCGAACATGCCCAATTACACTGGCTAGTCCGGTGTTTTGTTTTTTATACCCTAATAATCATTTTGATTCCACATTCTATTTTCATATTACATTTTGATTGCATGTTAACGATTAAAATGGAACAAATAGACAAAACAGTTGATTTAGATCAAAAAATGATCTATTATCAGCAAATATACGCCACAACGTTTTTATGTTATAAAACATATACATACCTTTGCAGAGGTAAAAAGAAAAACTAAGCGCTTAGACCTGTTTTTCAATAGGTATTAGTTTTTTAAGTTTTTAGGTATAACAAATTAAAAAGTAGGTATTATGAAACGTTTAGGATTAACATTAGTGGCAGCATTCTGCCTCGCTGCCAGTACTTTTGCAGCAGGAAATCAACCTACGACTGCAAAATGGGAAGGTAACATCAACGTTAGCAAGTTGAGCAATTATTTGAAACTGTCGTCAACTCAGACAGAAGAAGTAGCTAACATCTGCGATTATTTCACTGAACAGATGGGTAGAATCTCTAATTCGACAAAAAAACAAGATGAGTTGCTTAAAAATGCAGTATACGGTAATTTGAAGCTGATGAAGAAGACTCTTACTAGCGAACAATATAGTAAGTACGCTACACTTCTGAACATCACTTTACAAAACAAAGGCATCGAATTGAAATAAAATTCAATAGATTATATATAAAAAGGGTATTGCAGCTTTAGCTTGTAATACCCTTTTTTTATATTCATTATTTTATAGTAACCATGGTAGCGCCAAAACCATATTCCTGAAACGATGCATCCTGAAACCGGCACGTAGTATACTTATGCTTCAATTCATCCACCACTGCTTTTCGCAATACTCCATCACCTTTTCCGTGTATAAAAACAATCTTCTGTTCGCGTTTGTCTTTATATTGTTCCATCACTTCACGAAATTTATCCAGCTGATAATTCAATATTTCAGTATTGCTCATGCCATTTGTCGTATCAAGCAATTCATTGATGTGAAGATCCACCTCTATCACCGCATTCTTCGCTTCATGCTTCACAAGAGGTTGCGATTTTGGCTTATCATCTATGCTCCTTTTCTGAAACAGTGCCGCCTGAAGTTCTTCAGCCGAGACATATACCTGCTTCAACGGAATATCATCTTTTACAATATCATAGATTAAAGCCGGTTCCTCAAAGTAAACTGATTCACGAAATGTATGCAACTTATAGAATTTAACCGTGTCAATGCGCAGTTCCACACTTACAGCAGGCTTTTGAACAAACGTTTTATCGTTTTTGAACGCAAGCAACTGCACAGATAACCGTTCCATGTCATTCAAAACATCTTTGGCAAATTCTTCAAGCAGAAGTTTGGTGTTAGGTTCCAACAAGCCATGCGAGCGGGTTTTCCAAGCCTTACCTTCGGCACTCAGATATGTATAATACATGTAATAGTTGCTATCATTTACCAAATAAGCATCAAACGTGGTATTACTAATGGTTTTCACATCACCGGGCACAAACGCAAGAGCTACATTCAAACTATCTCCCCCACTCATTTCTATTGATCGGGTAGTTATTTCCGGTTTAGAAACCCTGACTTCTTCTTGCTTTGAAGGCGGAGTTTGGGTTGGCCTCCGCTTCAAGTTATAATCATCTGTTTCTATCACTACACACTCACGAGCAAGCATTGGAATGTCAAAGCCATCGGCATCTTCTATCAACGCAATGTCTTTGCCTTGAAAACCTTTCACGATTCCCCCGCCTACTTCGCTGAGAAAGCGTACCTTATCTCCTATTTTCATAAGCTCATTTACTGATTTAATTCTTTATATCAGCAAATATCGCTACTTTTGCCGAGGAAAGAAAGGAATCATGAAAGAAAACCCGAAACATATACGAATCAGTGAATATAACTATCCACTACCCGATGAGCGCATCGCCAAATTTCCTCTACCGGTAAGAGACCAATCAAAATTACTGATCTACCGTCAGGGCAAAGTCAGTGAAGATGTATTTACTTCACTCCCAACCTATTTACCTCAGGGAAGTCTATTGATATTTAATAATACCAAAGTCATTCAGGCCCGGCTTCATTTCCACAAAGAAACGGGTGCTTTAATTGAGGTGTTTTGTTTAGAGCCTATCGAGCCAAGTGACTATGCACTCAACTTTCAACAAACCGGACACGCTGCCTGGCTATGCATGATTGGGAATCTAAAGAAATGGAAAGAAGGCAATCTGCATAAAGTAATGAACGTAAAAGGCAAAGAGATTATTCTTACTGCCTCCAGGGGCGAATGTCGTGGAACGAGCCATTGGATAGATTTTATATGGAACAACACAAAAGTAACCTTTGCCGACATACTGGAAGTGTTTGGCGAGTTACCCATTCCTCCTTATTTAAACAGAGAGACGCAGGAGAGTGATAAGGAAACCTACCAAACCGTTTATTCAAAAATAAAAGGATCGGTAGCCGCTCCCACCGCAGGCCTGCACTTCACCTCCAGGGTACTCAATGACCTGAAGGATAGAGGGATAGATTCTGAAGAACTAACCTTGCATGTAGGGGCCGGCACTTTTAAGCCGGTAAAAAGTGAGGAAATAGAAGGGCACGAAATGCATACCGAATATATTTCGGTGTCACGTACCACCTTGCAAAAGCTCATTGAGCATAAAGCCGAAGCCATCGCCGTGGGCACCACTTCTGTCCGGACATTAGAAAGCTTGTATTATATAGGAACCACGCTTGCTCACAAGCCCGATGCACAGGAAAGTGAGCTCCACATTCGCCAATGGCAACCCTACGAAACCGACCGGCAATCACAAGAAAAAGCCGTGCCCCCCATCGAAGCGTTACAGTGCATCATCCGCTATCTGGATCATAATAACATGGAAACATTGCACACCAGCACCCAAATTATTATTGCACCCGGATACGAATATAAAATTGTGAAAACCATGATTACCAACTTTCACCAACCACAAAGTACCCTATTGTTACTTGTATCGGCCTTTGTAAAAGGTAACTGGCGCACGATATACGACTACGCGCTAAGTCACAATTTTCGTTTTTTAAGCTATGGAGATTCTTCACTTTTAATACCCTAAAAAGATAAACAGTTATGAATCAAGACAATAATCAAGAGCTTTTCCCTATAGTAGACGAAGAAGGGAACGTCATCGGTTCGGCCACCCGCAGCGAATGCCACAGTGGCAGCAAGCTACTGCATCCTGTCATTCATTTGCATGTGTTCAATTCCAAAGGAGAACTTTACCTACAAAAGCGCCCGGCATGGAAAGATGTGCAACCTGCAAAATGGGATACATCGGTCGGTGGACATGTCGACTTAGGAGAAAGCGTTGAAATAGCACTGAACAGAGAAGCGCAGGAAGAACTGGGCATCAGCGACTTTGTTGCAGAAAAGCTAGCACACTACGTCTTTGAATCCGCCCGCGAACGAGAATTGGTTTTTGCACACAAAACCACATACGATGGACCAATCACGCCCAGTGACGAACTGGACGGAGGCCGTTTTTGGAGCATCGAAGAGATAAAAGCCCAAATGGGCAAAGACGTTTTCACACCCAATTTTGAAGGAGAGATAGAAAGAACTCATCTCTTTTAAAGAAGAGTATAAAAAGATGAAAGCTTATACCAAAGAAGAAGCTACCGAACGGATAAACCAACTGGCAGCTGCCGGAAAGGAATTTGCATTCATCATAAACTATAAGCAGGATTGCTCTTACATTGAAGAGCCCGATAACATTGATCCGACAGAATGGCTCTACAACCTGAATGGTTTTACTAACTACCGGGAAGCCGTGAAACCAACGCCCAGCAGAGAAAACATCCTCTGGCAATCTTACCCTAACTCTTTCTCTGCTTACCAGCAATCATTCAATATTGTACGCAAAAACATCTTAGTGGGAAACAGCTTCCTGGTAAACCTGACTTGTTCTACCCCTGTATCTACAAACTTAAACCTGAAAGAGATTTTTTATCAATCAAAAGCACTCTATAAACTTTGGCTGAAGGATCGTTTTGTCTGCTTCTCGCCCGAAATATTCGTGCGCATAAGCCGAGGACAAATTTATGCTTATCCGATGAAGGGAACCATAGATGCTACATTGCCTAAAGCCAAAGAGCAACTAATGAATGATGTTAAAGAAGCTGCCGAGCACGCCACCATTACAGACCTCATCCGTAATGACCTAAGCATAGTAGCCGAGCAAGTGGAAGTGCTTCGTTACCGATACGTCGATCGGTTACAAACTAATCGGGGTTCCATCTTGCAAACCAGTTCGGAAATCAAAGGAAAACTACCCTATGATTATCTTTTGTATCTGGGCAACATACTCTTTAAACTACTTCCAGCAGGTTCCATTACCGGAGCACCGAAGCTTAAAACCATAGAAATTATAGCAGAGGCCGAAGAGCATGAACGCAGCTTTTATACCGGTATTATGGGATACTTTGATGGGAAAAGCATTGATAGTTCCGTTATGATACGCTTCATCGAACAACGAAACAATCGGCTCTTTTTTAAAAGCGGCGGTGGCATCACCAGCCAAAGCAATGTAAATAGTGAATACCAAGAAATGATACAAAAAGTTTATGTGCCCATTTATTGAAACCATACGGATAGAAGACGGAGTTGCGTGCAATCTCGCATACCACAATCAACGGATGAATCAGACGCGTGCAGACCATTTCGTACAGTCAACGCCTCTCGATGTACGCGATTACATCACACTTCCGCAGCACAAAAATCAAGATCGCATAAAATGCAGAGTAGTTTACAGCAACTCTATTGAAGAGGTGACTTATATCCCGTACACATTACGTCACGTCAATACCTTGCAGATCGTCTATTCAGACACTATAGACTATCACTACAAAAGCACAGATAGAGAAGCGCTCAATCAACTCTTCACACAGAAAAAATCACAAGACGAGATTCTGATTGTAAAAAACGGTTTGCTAACCGATACCTCCATAGCCAACATCGCTCTTTTTGATGGATACAAATGGTACACCCCCTCTACACCACTGCTGAAAGGTACTCAAAGAGCCTTTCTGCTTGATAAAGCAATGATGCACGAAGAAGAAATTGACATTGAACAACTCTTTTCCTACAAACAGATAGCCTTATTTAATGCCATGATTCCTTTTGGAGAAATCATTATTCAGATAGATAAGGAGCACATGCATTTCTAAATTCAACAAAGCCTGTTCTTATTCTAACTTCATAGAGCAAGTTAGCCAAATCATTTTAACCAGTTAACTAAGCTTTTCGAACAGTAAGATTACTTCATCACGCAACTGTGTGACGAATATCATGCAATTGAGTGATATGCATCATGCATCTGAATGATTAACATCATACAACTATATGACTTAAAAATATTCACATTAAAGGAGGTTAGCCAACGTGTGAAAAAACAATAGACTATCTGATAGATTACTCTATTCACACAACATTAAGCAAAGAAGCAAAATACAGACAGATAAAAGACCATTAAGCACAAGCATTTGTATATAACAGAAAAATAGCATGGCAACAAAAAATCCTCCCATCATTGTAAACAAGGATAGGAGGATTACATAACGTCTAACCAGCTTTATAGCGCCAATTTCACGAAAACAGGACAATGATCTGACGGGAAACGACCGTACCTGATATCAGTCAATACACCGTATTTTAAAACACTAATGCCATGAGCTACAAATGCGTAGTCGATGCGATTTTCCATGGGTGAGTCTAGATGGAAACCTTGAAACGTACCTTCCGGTCCATAGGGAGGGGTGACTGATAAAGCTCGGGAATCTTTCAGAAATCCATCGTTAAGAATGTAAGCTATCGGCTCGTCCGTAGGTGTAGCATTAAAATCTCCGGTACAAATTACAGGGGCATCGCCGGCAATACTTTTGATACGCGACAACATTAACTTTGAGGACTCCAATCGAGCTATCGGTGCTTGATGATCGTAGTGTACATTAAAGCAGTAGAATGTTTTATCCGAAGAACGGTCACGCATTTTTGCCCAGGTGCAGATGCGACGAATCTTTGCATCCCAACCATAAGAGGGTTCTTCCGGAGTCTGAGAAAGCCAGAAGTTTCCTTGTTCCAGAATATCAAACCGATCCTTTTTGTAGAAAATAGCAGAATGTTCTCCTGCTTCTTTGCCATCATCTCTCCCTACCCCTACATAATTGTAGACACCAGTAGAAGCTATATCTTGTAACTGATGAAGAAATCCTTCTTGTGTACCGACAATGTCCGCATCATGAAACAACAGAAGTTCCTTTACCATTTCTTTGCGATTTGACCAGGCATTTTCTTTATCGTCCGGCGTATCCATGCGAAGGTTAAAACT
The DNA here is from genome assembly GCF_963677715.1 of uncultured Bacteroides sp. NCBI lineage: Bacteria > Pseudomonadati > Bacteroidota > Bacteroidia > Bacteroidales > Bacteroidaceae > Bacteroides > uncultured Bacteroides sp. The sequence continues at coordinate 1,724,882 of NZ_OY782495.1, forward strand.
AACAACATTGATCGTAACCGATTGTTGCTTTTGTGCTTTTAACCCCGTCAGGGTTATTAAGACAAACAAACTAAATAACAGATAAAATTGCTTTTTCATAACAAGTATGTTTTATGGTTGTTACCAACCAGGGTTTTGCGTAATATTTGAGTTTGTCTCACCAGATTTTGGTTGACTACTTTGGCTTATAATCCTAGTATAGGTTGTCTGCAATTGTGCATATCAGCCAAAATAATGACGATACAAACATTGCATTCATAATTTTTACTTATTCCCTTTTTATAGAACAAAAAGGCGGAGAAAAACTCCGCCTACAAATAATTAAGACTATATATACAGATTTATTTAGCTAATTCATTGATAACATCCATAACCTTTTGACCGATCTCATCAGCAGCCTGCATAGTAGCAGCTTCGCTATATATACGGATAATAGGCTCTGTATTACTTTTACGCAAATGCACCCATTTATCGGCAAAATCTATCTTCACCCCGTCTATATCATTAATCTTTTCGTTTTTATAAATATCCTTCACCTTGGCAAGAATAGCATCTACATCTATTTCCGGAGTAAGATCGACACGGTTCTTTGCTATAAAGTAAGGCGGATAAGTAGCACGAAGTTCACTCACCTTCTTTCCTTCATGAGCCAGGTGACTAAGAAAAAGTGCAATGCCCACCAAGGCATCACGCCCGTAATGGCTTGCCGGATAAATCACCCCGCCATTGCCTTCTCCGCCAATAACAGCATTGGTTTCCTTCATTTTGGTTACCACGTTTACTTCACCAACAGCTGAAGCACTATATTGCATGCCATATTTATCGGTAACGTCACGTAAAGCACGGGTAGAGCTAAGATTAGAAACGGTATTTCCCGGAGTATGCTTCAGCACATAGTCGGCTACAGTAACCAACGTATACTCTTCGCCATACATCACTCCGTTTTCGCAAATCATAGCCAAACGATCTACGTCAGGGTCAACCACAAATGCCACATCCGCTTTGCCGCTTTTCATCAGATCCATAATGTCGCCCAGATTCTTTTCTAGTGGTTCGGGATTGTGAGCAAAGTATCCGGTCGGTTCGCAATAGAGCTTCTCCACTTGCTTCACGCCCAGACGTTCAAGTAATTCGGGAAGAATAATGCCACCTACCGAATTAACGCAGTCTAGGGCAACCCGAAAATCTGCTTTCTTTATAGCTTCAATATCAACAAGTTGGAGAGATAAAACGCTATCAATATGTTTTCGGTTATAAGTCAAGTCCTTACGGTATGTTCCTAAAGAGTCTACCCCGGCATAGTTAAATTCTTCGGCCTCAGCTATGCGGAGTACTTCATTACCTTCGGCAGCATTAAGGAACTCTCCATGTTCATTGAGCAACTTCAACGCATTCCATTGTTTAGGATTATGAGAAGCAGTCAGAATAAGACCTCCGCAAGCACCTTCCATAGTAACAGCTAACTCTGTTGTGGGGGTAGAAGCCAAACCAATATCGACAACATCCCAACCCATGCCCATTAGTGTTCCCACCACCACGTTCCTTACCATTTCTCCTGAGATGCGGGCATCCCGTCCAACCACTATTTTATTGCTATCGGATTTGCATGTTTTACGAATCAAAGTGGCATAAGCCGAAGTAAACTTAACAATATCAAGCGGATTTAATCCTTCGCCGGTAGTTCCACCTATAGTACCTCGGATTCCGGAGATTGATTTTATTAGAGCCATGGTTACAAATTTTAATAAGGTTTATTCGATTTGAAATTTTCTAATGTCATAAAAATAAGGATATGTATACTGAGAAGCAACCGTATGTCCCATTTTTGAAGGTACAATTAGTTTCACATGAGCACGATCTCTAATGTATTTCAAAGGGATAAGCCATCCGGCAGGAACATTTCCGCCATAAGCCGAAAGCATATTACCCTCGGTGAACTGCCCGGAGACCGTAGTGCCCGAAGCTGTATAATTAAAAGCATCGACCCAGCCATCCGTATCGTAATTAGAAACACTTGTAGTATCTTTTTGCAAAATATCGTATTCCATAAAACGGACTAAAATTACATCACGTGATTTCACTGTATCGCCTTCACCACGATCAACAATCTGCATATATACGCCGTTAGAAAAGCCCACGTATTCATTCGTCGCTAAATCGGTTACTGTATCTTTCTCAAATTCAGCTTGCGAAATAACTTTGATATTATTATCTTTTATAAAAGCATTGATAGCATCTTTCTCGTCGGCAAGCATATCTGCATACGTTTTAGTATTATCACAAGCTTGAAAGAGAGCGCCTACAGATAGTAAGGCAATAAATAGTAAAGTCAGTTTTTTCATTTTCGTAACCTAATATTTTAGTACAAAAGTATTCTATTTTCACTTATAAATAAATGCAAGCCGTTAAAAGTTCTGAATTTTTAACCTTTTCACTTTAACTTTTAACCATATTCTCAGACTCTTATCCTATCAGGCATTCAATAATTCCTTGTATTTTTCAAGTCCTTGCTCAAAAACTTTCACTGCTTCAGCCATCGAGCCGAAATATTCGCCCCCTGAGGCATTTAAATGCCCACCACCGTTAAAGAAATCGGCGGCAAACTTATTACAAGGAAATTTACCTACGGAACGAAGCGAAATTTTAATCATTTGTTTCTCTGTGTCTTCTCTGAGAAAACAAGTAAAACAAACGTTTTTAATAGATAAAGGAATATTCACAAATCCCTCACTATCTCCTTTTATATAATCGTACTTTCCCTGTTCAGCTCTGGTAAGAGATATTAAAGCAGCATTATAAGGGGTGTATACCTTCATTTCGGACAAGACATGTCCCATCAGTCTCAATCGGCTTTCGGAATAAGTGTTGTATACCTTACGATAGATATCATCTTTATCAATGCCTTTTGAGAGCAACTCACTGATGATAAAATAAATTTCGCGACTGTTAGAATTGTAAGTAAACCCTCCCGTATCAGTCATCATGCCGGTGTAAATACATTCGGCTCCTTCTTTGGAGATATCGCTAAAAGAGCCCATACGGCATAATAAGCGAAAGATCAGTTCGGAAGTAGATGAAATTTCGGGATGAGAAACAGTAATATCACAAAAATCCTCCGGGTGAAGATGATGATCTATCATGATTTTACGAGCCGGAGAAGCCGCAACAGCATCGGCCATACTATCAATACGTTTTAATGCATTGAAATCAAGGCAGCAAATAACGTCCGCCTCAGCAATTAATTTTCCGGCAAATTCTTTGTAGCGGTCATATAGCAAGATATCTCTACTACCCGGCATCCATTTCAAAAAATCAGGAAAAGCATTGGGAACAATCACATTTACCGCCTTATCCTGAGCATCCAGAAAATGCCAAAGTCCCAAAGATGAACCAATGGCATCTCCATCGGGTGAAACATGAGAGACAATAACAATTTTATCGGCTCGCTCGAGCCATTTGGTAAAATGATCTATTTTAGTTTGTTCAATAACCTTAGTCAGCATATATTTTCTATTGGTATGATTGGCAAAAATACGAAAATCTTTGTTCTTCAGAGCAAAAAGCCTACAGAACCTTCATCTGCCAGCGAAATAAAACGAATTCCAATATGTCGGCACTCTTTTGTTAGTTGTTCTTTTCGCCAATCAGGAATCGAAGCATCCAATATAACTGTCTGTATCGAGAACAATCCGGTCAGCCATTCCAGTCGGCCGCCATACCCTTTACAGAGATAAAGATAATCGATAAATAAGGGCTTCATAGCTTCTTTATTCAACCAACGATCATCATTAACAAAGCAAACCCGCTTCCCGTGAAAGAAAAGAATCTTATTTCTAAAAATGCAATCGCCCTTGCAACCAGAACCTATAACCGATATCGGCCTAGAAATATGCATGCGTTTCCAATGCGGCGAAACGGCAGCATATACATAATGTTCATCGGGCAGACTGTCAGCATAAACCAGCCAGGACTTGCCATCGTTAGCAATACAATGAACCACCGGACAATTGCGCAAATGATAAAACACAAGACTCTCTTGCGGACGGTCTTTATAAAGCATGGCTGTGTGGTAACTGCATAAAAGAAAAAGAGAGAACAAAAAAGCAAACAGACATCTTCCTGTTCTATGTGCCAGATACCAAATAAAGAGTAAAATCGATAAATAAATGCCGAAAACTTCCAATGGATATACCCAGAGGTCGTTTATAGAGGAGAAAGGCAATTGCTCTACCCAGCGAACAGAACCATTTAGTCTTTGCAAAACATACTGAAGTATTTCTTTTAACCAGATTTGAAACGAAGGAAAGGGACTGAGCAATAACATAGCAATGGCCAAAAACATAATGATAGAAACCAAAGGAATTACGAGTATGTTGGTTAATAGAAAATAGGTAGAGAAACGCGAAAAATAAAGAATAACCAATGGCGCAGTACCTATCTGAGCTACAATGGAAATCGAGATCAGGCCCCACAAATATTTCATCGGGAGACTGCTAAAAGAGAATTTCGAATAAATAAAAGGATGCAAAAGCAGAATTGCCGCTACAGCACAAAAAGAGAGTTGAAAGCCGACATCAAACAGCCAGCAGGGATTGTATAACAACATCGCTACTCCTGCAGCAGCCAATGCGTTCATCGATAAAGATTTCCCCGAAAAGAATCCAGATAAAGCAAATAAAGAGAACATAATAACCGAACGAACCACCGAGGGAGAAAATCCTGTAAGAAAGGCGAAAGCCCAAAGTACTGCTATAACAATAGCTACACGAAGCAATTTCAGCTTATTCGACCTATCAGGAATACCCTTCAATAAAAGGAGCAACAAGGCATATAAAAAGCCAATATGAAGCCCCGAAAGAGCCAATACATGGCTAGCCCCGGAAACAGAAAAAGACTCTTTGACTTCATCACTCAATTCATCCTTATAGCCAACGGTCAATGCTGAAAGCACAGCAAAGTCATCTCCGCTAAACCCCAAAGTACGATAAGTATCCAATACCCGACCGCGCCAGTCGGCAGCCAACTGACTGAAAGAACGATGATTATGATTAGCAACGACTTTCCAGTTGCCCGAATAGACGAATCCCGTGCCACTGATGCCTTTACGAAGTAAGTATCTGACGTAGTCAAATTCATCCGGATTCCCATTGTTTTTCGGGATGGAAATGCGGGCAGAAAAAAGCAGTTCATCTCCCCTTAGCATTTGTTCGCTGGCTGAATCTTTAGAGAAATAGAGCAAAACGTTTTGATGAAAAGGCTTCCTCAAAACAGAATCCCCCTCCTCCGATAAACGGATGCGGCAAAGCACACTATGCTCTTTAACCTCCGGTTTTTCTGTTAATAGACCCCGATAAACAGTTTCTTTGGCAGGGAAATAACAGTTTGTCTGTCTTAACTTCCAACCGGAACTGCCCATACCTATCGAAAAGAACAAAAGATAGACTCCCAGTCCGAACAACCATCGGTAAAAATACTTTTTAATAAAGAAAGAAGAAGCACTTAACAAGAGAGATAAGCCAAAAGAAAGACAAACAAGCGGCAGTAATAACGCTAAATGAAGAAAAGACAAAGCATCGCCACAAACAATGCCAATAGCCAAAGGCAAAATCAGACGAAGAAAATTGTATCGGTGTATAGTATCAGAAAGTAACACAAGAAAGAATTACCTGCGTTTAAGCTCAGAAATCATGGCTTCAGGACTCTCGGCAGAAAAAATGGCATTCCCGGCAACCAAAACATCTGCACCGGCTGCTTTCAGACGAGCACCTGTTTCGATATTCACTCCGCCATCGACCTCAATCAATGCTTTAGAGCCTGTTTGTTCAATCAATTCACGCAGTTCTTTCACCTTCTCAACAGAATGTTCTATGAATTTCTGCCCGCCAAATCCCGGATTCACGCTCATTACAAGTACCATATAAACATCACGGATTATATCTTTCAGAAAAGAAACGGGAGTAGCAGGATTTATTGTAACAGCAGGCTCCATGCCGGCTTCACGTATTTGTTGGATAACACGATGCAGATGAACACAAGCCTCAAAATGCACATTCATAACATGCGCACCAAGAGCTTTTACTTCAGGTATAAATTTCTCCGGATGTACAATCATCAGATGCACATCTAACGGCTTGTTTGTTAGCTCGGCCACATATTTCAGTACAGGAAAACCAAATGAGATATTGGGAACAAAAACGCCATCCATAATGTCGATATGTACCCAGTCCGCCTCGCTTCGGTTAATCATTTCAAGGTCTTTAGCCAGATGAGCAAAATTAGCTGAAAGTATGGATGGTGATATGATAGGTTTCATTGTAGTTGTTTTTTTAGATTTTATAAATACAAAAATAGATGATTATTCCTAAAAAACAGCCTTTTTAAGCAAAAAGGATAAAATCAGTCCGAATCAATGTTCCATTCCCTGTTTTTCTACATAAATGAACTGATTCATAAGCAGTTGCGTCTCAACGCACTTTCATCGAATAAGCTTCCGTCAACTTAAAACCTCGTAGAAGTTCATCCGTCTTAAGTCGTTTCTTCCCCGGAAACTGCAATGATTTCACAGCCAGAAAACCATCAAGAGCAGCCACTTTTAAGAAAGTCTTCCCATCGGTCAGAATAGTGCCAGGCACAAGATCATGCCTCTCATCTATCTTTTCAGAATCAAATATTTTCACAACAATTACATCTCCGGCAGGAGTTATCAATTCCGTCCAAGCAGTCGGATAAGGAGAAAGACCACGAATAAAATCGTATACTTGTTTCACCGATTGCTTCCAGTCTATGCAACATGTTTCTTTAAATATTTTGGGTGCAGGACGCAATTCACCAACCACAGCCATTCTTTCTTGCGAAATAGGGCTCACCGTTCCGCTAATAATAGCCTCAACCGTTTCTATGACCAACCGGCCACCCAGCACCATCAGCTTATCGTGCACAACTTCCACATTGTCTGTCTCGGCAATAGGAACACGTACTTGTTGAATTACCTCTCCCGTATCTATATCATGCGTTAAGAAGAAAGTTGTAATACCCGTTTCCGTATCTCCGTTTATCACCGCCCAATTAATGGGTGCGGCACCCCGGTATTGAGGAAGAAGAGACGCATGCAAATTGAAAGTTCCCAAACGAGGCATATTCCATACCACTTCCGGCAACATTCTGAAAGCCACAACGATCTGCAGATCAGCCTTCCAGTCGCGTAATGCTTCTACAAAGACTTCATCTTTGAGTTTTTCGGGCTGCAACAAAGGCAAACCATTCTCCACAGCAAATTGCTTTACGGGAGAATATTGTATTTTATGTCCGCGTCCCGCCGGTTTATCGGGCATGGTGATCACCCCCACCACATTGTACCCTCCGTCGATTAAACAACGAAGCGGTTCAACGGCAAATTCGGGAGTACCCATGTATACAATTCGTAAATCCTCCTTTTCTGACATATCCTACAAAAGTATAATGTTAATCCTCAGAGAAATGCACTAATACCTGACGGTACGCATTAAATATCTTAGACTTTGAAACAAAACCTAAATACTGCCCTTCGCTGTTTACTACCGGAAGGTTCCACGCTTTCGTATCATCAAATATTCTCATCACTTTCTCCATACTATCAGTATCGTATAAACGGGCAGGCAGAGAAGTCATGAGTTTGTTAACCGTAAAACGATGATATAATTCCTGACGGAACATGATGTTTCGAATGTCATCCAACAACACCATGCCCAGCAACGTGCCCGCACTGTCTGTTACCGGAAAAGTATTGCGATGCGAAGCCGAAATGCTCTTTACCAATTCACCCAAATCCATTTCCGGATGAACAATGACAAAATCCTTTTCAACCACATTTTCCATCTTCATCAGAGTCAGTACTGCTTTATCTTTATGATGCGTCAATAGCTCGCCTTTTTTAGCCAAACGCATAGAATAGATACTATGCGGTTCAAAAACAATGATTGTCAAATAAGAGCTAACGGCTGCAATCATCAACGGCAAGAACAAATCATACCCTCCGGTAAGCTCGGCAATCAGGAAAACACCGGTTAGCGGAGCATGCATCACCCCACTCATCACACCCGCCATCCCCATCAAAGCAAAATTCTTTTCGGGCAGGTCGGGCAGAAAACCTAAATCATTGCTAAAGTGAGAAAAGATGAATCCGGCAATACAGCCTAAGAATAAAGAAGGAGCAAAAATACCACCACAACCACCACCTCCGTTTGTAGCGCTCGAGGCGAAAACTTTAAAAAGAACAATAAACAGAAGGTATACCAGAAGTAAATTGCCGTATCCATAGAACAGGGAATTGTTCATGACCGTATCCCATTCTATGTTTTTAGCGCCATTGAGTAACAAATCAATCGTATCATATCCTTCTCCATAAAGCGGAGGGAAAAGGAAAATCAGCACACTAAGCATAACGCCTCCCAAAGCCAGCTTTTTATATGCCCCTTTGCATCGGCCAAACACCCCTTCAATAAAGTTCATGGCTCTCGTAAAATAGAGTGAAACTAACCCGCAGAAAATGCCCAGCAAAATAACATAAGGAATTCTTTCAAGCGCAAACGGTTGGTCAAGATGAAATTTAAACATCGCTTCCTGCCCCGTAATCACATAAGAAACCGTGGCCGCCGTCACAGAAGAAATTAACAAAGGAAGAAGAGAAGTCATCGTAAGATCTATCATCAGCACCTCAATGGTAAACACCAAACCGGCTATAGGAGCCTTGAAAATGCCCGAAATAGCACCGGAGGCACCACACCCAACCAATAGCATAAGTGTGCGTTGATCCATTTTGAAGAAGCTTCCCAAGTTCGATCCGATGGCCGATCCGGTAAGCACTATCGGAGACTCCGCTCCTACTGACCCGCCAAATCCGATAGTAATGGCACTGGCAATGGTAGAAGACCAGATATTATGTCGTTTTATACGACCTTGCCTGCGTGAGATTGCATACAATATTTTTGTTACACCATGACTAATGTCATCTTTAACAATGTTACGAACAAACCACCCTGAAAGAAGAATGCCGACAACCGGATAAATCAAATAAAGATAATTCACCTCTGTCGTATTGAAATTATCCGTTAGAAATCGTTGTATCTGATGAATAAAATATTTCAGCATTAAGGCGCACAAAGCAGTTAAGAGCCCCACTGTAAAACTCAAAAAAAGAATAAAATGCTTCTCTTTGATTTCATTTTCGCGCCATATGATAAGACGCTGAACTAAACTAATACTTTCTTTTTCCATATTTTTTTTTAATTCCTCTCCCCGAGAAAACTTCTCCGACATTTATCAATAGAATCTTCAGGCAGAGGACAAAACTATTATGACCCTACGAATGATAACCAGTAGCAAAACGCCCGATTATCTTATGTGTGATGCATAATACAAAACTTTAGCCGATTACGAGGTACTTCCTTATATAATCAGAACTAAACCTTATGAACAGCCGCCAATCTATTTGCGGATTATTTTAATGACGCCACCTTCGTCCAGTTTAATAATGCTCGAGGGTTTAGGATGACTCATATCATTCTGACGAAAATTAACCACATAGTCCACTAACGATTTGATCTCTTCACTCACCTCGCTGAAATTAGCCGGAGAGGGCTGACCACTGACATTGGCCGATGTGGAAACAATTGCCTTCCGAAAACGCTGACACAGTTGGCGCGAAAAGTCCTCATTAGTAACCCGAATACCTACGCTGCCATCTTCGGCCAACAGATTAGGGGCTAAATTACGGGCACCTGAGTAAATGATAGTCATCGGCTTATCGGCAAGTTCAATCAAATCCCAGGCAATGGGAGGGACGTCACTCACATAAAAATCCACTTTCACTGATGAATCTACCAATACCAGCATCGCCTTGCTGTCAGAACGTTGCTTAATCTCATACACCTTGCGCACTGCATCGGCATTTGTAGCATCACAACCAAGCCCCCAAATCGTATCAGTAGGATAAAGAATCACTCCTCCATCACTCATCACCTGGCAAGCTTTTTTAATATCTTCTATCATTTCTTTGGTTATTGTATATTGAATAACACGCAAAAATAGTACTTTTGCGCGACAATAAAAATGTTTAAGAGAAAACAAATGGAAGAAATTGATTTTCATCATAGCCTACCCATACAATTACGTTTTAACGATGTAGATAAATTTGGCCATGTAAACAATGCCGTTTACTTCACATTTTACGATTTAGGAAAGACAGAGTATTTTTCATCCGTTTGCCCGAATGTTGATTGGACAAAAGACGGCATTGTTGTCGTAAACATCGAAGCTAACTTTCTATCCCCTATTTTCCCGACCAACCGAATAGCCGTACAAACAGCCGTATCGGAAATCGGACATAAAAGTTTTCATCTGATACAACAAGTTGTCGATGTTAATACCCACGAGGTAAAATGCATCTGTAAATCGGTTATGGTGACTTTCGACCTAAAAAAGAATGAGTCAAAAGAGCTTGAAGAAGAGTGGGTTGAAGCTATCTGCCGGTATGAAAAAAGAGATTTGAGGAAAAAGCAGTAAACGAATTTACTTCACCATGTGCCGTTTACGATATTCGGAAGGAGAGTATTTTTTCAATATTTTGAACTGACGTGCCAGGTTTTTATAATCAATCAGCCCTACGCGCATAGCAATTTCAGAAATAGGATCGTTATTTTCCAGTAGATACTGCGAAAAGCGCTCCATTCTTAAATTGAATATATATTGATACACCGATTCTTTTGTTGCCTGCTTAAAACGCACTTCCAGCAACCTCCGGGAGAGCGGTACCTGCCGCACAATGTCGCTAACACTCATTTTCGTCGCCAGATTCTGATGGATATACTTCAATGCCGCCAGAATATAAGGATCATCCGTAGAATAAATGTTGGTGGAAAGGCGATTGACGATACCGGTAGGATGAATCACCACATCTTCATACGTAATATTTTTATTCTGAATCAGATTTTCAATAAGCCTTGCCGCCTCATACCCTCCCTTTCCAATATTTAAGTTAACACTGGAAAGCGACGGGTCTGAAAGATTGCAAATTGTCTCATCATTGTCCACCCCCAAGACCGAGATCTCTTCCGGTATTTTGATTCCACAGAAATTACAAACTTCGGTTATTTTGTTTCCCTGATTGTCATCACATGCCAGCAAAGCCGTAGGATAAGGCAATGATTTCAACCAATCAACCAAAGGTGTCGATTCGTAAAACCATAAATCTTCTAACCGTTGCCGCTGATATTCGTAGAAATTTTCACCAAATCCCAAACGGGCAATCTCATCATAAAATCCTTCACAGCGCTCTTCCGACCAAACAACGTCTTTGTATCCGTAAAAAGCAAAATGCTTAAAGCCTTTCCGAATAAAAAAGTCGGCAGCCATTTGCCCCGTTAGCTTATATTCACTTGTTATGTTGGGAATAATATCAAAGCGGGACTTGAAGTCCTGTGCCACCGCCACGATTCCATTTTTCGCAAAGAGCTGTACATCGTCATCATCATTAAACTGGGCAACAATAGCATTCGCCCCCCATTTCTTAGCCCATTTCAGCACCCCGACAATGCCATAGCGTTGTTTATAAGAAGGAGGCATACGGCAGACAACCCACGGCTCTCTGCCTTTAGAATACTCTAAAATCCCCCTCAATAAATTGTGGGCAAATGCTTCTGTAAAATCCGTCAATAGAATCAATCGAATCATAATACCACAAAGTTAAATATAGTTTCCAGAAATCAAGAAATACCCACGACTTTCTCTGTGACGTTCCAGCCGGAAATAAACAAAGTCACTTTCTTGCCCCTAATGACGGATTGCGGAACGGTGCACTTCAAAACCCGCTTTTCTCCGGGCAGCAGAGTGATGTAGTTATCTTCCCAGAACACGGGATAAAGCACTTCGCCTTTATCATCCTTCAAAGCAAAGCGGGTAAAAAAGCCGATGCAGGGACATGCATTTTCAACCGTCACTTCTATTATCCTGTTTTCGCTCATTTCTTTAGTCGAAACGGAAACATGATAACTAACCTCAGGCAACGTTGATAGCTTCGTAAAATCGGCAGTCGCTTTTAAGGGGGTATGTATCCAATCTGTTTTTTCCCAATCATATTCATCCTGACGGGCAGAAAGGCAATAGACGTTATCCGTTTGCCGAACACCACGCTCGTTCATCAGTTGCAACGACAGAAAAGCATTGCCATCCGTTATCGGCTTCAATTCAAAAACTTTGGTTGATGTATACGGCTCTGCCTCCAGTTTCAAGTCTTTCTCCTGAATTAATTTTGAATCAAGGCTGTACAAACTTATTTTCCCGTTCATCGTTACCGCCATAGGACCTTCATTAACAAAGTAAACGGCATTGTCCTTGTAGTCATAAATCAACTGCTTCGGTAGATTGGCTTTCTTCACCGAGTAATAAGCGGCTGTGGGAATCAGATAATAATCGTATAACTGCCAATACAGTGAAGGCCATGCCGAGTTCAACATCCATTGCACAATACCCGTCGTTTTGGGTATATTGACCCTGAAGGCTTCAAACATGGCTCCTGTCGCTTCATAATTTATAAGATCGGCCTTCTTCAGGTAATCATTCAAATTCTGAGCCTGTCCATATTTCCTGTCGATAATATCCGTAAGTACTTTCAATGAATTCATGGCAGAAGACGAGGCGGTACAATGATAATCCCACTCCTCATTCAAAGGCCAAAGCTTATCTGCCGGAATCATTTTCTTGATAGACTCAATAACAGGAAGCTGCGCACCTATACCGGTTTCCGTATTGAAGCCAAAGGCTCCGCCGTTAATAGAATCAACGTACCAGTAGTTAGGCCCGACGTATTCATACGGACCATTCATCTTCATCCCCGTAGGGCCCGACACTTCGCTCGTTAAGCTCTTGGCAGCAGCCACATACGGACGATCATCTATTTGAGAAAGACAAGCAACATATTTTTTTTCCAGCTCCGGACGAGGAGTCGTGTCACTGCCCACATACCAGGCGATAATGCTGGGATGATTTCTCAGCCAAAGAACCTGGTCTCTAAGAGATAGGGTAATCAGGTTCATGTCTTTTTCGGACTTAATGCCACCGAATTCATCACAAGGCGTGCCCAGATAATCCGCCCATTCCCAATGACAACTCCAGCCAACAAGTACCAATAGGCCATACTTATCGCACAAATCATATATCTTCTGCGATCCGCCCCAAACACCTTCAAAACGAACGGAGTTCAGATTCATGTCTTTAATATACCGTGCCTGAATTTCATTGGTCTGAGGTGTATCGCGCAAGAAGATATCATCCGTCCATCCGGCACCTCGTATCAACACCTTTTTTCCATTCAGCAAGAAGCCCCGGTCACCGGCCTTGGTAAAATAATCTTTTATTTCACGTACGCCAAAGTTCACCGTTTTCTTATCCGAAACCTCTCCGGCTATTTTAAACCGCAAATCCAGCTTATACATCTCCGGAGTTCCCAGATTATTGCACCACCATAAACGCGGATGATGTAAATAGAGGCATTCGGCCTGTTCCCGAGTAATCTTTACCACCCTCTTCTCACCCGGTTTCAGTGACACGGGTACAGAGAAGTTGCCCTTCTCTATTGTTCCCGACAGCTCTCCGCTGACCGGCTTGTCGGATAAGTTTGTAAGTTGGGTCTCTACAGTGAGCCAAGCCTCATCCAATGTTTCCGTATTTACCTTTGAATGTACATACGTATTGGCCAACTCCACTTCTTTAGTCCGATTAACAGAAACCTCACGAAAAATGCCCATGCTCGCATCTGCAGGACGAGGATTCCAGTCGACAAAGCCGATATTAGGATCTCCCGGTTGTGCCCTAAACACCTCAACAGCCAGCACGTTTCGGGCTTTTACATAAGGCGTTATATCCAGCAAATGCTGACGAAAAGTCCCATAAAAAGAATCACGAGAAGCTATCAGTTGGCCATTGAACCATACGTTTGCCGAATAGCTTATACCCTCGAATTTTAATGATACATGCTCATTCGTCTTCAAAGCGGGCAATTCAAATTCCTTTCTAAACCACCACGAGTCATCAAAAAGCGTTTTATCTACGGCCCTATAGTTCATGCTTTTCAGAACGTCTTTATAGAGCCCGTTGCCGGTTAAAACACCCATCACCGTAGCGGGAATATTGGTTCCATACCATCCCTCAGTCTTTGCTTTAGCCGTAGAAACAAGCACTCCGCTACTTTGGACTTTGGCTGACGATTGCACTCTCCACCCATCCAAAAGCAGCATATTATTGTCTAATACATTTTTCTTTGCCGCACACAAAGACAGACATATCACTAAGAAAGACACTACTAGAGAAAAGAACCTGCATTTCATTTTTTCCGGGGTTTTAGATTAAACAATCAGAGCCGAAGCTCCTAATAAACTTATGTTTTCATTTTTTGAAACGACTATCCGAACCCGTTTGAGCGTTTCCGGATAGGGAAACGTGCTCATAGATTCCTTCATCGATTCAACAAAAAACGGAAAAGCGGTGGCGATGCCTCCGCCTATGATGATCGCTTCCGGGTCGTACGTAAATAAAATGGCCTTCATTAAATTGCCTATATGTACGCCGAAATCCTTCCAAATATTCAGGGCGAAAGTATCGTTACAAGCGGCTCTTTCGGCAGCCTCTTTCCCTGAAATTTGATAATTATCCACAAAGAACGCACTGCTACAATAATATTCAAAATCGCGTTTCAGGTAAGGCAACGAACCTATTTCTCCGGCTCCGGTGTTATGTCCGGAATATAATTTACCATTGATAATAATACCGGTTCCTACCCCTGTGCCCAGTGTCAGGCCAACTACGTTATTAAAGGACGTGCCTTCACCAAATAATTTTTCGCCCAACGCAAAGCAGTTAGCATCGTTATTTACATAAACAGGAACAGAGAACTTCTCCTGCAAAACAGCTTTGAGATGCACCTCCTTCCACGAAGGAATATTGGCAACATTATATACAATCCCCTTCTCTGAATCGACCACGGAAGGCACACCGATTCCAATTCCTTCTACCTGCCCGGTCATCATCTGTTCAATCAATACTTCAATCCGCGAAAGCACTTCCGAGTAGCTTTCCTGAGAGGGGCATGGAATGCCTGTTTTCCTGACTACACTTCCACCCTCAATCTGCCCAATCCTTATGTTTGTGCCACCTAAATCTATTGCCAACTTCATTCTACGTACTTATTATATTAAAGGTCGTTTTATCACTGTTCTATTTTTATTCACCTCTCTTTTTCAGGATCAGAGCAGAAGCAATGTGGGGGCATCACTTCCGCCTGTACCTATCCATCAAAAATATTATTTCTTCTTGAAGCACCAAAAGGTAGCTTCATCCCACGCTACCGAACCATCGGCAGCATAGGCCAATACCAGTTTATCCTCCGTCAGTTCGATAATATCAAAGGTATTGATAATATCCTCCTGATCGTAGGCCGAATGCCCGCTGAGTACCGTTGCTCCAACAATCTGAAGTTGACCGATAGACCACGGTTCACCGTTATCCTGATCTTTCTTCTTACTCATATTAAACTTGAAGGAACCTTTTTCTATGATTGAGCCATCGGCCGATTTCTTTGTATAATTGGGGCCTCCGTTCAAATCAAAAAGCATTTCGTCCGTAGCATCATCTACTTCACCAGCAGAGATAACCGTCCACCCCGGAGCAGAATCGGCCAGATAGCCGGCAGTGCCATAGACTATATCATCGGTAGCACTGCTATCCCACACCCACGTTTTACCGGCTTCGCCGCTACCGGCAAAGAGCTTCCATTCTGCGGCTACGGCGTGGTCTATGGTTGTAATATTCACGGTGCGCGTGGTAGTAACCGTTCCGCCATCACAAAATCCGGTAAAGGTAATCACCTGTTCGCCCAAGAAAGGTAACAGCACGGTATCTTTCTGATTAACCGATACATCGGTCACATAATCCCAATACGAACCCACTTTCGGGGTGTTGTTTATCATCACAATCTCATTGCCGCCCGTGGTTGTAGCATGAACATCCAGCTGTAGCTCGCTCTCGGGCAAGATACTGCCAACCTCCTTATTGTCTACTACCGGCTCACAAGCACAAAGCGCAGAAATAGCTATTAAAGTTACTACTATTTTTTTCATACGAATTATTTCTTATAAGGTTATTAATATAAAAGATTATCACCTGTCCACCCCGGAGTCTGAGTAAGCACTCCCGACGAAAGTTTGATCTGAGTCTGTGGAATCGGCATAAATCCGCCTGTATCTTTGACGCGTGCAGCAATATCGCCCACATCCATCGTGGTCTTCACACTATTATCCACCACTTCCACACCGTTTTGCTCGTTCAAAGCCTCTCCTGCCATGTGCCAACGCAACAAGTCATAGTAGCGCTGTGCCTCGAAAGCAAGTTCCCAGCGACGTTCGTTGCGCAAAGCCTCATCAGAATAAGCAACGGCGGGCAATCCCACTCTTGCTCTTACACGGTTCAGAGGAGCGGCATCCTTCTTTAATTCGGCAGCCATTAATAACACATCGGCAAAACGAATGATAACTAAATCTTCCGTATTGTTCAATTGATAGTCAGAATCAATATCCGGATACATCAGGCGGCTATAGTTGGTGCAACTCACATTGCCATCGGCATCTGTTTTATGTGCATTGATGGCCATATACTTCTTTTGCCAGTATCCTGTTTCATCCATCTGTTTATCAGCGCCCCAAGCATAATTCGACACCCCTTCATCGGGATTGTCTACGGCAAAGATAGAGGCTTCTCTACGGATATCTTTCGGTTCCCGGTTCTTCCAGTCTTCCCACAAAGAGGAGTTTACCGTTCCTACTCCCCACCCTATTCCGTAAGGAAAAATATCTTCAGCATCCGCCGGTTCGCGAAGCGAGAAGTAAAGGCATACTTCATTATTATACCAGGGATTATCCCAAGTGGCCTTGGATGAATATTTAATGGCAAATACCGTTTCATAATTGCCACCTTCTTCTCCGGCCCAATTCAAATCATTGTCCTTCGCATATTTATAATCCGGTTTGGTATATGAGTTACTGTACGGCCACAAGTTTCTGAAGTCCGGCAAAAGGTCGTGTCCACTGTTGGTAATGCAATCGTCAATATGAGTTATGACTTCCGCTTTTGTGAGCGAACCACCTTCCGACAAAGGCATAGCATCCTTTTCATAATACCCGGTGTAGAATAGGAAAGCACGTGCCAGCAAAGCTTCGGCCGCCCATTTAGTGGCATGCCCCAACTGTGTGGCTGGCATATCCTGATATTTTGTGGAAGGAAACTCAGCAATAGCCGTTTCCAGATCCGAAGCGATCAGTGCATATAATTCTTCGGCTGTAGCACGAGGCTTGTTTACCGATTCCGTAGTGGTGATAAGCGGCACAGTGCCAAATAGTCGGCAAAGATCAAAATAGAAATAAGCCCGCAGAAAACGTGCCTCCGCATCAATTTGCTGTTTGGTTTCATCACTGTCCCAAGTAATATTTCCCATCGTTTCAAAAAGCATGTTGCAGCGGAATATGCCCTGATAATCTTTCTTCCATACATCAGAAAACATATTCTCATCCGCTTTCAATAACCGATCTACAGCGTGCATCCTGCGATCATCCGGTCCGCCTCCTCCGAAACGGTCGTCAGAAAGCAATTCGGCTGTAATGAAGAAACTCTGTCCGTCTTCTCCGGGTGTCATCTCCCGCAATAAGGCATAGGCTCCCGTCAGGGCTGTCGACGCATCGGCAGGGGTTTTAGGAAAATTGGAATTATCTTTCTTTACCAGGTTTTCTGTATCCAGAAAACTTTCACACCCCGACATCAGCAGGGCTATTATGGCGAATAATATTATCCTTTTCATGTTCAGTCCTATTAAAATTTTAAATTAACACCAACCAGATAGGTTCGCGGGCTTGGATAGAAGCCTAAATCGACACCCGATACCCAACTTTCATAACCGCCGTATCCTATTTCGGGATCCATGCCCGAATAGCCGGTAATAGTAAACAGATTCTGTGCCGAAACATACAAGCGTGCCTGTTGCAAAGGCAAGTGGCTGAAAAGTTTTTTAAAATCATAACCAAGCGTAACATTCTGCATTTTCACGAAATCGCCATTCTCCATGTAGAGATCGGATATGTTCTGCCAATTGGTATGTGTACCCGATGTGAGACGCGGAAGTCGGTTTGATGTGCCGGCACCGTGCCAGCGGGCCAAAATATCAGACGTGTAGTTTTGCTTGGGATAATCTACGTACGAACGATAGGACTTCATAATCTGATTGCCGAACACACCGTTCATCGTCAGCCCGATATCAAAACCTTTATAAGAAGCATTCAGATTCAACCCCGTGGTAAAGTCGGGATGCGGATTACCGATCATGCCTTTATCGTTATCATCAATAACACCATTACCGTCACGATCTACCCAGATAACATCTCCGGGACGGGCACCGCTCAGCTTTGCTCCCTTATAGTTGGCTATTTCTTCATCTGTCTGAAAAATACCGGCCGTGCTGTATCCATAGAAATAGCCAATAGGATAACCCACCTCGGCACGATACATTTCCGTAGTCTGATTACTCAACACATTATCTCCTCCGTGAATGATGCCTTCGGAATTAGCAATTCGGGTTACCTTATTCTTATTATAAGTAAGGTTCAAATTGGCTCCGTAGCTAAAGTCGCCAGCATGATCGTTCCAATCCAGAGCCAGCTCAAAACCTTTATTCTCTACATCGCCGCCGTTGATGTAGGGAGCTCCTGTGCCATAGCTATCCAATACCGGAGCTACGACCAGCCAATCTTTGGTCGTTTTAACGTAATAGTCGAAAGTTACCCCCAGGCGACTGTTAAAGAAACGAGCATCCAATCCTAAGTCGGTTTGCTCGGACGTTTCCCATGTAACATCTTTGTTGGGCAGAATATCGGGATAAGCGCCGGAAGTTAATTGAGATTTATCACCTCCAAACGTATAATCGGAGCCGAAAGACACGGTAGCCAGATATTGAAAAGGAGTAATGTCCTGATTACCGTTTTGCCCCCAACTTGCGCGAATTTTCAGAAAATCGAGGTAAGATTTGGCAGACTCCATAAAAGGTTCTTCCGAAAGAAGCCATCCGGCAGATACCGACGGGAAGTATCCCCAACGCTTTCCTTTGGCAAAATTTGAAGATCCATCGGCGCGTATTACCAACGTTGCCATGTACTTACTTTTATAATCATAGTTAACACGACCGAAGAAAGAAGCCAGCGTACTCTTCCCCCAGGGTGAGCCGCCCAACGTAGTACGGTTAGAGATAAACGGCGTGTTATCCAAATAAGCATGTTTAAAATCATCAAAGATGGAATTAATATTGCTTCCGTTCATACTATCGCCCAGCCCGCTTATTTCAATAGCCTGCCCCAGCAAAGCACTGAAATTATGGTTACCGGTTTTAAAATCGTATGTTGCCGTGTTTTCCCACATCAGGCCCATGCCCAGAGACATGCTCTGCGACACACTGTTGTTATCACTGAATATGTTACTCGACAATTTATACACAGGCGTGAAACTGCGGTATGCATCGGCAGACATCGTAAAGCCGAAATTACTCTTTAACCGCAATCCTTTCAGCGGCTGAATGGTGGTATAAACATTCGCTTTTACGTTATGAGACTTAGCCAGGTTATGCCCGTTCTGATAATCCATAACAGCAATAGGATTGGCTTCGCGCGATTCCCAAGGAATAGCATAGTGATAGTCTCCGTTTTCATCCTTATTAGGCATGAACGGACTTGTGTTCAACAGATTACGAACATCATTCGACCAAATATCGCCGATAGCGATACCGCTTC
This sequence comes from uncultured Bacteroides sp., assembly GCF_963677715.1. NCBI lineage: Bacteria > Pseudomonadati > Bacteroidota > Bacteroidia > Bacteroidales > Bacteroidaceae > Bacteroides > uncultured Bacteroides sp. The sequence goes on from NZ_OY782495.1 coordinate 1,744,732, forward strand.
TCTGACTATACGAATAAGTAAGATTCTCTCCTACCTTAATAATATCGAGGTTTCCTTTTTTATATAAAGTGTGTTCCGAATTGATGCGTGCCGTATAACGCTGATAATCGGGCTGTACGGGTTTCCCTATCGTACCTTCCTGAGAGGTAAAAGAGAGCCCGATTGAGTAGATCGATTGATCGGTTCCTCCCGTAATGTTCAGTGCATGATTCTGGATAGGTGCATTTTCATTTCTGGCCTCTTCCAGCCAATTGGTTCCTTTGAACGTTCCATTTTGTATGCTGGCCCAATCGGGAACCATAGAAGCAAAATCATAGGCAGGCAAACCGTCCATCATACGCCCTTCGTTCTGAATCATTGCGTATTCCTGCGCATTTAGCAAATCCGGCATGCGATACACATTTTGTACGCCGTAATAGCCATCATAAGATATCTCTACCTTACCGGCCTTGCCCTGCTTGGTGGTAACAAGAATCACCCCGTTGGCCGCACGCGAACCGTAGATGGCTGCCGAAGCCGCATCTTTGAGCACATCAATAGACTCGATATCCGATGGATTCAAAGCATTGATGTCTGCACCCGTTACTCCGTCGATAATGTAAAGCGGACTCGAGGATCCGGTAGTGCCCAACCCTCTGATGGTAACCTTAAAGCCCTCACCGGGCATGCCCGAATTTTGGGTAATGTTTACTCCGGGCGTCTGGCTTTGCAAAGCACCGAGTGCACTGACCGTATTCAATTTCTGAATGTCGTCACCCTTTACCTGTACCGTTGCACCGGTAATTAGTTTTTTCTTCTGGATGCCATAGCCCACTACGACCACTTCATCGAGCATTTCATTATCCTCCTTCAACACGATTTTCAGGGTAGTGGTAGCAGGAGTAATTTTTATTACCTGATTTTGATAGCCGATGTAGGATATAACCAAATCGCATGATGCAGGAACCGTAAGGCTAAACAAGCCTTTAACATCTGTGACTACACCATTTGTTGTACCTTTTTGCACAACATTTACCCCGATAAGGGGTTCATTGTCTGCCGATGAAACAACCAGACCATTAATTTTGTGGTTTGACTGCGCACTGGCAGCAAAGCAAACAAAAAACAGAAGCATGCTGACAGAGAGCCTTTGCATTCGAAGAAATGCCCTTTTCGGCAAAAAAGATAAGTTCCGTTTCATAAAATAAGATTTTAGATTGTTAGAAAACACACTCCACGCGGCGTGAGCAAGTATACAAGTCTGTTACTGTTTAGCAAAGTTACAATCCCATGTCATTTTAACTATTTCATTTTGCGTATTACAATCTTCATTTTGCGCAAAAGTTCAAAAACGAAAGTAACGCATTAAAACAGAAGCCGGCGAAACAACATGTATCGACAAATCCGTTGTGCCAATTTTCCGCCTTCGGCCTTTTGTGATAGCACGGTCCTCTCAACCAGATAGCACGGTGCTGTGTGCCAAACAGCACCGTGCTCTTTGCTCTGTTGCACCGTGCATGAAGCAGCAAAATAAAAATCAGATGATTTTTCGGATGAGGCGGATGCGTCGGCAGACGTTGTTGTGAAACAACAACTAATATTCTCTTCTCTTCTCCTCTCTTCTCTTTGCATTGCGTCCGCATACCTGTTTTCTTTGATTATCAACCACTTAGCTATCGCAACTTTGCATGCATTTGTATTTTTCGTGAGCGTCTTTTGATCATAAGTATGCATTCTTTTGTGCATTTCACGTGAATAAAAGCAGCATTTTGCAATCAAAATCATTCGTTTTATGCTGCCCATTACCCGGGCATAATGATAAAAATAGTTATCGTTTTTCATGATGAAATAATTTAATTTTCCGTTGCCATGCAAAGAAAACAATCCTTTTTGAATTAAGTGTCTCCAAATATGGAGATGCCCGCTTTTTGGGGAGTGAGAAAAGTTCATTCAAAATATTTTCTTCACTCTCCACATCCTCTTCCGTTTTTTTTTGTACTTTTACCAACCATTGGCGGGATATGTTTAGACCCAACAATTCAGACAGAAGAAAGAAAAACAATATATAAAATGAATTACAAATGGAATTATCAACCCATTACACACGAACAAGAGCAGATAAGCCAAACATTGGCTCAGGAATTAGGAATTAGTCCTATATTGAGCCGGCTATTGGTGCAACGGGGGATTTTGGATGCTAATGAAGCCAGAAAATTCTTCCGTCCGCAATTACTTGATTTGCATGACCCGTTTCTCATGAAAGATATGGACATTGCGGTGGAACGCCTTAACAAGGCAATGGGAAAGAAAGAACGCATTCTTATTTATGGAGACTACGATGTAGACGGGACCACAGCCGTTGCTTTGGTATACAAATTCATTCAACAGTTCTATTCGAACATTGATTATTACATACCCGATCGTTACAACGAAGGGTACGGCATTTCCACTCAAGGCATAGATTATGCCTCCGAGACCGGTGTGGGGCTTATCATCGTATTGGATTGTGGCATTAAAGCGGTAAAAGAAATTACGTATGCAAAAGAAAAAGGAATCGACTTTATCATTTGCGACCATCACGTGCCCGATGGTGCATTGCCACCCGCAGTGGCTATCTTAAATGCAAAACGTCTCGACAACACTTATCCGTACCAGCATCTGTCGGGATGCGGAGTAGGCTTTAAATTCATGCAGGCTTTTGCCCTCAACAACGGCATTGAATTTCATAACCTGATCCCTTTGCTCGATTTATTAGCCGTTAGCATAGCATCGGACATCGTGCCAATTATGGGAGAAAACCGGATTCTTACCTACCACGGACTAAAACAACTGAACAGCAATGCCAGTGTGGGACTAAAGGCCATCATCGACATATGCGGGCTTTCCGATAAGGAAATTACCGTTAGCGACATTGTATTCAAAATCGGGCCGCGAATTAACGCTTCCGGACGTATACAAAACGGAAAAGAATCCGTAGATCTCTTAACGGAGAAAGACCTTTCGCTTGCACTGGAGAAAAGTAATCAAATTAATCAGTACAACGAAACCCGCAAAGATCTGGATAAAAACATGACAGAAGAAGCCAACCGGATCGTATCCGAACTGGACGGGTTGGCTAACAGACGATCCATCGTGCTCTATAACGAAGATTGGCACAAAGGTGTTATCGGCATAGTGGCCTCGCGCTTAACGGAGGTTTATTACCGGCCGGCCGTGGTTCTGACCCGTACCGACGACATGGCTACCGGATCGGCACGTTCCGTATCGGGCTTTGACGTGTATAAGGCTGTAGAATATTGCCGTGATTTGCTCGAAAACTTCGGCGGACACACCTATGCTGCGGGACTTTCTATGAAAATAGAGAAAGTGCAAGCCTTCACTGAACGTTTCGAAGAGTTCGTGTCTCAACACATCCTGCCCGAGCAAACCTTTGCGGTAATTGATATTGATGCGGAGATAGATTTTAAGGATATTAGTCTGAAGTTCTTTAACGACCTGAAGAAATTTAACCCTTTCGGGCCGGAAAACCGTAAACCCATTTTCTGTACCCGCCATGTCTACGATTACGGCACAAGCAAAGTGGTGGGTCGTGACCAGGAACACATTAAGCTGGAACTGGTAGACAATAAGTCGAACAAAGTAATGAACGGCATTGCTTTCGGGCAAAGTTCGCACGTGCGCTACATAAAAACGAAACGCTCGTTCGATATTTGTTATACGATAGAAGAAAACACCCACAGACACGGAGAGGTGCAACTACAGATTGAAGATATCAAACCCTCGGAGTGAACACCTATCGCGAAATACTGAAACGTTACTGGGGATACGACACTTTCCGTGACTTACAGGAAGATATAATCACCAGCATCGGCAGCGGCAAAGATACACTCGGGCTGATGCCTACGGGGGGGGGTAAATCCATCACCTTTCAGGTTCCGGCTTTAGCGCAGGAGGGATTGTGCCTAGTGATAACCCCACTCATCGCCCTGATGAAAGATCAGGTGGAGAACCTCAAAAGCCGCGAAATCAAAGCCCTTGCCATTTATTCGGGCATGACGCGACAAGAAATTATCGTTGCTTTAGAAAATTGCATCTTCGGCAATTACAAATTTCTATATATCTCTCCCGAGCGTTTAGATACGGAGATTTTCCGTGCCAAGCTTCGCTCCATGAAGGTAAGTATGATTACCGTAGACGAGAGTCATTGCATCTCTCAATGGGGTTATGATTTTCGTCCGGCTTACCTCAAAATATCCGAAATAAGAGAATTACTGCCCGGAGTTCCAGTGCTAGCACTAACGGCAACCGCCACACCGGCGGTAGTAAAAGACATTCAGAAGAGGCTTCATTTTCAGCAGGAAAATGTGTTTCGAATGAGTTTCGAACGAAAGAATCTGGCCTATATTGTCCGCAAAACCGAAAACAAAGCCGGAGAACTGCTGCATATTCTGAGCCGTATACAAGGAAGTGCCATCGTTTATGTGCGCAACCGGAGAAGGACGAAAGAGATCACCGAACTTTTACAGCACGAAAACATTACCGCAGATTTTTATCATGCCGGACTGAACAACGATGTGAAAGACCTCCGCCAAAAGCGTTGGCAAAGCGGCGAGTGCCGTGTGATGATAGCCACCAATGCCTTTGGTATGGGCATAGACAAGTCCGATGTGCGACTGGTTGTACACCTTGATTTGCCCGACTCACCGGAAGCTTACTTTCAGGAAGCCGGACGAGCAGGACGAGACGGAGAAAAAGCGTATGCCGTAATTCTATATGCCAACTCAGATAAAGCAACCCTGAAGAAACGCATCACAGACACATTTCCCGAAAAAGAATACATTAAGGAGGTGTATGAACACCTGAACTACTACTATCAAATGGCCATGGGCGACGGAGCCGGCTGCATGTACGACTTCAATCTCGAAGAATTTTGCCGCAAGTTCAAACACTTTCCCGTACCGGCAAACAGTGCGCTTAAAATTCTTACCCAAGCCGGATATATAGAATATACGGATGAACAAGACAATGCCTCGCACCTTATTTTCACCATCCGCCGGGAGGAGTTATACAAGTTGCAAGAGATGGATGCCCGTACAGACGCATTGATACAGACCATACTACGATCGTACACCGGGGTTTTTACAGACTATGCATACATTCACGAAGAATCGCTTGCCGTACGCTTGGGGCTCACCCGCCAGCAGGTATACGATCAACTGATTGCATTGGGCAAGAAGAGAATAATAGATTACGTTCCCCGCAAAAAAACGCCTTATATTATATACACACGCGAGCGCATAGAATTGCGCCACTTGCAAATAACCCATGCGATATACGAAGAGCGAAAAGAACGATACGAAGCCCGCATCAAAGCCATGCTCGAATATGTAACCTCCGAAACAGCCTGCCGAAGCAGAATGCTACTTCACTATTTCGGAGAGAAGAATGAGCATAACTGCGGACAATGTGATAATTGCCGCGGCAAGAGAGTAACCGATATACTGCCGCAACCAGCCTTCGATCAATTGAAAGAACAAATATTAAAAGCCATTCAGCATCACCCGCTTACTCCTCCCGATATTGCCCGCTGCGTTGAAGCCAACAAAGATGATTTAACAAAGGCCCTCAACTATCTGCTCGACGAAGGGGAACTTGAAATGAAGGATGGCATGTTTCAGCTCAAAATGCGTACATAACGTGTCTTCAGTCATTGAGTCTTCATCGCTTGTAACATAAAATACTCATAATCGGTTTATTCCTATAAAAAACAGCTTAAGCATTGCATTCTAGAACCATAATTGACTATTTTTGCAAACAAACTAAAATCAAAAAAGAGACATGAGTAATTTCTTGAAATCGTTCTTCTCAGGAAAAGCAGAGAATGCAGAAGACGAGAAAGCAAAAAACGAAAAGAAGAATTTTGAGATATTAAAGTATGACGGACTACGTGCCCAACGCATGGGACGCGCCGAATATGCCATAAAATGCTTTACAAAGGCACTTACACTGGATAAAGATTTTGAAACCATGGGTTATCTGAGTCAGCTCTACGTACAAACAGCAGAACTCGACAAAGCGTGCGAAGTTTTAAAAGAAATGACAACAATAGAGCCCGGCATCATAGACACGTTTATTACACTGACCAATGTATGCTACATGCAAGAAGCATATACCGAGATGAAAGACTACGCACTAAAAGCTCTCGAAATTGATAAAGATAACGCCACCGCCTACTACCTGCTGGCCAAAGCCGAGCGGGGATTAAAAGAGGAGTTGAACGCAATAGCTAATCTCACCAAAGCGCTCGTACTAAAAGAGGACTTTACCGAAGCAAGGCTAATGCGTGCCGAAGTTCTTATAGACATGTGTCAATATAAAGAAGCAGAAGAGGATATTGAAGTGATATTGCAGCAATCGTCCGACGAAGAGAGCGCCCTTGTCTTGAAAGGAAAAATAAGCGAAGCCACCGATAAAGCTGCCGATGCCGAAGAAATCTATCGAAAAGTAACCATTCTGAATCCATTCAATCAGCAAGCTTACCTGGCACTAGGCAAGCTCTATATCTCACAAAGAAACCTGTCTGCCGCAATCGACGTTTTAGACGAAGCCATCGAGATAAACCCCGATTTTGCCGCTGCCTACCACGAACGCGGGCGTGCCAAACTACTAAACGGTAATAAAGAGGGTTCTATAGAAGATATGAAAAAGGCACTCGAACTGAATCCCAAAGAAGAAGAAGCCCTAAACGGACAATTCAATAATCAAAAGGAAGAATTTGATAATCTACTGGGGTTCGTGCACTAAAGTAAAGAATAAAATAATATGGGCAAATCTGTTAATCAGCCTGTGACAAAGATCACGATGCCAACCCTCTTTTTAGGGCATATCCCCCTCATTTACATACTTGCCTTACAACAAGATAGCGATTCCATTAAAATATTCAATGATCAATTAGTAGGCGGATCACTCTCGATGACTTCAGTGATGTATTACTAAAAACAATCCTCTCTATAATACACACAATAGGGCTGTCTCATTTTTTGGGACAGCCCTTGTTGTGTACTTACAGTTCAAAAGTTATAGCCATAATATTCTTACTCTAAATCATCTTCTGATATTAAAATCCATATAAAAGATCCTTAAGAGTGGACAAATTAATACATCATAAACACTATATTACACACAATATAATCTACAAAATGTCAAATGCGCACTTCAGAGAATTCGGATACTTTTATAACATACCATTAAACAATACTTTTGTACACACAAAGAATTGCCTACCAATCATCACTAAATTAAATATCAATGAAAAATAGACATACAGCAATTATAATCGATGATGAATTAAGAGACACAATAAATCTGTCAGATTCTTTAAGAAAAGCAGAGAAAATAGAATTGATTGGAACCGCACAAAACGCAAAAGCAGGAAAAGAAATTATACTAAAAATGAAGCCTGATCTTATTTTTCTAGACATTGAAATGCCTTATATAAACGGCATAGAAATGCTCCGAGAGATGAAAGATGCGATTAGCTGGCATTTACATGTTATCTTCTATACCGCATATAATAAATATTTATTAGAAGCACTCAGGGAATCTGCGTTTGATTACTTGCTAAAGCCTTATACAGAGTATGAGTTTGAACTAGTCATAAACCGATTTCTCAAACACATAGAGTCGTCACCAGAACAAGCCCCATTCAGAGATTCTGCCCCTACTTTATATACCAAAGAAAACTCTCATTTCCTTATCACAACAATAAAAGGATATATTTCTCTGAAAGCAAATGACATTGGCTATTTTGAATACATAAAAGAGAGAAGACACTGGATGGTTATACTAGAGGAACAAGCTATCCAACTCAAAAAAAACACCTCTGCCGAAGATATCCTCAAACTCGATTCGGCTTTTACACAGATTAACCAACAACAAATTATCAATATTTTCTATTTAAGAGCCATTGAAGGCAAAAGATGCGTTATGACCCCACCATTCGAAAAAGCAAGCAATCTGGTCATCTCCCGATTCTTTTTCAGTTCAGTTCAAGAACGCTTTCTGATGTTGTAACTCTCCCTTTTGAACGCCGGTTTACTCTCTCTGAAGCATTTCTAAATCTACTTCAACATTTATAGCATATAGAAACAAGATTTTATTCACTTTTTTAATGCAACATGATCACTTATTCCTACCACATATACACACTAAAAAGCAATACATATCACAGACGCCAATATACCACCTTGTCAGGTCTAATTTCTTTAGATAAATTCGCATTAAAATAAACAAGATAAGCACAATCATCCGGCGAAAAACACCACCAAGAAAACGATATGCGACTTCTTCATTATTAGAATTATGTGTTTTTAATAATATATTATTAATGTAATTTCAAACTTATGAAAAAGAATTTTGTAAAAGTAATGCTTCTTGTGGCATTAGCATTTTCCACCACGGTTTCTTTCATCGGTTGTAAAAACTATGATGATGACATCGACGGTTTAAAGGAGTCTATCACAGCGACAAACTCCGATCTTTCGACCAAAGCAACAGCTTTGGAAGCATCTATTGCCAGTCTGAAGTCTGCACAAACAGATGTGACTGCTGCCATTGCAAAAGCAACAGATGATGCTGAAAAGGCCTCCTTGCAAGCTAAAACTGACGCCATCGCTTCTTCTTTGGCTAGCATGACAACTATTAAAACTGATCTTACGACTTTAATCAACTCTAACACGACTGACATTACTACGCTGAATCAAAAAACAAAAGGCATTGAAGAAGATCTCACAAGTGTTGAAGGTAGTTTAAGTGCAATCCAAAAAATGCTAGTTGGCTACACTGATTTGGTAGAGACAGTTGGCAAATTACAGTCTGCAATGAGCCGTATTGACCAAATAGAGAATTCGTTGCAAAGTCTTTCTGCTGAAGTTGAACAAGCCCTGAAAGATATTGCAACGCAAAAAACCACTCTTGAAACACAGCAAGATGCTATTGCAAAATTAGAAGCTTTAACCGGTACTCATTCTGAAGAATTAAGCACAGTACAAGAAGAGATTAAAACCCTTCTAGCAAATCTTGAAACCCAAAAAGCTGCTTTAGATAAAGCTGCGACTAAAGACGAATTGGCTGCTGTTCAAGCTTCAGTTGATGCAAACAAGGCTTCAATAGAAGATTTAAGTACCTCTATCGACACGATAAACACTAAGATTAATAATCTAAGTAGTCTATTCTTCTCTATGATTACAAACATCAGCTTTGTGAGTGAACCCTCTTCTGATATTAATTTAACGACAGTTACTTGCACAAAAGACAATTACACTTTTGGAGATGAAGCTGAAGTGAGTGGAGGCATACCCTTTAAGAAAGGGCAAAAATATACAATGGAATCAGAGAAAATTCTAATCCAAGTATCCCCTTCAACTGCGGACGTTGATGACTCGTCTTTTTCTCTCATGAAAAGCGACGGAAAAACACTCGATAACCTTGTTAATTTAACAGTAAAAGCGAATGAGACAGCATTGACCAAAGCCAAATCTATAGGTGGTATCTGGGAGGTAACAGTTCAATTAAAGAATGACTTTGATGCAACTGAACTTAGCACAGCAACAATAGCAGGCAGTAAGAAATATCTTTTTGCTATTGCAGCAAAAGAGACGACAAAAGATATCGCCAGTGATCGAGTTATTGCTTCACCCTATAAGTTGACATTCGCTGTTAGCAACACATACACAGCCGCAACTAACATCGACAACTCTATAGTTAACAAAGTAACAATAGGGAATAATATACCTGTAGAAATTAACGCCCCATTTGCTGTTGACGTAAAGGGTAATAATGGAGGCATTTATGCTAGCTACATCACTCTATATCAAGCAAGTGGCATCACGGACAATGACATGGTCGTGTGGAGAAGCTATAATATCACAGGTATCAATGCGGTCAGCACAGATAACAATTTAAGTATTAATATACCAAGCGATAAGGCTAATGGCAAAACAATATACTTCAAGATACACGCAGTTGATTTTTCTGGAAATACAATAATAGAAAAAACATTCTCAGTAATATGTGGCAAACAGAATTCTGCTAAGCCTTCATTAACTGCAGAGATTAAACCAGAAGAAGCTGATGCAAGCAATATCTACAACATGCCAAAAGCTGTTAAGATGACCGCAAATCTTGCAACGACAGACGCAGATGCATCAAATTTGCTGGGTGGAACATACAGCGTTTCTATTAAAGACATGAGTGCCCAGGCTTCTTTCTATAAAGAAGATCTTAGCACTATACTAAGCTTAAACTCTGTCGATAATATTAAAGCTATAGCAGCAATTAAACTTAGCAATATAGATTTGACCAAAATTCCTGATGGTGGATCGGTAACAGGTAATATCGCTTTCAAAAATGTTAATGGCTTACAGATTTTAAATGTTCCTATTACATTAAGCAAAACCATGCCGGATTTTCCAAACGCATTCTCTGCTAAAACAGGAATGTTAAACAACAAGATTATCACTGTATTTCCAACGTTTACCGGTAACACAAGTAAAGCAACATTTGAATATACAAAAATATTCAACATGATTAATAATACTAATAGCAGTTACTTTAAATTTGCAAGCGTAACGGATCAAGGAACGAAGATTGATTTCACCAATAGTGACATCATTCAGGTAGACAATAGCCTTGTTGGAAGCAATAAGAGCCCGGTAGACATGAAGGTATCCTACAATTATGGCCAGATATCATCAGTTACAACCAACAATTATTGGAAACCTCTATGGGATACAGTATTTGCTATTAAGTTTGCAAGCATACCTGAAGAGTCTGAGATAACACTAGATAAAGCGTTCACCATTACATATCCTACAGCTAGCAAAATCCTTATTCATCACGCAAGCACTGGAGATGGTGGATACATCATTACAAAAGCGGATGATAAGAATACAACTAGTATGAAATTAATAGTTGGAGAAAATGACATCCAATTAATTTCGCTTAAAACTACTAGTGGTAATAATATTGAGAATGAATATTATAAACCCACATTAAACAATGATGGTTCTATAACATTTACCAAAAACAGTGACAGTGCTGTAATCAATGAGAATATTTCTTCTACTTTGGTCATTACTATAACAGATGTATTTGGCAATACTTTCGAGAAAAAAGTAGTTTTTACAGTTATTAAACCCTAATAACATAGTTATCTTTTAATTGCAAAGAGGGGAGAATTATATAAATTCTCCCCTCTTTTGTTTTTTGTATCAAATAAAAACCATAAAAAATCAATTAAATAAAAACAAAGTAATGCAAAACAAAGAGGAAACGAATAATTAAGAGCATATTATAAAGTAGTACAAACCGCATGATTTATAAGATAAAGCGAAAATATGCACCGATAAAGCACAAATTAATCACAGCAATGACATATTTACCTATATCAATATAAAAAACACAAATAAGTAACAAAAAAATATTATAATATACATTGTTATTACTTTATAATATATATATTTGCAGATAACGAGATACAAAACAAACAATAACCTAATTCGAGTTCACAGAAATGAAAAAGAACGACACGGATACCATCTATTGGGGAATGATGGGCATAATCAAAATTCTAGTTATCCTCACTCTCTCTGCCTGCCACTCTGATCGTACAAAAAAAGAATTATTGGAACAAAAAGCAGACTCCACACTAAATGAAGGAAGAAAAACGCTTTTTACCGATATTCCATTATCAAAGCACCTACTAAAAGAAGCTATGAATTGCACCGAAGATAGCATGAAATATTATGATGCATATGAGGCCTACTCCACATGCTATTTTATGGAAAACAAATACGACTCCGCCATCACAATGAAAAAAAAAGCTTTAGCATTTTTAGAAAAACAAATTATAACGCCCAGAAGACAAGAACTTTTAGCCTCTGTAAATAACTCATTTGGAGCTTACCATTCACTCATGAATCAACCGGATTCAGCTATTATTTATTTTAAAAAAGCCTTACGATGCCCTCCCTCAAAAGAAAGTAAACCTGACATATACATAAATTTAGCCGACCAATATAAAACCAAAGGAGATTTAGCTACAGCTGCCTATTATCTGAGATTAGGGCTATCCATAAGCGATTCTTTAGACCTAAAAAAGTTTAAGTTCCCAATCTGTTATGGTTTAGCAGATATATACCTGGGGCTAAGAGACTTCAAACAGGCCAATGAATATTATCTACGTGCTGAAAAGGATTACAAAAGCAGAAGGTTTGATGAAAAAGTCCTATTCTGCAATAACAGAGGAAATTACTACTATTATAAAAAAGAGTATAGCAATGCCCTTCAATGGTTTAAACGGGCAGAAAAATATCTGGCTAACACGGATTATGATTATTTTAAGAACATGGTAAATGCTAATTTAGCAGACGTGTATTTGAATTTAAATGAACTGGATTCATGCAACCTTTATATAAAAAAAGCAGAACCTTATTTTAAGAAGATCAATCATAAGAGTATTCTTTATTATATCAACACAGTAAAGATTGGCCTTGCTATTGCCCAAAATAATTACTCTCTAGCAAGCAAATTACAGCAAGAAATTAAAGGCGATAAAGATATTGAACCTAACATAGTCTCTATTCGTACAAAATATTTAGAGAATTTGTCTTTGAAAAAGAATAATTATAAAGAAGCCTACGGATATCTTGCCAAAAATACGCTTTTAAATGATTCGCTACGCAATGACATTACGCAAAAAAGAATAGCAGAATTAGATATGCACTATAAACAGGATAGCACGTTAATTAAAAAAGATTTATTTATACAGAGACAAAGTGCAGAAGTAAAAACATTCAAATTAAGCACCTATATATGGATACTTATATCTGTACTAATCGTATCAGGAACCTTTTTTGGATACTATATCATCAAGAAGAAAAATAATATCCAAAGGATGAAATATATGGAACAAATTACCAAATTGAGAATAAGCAATATTCGGAACAGAATTTCACCCCATTTTATGTTTAATGTTCTCAATAACGAAATGCAAGGACTTGATGAAGAGAAAAAGGAACGTCTATACACATTAGCACATTTATTAAGAATAAGCCTTGAAATGGCAGAGCAAATCAGTATAAAGCTTAGCGATGAAATTGACTTTGTCAAAGCCTACATAGAGTTAAGCAAACAAAAAGTGGGAGATAATTTTACAATGATATGGGAGATTAGTCCTCTTATTGACTTAGATAATATGAAAATAATCCCCATGATGTTGCAAATTCCAATCGAGAATGCTTTAAAACATGGATTATCACAAATCAAAGGAGAAAAAAAATTAACCGTAAAAATCTTCAGAGAAGATCAAGGTATACGAATTTTTGTTGTCGATAACGGAAAAGGGTATCATCCGAATGACCCATCTCCTACCACAGGAACCGGAACAGGACTTAGAGTATTGAATCAGACTATGCAAATTTTAAATGCAAAAAATACCCGTAAAATAATATTCGCAATACACAATATAGATAAAGCGGAAGAAACAGGTACTAAAATCGAAATTTATATTCCGTACCATTACAAATTTGAGTACAAATGAAAGACAAATTTAACGCAATCATCATTGATGACGAAGAAATTGGAATCAAAAAATTGAAGAGTTCGTTGAGTAATATCGACAAGATAAGCGTTAATGAGACGGCACAGACAGCTCAGAAGGGAAAAGAGCTTATTTTAACAATAAAGCCGGACTTGCTTTTTCTGGATGTTGAAATGCCTGAAATGAACGGCTTGGAACTATTAAGAGAATTAAAAGATGCCATTAATTGGCCTATGCAGGTCGTATTTTATACGGCCTACGACAAGTATCTACTCAGTGCATTAAGAGAGTCGGCTTTTGATTATCTGCTAAAGCCTTACACAGGAGCTGAATTTTTATTGGTCATCAACCGTTTTCTAACTTATGCGGAATCAAAAGAAAAAGAGCTATCTGTAGCCGATTCACTTTCAAATTTATTTTCTAAGGATCATCCTTTCTTCCTTATTGCTACCATCAGGGGATATAAAACTCTCAAAACAGAAGATATCGGCTATTTTGAATATATAAAAGAGAGAAAGCATTGGTCTGTGACTCTCCAAAATCAAACCCGTATCCAATTGCGACGAAATACTTCCGCCGATGATATTCTAAACTTATCTTCTTCATTTACGCAAATCAATCAGCAACAGATTATCAATATTGCTTATCTGAGCATGATAGAAGGAAAAAGATGCATCATGTACCCGCCATTCGATAAAACGGAAGAGTTGATTATCTCGAGAAACTTTGCCAAATCGGTTCAAGACAGCTTCTTCATGATTTAATGCCTCAACGTTTTCCGAATGTAATTCACAATGAGATAACAAGCAGGCCCTGCAACCTGACCATGATTAAAGCCCTGTAACTCGTACAAACTAACTTTTGTGTTTCCCAAGTTTCTAAGAACAGAAGCCAATAAGGCGTTTTCTTCGTAACGGTCGGCCATCTCCAGATTGCGGTCGCCTGTAATCAGAATAATTGGAGCCGTATCCTTACGGGCTTTATTCAGAGGAGCAAACTCATCAATAATTGGAATGCCATCAGGCAATCCGCGCTCTTTACGGATAGTGAAATGTGTCACTGTCTGCCCGCTAACGGGGAGGTAAGCAGCAACCTTATCGGCATCAATACCATCAGCTTCGAGGTATTTCTTATCCATTGCCAACATCAAGGTAAGATAACCGCCTGCCGAGTGCCCGGAGACAAAAACACGCTCCTTGCTACCACCATACTTTTCAATATTATTAAAGACCCAAGCCACAGCTGCCGCTGCATCTTCTATATAAGCAGGGTTCTTTGCGCGCGGACTCAGGCGATAGTTTACCGCAACCACCGCAAAACCCTTATTTATCAATTCCTGAGGTATTTCTTTGTTGCCCCCTTCCAATCCACCACCATGAAACCACACGATCACAGGAAAATCTTTCTTATCCGTGGGATAATACACATCCAGTTTGCAACGCTCCTTACGATAAGCATCCTGTTCGGACACCGAAACATATGGGATATCTTTTTCAGTTCTGTACGCATTCTGAGCATGCAGAGTCAATACTAAAAACAAGAAAAGCAGTATCAGGTAGTTCCTTTTCATAATAAGATCTGTTTATTAATGCAAAGGTATAAATTATACAGCTTAACCGAACTTTTAGTTGTAACATTTAGGTAATGCAGAGACATGAGAAACACCAGAATCATTATATTATGGGCCTAAAACAAAAAAAATATCGTTTTTTGTTTGAATCTAAGAGAAATGTATTACTTTTGCCCCCGTAATAGAAACAATGAACTGATTATATGAAATCGTTGACTTATACATTTTCCTTCTTTTATTACTTTTACTTTAGCCAGAAAGTAGAGCGGGAATTTGTGTGTAACTAACGATAGATTATACTAAAGATAAAACTGAAGAAATCCCGCTCCAAATATGGATGCGGGATTTTTTTGTATCAGATAACAATATAGAAAATGAGAAAGATTGCAATTCAAGGAACATTAGGCTCGTTTCACGACATAGCCGCTCATAAGTATTTTGAAGGAGAAGAGATTAAACTGATATGTTGCGCAACGTTTGAGGATGTTTTCGCTGCAATGAAGAAGGACAGTTTGACAATCGGCATGCTGGCCATTGAAAACACCATTGCGGGAAGTTTGCTGCAAAACAACGAATTGCTACGCCAGAGCGGGGCAAAAATCGTGGGCGAATACAAGCTACGCATTTCACACTGTTTCGTCTGCCTGCCGGAAGAAGATTGGGAGGATATAACGGAGGTTAACTCCCACCCCATCGCATTGATGCAATGCCGGGATTTCCTTAACCATCACCCGAAGATAAAGGTCGTTGAAACCGAAGACACGGCGCTGAGCGCGGAGATGATTAAGGAGCAAAACCTGAAAGGGCACGCTGCCATTTGCTCTCACGCTGCTGCCGAACGGTATGGAATGAAAATCCTTCAGGAGGGAATCGAAACAAACAAACACAACTTCACCCGTTTTCTGGTAGTAACAGATCCTTGGCAAGCGGATGAAATGCAATCGCAAAACATCAACAAAGCAAGTGTCGTTTTCACTCTTCCTCACACGGAAGGCAGTCTCTCTCAAGTCCTTTCCATCTTATCTTTCTATCACATCAATCTTACTAAAATACAATCGCTTCCCATCATCGGCCGGGAGTGGGAATATCAATTTTACGTAGACGTGGCTTTTGCCGATCATTTAAGATACAAGCAGGCCATAGCGGCCATCACTCCATTAACCAAAGAACTCAAAACATTAGGAGAATATGCAGAAGGAAAATCGACCCTGTAATTTTGTTCCTGCCGACAGATTGGCGGGGGTAAGCGAATACTACTTCTCGAAAAAACTGAAAGAGGTAGCGCAAATGAATGCAGAGGGAAAGAATGTGATCAGCCTGGGGGTAGGAAGTCCCGATATGCCGCCTTCAGACGAGACAATCCAGGCATTGTGCGACAGTGCCCGGGATGCTAACGGACATGGTTATCAGCCTTATATCGGGATACCCGAATTGCGTACCGGGTTTGCCGACTGGTACAAACGATGGTACAACGTAGAGTTGAATCCGAACACAGAGATACAACCGCTCATTGGTTCGAAGGAAGGTATTTTGCACGTAACGCTGGCTTTTGTCAACCCGGGAGAACAGGTATTGGTGCCCAATCCGGGATACCCTACCTACACTTCTTTAAGTAAGATTCTAGGAGCAGATGTCGTTTACTATAATCTGAAAGAAGAAAACGGATGGATGCCCGATTTTGAGGAATTGGAGAAAATGGATTTAAGTAGGGTGAAGCTAATGTGGACCAACTATCCCAACATGCCAACCGGTGCCAATGCAACGCCCGAATTGTACAGGCAATTGGTCGGTTTCGCACAAAGTAAAGGCATTGTGATTGTAAACGATAACCCGTACAGTTTTATTCTGAACGATAAACCCTTAAGCATTCTGTCTGTGCCGGGAGCCAAAGATTGCTGCATTGAGTTCAACTCGATGAGCAAAAGCCACAACATGCCGGGATGGCGTATCGGAATGCTGGCTTCGAACGCACAATTCGTGCAATGGATTTTGAAAGTAAAAAGCAACATTGATAGCGGAATGTTTCGCGCCATGCAACTGGCTGCCGCCAAAGCGTTGGAAGCCGGAACCGATTGGTACGAAGGCAATAATAAGAATTATCGCAATCGCCGGCAGTTGGCCGGAGCGATAATGGATGCACTGGGATGCCAATACGACGAAAAGCAAGTAGGGATGTTTCTTTGGGGAAAGATTCCGGACGACTGCGCAGAGGTAGAAGAACTAACGGAAAAGGTGCTACATCAGGCACGGGTTTTCATCACTCCTGGATTCATCTTCGGCAGTAACGGAGCCCGGTTCATCCGCCTTTCGCTTTGTTGCAAGGAAGAGAAACTGGCGGAAGCTCTGACCAGAATCAAAGCCATGCACTGACGCTAAAGAAGGTGCTCTATCATCGGGCCTTTTACCGGCGTTAATCAGCACGAAGCAAGAAGAAAAACCATTGCAACGATCTATGCGGTCATGTTCAAAAAGCTAAGTAAACGTTGCATAATAGAAGAATTTAATAGAAATATAAACCACGTGCCGAGGCAAACAGAAGCGTACAGGCACATTGATAACAAAGAAGTTATGGAACTAGAATCGATTTTACTACCGGGCATTGAGGATAAAAGACCCATCGTAATAGCCGGCCCGTGTAGTGCAGAAACAGAAGAACAGGTGATGACTACGGCCAGACAGTTAGTAGAGAAAGGGTTCAAGATATTCCGTGCGGGAATCTGGAAGCCGCGCACCAAACCGGGTGGTTTTGAAGGAGTAGGCGTAGAAGGCTTATCCTGGTTGAAGAAAGTGAAAGAAGAAACAGGCATGTACGTGTCTACCGAAGTGGCCACGGCCAAACATGTAGAAGAAGCATTGAAAGCCGGTATAGACATCCTGTGGGTAGGTGCCCGCACCACTGCCAATCCGTTTGCCGTGCAAGAAATTGCCGATGCCTTGAAGGGTGTAGACATCCCCGTATTGATAAAGAACCCGGTAAATCCGGACCTCGAACTCTGGATCGGAGCATTGGAGCGTATCAACAACGCCGGATTGAAACGTTTGGCCGTTATCCACCGCGGATTCAGCAGTTACGATAAGAAGATTTACCGCAACATGCCTCAATGGCACATACCTATTGAGCTACGTCGCCGACTGCCCAATGTTCCCATCTTTTGCGATCCCAGCCACATTGGTGGTCGCCGGGAGTTGATCGCTCCGCTTTGTCAGCAAGCCATGGATTTGAACTTCGACGGACTGATTATAGAAAGCCACTGCAACCCCGATTGTGCATGGAGCGATGCCTCGCAGCAAGTAACTCCGGATGTGCTCGATTACATTCTTAATCTGTTGGTTATCCGCAAAGAAACCCAAACGACCGAGAATTTGTCCATGCTTCGCAAGCAGATAGACGAGTGCGACAATAACCTGATTGAGGAGTTGGCAAAGCGTATGCGCATTGCCCGCGAAATAGGAACGTACAAGAAAGAACATAACATGACTATTCTGCAAACAGACCGCTATGCCGAGATTTTAGAGAAGCGCGGTTCTCAGGGTGCTCTTTGTGGCATGGATTCAGAGTTCATCAAAACAATATTCGAGGCTATACACGAAGAGAGTGTGCGCCAACAAATGGAGATTATAAACAAATAAAGTAGTCATGAGAATATTAATTCTTGGAGCCGGAAAGATGGGTTCCTTCTTTACCGATATATTGAGCTTTCAGCACGAAACGGCTGTTTTCGATGTTAATCCGCAGCAATTACGCTTTGTATATAACACTTATCGATACACCGACCTGGCCGAAATTAAAGAGTTCGAGCCGGAATTGGTTATCAATGCAGCCACGGTAAAGTATACGCTCGATGCCTTTAGACTGGTGTTGCCCGCACTACCTAAGGACTGCATTATCAGCGACATAGCATCGGTAAAAACCGGACTAAAGAAGTTCTACGAAGAGAGTGGTTTCCGCTACGTATCTACACATCCCATGTTTGGCCCTACTTTTGCCAGCCTCAGCAATCTGAGCAGCGAGAGTGCCATCATCATCAGCGAAAGCGATCACTTGGGGAAAGTATTTTTCAAAGACTTGTATAGCACCCTGAACCTGAATATCTTTGAGTATACCTTCGACGAACACGACGAAACGGTAGCCTACTCGCTCTCCATTCCGTTTGTTTCGACATTTGTCTTTGCCGCCGTGATGAAACATCAGGAAGCACCCGGCACTACGTTCAAAAAACACATGGCCATTGCCAAGGGACTGATGAGCGAAGATGATTACTTGTTGCAGGAGATTCTATTCAATCCGCGAACTCCTTCGCAAGTGGAGAACATCCGCCGCGAACTGAAAACGGTATTGGAGATTATCAACAACAAGGATGCCGAAGCCATGAAGAAGTACCTGAAAAAGATTCGGGAAAATATTAAGTAAGAGAACGTTTTTTTTCTCCGAAAAACTTGACTTTGTCTGTGCAATGTTGTAACTACTCAACTACCCCTGTTTGTAGCATAATATTGATAGATGGAGAAGAGACAGGCAAAGCACAACTCTTTTCCGAAAAGAAAAAATATAGCTTGGTAGTATAACAAATTAGGTGTACTTTTGCTTTGCTAAACCAATTCGGAGATGATAGACCAAGCAACCATAGACAGAATACTCGATGCCGCTCAAATAGTAGATGTGGTATCGGAGTTCGTTACCCTGCGCAAACGGGGGGTGAACTTTGTGGGGCTATGTCCTTTCCACAACGAAAAAACACCCTCGTTCAGCGTGTCGCCGGCCAAAGGTTTATGCAAATGTTTCAGTTGCGGCAAAGGCGGCAACGCCGTGCACTTCATCATGGAACACGAGCAAATGTCGTACTACGAAGCGCTGAAGTTTCTGGCCAAGAAATATAATATCGAAATCAAGGAACGCGAGCTGACCAACGAAGAGAAGCAAGCTCAGAGCGCCCGCGAAAGTATGTTCATCGTTAACAACTTTGCACGAGATTACTTTCAGAACATCTTGAAGAACCATGTCGACGGACGTAGCATTGGTATGGCTTACTTCAGGCAACGTGGGTTTCGGGACGATACGATCGAGAAATTTCAACTCGGCTTCAGCACCGACCAGCACGATGCGTTGGCTCAGGAAGCTTTGAGAAAAGGATATAAAAAAGAGTTTCTGGCCAAAACAGGCCTTTGCTACGAAACGGATGAAGGTAAACTACGCGATCGTTTCTGGGGACGCGTCATATTTCCGGTACACTCACTCTCCGGCAAAATAGTAGCATTCGGCGGGCGCGTAATGAGTACCGAAAACAAGAAACTGGCCAAATACGTCAATTCTCCCGAATCCGAAATATATCACAAAAGCAGCGAACTCTATGGCATCTATTTTGCCAAGCAATCCATCGTTAAGCAAGACCGCTGCTTCTTGGTCGAAGGGTATACGGACGTAATATCCATGCACCAATCGGGCATTGAAAACGTTGTTTCTTCTTCCGGAACGTCTCTTACCGGGGGACAAATTCGCCTCATCCATCGGTTCACGAACAATATCACTGTTTTGTACGACGGCGACATGGCGGGCATCAAAGCCTCCATTCGGGGCATCGACATGCTTCTGGAAGAAGGGATGAACATCAAAGTGGTGCTATTGCCCGACGGAGATGACCCCGACTCGTACGCCCGCAAGCACAATGCAACCGATTTTCAGGCTTACATTTCTGCGCACGAAGTAGATTTTATCCGCTTCAAAACCAACCTGCTTCTCGATGATGCGGGTAAAGACCCCATTAAACGGGCCGAATTGATAGGAGATATCGTACGAAGCATATCCGTGATTCCCGAAGCCATTATACGCTCCGTATATACAAAAGAGTGCAGCCAACTGCTACATGTCGAAGAAAAGCTGCTGGTGGCCGAGGTAGCCAAACTAAAAGAGAAGCAGGCCGAAAAGGACTACAAACCAACGAGCTACAATCTACCTCCTACTCCGTCCGATGGCAACACCGCGCCCCGATCGGCAGAAGAAGTAATACCTCCCTACGAGTCGTTTATCCCTCAGGAAGGAAAAGAAGGACAAGAGTTTTACAAATTCGAACGTCTGATTATTAAAACCGTCATTCGCCACGGAGAGAAAATAATGTGTGAAACCACCGATGAGGAAGGCAAAGAGATACCCGTAAGCGTGATCGACTACATCATTAACGATCTCAAGCAAGACGATCTGGCCTTTCATAACCCACTGCATCGCCGCATTTTGACAGAGGCAGCAACGCATGTACACAATACAGGGTTTAAGGCCGAACGCTATTTCCTCTCGCATCCCGATCAGGAAATAAGCCAATTGTCGGCCGAGTTGTTGGGCAACAGGTATCAATTAAGCAAGTACCACTCCAAGGGACAAAAGCTGATCACCGACGAAGACAGACTATACGAGTTGGTGCCTACCTTCATGACTAACTTTAAAAATGCAATTGTAGAAGAAGAACTGAAGCACATGATGTTTGCACTTCAAGATCCTGTTACGGCAAATGATGTGGAAAAATGTAATGCCATTATGCAACGATACAAAGAGATGAAACAAATTCAGAGCGTAATGGCCAAACGCTTGGGCGACAGAGTTGTACTGCCTAAATAAGTTTTAAACTTTTGTTTATCGATGCCGGATAAGATTCATAAATTCTTCCCGCGTTTTTGCCTGATTAAAAGCACCTGTAAAATCGGAAGTCGTAGTTACCGCATTCTGTTTCTCAACCCCACGCATCTGCATGCACATATGTTTGGCTTCAATAACCACCATCACTCCCAATGGATTTAAGGTTTCCTGAATGCATTCTTTAATCTGCAACGTCATACGTTCCTGTACCTGCAGGCGATGCGAAAACACATCTACCACACGGGCTATCTTGCTCAACCCCGTAATATAACCGTTCGGAATATAGGCCACGTGTACCTTGCCATAGAAAGGTAGCATGTGATGCTCACAGAGGGAGAAAAAGTCGATGTCTTTCACTATAACCATCTGACTGTATTCTTCCTTAAATTTAGCCGAGAGAAGCACTTCGTGCGGATCGGTATGATATCCTTTAGTAAGAGTAAGCATGGCCTTTGCCACACGTTCGGGCGTTTTAAGAAGCCCTTCGCGCTCGGCATCCTCTCCCAACAAAGTAATAATACTACGATAATGACTCATCAAATCCTCCAGAAACGGAGAATTCACCTCTTCTTTTTCTAACATGAATTATTTATAATGAGATATTGATTTGTTCTCTGACTATGGAAACCTCTTTGAACACACCTGTACTTTTTAACTTCCGCATAGCAGCATCAGCCTCTTCTATACTACGAAAATCGCCTACCCGGCAGAGCCATCTGGGAGAAGCAAATGAAGTGTACACCTTGATATCAGGAAAGTACTCTTTCACCTTCAACGCCATATTCTGAGCCTCGTTGCGAGCATCCCTCGAGTTATTCCCCGCATATACCTGTACTCTGTAACCGGCCACTTTAATAACCGGCTGATCATCGGTTCCTCCTTCTACACTTGCCACATGCTCCTGTCCCAGCAATGTATCGATACGCGGATCCTGATTAACAGTAACCTTTCCCTGCCCCGGCACATCACGCTCCAGGCTCTTCACTATATTCTGTGCATTTGCAACAGAAAAAGCAAACATCAGAAACAACAAATGAAAGCAAAACAAATAAGTCTTCATACACACAGGTTGATAAATAAAAAAGATCTGCAAACCGGAAAACACCGGTTCGCAAATCCCTCTCTTTAATGATTATGCATTAAATGCATCAATAATACCTTTAAAGTCGGCCACGCTCAAAGCAGCACCACCTATTAATCCGCCGTCTACATCGGGGTTAGCAAATAATTCTTTTGCATTCGAAGGTTTGCAACTGCCGCCATAAAGAATAGATGTACCGTCAGCCACTTCTTTTCCGAATTTATCGGCAACGATAGAACGAATGTAAGCGTGAATCTCCTGTGCCTGCGCAGATGTAGCCGTTTTACCGGTACCAATAGCCCAAACAGGTTCGTATGCTAATACAATCTTAGCAAAATCTTCCGCCGAAAGATCAAACAAAGAACCGGCCAATTGAGAATAAACAACTTCATTTTGTTTATTAGCCTCACGTTCTTCCAATACCTCACCAATACAAAAGATAGGAGTTAAACCGTTAGCCAATGCCAATACGACTTTCTCTTTCAAGATTGCAGCCGTTTCACCATAGTAAGCACGACGTTCCGAGTGACCCAGAATTACATATTTCGCACCTGTGGAAGCTACCATAGCGGCCGACACCTCACCGGTGTAAGCACCGGAAACTTTGTCGGCACAATTCTCTGCACCTACACCAATCTTGGCAGCATCTACCACCGGTGTAACCGAAGCCAAATGAATAAAAGGAGTACAAATAACTACATCACAATTTTGTTTCTCACCTGCCAAAGCTTCATTCAATTCTTTTGCAAGGATAATACCCTCTTGAAGGGTCTTGTTCATTTTCCAGTTTCCTGCAACAATGTTTTTTCTCATTTTGTTGTTTATTAAAGGGTTAATCAATTCTTTATCTCTATTTTTCTGTTTCCGTTCATTTCTCTTTACTACCAATATATCGAGCCCGAGTACCAGCAATAATGGCAATGCAAACCATAAAAAGACTTGCTCTATGGTATGCGCATCATTTTCTACTTTTTGTTTACCCAACTCCAGGTTCTCCAGTTTATCCGTCAAGTCGTACTCATCGGGCAAATCATCATCGTTCCATTTATTCAGAATAGTCCCATCCTTAATCAGCATCAGCCCCGGATTAGAGCGTATCATCGTCTTTAAAGTTATATCATCCATCAGGCAAAAAGGATATTCTGCTCCCGTTTTATCCCGCCATTGCTCTATCGGCACATCCAGAGAAGAGGTTAAACCATAAAAACCGTATCCATTTTCCACACAGTAATCATATACCTCATTAATCAGATCAATGTTACTATCATCCGCATCTTCTATCCGGTGGGCTACTAAAAGAAAAGTATACCCTTTATTCGTCAGAATCTGCTCTGTCAGGTCTTCTCTTGTTTTCTGCTCTACCATAGAGAAATCATGAATCACAGGTTCATATCCTTTCTTCTTCAAAATGGCATGTGCGTCAATAAACGTCCACGTGCTATCAGGATAGTTTTCCAGTGTAAATTCCTTCTTTTCTCCATTCTTCTCCAAAACAAATGTACTTTCGTAAACACTCGGCTTCGCCCCTTTGGGAATACTCATGCCCTGCCATATATTTTGCCCTATCTTATAAGGACGGAAATCAAGAATCGGCAAACGATTCAGGCAGTAAAACGAAAGAGCCAGTACAAAAAGAGTAGCATAAAGAGAAACCAGCCATTCTGTTTTAGCACTGACAAAGCGTATAATTCTGCGTCTGCCTGCAAAAACAGAGATTGCACAAACCAACAATAACAAATTCTTCCAGAACGTTTCCCAATTAGTAAGTATCAAAGCATCTCCAAAACAGCCACAATCAGATACCGGATTTCGCAAAGCCAGGTATAACGTGAGCGGAGTCATAAAAGTCATAAGTATCAGCGACAAAATGGTCGAGGTCTTTTTTCGTATGCCAAAAAGGAACAAGATACCAACCGAAAATTCGAAAGTAGACAAACCGACAGATACCAATAACGG
This sequence comes from uncultured Bacteroides sp., assembly GCF_963677715.1. Lineage (NCBI taxonomy): Bacteria > Pseudomonadati > Bacteroidota > Bacteroidia > Bacteroidales > Bacteroidaceae > Bacteroides > uncultured Bacteroides sp. Next base: position 1,769,543 of record NZ_OY782495.1, read on the forward strand.
AATAAAAGAGGGGAACAAGCCACCCATGCCGAATGCATCCAGATAGTCTTGTATTTTATACTGCGTTCCCAGCGGGTCAACAGCTTTTACAAATCCTGAAAAGACAAAGACACCGGCCAATATAAAACGACAGATATTGATCCAAATCCCCTTTGCAATATATATTCTTCTATCTTTCAAATTCCAATTTAATCAATCCGAATACCGAATAATTAATCATATCCATGTAATTGGCATCTATCCCTTCAGATACCAGTGTGTTTCCGGACAGGCTTTCAATCTGCTTGGTACGATATATTTTCATTAATATAAGGTCGGTATAAGAACTGATGCGCATGGAACGCCATGCCTCATCATAATCATGATTCTTAGCCAGCATCAGATCCAGTGCCTGCTTAGAATACTTATCATAAAGCGCCATGGCTTCTTCATTCTTTATATCAGCAGATTCGGCATAGCCAAGCTCCAGTTGCATCAAACCGATAAGCCCGTAGTTGACTATCGCAATAAACTCAGAGCGAATTCCTTCATCAATTAAGGTAACCCCCTTCGTTTCTATACTTCTGATACGATTGGCTTTAATAAAGATCTGATCCGTCACGGAAGCAGGACGTAGAATGCGCCATGCAGGACCGTAGTCATGTAGTTTTTTAACAAACAAGTCACGGCATAAAGCGATGACATGTTCAAATTGTTGCTCTGTCTCTTTCATTTTCTTACAATAGAGCACAAAGTTAGCAATAAATAAAGAAAAAAGAAAAGAGGGCACTCTAAATTATATTAAAGTGCCCTCTCCACGTATATTGTTTATGTCTCTTATGAACAGCGTAATATTTGTCCCGGTCTCAGAACCGTTTTTCTGGTTATACGGTTAAGTTTGCAAAGCCTGTCGATTGAAACTCCTCTTTTAGAAGCAATTCTCGATAGAGTATCTCCGCTTTTCACTTTATGATATCTGATAGTTCCGTCATTAGCCAGATTTTTATCCGAGGAACCAACACCTTCAGAACCTCTGTTCTTTCTAAATGTATAGGTATCTGCAACAACATCCTGTTTTGGGAAGTCAAACATAAAAGCAGGATTAATGGCAATACCTAAGAAGCGTGTTTCAAAGTGTAGGTGTGTACCTGTAGAATGCCCGGTACTACCGCCCAGCCCGATAGGCTCTCCGGCTTTCACAATCTGATTTTCATCAACCAACTGTTTCGACAAATGTCCGTATACTGTTTCCAGTCCATTGTCATGACGAATAACGACATATTTACCATAACCTCTACGCTCATACTTAACAATACGTACTTTACCATCAAAAGCAGCAACAATTGTATCGCCAAGATTCACTTTTATATCAAGCCCGTTATGCATTCTCCTCCAACGTGGCCCAAAAGGAGAAGTAATCTTAGTACTTCCAGTAGGCATGCAGAAACCAGTCAGGTTAATAGTATAAGATTCGGGAACAATGGCATCTTTACCATAAGCATGCACATATTCATTATTCCAGCTAGGATACAAACTCAATGCCGGATAAGCAGCCTGCTCAGCACGAATTTGTCTTTGTAACGCTAATGAGTCTACGCTCTTTAATTTTTTGTCAATTGGAGCCTGGCGAGCAATCAGATCCTGAGAAAAAGAGTTCAGGCTGACCATTGCCGTAGCGGCAATTAATACTGTTTTAACGCAATTAAAATTCATTCGTTTCGTCAATTCGTTTATTTAATATTCATCACAAGCATAAAGAAAATCAAAAGTAACCTGCTTATAATTGAATATTTCTTCAGGTTTAAAAAATCTGTTTAATTCGGTAACTGCAGTTTCCGGCGAATCGGAAGTATGAACAATATTTTCCTGACAGCTCATACTATAATCCCCCCGAATAGTTCCCGGCATTGCCTGGCGTCCATTAGTGGGCCCTGCCAAAGCATGAATAACTTGAATCGCATCTACTCCTTCAAAGCAACAAACAATAACCGGAGCCGCCATCATAGAATCTTTCACTCGTTGAAAGAAAGACTTACCACGCAAATGCGAATAATGTTCGTTTAAAATTTCGTCTGTCAACTGTATCATCTTCATTCCGGTTAAATGTAACCCCTTGCGCTCAAAACGATGAATTATCTCACCAACAAGCCCTCGTTGAAGGGTACAAGGCTTTAATATAACCAGTGTCTTTTCAATCATAAATGCAACAGTTTGGAAGGTTTTAAACGACCATTTATTATAAAAGCCTCCCAAAGATAGTCTTTCTAATTTAAAAAGCAATGCCTCCCTTAACTTTTTTTGCATACAAAACGAAAGCAAATAGCAGCGATTAAGTTCGTAAACCGCTGTAAATAGGGAAGATAAGAGATAAATATGTTATGCAGCATATCCTGCAAAAGAATTGTATGTTTAACCGTTTTTCAGCTAATAGAGGCCCAGTTAACATTTGATTTACGAAGAGACTTCAATTGATGCCAAAGAATCTCATTTTCCGGATAAACACCCGCAGGGTCGGCATCGACAATTAATTGTGCTACATTCCGCACATACTGCAATAATTGGCCATCACGCGCAAGATCTGCAATTTTCAGATCAAAAGCAACTCCGCTCTGCTGGGTACCTTCAAGATCTCCGGGCCCGCGAAGCTTCAAGTCGGCCTCGGCTATTTCAAAACCGTCATTGGTCCGTACCATTATCTCCAGCCGCTTCTTCGTTTCTTCGGCCAGCTTGTAGCTGGTAACCAATATGCAATAAGATTGATCTGCTCCACGCCCTACCCTGCCACGAAGTTGGTGCAATTGCGATAGACCGAAACGTTCTGCATTTTCAATAATCATGACCGATGCGTTGGGCACATTCACCCCCACTTCGATCACAGTAGTCGCCACCATAATCTGCGCCTCGCCCGACACAAAAAGTTGCATCTGCACATTCTTCTCAGCCGACTTCATTTTGCCATGCACCTTGCAAACCTTACAAGTCGGGAACTCTTCGCAGATGTGCAAATATCCCTCCTCCAGATTTTTCAAATCTATTTTCTCACTCTCTTCTATCAGAGGATACACAATATATATCTGACGCCCTTCCGCTACCTGCTGACGTACAAATTTATAAAGGCTCTCCCTGCGATTATCAAATTGATGAATCGTAACAATCGGCTTTCTGCCGGGAGGGAGCTCATCGATAATCGAAACATCTAAATCGCCGTAAAGCGTCATGGCCAAAGTACGTGGAATAGGGGTAGCCGTCATAACCAAAACATGAGGAGGTTGCGTGTTTTTGCTCCAGAGTCGGGCACGTTGGGCAACACCGAACCGATGTTGTTCATCAATAACAACTAAACCCAACGAAGAAAAATTGACCGGATCTTCTATTACCGCATGCGTACCGATCAGTATATTTACATCTCCCGTGAATAATGCCGAAAGAATGGCTTCCCGCTTCTTCCCCTTCACCCTTCCGGTAAGCAACTCCACCCGCAGGTTCATGCCGTACAATAATTCCCTGATTGTTTCGTAATGCTGATTGGCCAGAATTTCCGTCGGTGCCATCATGCATGCCTGATATCCATTATCCAGCGCCAGCAACATACTCATAAGTGCCACCAGCGTTTTACCGCTCCCCACGTCTCCCTGCAGCAGGCGGTTCATTTGCTTACCAAACCCTACATCCTGCCGTATTTCCTTCAATACACGCTTCTGCGCTCCGGTCAGCTCAAAAGGCAGGTTCTTTGTATAAAAGGTATTGAATATATCTCCTACATTTTCAAAAACATATCCTCTGTATTTCCTTTGCCTGTCTTTCGAATATTTCAGTATATTGAGCTGAATATAAAACAGTTCCTCGAACTTAAGTCTGTACTGAGCCTTTCGAAGCAAATCGGGACTGGTAGGGAAATGAATATTCCGCAAAGCGTCGGTCAGAGACATCAGATGATGCTCTGCTATTATTTTAGGAGAGAGTGTTTCGGGCAAGGGCTCCTGAATCTGTTGGATGACGATAGCCATCATCTTTTCAATGGCGTGAGAATTCAGGAAACTGCGCTTCATCTTTTCCGTTGTATTGTAGTAGGGTTGCAGCCCCATAGAAGAAAGCGTGAGTTCCGAAGCATTGTCAACATCGGGATGAGCCACATTAATCCTTCCGTTGAACACCGTTGGCCTGCCAAATACAATGTATTCTTGCTGTAATTTATATTTTGCGGTCACAAATTTAATTCCCTGAAACCAAACCAAGTCTACAACACCTGTCCCATCAGAAAAATGCGCCACCAAGCGCTTCTGCCTTCCCTCACCAAAAGTTTCAAAGCTCAGAATACGTCCCTTCAACTGAATATAAGGCATGTTGCCATCAATTTCGCGCACCAGATAGACACGGCTTCTATCCACATATTTATACGGAAAATAGTACAATAAATCGTGCAAGGAGTAAATTTCCAATTCTTTATTGAGCACGGCAGCACGCTGAGGGCCGACTCCCGATAAGAACTTTATGTCTCTTGTTGTTAAATCGAACATCACAACAAGGAAGTAGCTACCTTCCAATCAAAAGGAGTGGTTATTTTAATATTTTCCCGATTCCCTTCCGTCAGGCACACAGGTACCCCCATGGCTTCTACAACAGAAGCGTCATCGGTAAATGAAGAATTATATGTTTGTTTATAGGCCTTTTTTAATAAGTCAGCCTCAAAAACCTGAGGTGTCTGCACCAATTTGTAAGCGCTGCGATCAACTGTTTCACTGCCGTCAGCCGTAATATGGCGAATAGTTTCCACCACATCGACAACCGGAACAACCGCCTTTCGAACAGCAGCAAGTTCATAACAACGAGCAATTACCTCTTGAGTGACGAACGGGCGAACGCCATCATGCACACCCACCAAGCCCGATTTTGTGACCAAAGTCAGCCCATTGCAAACAGAATTGAAACGAGTTTCGCCCCCGCTGACTACACAATGCTTTATTTCAAAACGAAACTCGCGGCACAATTGCTTCCAATAACTCTGTTGCTCTTGAGGCAGAACCAGAATGAGTTCCATTTCGGCATCATACAAATGAAATGCCTCGATAGTGTGCATCAATACGGGCTTGCCCGCCAATAAAAGGAACTGTTTAGGAAGATCTCCCCCCATGCGCAAGCCTTTTCCACCGGCAACAATAATGGCGTATTTGGTCATCTGCTTAATTCTTAACGCCCATTGCTACGACCAATTCCTGTACTTTCTCTTTACCCAGCAGAAATTCGACGACAGCCAAAGAGAATGCCATAGCAGCTCCCGGTCCATTGGCAGTGATGATATGACCATCCTTCACCACCTGCTGGTCAATACATTCAGCTCCGGCCAGGTATGATTCAAACCCCGGATAGCAAGTTGCCTTCCGCCCTTTGAGCAGTCCTAGTTTGCCAAGAGCCATTGGCGCAGCACAGATAGCCGCTATCGGTTTTTTTCGGCTATTGTAATCGAGAAGAAGCTCGCGCAAACCCTTATGTTTAGACAAGGAAGCGGCTCCGGGCATTCCGCCGGGCAACAATAACATCACTGCATCCATAAAATCACATTCGTCAAACAAGAGGTCGCAAGTAACAACAACCCCATGTGCTCCCGTCACCACATCTTCAGACGTAGTACTCACCATCTCCACCTTCAGTCCCGCACGTCTTAGAACATCGACAGCTGTCAACGCCTCGATTTCTTCAAATCCGTCAGCAAAAAAAACATAAACAGTTTCCATGATTTCTTCTTTATTTAAGTGACTCTATCTCAAATTGAAATAATAAGTAATGGTTCCGGTCTGATTGTTCACGCCATCAATCCTATTAAAGTGCGCCTTCTTCGCTGCATCTTCGGCCGCTTTGCGCAAAGCAGAGTTTACCGTATTCGTTAGTCTATTGATGCTGGTATCAATCACCGTTCCCGAAGGATTAACCGTAATAGTAACCACCACTTTACCTTCATCCTGTACATTATACAAAGGGCGGGGCAATCCGCCTGCGCCGATAGAGCGACCGCCAAGGTCGAACGTTCCGTATCCGCCGTTACCGGTCAGCGCACCTGTCGGAGAGTTACCCGACTTACTGCCTTCCGTACCTTTACCGGTGGCAGAGGTTCCTCTATTTCCCATCTCAACCCCCTTGCCAAAAGCTCCGGCCACCCGTTTGTTAGCTATCTCGGCGGCAGCTTTCTGCTCGCGTTCCGCCTTTTCATCTGCCAGCCGACGCGCGTCGGCAGCTTTCTCGGCCGCTGTTTTTTCGGGACGTTTTATCTCTTTTTTCTTCTCTGCTTCCTTCTTAGGGGAAAGCGCTACCGTTTCTTCTTCCGTTTGTGTTATTATCTCCTGTTCCGAAGCTTCTTGTGGCTGTGCAGCTACCGGTTTTTCCTCCGGTAGTATGTCGACATCTACCAAGGTAGAAGGATCAAAGCCCCCTTGTGCCGCAACGGCATCGCCCAGCATAACAGGCACACCACTCTCCTCCGTATGTTCCGGAAAAGCAAAGCTCACCAGAAACAAGAGAGCGATAATAGCGATATGCACTATCAAAGCTCCGAAAGCACCGATATATTTACTCTTTGTTTTCCTATCCATTCTTTTTATTTATCCTGAGGCGGGCGGGTAGCCAGCACCATTTTAAAATGATTCTCGTTGGCAATATTCAGCACCTTCACAATCTCCCGATAAGGTACTGTTTCGTCGGCATAAAGCGCCACATACATATCCGGCTCTTTAGCGGCACAAGCTTGCAAAAAAGGAGTTAACTCAGACAATTGCAATGCCTGTTCTTTCTCATTACCAAAGGCCGCATAGAAGTTCAGGTCTTTATCAATAATAACCCGCGTAAGTGGTTTAGCCGAGGTTTGTTGCTTTCCTTGCGGAAGCAATACCTTTATGGCGTTGGGTGATACTACGGTGGAGGTTATCATAAAGAAGATAAGCAACAGAAATATAACATCCGTCATAGATGCCATACTGAAATTAGGCGATACTTTTGCTCTACGCTTTAACATGAGGCTATTTTATGTTTTTATTTCTTTATCGGTTCATTAAGCAAATCCATAAAAGCCATGGTCTTTGACTCCATTTTATTCACCACTCCATCGACCAGGGTTACCAGATAATTGTAAGCAAACATGGCTATAATTCCCACAATCAATCCGCCCACCGTTGTTATCATCGCCTCGTAGATACCTCCCGAGAGCAAGGTAATATCAATGTTATTGCCGGCACTGGCCATTTCATAAAAAGCACGTACCATACCGGTTACCGTGCCGAGGAATCCAATCATCGGAGCACCACCGGAGATGGTGGCCATTACCGTCAGCCCTTTTTCCAGCTTGGCAACTTCTATATTTCCTACATTCTCTATGGCAACCTGAACATCGTTTACCGGACGCCCCAACCGACTGATTCCTTTTTCGATCATTCGCGCAGAAGGCGTATTCATGGTACGGCAGTAATTTACCGCCGATTTTATTTCTCCACTCAGAATATAATCTTTGATTTTATCCATAAACATCGGATCTTCTTGTCCCGCTTTACGTATCACGTATATGCGTTCGAACAGAATATAGAAGCAGGCAATAGAGAGTGCTCCGAGAACAAGCATAATCCACCCTCCCTTGACAGCCATATCAAACATATTCATACTGGCAGGTGCCGATACGGGAGTAAGTACCGGATTGGTTGTAGCAAGAGAATCGGTGATCGTGGTAGCCACTTGGGCCAATAACATTAGTGTATTCATCAGCGAAGACAGTTTTTATATTCTTGAATTGTTTTTTCGAGTCCCAGATATAATGCATCACTTATTAAGGCGTGTCCTATAGAAACCTCATCCAGCCACGGAATGTTTTTATAAAGGAAGTTAAGGTTCACTAAACTCAGGTCGTGCCCGGCATTGATCCCCAGACCTAAATTTCTGGCAATTTTAGCAGCCTCAACAAAAGGCGCCACCGCCGCTTCCGGACTTTTCTCATAATCCGTGGCATAAGGTTCGGTGTATAATTCGACTCTGTCGGCACCCGCTTTAGCGGCATATTCTATCATTTCCGCCTCTGCAGAAACAAAAACCGAAGTACGAACACCTGCATGATTGAATGCATCAAGCACTTCCGATAAAAAATCGAAGTGCTGCTTCGTGTCCCATCCTGAATTAGAAGTAATTTGTGCAGGACTGTCGGGAACCAGCGTTACTTGATGCGGCTTTACTTTCAATACCAGATCAATGAATTCGGGCGCAGGATAACCCTCTATATTAAATTCCGTTTTTAATAACGGCTTTAAGGCATAAACATCCGCTCTCTTAATATGCCGCTCATCCGGACGGGGATGAACAGTTATGCCCTCGGCACCAAAACTTTCACAATCCAACGCAACTTTCACTACATTAGGAACATCTCCTCCACGAGCATTACGTAGTGTCGCCACCTTGTTTATGTTCACACTTAATTTTGTCATAATTCTATTATTTGTACGGGGTACTCTTAATCCGTACCTGTTTGGTCAAAAATACAAAATATTCCCCAGAAGATAGCAATGGTACGGAAAAAAAATCCCAATTTTGCATAGATAATTAAAATGCAAATGTAACAGGAATTACCGAAACGGAAGACTTTTGCACTTAAAAGATTCATAAAAAGAAACCACACAGGCTCACTAATTCTTAGAATTTATGAAATTTGCCATCTTTGGAAATACATATCAAGCAAAGAAATCATCGCATGCTGAAACTCTTTTCAGAATACTCGAGAAGCGTGATGCCGAGTTATCCGTATGCCGGGAATTCTATGACTTTCTGGTATCGGATTTGAAACTAGATATAAAAAACGTTCGACTATTTGACGAGAATGACTTTGAAGCAGACATGGTTATCAGCATCGGGGGAGACGGCACTTTTCTGAAAGCAGCCAGCCGGGTGGGTAAAAAGAATATTCCTATTCTTGGCATCAACACCGGACGTCTGGGGTTTCTGGCCGATATATCGCCCGAAGAGATGGAAGTCACCTTTGACGAGATTTACAATAATAAATATAAGGTAGAAGAACGTAGCGTACTACAGTTTAATTGCGGAAACAAAAAGATGGAAACATCGCCCTTTGCGCTAAACGAAATAGCCATATTGAAACGGGATAGTTCTTCTATGATAAGCATACACACCACCATTAACGGCGCTTATCTGGCTACGTATCAGGCCGACGGACTTGTGATAGCCACTCCGACGGGTTCTACCGCCTATTCTTTAAGTGTAGGAGGACCCATCATTGTTCCCAATTCAAACACGATAGCCATCACTCCGGTAGCTCCGCATAGCCTTAATGTGCGTCCCATCGTGATACCCGATGATTGGGAAATTACCCTGGATATTGAAAGTCGCAGCCATAGCTTTCTGGTAGCCATTGACGGCGGCAACGAATCGTTCAATGAAAACGACCGGATTACGATACGCCGTGCCGACTACACCATCAAGGTAGTAAAACGATTTAATAATGTATTTTTCAATACCCTACGCAGTAAAATGATGTGGGGCATAGACAGTAGAAATTAGTCCTTCCCGCAGAAAAAACATATTTGCATCTTCCATCTTCCAGCTTTTCATCGTAAACAATTCATTTTCAAGCAGATAAGAGGTGGAAGATAGCACATTTTACCCGATTTATCTTCCACCACCATCTTTCATCTTCCACCCGAGAAATGATTTATCGGGGCTCATCCAAGGTTGTTTTCTTCAATGCCGCCCTGATTCTCATTCCCCCTGCAAGTGTGCGTTGCAGGCTTATTTATTGATTTTGATTTGTAAACTAACGCTTTTGCAGGCAACCAACGAGTGAGCCCGCACATCCAAGCCCATCGGTTTACAGTTGAAAACCCATGGGCACAGACATGAGGGCCGATGGGTTTACAGCTGCAGGCTTACTCCCGCCAAGCCTTAAAGAGACTTAAAGATGGCGTTCAATCACAATAAAACAACGAAGAGTGACCTTTCCGCATTGCGGGAAAGATCACTCTTCGTATATTATCTTGCTCTGTTAAAGACTAGAGAGCACCTACTTCTTTCAAAGCTCCGTTCACTTTGCGAACAGCAGCCGCACTGGCTTCGAATGCAGCTTTTTCTTCAGCATTCAATGGAAGTTCTACAATCTGCTCAATACCGTTTTTACCTAAAATAACAGGAACGCCACAGCAGATATCACTTTGTCCGTATTCTCCTTCAAGAGCTACAGAACAAGGAACCATCTTCTTTTGATTGTGGATGATAGACTCAACAACAAATGCTCCTGCTGCACCCGGTGCATACCAGGCAGAAGTACCAAGCAAGCCGGTAAGTGTGGCACCGCCTACCATAGTAGATTTAGCTACTTCTTCTAACTTTTCGGCAGAAAGAAAGTTGCATACGGGCAGACCTTTATAAGTAGCAAAACGAGTCAATGGAATCATAGTAGTGTCGCCGTGTCCGCCGATTACCATACCTTCAACTTCATTTGCATTGCAGCCCAGGGCTTGTGATAAGAAATATTTAAAACGTGAGCTATCCAAAGCACCACCCATACCGACAATGCGATTTTTGGGTAAACCAAGAGATTTCAATGCCAGATAAGTCATTGTATCCATCGGATTAGAGATAACCACAATAATTGCATTCGGAGAGAACTTAAGTACGTTTTGAGCTACAGATTTTACAATGCCTGCATTTACACCGATAAGCTCTTCACGAGTCATACCCGGTTTGCGGGGAATACCCGAAGTGATAACAACAACATCTGAGTTTGCAGTCTGAGCATAGTCATTGGTACAACCAACAAGAGCTGTATCAAAACCTAACAACTGAGCTGTTTGCATCATATCCATTGCTTTACCTTCTGAAACGCCTTCTTTAACGTCCAGCATTACTACTTCGTCTGCTACTTCATTGAAAGCAAGCACATTTGCACATGTAGCTCCTACGTTACCTGCGCCTACTACGGTTACTTTTGACATAATACTTATATTTTAAAAAATTGATAATTATACTGTAATCCTATCACAACGGCAAAAGTACAACGTTAATCCTATTAAAGAAATTTTTCCATAATAATTTTCGTTAAAGACAGCCACACAATCCACATTAAAACACTATTTTTGCAGCAGTTTATAACTATATTTAATTATGAATAAAAAAACCATCTGGCTTATTGCTGCTGTTGCCACCTTAGCAATAGCCATTATCACGATAACTTACTTACTGTTCACCGAGAAACAAACAAATAAAGAATTGGTTCAGGAGTTCAGCCTGGAGAAAGAAGATCTTGAAAACGAATATACACGCTTTGCCAACCAATACGACGAACTGGAGAGGACGGTCTCTAACGATTCGCTGGCCGGACTGCTCGACCAGGAGAAAGTGAAGACGGAACGCTTGCTGGAGGAGCTACGAACGGTAAAGAGCAGCAACGCCACTGAAATCAGACGCCTTAAAAAAGAGTTGGCTTTGCTGAGGAAGGTGATGGTGAGCTACATCAATCAAATCGATTCATTGAATCGCCTCACCACCCAACAGAAGCAGGTGATAGCCGAAGTTACCCAAAAATACAACAACGCTTCGCGCCAAAGAGATAATCTGGCCGAAGAGAAGAAAGAACTGAACAAGAAAGTAAACCTTGCGGCACAGTTGGATGCAACGAACATTTGGATTGAGCCAAAAAACAAACGCGATAAGAAAGTAAAACGGGTAAAGGATGTTGTGAAATTCAATATAGGTTTCACCATCGTGAAGAACATCACAGCCGAAACCGGAGAGCGTACCTTATACCTACGCATTACGAAACCGGATAACAGCGTGCTGTCTAAAAGTGCCTCAAACACCTTTGCTTACGAAAACCGCACGTTGACTTATTCTATAAAGAAGTACATCGAGTACAATGGCGAAGAGCAAGTAATCGTGGTATACTGGAATGTGGAAGAGTTTCTCTATGCAGGCGCCTACCGGGTAGATATCTTTGCCGACGGTATGCTAATCGGATCGCAAACATTCTCATTGGAATAATCACCTCTCTCTTAGCATCTATAAAGAGTACCTCTACAAAACGGACCAATAAAACGGGAATCGTTCCTATCGGTATGTTACATGCCAATAAGAATAAGCAGCGGACGCCTATAAAAAAAGCTTAAAACATTTTGTCCTTCCATTTAAAGCACATACTTTTGCATCGTTGTTTATGCAAGTAAACAGATGGCACCAGATGCAACAAATAAAAGGAACACATTGAACAAAGCGTAAATAAACATTGTTCCTCCAAAATAAAGTATGACCCTCATAATGTACACAATGCAATGAAAAGATTGATAAGTCTGACGCTTCTTCTTAGTATTACATTCTCATTAAAATCACAAGAGCCTCTAAGTTTAGATAGTTGCCGTGCATTGGCCATTGCCAATAATAAGGATTTACTAATCAGCCGAGAAAAAATAAACGCCGCTCATTATCAAAGAAAGGCGGCATTTACCAACTACCTGCCAAACTTCACCGCAACGGGATCGTACATGAGAAACCAAAAAGAAATTTCGTTGCTAAACGATGGGCAAAAAGAAGGCTTAAGCCAACTGGGCACAACGGCAAACAGCCAGATACAAGGTTACGCCCAACAATTGGCCGCATCGCATCCCGAACTGGTTCCGCTTCTCACATCATTGAGCGATATCGATTTAACTACGCCCCTGAATGCCGCCGGCAACTCTCTGGTTGATGCCTTTCGCACCGACACAAGAAACGTATATGCGGGTGCTTTGACACTTACGCAACCATTGTACATGGGAGGCAAGATTCGCGCTTACAACAAAATAACCAAATATGCCGAAGAGTTGGCCCGCCAGCAGCACAATACCGGCATGCAGGAAGTAATTCTCAGCACAGACCAGGCCTATTGGCAGGTAGTGTCATTAGTGAACAAGAAAAAACTGGCCGAAGGATATTTAAAGTTACTCGATAAATTCGAAAGCGATGTAGATAAAATGATAGCCCAGGGGGTAGCAACAAAAGCCGACGGCTTATCGGTAAAAGTAAAAGTGAATGAAGCAGAAATGACACTGACCAAAGTGGAAGACGGCCTCAGTCTGGCAAGAATGTTGTTGTGCCAACTATGCGGACTCGACTTATCTGCCCCTCCCGCCCTAAAAGACGAGCAGATAGAAGACATACCCATAACGCTTATAAATAGTAGCGGCTACGCCATTGAAACAGCCTATGCCAATCGGCCCGAACTGCAAAGTCTGGAGTTAGCCACCAAAATATATCAGCAAAAAATAAACGTAACCCGTGCCGAATTTCTTCCGTCCATTGCTTTATTAGGAAACTATCTGGTAACCAACCCTTCTGTGTACAACGGCTTTGAAAACAAATTTCGCGGCATGTGGAATGTCGGAGTGATGGTACAGATTCCCATCTGGCATTGGGGAGAAGGCACATACAAAGTGAAAGCAGCCAAAGCTGAAGCACGCATAGCACAATACCAGCTAAGTGATGCCAAAGAGAAAATAGAACTTCAGGTAAATCAATCGGCTTTCAAAGTAAACGAAGCAGCCAAGAAACTGATAATGGCGAAAAAGAATATGGAGAAAGCCAACGAAAACCTACGCTATGCCACTCTGGGCTTTGAAGAAGGTGTAATCCCTCCCAGCGATGTGCTCGAAGCGCACACGGCATGGCTTTCTGCTCAATCAGAAAAAATAGATGCGCAAATAGACGTTAAGCTAACAGAAATCTATCTGCAGAAATCTCTTGGTATACTGAAACAATAATCAATCATTTATCGGCACTCAAACGATTAAATCAAAAAATATATGGCTTCACTAAAATCACAAAACAGCAATATGCTGCTTGCTTTTCTCACACTAACGGGAATTATTATTTTAGTTGCAATAGTGGGCTTCTTTATGCTCAGAAAAGGACCGGAAATTATTCAGGGAGAAGCTGAAGTAACCGAGTATCGGGTATCGAGCAAAGTACCGGGGCGCATACTCGAATTTCGCGTAAAAGAGGGGCAACAAGTAAATGCCGGAGATACATTGGCCATTATTGAAGCGCCGGAAGTGCAAGCCAAGATGGCGCAGGCTCGGGCTGCCGAAGCAGCCGCACAGGCACAAAACGAGAAAGCTATTAAAGGAGCACGCCAGGAACAGATACAAACGGCATACGAGATGTGGCAAAAAGCACGTGCGGGAGTTGACATTGCCGATAAATCATACAAGCGGGTGAAGAATCTTTTCAACGAAGGCGTTATGTCTGCCCAAAAGTTCGATGAAGTATCCGCTCAACGCAATGCAGCCATAGCTACCGAAAAAGCAGCCAAAGCGCAATACACAATGGCCCGAAATGGTGCCGAGCGCGAAGACAAACTGGCGGCGGTTGCTTTGGTGAACCGCGCAAAAGGTGCCGTTGCCGAAGTAGAATCGTACATACAGGAAACATACCTCATCGCCCAGACAAAGGGTGAAGTGTCCGAGATATTTCCTAAGGCAGGTGAATTGATAGGTACCGGTGCTCCTGTGATGAACATATCGGTGCTCGATGATATGTGGGTAACATTCAACGTTCGCGAAGACTTGCTGAAAGGGCTTGGCATGGGCACGGAGTTTGAGGCATCTATTCCCGCTTTAGATAATAAAACCGTGAAGCTGAAAGTTTATTACCTAAAAGACCTCGGAACGTATGCTGCCTGGAAAGCGACCAAGACCACAGGACAGTTCGACCTGAAAACCTTCGAAGTGAAAGCTCTGCCGCGAGCAAAAGTAGAGGGCTTACGCCCGGGGATGTCAGTGATTCTGAAAAGAAAATAAGTCGTTAGAAATGTGACAGAATGAAAGAGATAGAAAATAAATACATTCCACTTTGGCTAGTCATGAAACGAGAATGCAGGCGGCTCGTATCACGTCCGCTTTATCTCTTTTGCATGGTTATCGCCCCATTGTTTTGTTATTTATTCTTCACCACACTAATGGAAGCGGGGCTACCCAGAAATTTGCCGGTTGCCGCCGTCGATTTAGACAACAGTTCCACTTCTCGTCAGATATTGCGCAACCTGGATGCTTTCAGCCAAACCGGCATTGTTGCTCACTATAGTGATATAAGTGGAGCCCGCACGGCCATGCAACGAGGCGAAATATACGGGTTCTTTTACATACCTAAAGATTTATCGTCCAAAGCCCAGAGCCAACGCCAGCCTAAACTCTCTTTTTACACCAACAATTCTTACCTCATTGCCGGTTCACTGCTATTCAAAGACATGAAAATGATGGGAGAACTGGCTTCGGGGGCAGCTACCCGATCCGTACTTTATGCAAAAGGAGCTACCGAAGAGCAAGCCATGGCTTTTCTGCAACCCATTGTAATTGATGCACACCCGATAAACAACCCATGGCTCAACTACTCGGTTTATCTCTGCAACACGCTCGTTCCGGGAGTTTTAATGTTGATGATATTCATGATAACCGTCTATTCCATCGGGGTGGAAATAAAAGACCGCACCGCCCGCGAATGGTTACAAATGGGTAATAATTCAATCTATATTTCCTTAACCGGCAAGCTATTTCCGCATACGGTCATATTCTCTATCATGGGCATTTTTTATGATGTCTACCTATACGGCTATCTCCACTTTCCGTGTAATAGCGGAATCATGCCGATGATATTGGCCACATTGCTATTAGTGCTTGCATCACAATGTTGTGGAATCATCATGATCGGTACATTCCCCTCCCTACGACTCGGATTAAGTTTCGCTTCTTTATGGGGAGTCATTTCGTTCTCTATTTCAGGCTTTACATTTCCGGTAATGGCCATGCATCCCGTACTTCAGGCTTTGTGCAATCTCTTCCCGTTAAGGCACTACTTTCTCATTTATGTAGATCAGGCCCTCAACGGTTATAGCATGGTCTATTCCTGGCCCAATTACATGGCATTGCTTATATTTATAATGTTGCCTTTTATTGTAATTAACCGATTGAAAAAGGCTTTAATATTTTATAAATACATGCCCTGATGAAAGACATAAAGCTCAAAGACAAAATAACCGAAGGCATTAATGATTTGCTATACATCTGGAAACAAGAGTTTCGCACTACCTTTCGCGACCAAGGTGTATTGATCTTCTTCATTCTGGTGCCTTTAATGTACCCGCTCCTCTACGGTTTCATTTATACCAACGAGGTGGTAAGGGAAGTTCCGGCCGTTGTGGTCGACAATTCACATTCTTCCATGAGCCGTGAATATCTGAGGAAAGTTGACGCTACCCCCGATGTAAAAATCATATCGTACTGCAGTGATATGGAAGAGGCCAAGCAAGCACTAAGAGAACGTAAAGCTTATGGAATTATATACATACCGGATGATTTCAGTGACAACATAGTACGTGGCATACAGACGGAGGTTAGCCTGTATTGTGATATGAGCGGTCTGCTTTATTATAAAAACTTACTTATAGCTAACACAGCGGTATCTCTGGAGATGAACAAAGATATTAAGGTGGTACGCGCAGGAAATACCACAAACCGGCAGGATGAGATTACCGCCTATCCCATTGAATACGAAAATGTGGCCATCTTCAACCCAACAAACGGGTTTGCTGCTTTCCTTATTCCTGCCGTACTGATGCTTATCTTACAACAAACACTCCTGCTGGGCATAGGGCTGTCTGCCGGTACAGCACGAGAACATAATCGTTTTAAAGATCTGGTGCCTATCAACCGGCATTACAACGGAACCCTGCGTATTGTGCTCGGCAAAGGCCTCAGCTATTTTATGGTTTACGCCGTTATGGCATCCTATGTGCTTTGTGTGGTTCCCCGCATATTCAGCCTCAATCAAATTGGATTGCCCGGTAATCTGATTGCCTTTATAATTCCTTATCTGTCGGCTTGCATCTTCTTTGCAATGACAGCATCCATTGCCATACGCAATAGAGAAACGTGTATGCTACTTTTTGTTTTCACCTCCGTACCCTTGCTCTTTATCTCCGGCATTTCGTGGCCGGGAGCAGCTATACCGGTTTTTTGGAAATACATCTCCTATTTGTTCCCGTCCACTTTCGGAATCAACGGATTTGTTCGCATCAACAATATGGGAGCTAGCCTGAGCGATGTTTCTTTTGAATATCAAGCTTTGTGGTTGCAAACAGGGGTTTATTTCCTTACCACTTGCTGGGTTTATCGATGGCAAATCATCATGAGTCGCAAACATGTGATAGAGAAATACAAGGAATTAAAAGCCAGAGCAAACTAACTACGCAGCCCATATGTTTTTACCCATCTGACACATTTTTAAGTGTCTGCGTGGTTATTTAGAGATTATCATGTACATTTGTGACTTAAAATCATTTATAAAACCCCAATGAAAGAATTTATCCGAGTACTCAGACGTTTCGTACCCCCGTATAAAAAGTATTTGCTTCTCAGTATTTTATTCAATATCTTATCTGCCATATTGAATGTCTTTTCCTTCACATTAATCATTCCTATTCTGCAAATACTATTTAAGCTTACCAATGCCAGCTACTCTTTCATTCCCTGGAATGATGCAAGTATGGGACTAAAAGATATTGCAATAAACAACTTTTACTATTATATAACAGAACTGATCAAAAACTACGGAGAAAGTAACACCTTGTTGATACTTGGTTTGTTTCTGGCTGTAATGACCTTTTTTAAAACGGGATGCTACTTCCTTTCTTCGGCAACCATGATTCCCATTCGTACCGGAATTGTTCGCGACATACGTAATCAGCTTTACCGCAAAATACTATCGCTTCCTCTCAGCTTCTTTTCCGAAGAGCGCAAGGGAGATATTATCGCACGGATGAGCGGTGATGTGCAAGAGATCGAAACCTCTATTATGAGCTCTCTCGATATGCTGTTTAAAAACCCGATTCTTATTTTGGTTTATTTCGGAACGTTAGTCTCCATCAGCTGGCAGCTAACACTGTTTACCCTCGTTGTGTTACCTATTATGGGATGGATAATGGGAAGCGTCGGAAAAAGACTAAAGCGAAAATCATTGATTGCCCAGGGGCAATGGAGTGATTTGATGTCTCAAGTTGAAGAAACACTGGGCGGACTGCGCATTGTAAAAGCGTTTAATGCCGAAAAGAAAATGGATAAGCGATTCACTCATTCTAATGACGATTATCGGGGTACAATCGGACGTGTAAATACCCGTCAGCAATTGGCTCACCCATTAAGTGAGTTCTTAGGCACCATACTCATTGTCATAGTATTGTGGTTTGGCGGTACATTGATTCTCAATCACCACTCAACGATTGATGCTCCTTCTTTTATTTTTTATCTGGTAATGCTATATAGCATTATCAACCCGCTAAAAGATTTTTCGAAAGCAAGTTATGCTATCCCTAAAGGGCTTGCCTCCATGGAACGTGTAGACAGAATCATGTTGGCCCAAAACACGATGAAGATTAGCGAGCACCCCACTCCTATTTCCGGATTAAAAGAACAAATTGAATTTTGTGATGTTTCTTTTCAATATGACACACAACCCGTTCTGAAACATATAAACCTTGTTATCCCTAAAGGAAAAACGGTAGCCCTCGTCGGCCAGTCGGGGTCAGGTAAATCTACATTGGTCGATTTGCTGCCGCGCTTTTATGAAGCAACCCAAGGTGCAGTGCTGATTGATAAAATAAATGTAAAAGACACCACTCTCACTGACTTGCGCAGCATCATGGGTAATGTGAATCAAGATGCGATACTCTTTAACGATACCTTCTTTAACAACATCGCTTTCGGCGTAAAAGATGCTACAAGGGAACAGGTAATAGAAGCAGCTCAGATAGCCAATGCCCATGACTTCATTATGGCCAGTGAGCATGGCTACGAAACAAATGTAGGCGACCGCGGAGGTAAATTATCCGGTGGACAACGTCAACGCATCAGCATAGCGAGGGCTATTCTGAAGAATCCGCCCATCCTGATCCTAGACGAAGCAACCTCTGCCTTGGATACCGAATCAGAACGAATGGTACAAGAAGCGTTGGAGAATTTAATGAAGAATCGCACCACCATCGCTATTGCTCATCGCCTGTCTACAATCCGCAACGCCGATGAAATTTGTGTGCTACACGAAGGCGAAATAGTAGAACGGGGAAAGCACGAAGAATTATTAGCCCTCAATGGTTACTACAAAAAGCTGTGCGACATGCAAAGTTTCTAACTTCTTCACGGCATAATTGAATTTCCATCTCGCACTTAAACAAGCCCAAAAAGGAGCGCCATTCTTTAAGAAAATGGCGCTCCTTTTTGGGCTTGTTTAATCTATAATAAGACTCTCCTTTAATAAAAAAAGACTCTTCGGAATGAGCACGGTTGCTCATTAATATTATTTAACTCACTTATTGATTGTATATTACGAAACATTCGTAGATTTGTTGCGCAACCATAATTAAACATACGCTATATGGAAAAGTTGACTATACAAGAGGAAGAAGTGATGATTTATATCTGGGAACTGGAAAGCTGTATTGTAAAAGACATCGTAGCTAAATACCAAAAGCCGGCTCCGCCCTACACCACTATAGCCTCTATCGTTAAGAACCTCGAGCGCAAAGGCTATGTAAAGCCGCAACGCATAGGAAATACCTACCGCTACACACCGGCTATCAAACAGAACGAATACAAACGCATGTTTGTAGGCAATGTGGTTCAAAATTATTTTGAGAATTCTTATAAAGAGATGGTTTCATTCTTTGCCAAAGATGAGAAAATCTCAACCGAAGATCTAAAAGAAATTATTGAAATGATTGAAAAGCGAAAAGAATAATGTAATTCTTAAAAATCAAGACCATGAACCCTGATCTAACCTATTTACTGAAAGCAAACGTAGCCCTTGCCTTATTTTACGTTTTCTATCGGACATTCTTCGACAAAGATACTTTCTTTTATTGGCGTCGACTGGTACTGGTATGCTTCCTCCTCGTCTCTGCCCTTTATCCCATACTGAACATGCAGGAATGGATCAAAGGACACGAACCAATGGTAGTGATGGCAGATATATATGCCACTATTATGATGCCTGAAGTAACAATCGGGGTACAGCCACAAGCAGCCATCGATTGGCCAAACCTTATTCTATCAACACTCGGTTATATCTATTGGGGAGGTTTTATCTTGCTCAGCATACGGTTTTTGGTGCAACTTTTTAGTATCCTGCAATTAGTTATACACTGCCGTAAAGTAAGAATAAAAGGTGTCCGGGTATATTTGCTTGACAACCCTTCCGGACCATTCTCCTTCTTCCGATGGATATTCATCCATACAAATTCTCATACCGATAACGAACTGGAGGAGATATTAATTCACGAGCAAGCACACAGCCGCCAGTGGCATTCCGTCGATGTTATTCTCAGCGAACTGGTTAGCATCATCTGCTGGTTTAACCCTTTTGCCTGGCTCATGCAACGTGAAATAAGATGTAATTTAGAATATTTAGCCGACAACCACGTATTGGAAAGCGGACACGATAGTAGATCATATCAATATCACTTATTGGGATTGATCCATCAAACCAAGGCTGCAGCAACTTTATATAACAGTTTCAATGTTTTACCACTAAAAAAACGTATTAAAATGATGAATAGAAGACGCACTAAAGCCATTGGGAGAACTAAATATTTGCTATTTATTCCTCTAACCATACTACTGATGATTATCAGTAATATAGAATTAGTGGCACGAACAGCCAGGCATTTTACCAAAGAAATGATGCCTGCTGCCTCTCTCACTCAAGAGAATCCATCTTTTTCTGCCGAAGTAGGGAAGCAAAAAGAGGTACCGCTTAAACGTGATGTAGCGACTGCTATGCAGATAATCAACCAAAAAGATTCACTTAAAAAGGATTCCGAAGAAAGTCCTGTTTTCATGGTTGTAGAACAAATGCCGGAGTATCCGGGAGGACAAAAAGCATTAATGACGTTTTTGTCTCAGAATATTAAGTATCCGGCTATCGCAAAAGACCGGAAAATACAGGGACGCGTCATCGCTCAATTTGTAGTAGACAAGGATGGCAGCGTAAGCGAACCTCACGTAATACGTAGTATATCACCCGAACTGGATACAGAAGCACTGCGCGTAATAGCAATGATGCCCAAATGGAAACCCGGGAGGCAGAAAGGTCAGGAGGTCAGAGTAAAATATACTTTACCCATCAACTTTAACCTAAATACAGAGAAAGCCGACAAATTAATAAGCTATACGCCCGCCAGAGTAGGAACAACAAATCAAAACGTATATCAGGTTGTAGAAAAAATGCCCGAATTCCCCGGAGGACAAGAAGCTCTAATGCACTATTTGGCAAGGAACATTAGGTATCCGATAGATGCACAAAAAGCAAAAGAGGAAGGACGGGTCATTATCCAAATCATTATCGACGAAAAAGGCAATGTTACCTCTCCCAATGTAGTGCGAAAGATATCCCCTTCCTTAGACGCCGAAGCTATACGTGTTGTAAGCGACATGCCTAAATGGGAACCCGGCAAGCAGGATGGACAGGCTGTAAGAGTAAAATACACCATTCCTATCGCATTCAAACTAAGTGCTCCTACAAGTGAAAACAAAGCCGTAAACTAAAAATAAACTCACTACCGCAAAGAATCTTACCCTGGAAAAGGTGGTTCTTCTTCAATTTAGATGAAAAGCGCCATAACTTACCATTTATTCTTTGTGTAGCACATGTCTTTAAACGCGGATGGGGGCAGTACAAAAGCTGACCACCCTCATCCGTTTAAAGGTTTAATTCAATTAAGCGTGAAAACCTATTATGTGCCGTATTTCTTTTAATGTATTTATTGCACTTTCATGAGCCTTTTCAGCACCTGCCTTGGCTATATTATTCAATAAATCGACATTCGATGAATATTCTCTAATACGTTCGCGAATAGGAGTATTAAAAGCTGCTACATCTACTGCTATTTGCTTCTTTAAATCTCCGTATCGAATGGAACAGTCATTCCATTTATCGTTAAAATAATCATAAGTATCTTTTGTCGATACAATATCAAGGAAAGTAAAGAGGTTCTGAATAACTTCAGGCTTTTCACTATTTGGCATAGTCGGTCCGGAGTCGGTAACAGCTTTCATTACTTTTTTTCGGATGGTTTCGGTATCATCCATAAGATATATACAGTTACCTTCTGATTTTCCCATTTTCCCACTGCCATCTAATCCTGGTATTTTTACAGACTTGGTTGCTAGAGAAAACGATTGCGGTTCTGGAAAAAAATCCTTTTCATAGATGGTATTAAAACGTCGAGCAAATTTGCGGGCCATTTCCATGTTCTGCTCTTGATCTTTTCCCACTGGTACCTTTGCTGCGCGATGAATTAGGATATCAGCAGCCATCAGTGTTGGATAGGTCAACAAACCCACATTTACATTTTCCGGTTGCTTGCGTGCCTTTTCTTTAAAAGTAGTACATCGCTCCATTTCGCCAAGATAAGCATTCATATTAAGGTATAGATAAAGTTCGAGTACTTCCTTTACATCGCTTTGTATGTAAATAGTTGCTTTTTCCGGATTAATGCCGCATGCAAGGTATTCTGCCAGAATGGTATGTGCACTTTTTATGATGTTTTCCGGTTTTGGGCGAGTAGTCAATGAATGCCAGTCGGCTATAAAAAAGTAACATTTATATTCATTTTGCATTTGCAAAAAACTCTTCACCGCTCCAAAGTAATTGCCCAGATGTAGATTACCTGTTGGGCGAATTCCACTAACAACTGTTTCCATAAAACTTCATTTTTGTTTTCAGGGCAAAAATACATAAAAAGATTGAGATAGCGAAAGTCTGTTGAAGTGAATGGTTCCTTTGCACATCTATTATATTGATTATTCTTTAATTCATTATTATAGAACTCTTTGCTTTAAATAAGTGTGGACAATTGCGTTTATAAAATAATCCTGTATATTTGTGTTCCTAACGCTATAATAAGATGAAATTATGCTTGTACTTCTTTCTTGTGCGAAAATGATGACTCGTGCCTCTACAGTGACTCCTCCTTTCACCTCCATGCCTTTATTTAAGGAAGAGGCGTCGGCCGTTGCAGTGCAAATGGCTCAGTACTCAGTCGCTGATTTAGAGCTCTTATTGCATGTTAATGCTAAGATAGCAGTAGAGAACTATAAACGTTATCAATCATTTCATGCCGATGAAAAAGAGGGGCTTGCTGCTCTTCTGGCATATACTGGCATTGTCTTTAAGCACTTAGATCCGACTGATTTTACAGATGAAGATTTTCTGTATGCTCAAGAGCATTTGAGAATTACTTCTTTCTGTTATGGGTTGCTTCGCCCGTTAGATGCTATTCATTCTTATCGACTGGAGGGACATGCAAAATTGGCTGGATTTGGAGGGCAGACGGTATTTTCGTTTTGGCAATTTCGGTTGACGGATGTCTTTATTGATATAATAAAAGCGAATGGCGGAGTGCTTGTATACTTAGCGAGTGATGAAATGAGAGGCCTCTTCAATTGGTCAAAGATACTGAAGGAAGTTAAGGTTATTGTGCCTGAGTTTCATTTATGGAAAAACGGGAAACTATCTACCATAGTAGTATATACGAAAATGGCTCGCGGTGAGATGGCACGCTTTATTCTTAAGAATAGAATCGAAGATTTGAATGAATTGAAATCTTTTAGTTGGGAAGGTTTCGTTTATAGTGACATCAATTCAGATGGGAGTAAGTTGGTGTATGTTATGGGTGTAAAATGAGTTTAGGCATGGCTTTTTTATTTTCATGTGTTTCTGAAATAAGACGAAGGTTTGAGGGTCTTTAGTTTTGTGCAGTATAAAAATATCTTTCCTCTTTTCATTACGCTCTGATTATCAGCCTGTTCTTAATTGAATGATATTTTTTGGGGAAAATAACAAGCAATTGTTTTGGACATTTAAGGAAAACATGTATCTTTGCATCGCTTTTGAAACGGAAGTGCATCGGGCGTTTAGCTCAGCTGGTTCAGAGCATCTGCCTTACAAGCAGAGGGTCGGGGGTTCGAATCCCTCAACGCCCACAATATTCTAGTCACTTCTGTTAACATAAGGGCGTTTAGCTCAGCTGGTTCAGAGCATCTGCCTTACAAGCAGAGGGTCGGGGGTTCGAATCCCTCAACGCCCACCCAAAGGCAAAAAGGTCGAAAGACAGAAAAAGCCAATTAAAGACATAAAGTCTGTTAGTCAGTAGATTAGCAGACTTTTTTTATTCTACCCTCGGACAATAAAAATCAATTTAGGGCTCATCCGATATATTCAACATTTCCACAAGAAACTTGAGATAATACCAGAAATCAGCAAGCAGATAGAATTAAAAAGATGAAAATTATGCTGCATCCGATAAGTTAATTTATGATTATGCGCAAACACAAATTATTCTTATCCACTTCATGATCTTTTACCTGCAATACTAAGGATAAAAAAGAAAACTATTTGAATAGCTTTTCTATATCCTCTTCTTTAATTGTAGCTAATATAGTATGACCATCAGGAGTGAAATTAGGTGTATGACAAGCAAAAAGATTATCAATCAGATTTCCAATTTCTTCATCACCAAGAGCTTGACCGTAAACTATAGCAGCAGCACGAGCGAGAGTCAAAGCCAAAATGCTTTGTACTTCTTCTTTCACATCACTCCCTTTCTCTAAAGCCGTATGAAGCATACTGTGTACCAATTCTACAGGATCTATCCCTTCAATGCCAGAGGGAATACCATTAACAGCATAACTACCCCCACCTAGATCGCTCAGATCAAACCCTACAGCAGATAAATCATCTATTATACCTCGCAAAATGGCAACCTCGGATGCTGGGAGTTGTAGTATTTCAGGAAAAAGAACACCCTGCGAAACACCTTGTCTTTGGCTAATTTGAGAAATATATCTATCAAATAAAACCCGAATATGTGCACGATGTTGGTCGATAATCATCAAACCTGATTTTACTGAAGTTAGCACAAACCGTCCTTTAAACTGTATGTGTTGAGCGCTCTTCTCTATAATAACTTCATTAGCATAGAGAGGCAATGCGGAAGAATTAACTTTCTGAGAAACAGCGTCTAAACCAGAAAAGCCCTCCAAAGCAGATTCCGGTTTTATTTCCGCATCATTTACCCTACTCGCCTTTTCAAGTCCACCATACAAATCTTCCCAATTCACGCTAGGACGAGAATATCCTCCCCCAGAAGATTTAAAGGGATTAAATTCTGAATTATAATGTACTTTGGGAGCTTCTATTTGCCTATTCTGCTCAAGGACCGGAATATCGGGCATTCCTTCCATATCAAAATCAATAGAAGGAACAGCATTAAACTTACCCAGTGATTCCTTAACAGTCGCTGCCAAGATTTGCCAAATGGCTTGCTCATTCTCAAACTTAATTTCTGTTTTTGTCGGATGTATATTCACATCAATACTCGTTGGATCCACCTCAAAATAAAGGAAATAAGACACTTGTTCACCATGTGGGATGAGATGTTCATAAGCATCAGCTACAGCCTTATGAAAATAAGGATGCCGCATGTAACGACCATTCACAAAAAAATACTGGTGTGCTCCTTTCTTTCTCGCTGTTTCGGGATGAGCAACAAAGCCAGATACCTTTACCATCGTTGTTTCTGCTTCAACCGTTAGTAATTGCTGATTTAACTTCTTTCCGAAAACAGAAAGAATACGCTGACGCAAAGAGGATACCGGAAGATTAAATAATTCAGAATCATTACTATATAGTGAAAAGGCTACATCCGGATGTACTAAAGCGATACGTTCAAATTCGGCTAAAATATTACTAAGTTCCGTAGAATTAGCCTTAAGAAACTTACGACGAGCAGGAATATTATAAAACAAATTTTTGACCGAGAAATTGCACCCTTTAGAACAAGAGACAACCTCTTGGCCCTCCACTTTAGAACCAGCCACAACAATTCTTGTACCTAGATCTCCAACCTTGGAACAAGTATTCAGTTCCACCTGAGCAACAGCAGCTATTGAAGCCAATGCCTCACCACGGAACCCCATTGTACGAAGAGAAAACAAATCAGAAGCTTCACGAATTTTCGAAGTGGCATGTCGTTCAAAAGAGAGACGGGCATCTGTTTCAGACATACCATCCCCATCATCAATAACCTGAATACTCGTTTTACCTGCATCTGTCACCAGCACATGAATATGTTGAGCTTTAGCATCAATTGAATTTTCTACTAATTCTTTAACAACAGATGCAGGACGCTGTATAACTTCTCCTGCTGCAATCTGGTTAGCAACCGAATCAGGTAAAAGATGGATAATATCACTCATAAATACTGAAATTTCAAGATATATTCCTTATCTAAAAAGTTTTAATACCTAATTTAATAAAATATCAGTTCATTTTATTAAGGGAAAAATGTTTAAAACTGCCAATTGCCTGTTTGAAGATAATGCCAGAGATAAAGCAATAATACTATTACAACAAGAATAAGGCCCAAATGTAGAGGGGTACGGCCGCTTTCTTTTCTCCGTTTAAGATGTGTCGTACCTTCGATAAACTTCCCTTTAATATCCTCAGCAGAGAATTTTTTTTCGGGTAACATTCCCAAATTACGTTTAGCTTCCTCTTCCATTTTAGCAAGCTTCTCCTTTCGCTCATCAACATAAATATATTTATGATTAAAGCTGCGAGGTTTTCTTACACTAAACATTCCCATAATTAATTTGATTTAAATAGTTCACGTTTAGGCGAAGTTACAGGTTTTCGACTGGTTTTACGTAAGGTTTCACCCGTTTTTTTACCTCTCCAAATAAAAATATCATTTTTGTTTTGCGGCCTGATATAATCAAACCAAACAAAGGTAGGCAATTTCATTTTATCAGTTGGTATTTGGCTCATCGGATAAAGAGTACCGTTTGATTTAGGGCTCATTACCATCTTTTGCATCTTGCGATCTTTCAAATAAAGATTAAGCAAGCTCGTTTCAGACGTATTCATGCCGATCATAGTACTGTCTTTCTCTTCAGGATAAAACACAACCAACACATTCCCTATTACATCAATCTTTCGTATCTCTCTTTCCTTAAAATAAGCTTTTATTTCTTTTCCAGATACTTGATTATAATGAATAGAATCTTTCATTTCAATAGTCAAAGCTTGATTAATAATATGTGCCCAATCAATCGTACTGTCATTCATGTAAATTCTAATTTCTTCGCCTAATAATTGCTGCTTTTCATTCCACAGGATTGGATCATGATACATGGTTAGACATGAATCTCTTGTTGTAAAAACCAAAGAATCGCAAACCCCTTGTATATCTTTACGATACATACGAACTTTATGATAAGCCTTCATTTCACGGTAAATAGAATCGGTATTCAGAAAATAAGAATCCATCTTTAATGTATCGGCATGCACGAAAAGGCTATCGCCCTGCGAATAATCTATAGCAACAGCCTTTTGAGTGGCTAAAGCGGAACTTTTCAATTCATCATAGAAACAGTAGTCACCAGTCAACATGTTTTTATTTATAGTATCATTCATTACTACATTATTAAAAGCTTCACCATACCCTGCTTTACGATCATAGAACAGGCTATCGCTAATTAACTTCTTTCCTCCATTTGTTAATACAGAGCGATCTAATAACTCAGCCTGATCTTTCATCGTATTATAAATCCCTCTTTCAGAATATATATGATTTTTCTCATTAATGATATTCGATGGACCCAAAATGGTCGCGATCTTGGTATCCGTATTATATTTAAGAGTATCTGATGTTAAAGTAAACCGAGGATTAGCTAATTTTACTTCATGATTAAAAACAGCCATCTTTGTAGCAGGGCTATACTCACCCCAATCAGATGTCAGTACATTTTCTTCATCAGTAAGCGTACCACCTTCGAAATAATATCCTAGATTGTAAAGCCGATCATAGTTCAGACTATCTGTGGCAAGAGCCGTATTACGGTTGATCATCCTCACATTATTACGAATCATAGCCAGCTGAGACATTCCATCATAGAAAAGATAATCGCCATAAATAAATAAAGTATCTCCCTGTTCCATCCGCACATTACTGAAAGCCTCGACCGAATTAGTATTCTCATAAATCAGGGCACTATCGCAATACATATACATACTATCATGACGTAATTTCACAGAACCTATCAGCACTTGAACATTTGGACGAGTCTTTTTATCAGCCTGAGCTTCATCAGCATGTAATAAATCAATTCTAGTTTTTTTATTCTCTGGTTTCTTGTCTTTTTTTAAATCATTTGTCTCTTTAAGCTGAGCTTTGTCAGCTATCTGTTTCTTTCTATTATGCAAAGGTTTAACCTGAGCTACAAGACATACACTAAACAGGCATAGAAAACCAACAAAGAGTAATCTATGCCTGACAGGAAAGTAATATTTTAGATTCATCATCAGCTTACAACAAACTATATGTATTATCTAAATCAATCTTTTATCCAACCTGGATATTTAAAAGAGCAGTTCTTCCATTTATCGTTAATCCTCACATAAGTACGTTTCTGTTTTTCCAGAATCCATTTGTGTAGAATCTCTTCTCGACGCTTTTCAACTACTATATCCTTCAAATTCTGATAATCATCCGTAATAGTCGCTTTATGCCCGTTATCTCTACTTTTTAACTTCACGATGGCACAAACCTCCTTCCCATCCTTTTCATTAATCATGGTAAAGGCTTTTGATATTTCACCAACATTAAGCTTATCTACGACTTTTGCAATTTCCTGAGGAAGTTGCTGCATCTCGAATTTTGAAGTATTGGTACTTGGATTAGGCATTAATCCATGATTATTACGCGTATCTTTGTCATTTGAAATCACAGATGCAGCTTCATCAAAAGAAAATTTATTATTCCGTATATCATCGGCTATCGAATCAAGTTTGGCCGTAGCCTTAGTCAATGATTTATCCGGGACTTTAGGCTTTAGCAAGATATGCCTAGTGTTAATTCGATCTCCACGTTTTTCTATTAATTGAATAATATGAAAGCCAAATTCAGATTCTACAATCTTAGAAACCTTCTTGGGATCTTGAAGATTAAAAGCTACATTAGCATACTCCGGAACTAATTCACCACGCCCCTTAAACCCTATTTCACCACCGCGCATTGCCGACCCTTTATCTTCTGAATAAAGTAAGGCCAAAGTAGAGAAGTCCATCTCACCCTTATTTATACGATCAGTATATTCACGTAACCTTCTCTTCACATCTTCAATTTCTTCTATTGGAATTTTGGGCTGCAAAGTAATAATCTGAACTTCTACCTGAGTAGGTATATAAGGAATACTATCCTGAGGTATATCTTTGAAATAACGACGAACTTCTGCCGGAGTCACTTTAATATCACCAATCAACTTCTGCTGCATTTTCTGTACAGTTAAACCATCGCGTACATTCTCGCGCATCGTCTCGCGTATCTGCGTAGCTGTTTTATTAAAATATTCTTCCATCTTCTCCTTTGAACCTATCATCTGAATATATTGGTTCGTCATCATCTCAACGCGTTGAATTACTTCAGTCTCAGAAACTTCGATACTGTCCAGTGCCGCTTGATGTAAAAAAAGTTTTTGCACAGCAAGTTCTTCGGGTATCACACAATAAGGGTCCCCATCAAATTTGCGACCCTCATATTGGGCATTCATTCGAGCTTCTTCTACATCTGATTTAAGAATAGCTTCGTCTCCAACGACCCAAACGACCTCGTCAATTACATTATCTTGTCCATACGCCGTCAAACCAGCAACAAGCGTCAAGGTAAATAAAACAACAAATTTAAAGTTCACTAACTTCTTCATTCTTTGTATTTAATAATTTATAATCTTATTTTTACTCATTGCATCTTTATATAAGTCATCTCTAACTGTTTTCATGAAATCAACCTGTTTCTGATTTATAAGCATACTTTTTACTCTTTTCTTCGCCAATTCGTAAGGCTCTTGTTCTCCCGAATTAAGATAATCAGTTACACTCAAAAAATAATAAAAGGTTGCATCTTTCAACTCAACATATTTTTTTTTCATCAAACAAGCTTTTAAAGCAGGCTCTTTTAATGGCATCAAATCTACAATATCGGATAAAGGAACCCATTTATCATAAAAATATTCATAATTTACAGCATTCCTCAAACTGTATTTTTCCAAATGCTCAATAGCATCACGAGTTTGCGCTTTATACCAAGAACGAACTTTATCCAATTCCGTTGCCGTCAATGGTATCTTTATAAATAATCCTTTTATAAGCGGCTGCTCAAGAATAAAAAAAAATTTGTTCTTTTCATAGTAATTCGCAATCTCCTTCTCCGAAATTTCCCGAGTCAATTTTTGATTAATGAGTTCTTGCTGATAAGTATGTAAAATCAATGTTTTCCGATAATTTTCCACCAACTTATTTATCTTAGCATCATCAGAGATATTCCTTTTTGCTTTATCGTATAAAAGAACATCCTCCACCCAATTGCGAATATAATGTTTAGCAAAAAGCGAACTATCATTCTCCGTTAAATTCGTAGAAACAACAGCTTTCAAATCCTCTTTATACAAAAAAGAGCCATCGACTTCTACTAAAGGAGATTTTCCGCCATAATCGTACTCACCGGCACAAGCCTCAAGACAAAAAATTAAAACTAGTAAAGCACGATTTAGACGCATTGTAAACTGTATTTTAGTATACGAAGATAATGCAATAATCTATTGCCTCAATGATTATTAACTGTTTTTAAAACCTCTTGATTAATTTCAACCTTACTATTCGCCCGTAAATGATCAAGCCATAATGAGTCAAGATAATCCTGATAATCAACAGTCAAAGGACCTTTGACTTCATTGTAGCTTTCCGGACCTTTTATCTTTTTCCCTATTACTTGAGTAAAAGGGAAAGCGTTCAAAGGTACAAAATCTCCTTTTTTAAACACTATCTTATCGACATATTTATTTTGTCCTTCAGAAAAAAGTCCTTGCTCAACTCTCACCATTGGAGTCGGAGTCACATTAAACGTTTTCAGTATAGTGTCAACCCACAAATTTGGAGGTAGCTTCTTTATCAATTTATTCACATGCCTGACTATCTTCTTTTTTGCACAATGCAATACTATTCCCTTAAAACGAGACTTCTGCCAAAAATAGTTCTCTCTATTCGCCTCAAAAAAAACTTTTAAGCCATTTTCGTCAGAGGCTACTTTCCATATTCTACGGTTACTTATTTCAAACAATAAAATACCATCCCGATATTCTTTCATTAAATACTTAAACTCTGGATATTTCATTTCCAAGCAATCATTTTCATAATCAAGCATCGTTTTAAGGATAAAGTCATCCAACTGTTTCTTTATTCCCGATGGATAACTATCAGCAAAACGAGCAAAATCAAGGCCTGTATACTTACGTCCATCAAGAGTAAAAAGCACTTTGTTTGTTTTGTCCGTTGCAAATAATTCTTGTATGTTTTCCTCTATTGGTATATATTTATATTCATCCTCCAATCTTTTCAGCAAAAAATCAGTATCTTTATCCATACCATACCTCCGCACAAAACGTTTAAATATTTCATCTCGCATTTCTTTAAATGGAGGAATGTCTCTCACATCAAATACTTTAACGATATGTATCCCTTGAGGCGTATAAAAGGGTCTAGATATTTCACCTTTCGCTAAAGAAAAAACTTCTTTTTCAAACTCAGCGGATGTCTGTAGCCAGCCAACCCAAAACTGATTCTTATCATCAGAATACTTTGCAACATATTTAGCGAAATCAGCATGTTTATCTTTTATCAAAGTATTATAAATTGAGTCCATCAGAAGTTCTGTCTTTTTTAACTGATAAGAAGATGAATTTTGAGGAAGATATCGAAATACATGCATAACCAAAACTTGTTTTGCATGCGAACTTTCCTTCATTTTTTCATATATCTGCTGAGCACATTTATTTTTCGATGCTTCATCAGTAAGATATGATTTTGCTAACTCTCTACGATAGCCGGCCAATTCTTCACGAAAGATTTGAGAGGTATCAATGCCTTCAGATTCAGCATCTGCAACTTTCAGTTTAAGATTAATAAAGAGATCTATATATTCGCGTAAACTTTGGCGCTCACCTTCATTGAATTCATTATTTTTATTATAACTATATTCAAATTCGGAACGAGTAATTTCTTTGCCATTAATTTTCATCAAGACAGGATCTTGTTGTCCTAAAGCGTAAGCACACAGGACATCCAATAAAATTATCACGAAAATTCTTCTCATATTATGGTTTGCTCATTCATGACTAATAAAAAAAAGAGCAAAACAAACAAAAGGCACAAAACATAAAGCCATTATCACAAGACTTCATGCATTTGTGCCCCAGTATTATCTCGTCTTCCTTTACTCTGGGCGACTGTAATTGGGCGATTCACTTGTTATCGTAACATCATGCGGATGACTTTCCATTACACCAGCATTAGTAATACGAGTGAATTTTGCATCATGTAATTTATCTATATTTATCGCACCACAGTAGCCCATGCCAGCGCGCAATCCTCCTGTCAGTTGATAAATGACTTCGTAAAGAGTTCCCTTATAAGGGACACGAGCAGCAATGCCTTCAGGAACAAGTTTTTTGACATCCATTTCTCCGCTTTGAAAATAACGATCTTTAGATCCATTCTCCATTGCTTCGAGCGAACCCATTCCTCTATACGATTTAAACTTACGACCATTAAATATAATCGTTTCTCCAGGACTTTCCTCTGTCCCAGCCACCAGCGAGCCAATCATCACTGAGTATCCTCCAGCAGCAAGAGCTTTAACAACATCACCCGAATAACGTAATCCTCCATCTGCTATTAATGGAACACCTGTCCCGTTTAGCGCCTTAGCTACGTCATACACAGCAGAAAGTTGCGGAACACCAACCCCTGCAACAATACGAGTCGTGCATATTGATCCTGGGCCAATTCCCACTTTCACTCCGTCTGCTCCCGCCTCAGCCAGCATTCTGGCGGCATCGCCTGTAGCGATGTTACCAACAACAATATCTATATTAGGAAAACGCTCCTTTGCTTCAATCAACGCATCGACAACTCCTTTTGAGTGTCCATGGGCCGTATCGATAACAATGGCATCAACTCCCGCATCTACTAACGCCTGCATGCGTTCAAAAGTATCTGGTGTAACACCAACACCCGCTGCAACCCGCAACCTGCCCTTGGAATCTTTGCAAGCCATAGGTTTATCTTTTGCTTTAGTAATATCTTTATAAGTGACCAAACCTATTAATTTACCTTCTTTATCAACAACAGGAAGTTTTTCAATTTTATATTGCTGAAGAATTTGTGCTGCGGACTCAAGATCAGTAGATTGTTTCGTCGTAACTAAATTATCTTTAGTCATTACTTCATCAATGCGTTTGTACATATCTCTTTCAAAACGCAGATCACGATTTGTTACAATACCAACTAAGAACCTATCATCATCAACGACAGGAATACCTCCAATTTTATATTCTCCCATAAGAGCAAGAGCATCATGAACAGTAGAACCTTGCTTGATAGTTATTGGATCATAGATCATGCCATTTTCCGCACGTTTTACAATAGCTACTTGTTTCGCTTGATCCTTAATGGACATGTTTTTGTGAATCACTCCGATGCCTCCTTCACGCGCTATAGCAATAGCCATTTTGGCCTCGGTCACAGTATCCATAGCAGCCGTGACAAATGGAATCTTTAACTCAATATTTCGGGAAAACTTTGTCGCGAGATCGACAGTACGCGGTAAAACTTCAGAATAGGAAGGGATCAACAATACATCATCATAAGTCAATCCATCCATAACAATCTTATCAGCAATAAATGACATAGGGCTATGCGTTTAAAATTTATTGCGTGCAAATATACAGTTTTTATTCAACTCTATCACTTTATTCCATTGTTTTTTCCTTTTAGCACAAAAAAAAGTTAGAAGTTAAACAA
Organism: uncultured Bacteroides sp.; assembly: GCF_963677715.1. Taxonomy (NCBI): domain Bacteria; kingdom Pseudomonadati; phylum Bacteroidota; class Bacteroidia; order Bacteroidales; family Bacteroidaceae; genus Bacteroides; species uncultured Bacteroides sp. The sequence continues at coordinate 1,803,491 of NZ_OY782495.1, forward strand.
TAAAACTTTTCATTGCAACCATATATATCAACCTTCTCCAACAGTACAAAATTAGTTTGCCATCTCAGAGAAAAACTTAATCCTCACTAATCGGATTTCTTCTTCTGTATATTCATCTCCAAGCTCTAATAAAGCTTCGTCTATCTTATCAGTCGTAGACTCCTTAAAATAGTCATAGATATCATGCAAGTGATCTTCATCCATTATTTCACTTAAAAAATAATCAATATTGAGTTTTGTCCCAGAATAAACAATTGCTTCTACCTCATCCAATAATTCACTAAATTCAATCCCTTTTGATAGCGCTATATCATCTAATGCCACTTTACGATCAATGGCTTGAATAATCGAAACTTTAAGTTTTGATTTATTAGCCACTGTACGTACCCTAAGGTCTTCTGGACGTTCTATTTCGTTCTCATCGCAATGTTTTTTTATTAAAACACAGAACCCTTCACCATAACGTTTTGCTTTCCCTGCACCGACCCCCGGTATATTTTGCAATTCATCCAAAGTCACCGGATAAATAGTAGCCATAGCCTCAAGAGAAGGATCTTGAAAAATTATATAAGGAGGAACACCCAACTTCTTTGATAATTTTTTTCTCAAATCTTTCAACATTGAATACAAAGCCGGATCAACAGCACATGCCCCTCCCCCTCTTGTAGGCGTTTCTTCTTCTATTTCTTCAAAATCATTATCTTCTGTAATCTTAAATGATCTAGGATGTTTTAAAAACTTATGTCCCATTTCGGTAACCTTAAGAGTACCGTAATTCTCAACATCTTTACTCAAATATCCAGCAATAAGTGCTTGCCGAATGATAGCATTCCATGTTTTATCTTCATCGCCCATACCAGAGCCAAACACTTCAAGGTCTTCGTGCATGTGAGCCTGCACTTCAGAAGTTTCCCGACCTTGCAATATATCAATAATATAGTCTGCCTTAAAATTTTCTTTAACAGCTATGATTGATTCAATCACAGCACATAATGAGTCTTGAGCCTCCACTTGTTTCTTGGGATTTAAACAGTTGTCACAATTTCCACAATTTTCTTCTATATACTCTTCACCAAAGTAATGCAATAGCGACTTACGGCGACATATAGAAGATTCGGCATATGCAGCAGTCTCCAGCAGAAGCTGCTTGCCTATTTCCTGCTCTGCGACAGGTTTCCCTTGCATAAATTTTTCCAGCTTACGCAAGTCTTTATTTGTATAAAAGGTTATACACAATCCCTCACCGCCATCTCTACCTGCACGCCCAGTTTCTTGGTAGTAACCTTCTAAACTTTTAGGTATATCATAATGAATAACATAACGTACATCCGGCTTATCAATACCCATTCCAAAAGCAATAGTAGCTACAATAACATCTATTTTCTCCATCAGAAAATCATCCTGATTTTGTGTCCTTGTTGCAGAATCCATTCCAGCATGATAAGCTCTTGCATTGATTCCATTAGCTTGAAGAATCTCTGCAAGTTCCTCCACTTTTTTCCGACTTAAACAATAAATGATACCCGATTTTTCGTGATTGTTTTTTATAAACTTAATAATATCCTTATCAACATTAACGGTCTTTGCTCGAACTTCATAATATAAATTAGGACGATTAAATGATGACTTAAAAACTTCAGCATCTATCATTCCTAGATTTTTTTGAATATCATGTTGAACTTTAGGAGTGGCTGTTGCAGTTAACGCAATTACCGGTGCTTTTCCTATTTCATTAATAATAGGCCGAATACGTCGATATTCAGGTCTAAAATCATGCCCCCACTCAGAAATACAATGCGCTTCATCAACAGCATAAAAAGATATTTTTATTTTACGTAAAAATGCTACATTCTCATCTTTAGTTAGAGATTCAGGGGCTACATACAGCAATTTAGTTTTCCCAGAGAGAATATCAGATTTTACTTGATCAATAGCCGATTTGTTTAAAGAAGAATTTATAAAATGGGCTATACCGTCCTCTTCACTGAAGTTTCGCATTGCATCCACTTGATTCTTCATTAAAGCAATCAAAGGAGAAACAACAATAGCAGTACCTTCCATTAATAAAGAAGGTAACTGGTAGCACAAAGATTTTCCACCACCTGTGGGCATTAGCACAAAGGTATCATTACCATTAAGTAAATTATGGATAATTGCTTCCTGATTACCCTTGAATTTATCAAATCCAAAATATTTCTTCAGCTGATTCGTCAAATTAATCTTCCCTGCCATTACACTAGGTCGTTTTTTGTTGCATTCTAGGTTTAACTATGAATTGTGTCCTCACAAGGAGAAACAAACAAAGTTATAAACAACTAATTAAAAATCAAGTATATTCTAGCTAATATTTTCAGGGGAAAGCCAAAACAGTTATCCATTCCTTATTTCCTTATCATTACGCTGTTTGTAGCCTAGCCATATTCACCTTTTCAAGTTGTGCTTTAGCATAATCTAACGTTACCATGTATTCTTTTTTACCTTGAGAAGGTATTTCAAACATCACATCCATCATAATTGTCTCTACAATAGAGCGCAATCCTCGGGCACCAAGTTTATACTCTACCGCCTTATCAACAACATATTCCAATACTTCATTCTGAAAAGTAAGCTTCACGTCATCCATTTCAAACAATTTTAAATATTGCTTAATGATAGAATTTTTAGGCTCAGTCAAAATAGCACGAAGTGCAGATCTGTCCAAAGGCTCCAGATAAGTGAGTACAGGTAAACGCCCAATTATTTCGGGAATCAGTCCAAAAGATTTTAAATCCTGAGGCGCAATATACTGCATCATGTTATTCTTGTCAAGTGAATTGGTTTCCCTTGAAGCACTGTATCCTACCACATAAGCATTCAATCTTTGAGCTATCTTCTTTTCAATTCCATCAAAAGCTCCTCCGCAAATAAACAGAATATTTTTAGTGTTCACAGAAATCATTTTTTGGTCAGGATGTTTACGTCCACCTTGAGGTGGTACATTTACTACAGATCCTTCTAATAATTTCAATAATCCTTGTTGGACGCCTTCTCCGCTGACATCGCGTGTAATAGAAGGATTATCACCTTTACGAGCTATTTTATCAATTTCATCAATGAAAACAATACCTTTCTCAGCTTCCTTTACATTATAGTCTGCTACCTGAAGCAAACGGGTGAGAATACTCTCTATATCCTCACCAACATATCCAGCCTCAGTAAGTACTGTAGCATCAACAATGGTAAAAGGCACATGTAGCAGTTTAGCAATAGTACGAGCCAACAATGTCTTACCTGTACCAGTACTACCAACCATCACAATGTTTGATTTTTCTATTTCCACATCATCTTTGCTATCCTTCTGTAGCAATCGTTTATAATGATTATACACCGAAACAGATAAGAAACGTTTTGCTCCATCCTGCCCTATCACATATTGATCTAAAAAAGCTTTTATTTCAATAGGTCTAGGAAGCTCATCCATATTAAGTTTTTCCCCCGTTACCGATGATGCTGCAGTCCCCAGAGCTTCTTGTGTTATCTCATAAGCCTGAGTAGCACAGTTATCGCAAATGTATCCATTCATTCCCGTGATAAGGAAATTAACCTCACTCTCAGCACGGCCACAAAAGCTACACCTCTTTTTAGTTTTACTACTTTTCGTCGTTTTAGTATTGTCGTCCATACATTACTCGTTATTCGGCTTTTTTATTAGTACCTCATCAATCATTCCATATTCTTTAGCTTCCGTCGCTGTCATCCAATAGTCACGATCAGAATCAGCCCAAACTTTATCAAAATCCACATGTGCATGATTAGCAATAATGGCATACAATTCTTTCTTTGTTTTCATTATTTCACGAGCTGTAATTTCAATATCTGAAGCCTGTCCCTGTGCACCGCCCATCGGTTGATGAATCATTACTCGTGAATGTGTTAATGCCGAACGTTTTTTATCAGCACCCGCCACCAATAGAACGGCAGCCATAGAAGCTGCCATACCTGTACAGATAGTAGCGACATCACTTGCTATAAATTGCATAGTATCATAAATGCCTAAGCCAGCATACACAGAGCCGCCAGGAGAATTAATGTATATAGAGATATCTTTACCAGAATCAACAGAGTCCAAATACAACAATTGAGCTTGAAGTGTATTTGCTGTATAATCATCTATTTGAGTACCCAGAAAAATAATACGATCCATCATTAAGCGAGAGAAAACATCCAGTTGAGTTACATTCAATTGCCTTTCTTCAAGAATATAAGGATTCAAATATCCAGCCTGAGATTTTATTACGTCATCCAATACCAAACTGTTCATTCCTAAATGTTTGGTTGCATATTTTCTGAAATCATCCATCATTATTAGTATTATGTTGTTTATATAATGTGAATACAAAGAAACAAAAAAGAATACAGAGTTACAAAAGCACAGAGTTATAATTCTTAAAAAAAACCCTGTGGATATGTAACTCTGTATCCCTTTACTTACTCGTATTACTTCTATCTATTTAAATAGTTGACTGAATTCTTCTAGAGAAATCATTTTACTATTCAATGTCACCTTTTCCTTTAATTTAATCGAAAGTTTAGCATCCACCACTCGATTTACCAGACCATCAACATTTTCTTTTTTCTTCAACATTTCATTTGCATAATTTTCGAGAATATCATCAGGAACAGTCATCATCCCATATTGCGCAAATTGTGCTTTAGTTGCCTCTTTTGCCATATTGATAATATCCCCTTGCTCCACTTTAATATCATACTCTTTTATTAATTGCTCTTTTATCAAATGCCAAGTAAGTTCTTCAAGACTATTTTCGTAATTTTCATTTACAAATTCTTCGTTCTTATCCTTGTTATTAAGCAGCATTATCCGTTTCAATAAAGCATCTGGAAATTCAAGATTACCAATTTTCTCAATTAACGCTTTACGAATATCTAAAAGAAACTTATAATCGCCGTCTGCAACAAACTGATTGGCAATGCTTTCTCTCATTCTCGAACGAAACTCTTCTTCTGTCTTGACTATACCTGCGCCAAATACCTGATCAAAAACTTCTTGGTCTAAGTCACCTTCAACAAAGCGAGTTATCTCCTCCACTCGAAAATTAAAATCAGATTTAATCTCACTCGCTTCCACCTTCTCTATTTTTAAAAGAGAAGCAATCTCTGTATCATGTCCATCGTAAGCAATATTAGGATTGAAGACCAATACATCGTTTTCTTTGGCATCAGCAAACATAGTTTTTTGAGCGTCATTTTTGAAATAAGAAGGCATTAGCACCGCTCCTTCAACCTTAATGCCGTCTTCTTTTACCTTACCTTCTTCATCAAGTTCAGTAATCAATCCTTTCAACATGTCATTTCCCTGAAAAGAATCGACTCTATCGTATTTCCCATTACGTTGGGTATAAGTCTTCACTTGTTTATCAACCATTTCATCTGTTACTTCAACAGTATAATAGTCTATTTTATCTTCAGATGATACCCCTACTTTAAATTCAGGAGCCAATGCAATATCAAACAAAAAGTCAAAGTCCTCCATCGTATCAAAATCAATTTCGGGTTGCTTATCTTCATTTGGTAAAGGCTCACCAAGAATATTTAAATTATTCTCTTTAATATATTCATACGTTTTCTCCGAAAGTATTTTATTTACTTCCTCAGCCATTGCTGACTTTCCATACATTTTTTTGATCAAGCCCATTGGGACCATCCCCTTACGAAACCCTGAAATCTGTGCTTTTTGACGCAACGACTTCAACGATTTATCCACTTGTTCTTGATAGTCAGCTTTCTCAAGCTTTACGGTAAGCAATGCACTTACTTTGTCAATGTTTTGTAATGAAACGTTCATTCTGACAATTATTTATTTGATTTATACTTTATTCGATATTTAATGAGGGTGCAAAATTAGTGCTAATCTTTCAATTATCAAATAACATTTATGAATTATTTCGCTCAAAATCAAGTACTTCAGCTGTTAGTCGTCTAATATATTCCATTTAGTACATCAATAGGCACCTGTAAAGCATCTCATTTCTTTCAAATAGAATAAAGATATCAACTTCAGTTATCCTTTTTCAAAGATCATTTCTAACGCCTCACGATTTAGCAAGCTAATCTTTTTTTCTTTAATCTCAATCAAACCATCCGACTCAAAAATTTTCAGAACGCGAATAGCATTTTCTGTACTGATGGAAGCAAATTCAGCAATATCTCTACGAGACATATATTGAAAGATATTAATTCCATCTCTATTAAAAGAAGAAAGATATAACAAAGCTCTAGCCATTTTTCCATTCATCTGCTTGTATAAGTGGCTATGCAGCAATGAAAAGAAACTATTCTCTAACTCGCTGTAACGATGAATAAGCCGAAAGTTAATATCTGAATTCTCTTGAATGAGCTTTAACAAATACTCTTTATCAAATAAACAGAGAGTAACCGAACTCAACGCCATGGCTGAATAGTTACTTACTCTATTATTGAATAAGCCCGATAGCGCAATGAAATCACCCTTTCCCACAATCCGCAGATTTGTATTTTTCCCTGCGGTTCCTTCTATAAATTCCTTTACAAACCCATCAAGAACAAACATAACTGACGGCGCAAAAGTACCTTGCTTACTAATGATATCTCCTTTCTGGAAGGTTATTTGTCGTTTGTGAGCCTCTAGTTCACAAAGCTTCTCATCTGAAAGATTAGCAAAACAAGTCGCTCCTAAATTAATAACAGGAAAACGTAAAGATAGTTCCACCTTATTCATAGACAAGTTATTTTAGATAGATAAAATCAATATTAATAGAATCAATTACACAAAGTTGTTTCCATACTATTCAGAATCGGTACCCCGAGCATACGACCGATATTCAAGAGGCGTAAAACCAGTACGTTTTTTAAAAAGAGAAAAAAAATGTTCAGTAGATTTATAATCAAGCATAAAAGATATCTCTTTTACTGACTGAGAGGTTCCGACCAATAGTTGTTTAGCTTTACGGAGCTTTAGCTCTTGAAAATATTTGGCAGGAGCATATCCTGTATAATCTTTGAATACTTTACGAAACCAAGAATAACTAATATTCAATTTCATAGCAAGTTCTTCAGGATCAATATTTTTTAATACATTTTCATTCATTATGATTTTAGCTTGTTCGATCTTTTGATCAACATCTCCCATTTCGAATATCTTATTTTTTGAAACGGAGAGAATTAAACCAATTATGTGAAGCACAATACCAGATAAATATTGTTGAGCTGATATTTTATCCAATTCGGCTATTTCGAGAGCCCGAGAAAACAAAGAAACTAATTCTTCATTCAATCCAACCTCGAGTACCTGATTTTCTTTCGTGATAAATGAATTTCTTATGATATTATCAATTATAGAACCTTCAAAACCAATGTAATACTCATTCCATCCAGTCTGTTGTAGAGGTTGATAAGTATGCCATTGCCCTGGGAAAAGTATCATAAGGCGCCCTTTACAAACCTGACGTTCAGGAGTAGACTCAGAGGCAAACAATCCTCGGCCCTTAGTAATATACACAACTTGATACTCAGGTAAAATACGCCCTTTAAGTGCATTAAAAAAATAGCCGGAAGGATGGTCCTTTAGAGGATATGGGGAATTGGGCTGAATAGCCTGACATCCAACAGTATTCACCCAAAGACCATATTGATGATCTTTGTCATTTACAATAAGATATTTGAATTCAACTCCTAAATCATTTAAACTCTTAGTCATATATTTTTATAGTTGAACTGTCCATGCAACAAAAATAGATATAAATTTCAATAAACTATCATATTGGCACAAAAACAAAAGTCTTTTAATATCTACCAAAGTTTTTTAATGGCATTTACCATATTAACAAATAGAGTTGCAGATAATCAGCAAAACATGACTCTCCGCAACTCTATTCACAAGTGCAATAATCTATTGCTTTCTCATTTTGGTAAGTTAAATGCCACTTTTAATTCCTCCATTTGCGCATCGGACATACCCTCCGGCTCAAAACCCATGGATTTAGCCATCAGATAAATCTGAGCCGATTTAGATAAGGTGTCTACCATATCAAAGGCTTCCATTACATTTTCACCAACAGCACAAACGCCATGCTTTTCCCACATCACCACGTCGTATTCAATAAGCTCTTTGACTGTTGAATCAGCCAATTCAAGAGAGCTGGGCAATGCATATGGAATAATGCCTAATCCTTTGGGACAGAAAGCTCTAGTTTCGGGTATCATACTCCAGAGCAATTTAGTGAGCGCATCTTTCTTCAAAAAGATAGGATTATGAGTCATTGCTATCAAATCAATAGGATGCGTATGTACAGCAGCCTTATAAGTAGATCCGCTACCAATCAGATAGTTGTGCATTGATAAATGAGAAGGGAGTTCTGAAGTAGGACATATCGGCTTATCAGCTATGATCTCATAGCTAGAACAGTCTTCACAAATACGAATAACTGACCCATTCTCCATCGGCCAACGTGCCAAATCACGCATACGCTTATTTGTCCCCTTACAAAAAAAATAACAACCCTTCAAATTCGGAAGATACTTTCCAATGTCCACTCGCCCACTAATCGGTTTCAAATTTCTGATCGCAGAGTCAACTACATCCGTAATATTTATAGTAATATTTCCCCCATTACGCTCAGCCCAACCTTTTTGCCAGAGATAACCGGCCACTTCAGCCACTTCAGCCACTTGCTTAGCAAGAGCCGGACGATCTTCTATTATTGATTTCATATTCTTATATTTTATTTAGTTCTGACTATATCAACAACAAATCACCCTTGTTATATATCAGAACCCATTATTTTATCCAACCTGTGCCATCGCAACTACTACAATAGACGAAATCAGCACTAATAAACCTAACACCAGCACTGCAATAGTAATGCCATTTGAACCTTTCCATTCTTTAAGAATGATACCCCAAACATTGCTGAATATAACATTGAGAGACATCAATATACTCCATGAAAAAGCGAGCAAAATGGGACTTTTAAGAAAGCTTTTACCCATTTCCAAACCGAAAAATTGTGAATACCACAATACACCAGCAAGCGTGCAGAATAAAATATTATTCGTCAAAACGCTCCCCCTTAAAGCAAAGTACTCCTTACCTGTTTTATTCTTCACATTCTGCTGTATACAATAAGCCGCATTAGTAATGAATCCGCCAAACGTGACTAAAAAAATCACAGGAAGCCCCGCATAAAGACCTTTCACTCCCCCGGCAATGGCAGCCTCTTTTATTGGTGTTCCAGCTTCAAGCCCCAAAGCAAAGCAAGCACTCATCACACCTGCCAACAGAGCTACAAGCAGCCCTTTGGTCAATGCAAAGTCCTTAACTGCTGCTTTCTTTTCTTTCTCGGTCATATTCTGAGAGCGAAGATTGCCCGCATATCCAATAATAGCAATGCCCCCCAAAGTGATACACACGCCAATGAATAGCAATAAACCTTCGCCATGAAAAAGGTCTTTACCACCAAATAGGGCAGGAAAAAGCGTACCAAAACCAGCACAAGTTCCAAGCGCAATGCTCTGCCCCAGTGCCACACCAAGATAGCGCATACTTAGACCAAACGTCAATCCCCCTACTCCCCACAGCACACCATAGATAATAGCAGGAAAAGCGCCGCCTGAACTCCATAGTTCGAACAAATTACTACCAGTAGGGATAGCTAACAAAGCACCTAACAGGGGAAAAATCAACCAAGCAAAAATGCCTTGTACCAGCCAGAAGCTTTCCCAACTCCATTGTTTTACTCTATTTATTGGCACATACGAGCTACTTTGCCCCAAACTGCCTATAGCAATAATAATAAGTCCGATAAGTGTGTTCATGATATCTTTTTATATTACTGAAGCTATATGATCAATTTCTTTTTGAAGTTACTTCGTTTTCATACTTCTGCACCTCAGCGATAAAATCCTCTCCAACAGGAACATTATTCTTCAAGCAGAACATATCCCATACAGCATTCCAAGGCAAAGCTTTTGATTCTTCGAGCAGAGCGAGGCGCTCAAACAGTTGATCGTTAGCTTCATATTCGCGAAGTTTAACAATTGGTTCAAGCAATGCTTGCATAAAACATTTTTGTGTAGCACGACTCCCTACTACATACGCACCAATACGGTTGATACTTGCATCGAAATAATCGAGACCAATATGTACTTTATCAAGTGCATCGCAGCGAATAATTTCCTTTGCCAAATCCAGTGTATCATCATTCATTATTGTTACATGATCGCTATCCCAACGAACAGGGCGGCTTACATGCAGCATAATTTCGGGAGTAAAAAGTAACAGAGATGAAATTTTATCGGCAACACTTTCCGTTAAATGAAAATGCCCGGTATCAAGCGTTACCATTTTATTATTCTTCGAACCATATCCAAGATAGAAATCATAAGAACCGACAGTGTAGCTTTCAGCGCCAATTCCAAAAAGTTTTGCCTCAATGCAATCCTTCATATTCTTGTACTCCGTTGCAAAGATTTGATCCAATGATTGTTTCAATAATTCACGGTAACGTAAACGATTAACAGTCTGATCTTTACTACCGTCATGTATCCAAAGGTTCATGATACAAGGGTCATCTTGAAATTTACCCATTGCTTCAGCAATGGCACGACTGCGTTTAGTATGCTCTACCCAAAAGTCACGAATTTTGTCATCCGGATTACCCAAAGTCAGACTTCCGCTTTTAGGGTGTGAGAATGAAGTGGAATTGAAATCTAGTTTCATACCATATTCTTTTCCCCATTGCATCCAACTATAAAAGTGCTTCGGTTCAATCTGATCACGATCAACAAACTTGCCGCCAAAATCACCATAAGTAGCATGAAGATTCAATCGATGAGTTCCCGGTATATAGCTCGAAGCTTTCAGAATATCCCGACGAAGTTCTTCCATGTTACGAGCCTTACCAGGATGATTTCCCGTTGTCTGAATTCCTCCTGATAGTTGAGCATTTGGATTCTCAAAACCCGCCACATCATCTGCTTGCCAACAATGTAAAGACAATGCTATTTTTTGCAACTTTTCAACTGCCTTGTCGACATCTACCCCTACAACAGCATAACGTTCTACTGCTATTTCATACGCTTTCTTAATTAATTCTTCTTTCATCATATATTATTTTAAATCTATATTACTTTTATCATTCAAAAGAGCTCTGTATTTGACATAAGCTTGATTCCATACTTCAGCATCCTGAGGCTGAAAAGTAGTAAGTGGAATAGAAGCATTAATTTGTCTTCTCATTTCACTAATATTTTTTGAAACGCCCGCAGCCATAGCTTGTACCATCACATTACCAATAGCCGTAGCTTCAGAGGGACCAGCTATTACCGTTTTACCTGTCGCATTTGCTGTAAATTGGTTTAAGAGATCATTCCGGCTTCCACCGCCAATAACATGAAGAACTTCAATGGGCTTAGAAGAAAGCTTGCAAAGATTTTCTAGCACCTGACGATAACGCAATGCTAAACTCTCAAAAATACAACGCACCACACGAGCACGATTATCAGGGATCGGTTGGCCAGTTGTAGAACAAAAGGCACAGATTGTTTTTTCCATATACGCAGGATTGGCAAAAAGTTCATCATCCGGATTAATAAAAGAACGAAAAGGTTCCGAAGCCTGAGCATCTCTAATCAATTCGGAATAAGATATTCCCCCCCATTCACTACGGCAACGCTCCAAAAGCCACATACCGCATATATTCTTCAACAAACGAATGGTGCCTTCCACGCCCCCCTCATTGGTGAAGTTCAATGCTTCCGTTTCAGTAGTCACTACAGGCGCATCTGTTTCTATACCCATCAACGACCATGTACCACTGCTTAAATAAGCGAAATTACCATTTAATGCTGGCACAGCCGCAACAGCAGATCCTGTATCATGCCCAGCAACAGCTATAATAGGAATAACACCTAATCCGGTTTGTTCTTGAACATATTTACTCAATGATCCTATTGTCTCTCCCGGATAAACGAAGCGTCCAAAGTTTTTTTCCGTTAGCCCAATACTAGTAAGCAACTCTTGTTCCAATTTTCGAGTCTTCGCATTTACCAATTGCGCCGTTGTAGCAATGGTGTATTCAGTAACCATCTCGTCAGATAGCATATAAGATAAGGCATCAGGAATGAAAAGTATTTTCTGTGCTGCAGCCAGCGCACTATCATTATTACGACGAAGCGTGTCCAGCTGAAATAAAGAATTAAAGTTCATCACCTGGATGCCTGTCAGCTCATAGACACGACTTCGCGGTACACGACTAAAAAAGACTTCAGGTGCACCAATGGTCTGAGGATCTCGGTAAGCATAAGGCTGACGAAGGATATGCCCATCCTCACCTACGCAAACAAAATCCACTCCCCACGTATCAATGCCAATAGATGTTATCTCAACTTCTCTTTGGGCAGCAAGTTTTAAACCATCAACAATGTTTTGATACAAAACATAAATATCCCAATAAAAATGACCTTTAACTTCAATCAAACGATTAGGGAAACGATTTATCTCCTCCATTTCAAGGCCTTTATCGGATAGAGAGCCCAGAATTGTACGACCGCTGGTGGCACCTAAATCAACTGCAAAAAAACGCTGCTTCATATGTGATGGTATAGATGAATTGTTATTTAAACACAAAAGGATCAACGGTGCTCTCAAAAAAAAGAAGCCCTGTTCTTCATAGTGTTTGTCTTTTGTTTTTTAAGACTAAATTAATACGACAAATCTAACCAAAAAAACTTCTTGACATTGTGCGCGTTTTGATGGAAAGGATGTCTTATTTGGCAATAATAAAAAAAATAATTAAACAGGGAACATAATTTTGAATGTTAGTGACGCATCTAAAATTCTAATTATAGACAGAATAATGTTAGTCCATAACTTTATTTACCATAGGTATCACTCTCACAGGTCCGAGCAACCCGCTAGGCATAGGTAGCCAATCAGCATAACTCGTTTTTTTATAATTTCGGTCAACCATGTTTATTTCCTTATAAATACGCCATTTCACTCCTCGTCTGTCCATATCAGCAATACGATTGGCTGGTAAATTAGTAACCTCTACTTCCAGGGTATTTTCTCCCGGGCAAAGATATTTTCCAATAAAACAGTGAAATGGTACCGCCCATAAGGTGGCAACCTCTCGCCCATTAATACGCACCCGGGCACTTTCTCGCACATCCCCCAGATCAAGCATCCATTCTTTGGCAGATTTGGGATTTACAGTAAATGTGGTTTTATAACACCCTGTGCCCATCGTCGCTTTTACTTCAGGCAAATCAAACTCTGTCCAAGAACCAAGCCTTACATCAGAAAGACTTTGTGCCACTTCCGGTTGGCTATTTACAAAGTGAAAATTCCATCTAGAAGCGATAACAAATCCTTTTCCCTGAGGTTGCAAATAAGGCCACATTGGCACATTTACAGTCGCAGTCGTGAATGTTTTTAATATAACAGATTCTCCCGAAACCAATTGAAGAAAGACTTCAGTACGACCATTCACGTGACGCAAACAAGCCTTTCCGCTTTCACCTGTCACGGGATTATAAAGAACAGCCGACATTGCATAAACAGCTAATGGTATCCAGCCTTCAGTATCTTTATTTTTTAAGGCTGAGATGAAGTAGTGATATCCATCTTTATTGCTACGACGAATACAACTAAGGCCAAAATCTGCTTTTAATAATTCTGGTTTCACGCCCGTCTCTGCCAATGTTTTGGCGTAGTTCTTTCCAAAAAGGATTCTCCCTCGATGTAGCTTTTGAATGTTATTCATTAACTTCTTAAAAAGAATACGGCGAGGTCCCAAATCAACATAGCCTGGAACATCCTCCGGATATTGATCAAGGAAGACAATCGTAGCACCTTGATCAGCTAAGCTAATTAATTTAGCTAGAACATCGTTTGGCATCAGGCGAACACCAGGAATAACAATAGCTTTATAAGAGGTTCCGCCAGAAGTTACAATACGCCCATTAGCACAAATGGCTGTACGAATAAAATGATCCGAAATATAGTCCATATCATATCCTGAATTATAAATACGATGCACCGCATCAATGAATCTAGGCGCACGTTCATCCATTTTATGAATATCAAACAGAAGTAATCGTCCATCCTGTTCCTGCCACATATCATATATAGGAAGATAAATTAAAAAATCGTTATCTGGTTTGCCCATTTGCAAGAAACTCTGACAGCGAGCCATATATTTAAAGAAGGCTGGCGCATCGTGCCAAATACTATTTGTAGGACTCATGTCTATCGAAGCATAAAATTTCCATCCTGGCCATGAAGCTTCAGCTGGCGAATAAGCAGTACCATGAAAATAAGCATGATTTACACCCGAAACGAACATTAAGTCAAGATCGGGTTTGCACTGTGATAATGATGCACGAAAATGTTCGGTAAGCCAAGTAAACGTCTCTGAAGAAGTATAAGGCTTACCTGATATATGAGCAGCCGAAGAAGCATATTTCAACATAGAAAGATCAGAGAAATTAGGACGAGTCATTGTATCTTTACGTAACCCTTTAATCCCAAAATCAGAGAGGCCGAAACCTTCGCATTCGGGAACATCAACCGTTGCATATAAATCAATTAGATTACCAGGTGAACCATGTGCCTGATTACGGGTCTTTGTACCATGGCTATGCGCCCATTCCGTCCATTGAAGAGTAAAGTTCTCCTGCAACAATTCGCCTATCGTTTCACGGTAATCTGAAATTATACGGGCCGTAATATCCGTACGTTTACCCGAAAGGAACTCAGGAAGATGCTCTTCAAGCTTATATCCTCTCCTGACTGCAAACTGTTCAAAGAAATCTTTAGTCCAGTCGGCCCCATAAACTTCATAAGAATCATTGAAAAAATTATGTGGATACGCAGCCTTATTTCCCGAAAACGCCTGTTCAAATCTATTGAGATAATTTTTCACGGCTCTAGCCGACAGATGATCCATTACATATCCCTCCCCACCTGGAGCTGCACGTTTCACTTTCTGGAACGTCTTGCCACAAAAAGCAGCGATCAAACGCCAATTACCCTTTGGAGCCTTCCAATTAAGCACTCCATTCTTTACTTTAGAAGTAAGATCTAGACATTGCCCCTTATCCGAAAAAGCCATAAATCGACTTAGCACAGCAATAGGTTTCTGAAGCTCATCAGCCACTGTTACTTTTTCTTTCAATCGCTGCCCATAAGAAAGCTTATATTCAGAGATAAGAAGTTTTGATGCAGCATCTTCTATTGCAACTTCCGGCCCTCCAAAAGGCCATCCGGTACCAGTATTCATATCTATCTGCATCCCATGTCGGGTAGCTTCATCTTGAGTGTGTTTTAACATTCTCATCCAAGGAGAAGAGAGAAACGATATTTCCCGATCATCACACCCCTGAACACCATATATAGGAGTAATTTCCATTGTTCCCATCCCGGCAGCAGCATAAGCCTCTATGCTCTTAGTTAGATTGCTTTTATCCACAGCACTACCCATCCACCACCAACGGGCAGCAGGCTTTGCATCGATTTTAATTTCGGGCCATGAAGTAGTTTGCGCTGGCATTTTACCTGCCAATAGTAATATCCCCACTATTACTAATAATCGTTTAAAATAAATTATAAGTTGAAACATTTATTATTTAGATATTTAAGATTAATTTCATACTCCCAGCTCAATGCAGCCCATAATGAATGGCCCTGTTGCTTTAGCATCATTATCACGTATTTTCTCTCCTATATAATAGTCAAAGCTACCATCACGATACGGATTGCCTCCCAATCCGCCAACTTGACAACACCGAGTCAGTGTTAAAGTACCGTCAGGATTCTCGACCAGCAATTTATTTTGCAATCCCTTAAACGCTTTTTCAGCATACACACGATATTTTGCGTCTATATATCCCTTGTTCACCGCTTTTGCATACGCATACATAAATTGAGCAGTAACTGATGCTTCAGGAAAATTACCTTTACGAGTAGGTTGATCAAGTACCTGATACCACAGTCCGTTCTTATCTTGATATTTAGGCAATGTATCAGCCAATTCTTGCACCCAACTAATCATTGATTTACGTCCTGCATGATTTTGTGGAATATAATCAAGAGCATCCACCAAAGCCATAAACCACCATCCAATACTACGTCCCCAAAAATTAGGGGAGTGTCCGGTAATAGGATCAGCCCAACGTTGGCTCTTACTTTCATCCCAAGCATGATAATAAAGTCCCGTCTTTACATCATATGTATACTTCCGGCAAAGGGTGAATTGTTTAACCGCTTCATCAATCCATTCGGGTTTATTAAATTCGGTACCATATTGAGCCAAAAAAGGAGAAGCCATATATAGCCCATCCAGCCACATTTGGTGTTGATAGGCTAGTTTATGCCAATAACCACCTTCGAGCGTACAAGGTTGATTCCTCAATTGCTTAACAAGCATGTCCATGGCAAGTTTATATTTCTCTTTCCTCGTTTGCCGATAGAGATCAAAAAGTACTTTACCCGAATTTATATAATCAAGATTATACGTTTCGACACGATAAAGATAAATATCACCTTTATCATTAATTAGCGAATCCGCCCATTTTTCTACATAATCAAAATAGCGTTTCTCTCCTGTTTGTTTCCATATTTTAAGCATGGCACAACAGCCAACCCCCTGAGCATAACCAAAAAACAATCCCTTTCCATGATCCAATTGCCATGCTTCAGGAAAGCGTCGCATCTCGGAATCGGCAAACCAACGAGCATAAGTATCGAAAGTAAATGTATCTGTGCGAAAAGGAACAGCGGGCACTTTGCACTCATCTTTATTTTGTTTTACTTTCCCTTCTGCAAATTCTTTAGGTACATCTGCATAAAGCGGATTACCCTTCATCACGGACATTTTTGTCCACGATTCAGCATACGTCCCTCCCCATGTCGATTGAATCAATCCCACAGGTATATTTAATTCTTTAAATAACTTACGCCCAAAAGTAAAAGCTACAGCTGAGAAATCTTTTAGATTTTCACGATTACAAGTCATCCAATGTCCTATGCAATCATCCATCTCAACATCATGACCCAATTGGTGTTCTACATGGAAAAGGCGAATATTCGGATAATTCGCATCTTCCATCTCTCCTGCTTCATGAAGCATTCCTGTTTTCCATTTTACCTTTGGGTCCTTCGCCACTGGAAACTCCATATTTGACTGTCCGGTACAAAGCCACACTTCACCTACTAATATATCATGAATAACAATTGTATTCTCTCCTTTTACCGTTAATGTATAATCGCTTCCGGCTATAGGAGTTCCTAATTTCGTAGTCCATTTACCATTAGCAGGAGTAGTAACGACTTCAATCTTTTTAGTCCAAGATGCCAACAAAGATATTTTTTCTCCTGGTTTAGCCCTACCCCATACATTTACTTCAGTATCTTGTTGTAGTACCATGCCATCGGAAAAAACAGAAGGAAGAGTGACTTTCGCCTCTATTATCTCTAAAGGAAAAAATATAATAATCAAGAACAGAAAGCAGAAACATATAAATCGCTTTTTCATCATGGACGTGCCTATATAGTTTTTTAATAAAAAATTAATATTACAAATATAAGAATAAAAAAGAGTATAATAAGTTGGCTTTTTGACTGTAATCTTATTCTTTTTGCTATTTCTATGCAATCTTTATGTATAATTTATAGCATACAATGTATAAAAAGAATAAAAAAGTTTAGTTTTATGCATCTAATCTCCAAAATATTGCATACTTTTGCACCATACTTAGAATAATTATGCATGATGAAAAAGAAAGCAAACCGATTAGATGCCATTAAAATGATTATCTCGAGTAAAGAAGTCGGCTCTCAAGAAGATTTGTTGCAAGAATTAGCCCATGAAGGATTTGAGCTAACTCAAGCGACTCTATCACGCGATCTTAAACAGCTGAAAGTGGCAAAGGCTGCAAGCATGAATGGTAAATATGTTTATGTTTTGCCCAACAACATCATGTACAAACGATCCACTGATCAAAGTGCCAGCGAAATGTTAATGAACAATGGCTTTGTTTCACTACAATTTTCAGGGAACCTAGCCGTAATAAAAACGCGTCCGGGATATGCCAGTAGCATGGCATACGACATAGATAATCGAGAATTCAACGATATACTAGGTACTATAGCCGGAGATGACACCATTATGTTAGTACTACGAGATGGAGCACAACATATGGCCGTACGAAGCTTTTTATCATTAATCATACCAAACTTATAGCATTCAAAAAACAGAATGCTAATATCTATACATATTTTATATCAAAACTTAAAAGCTTAAAGCTTATAACTAAATGGACACTCAAATAGAAGTTATCGTAGCCGACGCCTCACACGAGATTTACGTTGACACTATATTAGATACAATCTCCGCAGCCGCTAAAGTAAGAGGCACAGGTATTGCAAAACGTACACACGAATATGTCGCACAGAAGATGAGAGAAGGGAAAGCAATAATAGCCCTCAATGGCGACGAATTTGCAGGATTCTGCTATATAGAATCTTGGGGAAATAAACAATATGTGGCCAATTCAGGACTTATTGTAGTAGAAAAATTTCGCAGCCAAGGACTCGCTAAACGAATCAAAAAAGCTGCTTTTAAACTATCACGTTTGAGGTGGCCTAACGCCAAACTTTTCGGACTTACTAGCGGAGGCGCAGTAATGAAGATCAATACAGAGCTGGGCTATGTCCCTGTACCTTTTTCTGAATTAACTACTGACGAAGCTTTCTGGAAAGGATGTGAAGGATGTTGCAATCATGACGTGTTGGAACGAACAGAAAAAAAATACTGCATCTGCACTGCAATGCTTTATGACCCGACAAAACATCAAAAGATAGATGAACAAGAAGAGCAAGAAAATAATTCTGAAAAGTAATTTATAATTGCCATTTTGAAAATGAAAATAATATGAAAAAGAAAGTTGTTTTAGCATTTAGCGGTGGTTTAGACACCTCCTTTTGCGCCATGTTTTTATCACAAGAAAAAGAATACGAAGTTTACACCGCCATTGCAAACACAGGAGGATTCAATTCCTTAGAATTAAAAGAAATCGAAGAGAAAGCTTATAAGCTAGGTGCCGTGAAGCATACCTCATTAGACGTCACTCAAAATTATTACAACAAAAGCATTAAATACATGATTTTCGGTAATGTGCTTAGAAACGGCACCTACCCCATATCCGTAAGTTCTGAACGCATATTCCAAGCTATTGCAATTGCAGACTACGCACGTGAAATAGGTGCCGACGCTATTGCACACGGTAGCACAGGAGCCGGGAATGATCAAATTCGTTTTGATCTGACTTTTGACGTACTTGCTCCAGGTATTGAAATCATTACTCCAACACGTGACATGATACTCACGCGAGAATACGAAATTAATTATTTACGTGATCACGGCTATGCCGCCGATTTTATAAAATTAGAGTATTCTATAAATAAAGGTCTCTGGGGAACCAGTATCGGCGGAAAAGAGACATTAGACAGTGAACAAACATTACCAGAGAACGCTTATCCCAGCCAAGTTACCGAAAAGGGTACCGAAATATTAAAACTTAAATTTGAAGAAGGTGAATTATTTGCTGTAAATGGTGAAATATTTACCGATAAGGTAAAAGCCATTAATAAAATAGAAAAAATAGGAAGCAAATACGGCATCGGACGAGATATGCACATTGGCGATACTATCATTGGAATCAAAGGCAGAGTCGGTTTTGAAGCTGCTGCTCCGATTTTAATCATCAATGCTCACAAAATGCTAGAAAAACATACGTTAAGTAAGTGGCAACAATATTGGAAAGATCAAGTGAGCACGTGGTACGGAATGTTTCTACATGAAGCACAATACCTAGAACCTGTGATGCGTGATATTGAAGCCATGCTATCAAATTCACAACGTAATGTGAATGGTACGGTAAGTATTCTTCTTCGCCCTTACAGTTACACGCTAGTGGGGGTCGAGTCAGCTTTTGATCTTGTAAAGACCGATTTTGGAGAATATGGAGAAATTCAAAAAGGCTGGACAGCAGAAGACGCCAAAGGCTTTACGAAAATATTATCTACTCCCCTACGCGTGTATTATGCTAATCAAAAGAAAAACGGAAAAAAAGAATTATAAAACACATAATATGATTAAAGCAGGAATTATTGGTGGAGCAGGCTACACGGCTGGAGAACTTATCCGATTACTAATTAACCATCCCGAAACAGAAATTGTTTTCATCAATAGCAACAGCAATACAGGCAATAAAATTTCTGATGTACACGAAGGGCTTTACGGGGAGTGCGATTTAGTATTCACCGATGAGCTACCGCTTAATGAAATCAATGTCCTTTTTTTCTGTACAGCACACGGCGATACCCGTAAATTCATAGATAGTCACACTATTCCTGAAGAACTCAGGATTATCGATTTGTCTATGGATTATCGTATAGCAAGTAATGAACATGATTTCCTATACGGATTACCTGAGCTGAACCGCCGCGCTATCTGCAAAGCAAAGCATATCGCTAACCCCGGCTGCTTTGCTACATGCATTGAATTAGGATTGTTGCCACTAGCCAAGCACCTGATGCTAAATGAAGACGTGACAGTAAATGCCATTACCGGAAGTACGGGTGCCGGAGTTAAACCAATTAACACAACTCATTTTAGTTGGCGAAACAACAATATGAGTATCTACAAAGCATTCGATCACCAACATATACCTGAAATCAAGCAATCACTAAAACAGTTGCAAAATAGTTTTCATGCAGAAATTGATTTAATCCCTTACCGAGGAGATTTTGCACGTGGTATATTTGCCACACTGGTTGTCAAAACCAAGGTGGAACTCAGTGAAATAGATCGCATCTATAAAGAATATTATGAACGAGACTCTTTTGTACATATTATTGATAAGGACATCGATCTCAAACAAGTAGTAAATACTAATAAATGTCTTATTCATCTGGAGAAACACGGTGACAAACTCCTTATTATCTCTTGCATTGACAATTTGTTAAAAGGAGCTTCCGGACAAGCAGTACACAATATGAATCTGATGTTCAATCTCGAAGAGACTGTGGGCTTACGACTAAAGTCTTCAGCGTTCTAAATATTCCGGATAGAAAAATATTAAATTAAAAACAAATAGATTCGACTAGAATCAACTGAAAAATCAATTCTGACTTTTTTCAGTAAGTTAAAGCAGGAGGAGGTTCTTACCATGAAGTTATTCGATGTATATCCCCTTTTCGATATCAATATAGTTAAAGGAAAAGGTTGTAACGTTTGGGATGAAAACGAAACAAAATACCTTGATCTATACGGCGGGCATGCTGTTATTTCCATAGGACACAGCCATCCTCACTACGTGAAAATGATAAGCGATCAGGTTAGTAAACTAGGTTTTTATTCTAACTCAGTAATAAACAAGTTGCAACAGCAAGTTGCCACTCGGCTTGGCATTATTTCCGGATATGACGACTATTCACTCTTTCTTATCAACACCGGTGCAGAAGCCAATGAAAACGCCCTAAAGCTTGCATCTTTTCATAACCAGCGCACGCGTATACTCTCTTTTTCCAAATCATTTCACGGCCGTACTTCGCTCGCAGTCGAAGCTACTGATAATCCTAAGATTATCGCTCCTATTAACGCCAACGGACACACTACTTATCTTCCACTCAACGACATTGAAGCAGTAAAAGCCGAGTTAATAAAAAAGGATGTATGTGCCGTTATTATTGAAGGTATACAAGGTGTGGGTGGCATAAAAATACCGGCCGATAGTTTTCTGAAAGAGCTACGCAAAGAATGTACGGCCACCGGAACTATATTGATTCTCGACGAGATACAAAGCGGATATGGACGAAGTGGTAAGTTCTTTGCTCATCAATATGCAGATATAAAAGCAGATATAGTTACTATGGCTAAAGGCATAGGAAATGGGTTTCCGATGGGAGGCATACTTATCTCTCCCATGTTTAAGCCTGTATACGGAATGTTAGGTACTACTTTTGGAGGGAACCATTTAGCATGTACAGCCGCATTAGCCGTATTAGATGTTATCGAAGAAGAAGGTTTGGTCGAAAATGCTGCTCGTGTAGGTACTTATCTTATAGATAAGTTAAAAACTTATCGGCAAATAAAAGAAGTACGGGGACGCGGTCTAATCATTGGTATAGAATTTGAAAAACCCATTAAAGAATTTCGCAGTAAATTATTATTCGAGCAGAAAGTATTCACCGGTATAAGCGGCGCAAACGTTATCCGTTTGCTACCCCCGCTTTGCCTAAGCATGGACGAAGCTAATGAATTCCTTACACGATTTGAAAAGGTTTTAAACGAAAAATAACAAGTTTTTCGCCACCAAAAGATGTTTTGCACTTAAAACTTATAACTTTGTACCTGATAAGTTGGTTTCTTAAGCCAAGAAGCTAACTTCTTTGAGCCAGGAATTTAAAATTAAAATACATGAAAGTTGCCATTATCGGAGCAGGAAACATGGGTGGATCTATTGCCCGGGGATTGGTGCAAGGAAGTCTTGTAAAAGCCATAGACATTACAGTGGCTAATCCTACCAACACTAAGTTGAAAGCACTGAAAGTTTTCAACACAGAAATACAAACAACAAATAATAACCAATCTGCGATTAATAATGCTGACATAGTTATTTTTGCTGTAAAGCCTTGGCTAATGCAAGAAGTTATTTGCCAATTGTCTCTCGCATCCGATAAGCAAATTATCGTCTCTGTAGCTGCAGGCATTCCTTTCTCAGAATACGAACAGTGGATTGGGCCTTCTACTACTATCTTTCGCTTAATACCCAATACTGCTATTTCTCAACTGCAGAGCATGACACTGATAGCATCGCATAATGCCACAAAAGAACAAGAACAACTTATTCTCAATCTATTCAATGAAATGGGGGTAGCCATGCTAATTCCGGAAAAACAAATGGCTGCAGCTACTGCACTCACCTCTTGCGGAATAGCCTATGTATTAAAATATATTCAAGCCGCCATGCAAGCAGGCATAGAAATGGGAATATATCCTAAAGATGCCATGAAAATGGTCGCTCAATCAGTAAAAGGGGCTGCTGAATTGATTCTGTCAAACGAAACACATCCATCTGTCGAAATAGACAAAGTCACCACACCTGGTGGAATTACTATCAAGGGAATCAATGAGCTGGAGCATGCAGGCTTTTCATCCGCTATTATCCGTGCCATAAAAGCCAGTAATTCATAAGTATAAAAACAAAAATCAGACAGAATAAATGTTTAAGCATTCTCTTTTACTAATAAAATAATCAATTTATATTATATGGACAAACAAATAAGACAAATAGCAGAGCGTCTACGTGGCCTACGCGATGTATTGGAACTTACGATTGAAGATATTGCCCGCGATTGCGAAATCTCTGCCCAAGAATATTCTCAAGCAGAAAGTGGTGAATATGACATTTCAGTAAGCATGTTACAGAAAGTAGCTAGGCAATACAACATTGCAATGGATGCTTTAATGTTTGGCGAAGAACCGAAAATGAATTCTTATTTTTTAACACGGTCCGGCACCGGCGTCTCTATTGAACGAACAAAAGCATACAAATACCAATCTCTTGCGGCAGGATTTATGAATCGCTATGCCGATCCTTTTATCGTCACCGTTGAGCCCAAATCTTCTATAGATGAATCTGTGCAGTGTAATAGCCACAATGGACAGGAATTTAACCTTTTACTTGAAGGCAAGATGATGTTTCTTATAGATGGAAAAGAACTAATATTAAATGAAGGAGATAGTATTTATTTTAATTCCAAACTGCCTCACGGCATGAAAGCACTGAACAACAAAACTGTGCGTTTCCTTGCCGTTATTATGTAAACGGCAAAACAATCAAAGAACTATTATGGTAGAAAAATTTTTATCTCAAACAACTTTTACATCTCAAAAAGACTTCATTGAGAATTTAAAAATAAAAGTCCCCGAAAATTTCAATTTCGGATATGACATTGTAGATGCCTGGGCCGAAAAAGAACCTGATAAATCAGCTCTTATGTGGACTAATGACAAAGGTGATCATCGCCTATTCTCTTTTGCCGATATGAAAACATATACCGATAAGACAGCCTCTTATTTTCAAAGTCTAGGCATAGGCCACGGAGATATGGTAATGCTTATTTTAAAACGCCGTTATGAATTTTGGTTCAGTATTGTAGCATTACACAAATTGGGTGCGGTGGTTATACCGGCAACGCATTTACTCACAAAGAAAGATATTGCATATCGTTGTAACGCTGCCAGCATCAAAATGATTGTTGTTGCCGGTGAAGAGGAAATTACAAAGCATGTAATAGATGCAATGCCTGAATCACCAACTGTAGAGCGCCTCGTTAGTGTCGGCCCGGAGATTGCCAAAGAGTTCGACGATTTCCATATAGGAATTAAGAATGCTCTGCCCTTTACCCGACCAAAGCAAGTGAATACCAATGACGATATATCGCTAATGTATTTCACATCAGGCACCACAGGCGAACCAAAAATGGTTGCACATGATTTCACTTATCCACTAGGACATATTGTCACCGCCAGTTTTTGGCATAATTTACGCCCAGACAGCCTGCATCTCACCATAGCCGACACCGGATGGGGAAAAGCCGTATGGGGCAAACTCTATGGACAGTGGATAGCCGGTGCCACCGTCTTTGTTTATGATCATGAAAAATTTACTCCAGCCGAGATATTAAAGAAAATACACGATTACCACATCACCTCTCTCTGCGCCCCACCAACAATCTTCCGTTTTTTAATACGTGAGGACCTTACAAAATACGACCTTTCATCACTCGAATATTGCACTATAGCAGGCGAAGCCTTAAATCCGGCCGTATATGAAACCTTCAAAAAGCTGACAGGTATTAAATTGATGGAAGGATTTGGGCAGACAGAAACAACACTTACTGTAGCAACCTTTCCATGGATGGAACCAAAGCCGGGAAGTATGGGCGTTCCTAACCCAGAATACGATGTAGATCTGATTAGTCCTGATGGTCGTTCTGTAGAAGCAGGAGAACAAGGCGAAATTGTTATCCACACAGAGAATAAACCTATCGGTTTATTTAAAGAATACTATCGGGATCCGGTACGTACTAAAGAAGCGTGGCATGATAATATTTACTACACAGGAGATGTTGCATGGAAAGATGAAGACGGATACTACTGGTTTGTAGGACGTGCAGACGACGTAATTAAAAGTTCCGGCTATCGCATTGGCCCGTTTGAAGTAGAAAGCGCACTAATGACCCATCCGGCCGTAGTAGAGTGCGCTATTACGGGAGTACCCGATGAAATACGAGGGCAAGTAGTCAAAGCGACTATCGTACTGGCAGCAGATTATAAAACACATGAAAAAGAAGAACTCATCAAAGAATTGCAAAACCATGTGAAGAAAGTCACAGCCCCCTACAAATATCCTCGTGTAATTGAATTTGTGAACGAACTCCCAAAAACAATCAGCGGAAAAATACGCCGAATGGAAATTCGAGAAAACGACGTGAAGTAGTTATAATATTTGCATAAGTTTTTCTAGTGAGCGTAAAAATATATCTTGTCAGAAAAGCTCTTACTAGTAAAAAACAATGTATATAAATTAAACGTTCAACAATAAAAGAGATAGATTCACAAGGTGGTCCTCTTACTTTATAATTGCATAAAACCCAACGATTATAAAGTAAGAGGACTGCTTTTTAGTTGACATTATCCTCTTTACCCATGAATCAATGCTTTATAGTCCTATTTTGTGTCTGAAAAAACGCCTCAGAATAGTGAGCTTCCCAAAGATCATAACGTTCAAACTGCCTATTCATCTTTTGTGCAAAATGTGCCCAACTTTTATTCTCTGGGGATGACCATAAATCTTCGGACAAGGCAGATAGACGAGGGAAAAGACGATATTCCGCTTTCCATGTGGTAGGCACATATTCTGTCCATAAACAGCCCTGACCACCCCATATTAGAGAAGTTTCATCAGTCGTTAAACTATCGGGTATTATTTTAAAGTCATAGACTTTCTCTAAAGAAAGCTGACCATTAGGGCCTACTTCCGATTCATTACGAGATTCTTTGATATTAAAATAGGTATAAGCCGACGGGGTCATAATTACATGATGTCCTGTCCTAACGGCATTCAACGCATCTGACATACTTCGCCAATTCATCACAATACAGTCTGGCGAGATTCCTCCTTCGAGTATTTCATCCCAGCCGATAAGAGTTTTCCCTTTAGCATTTACTATCTGCTGCACATAATGAATGAAATAACTCTGCAATGCTTTCTCATCTTTCAATCCTTTTTCTTTCATAAACCGTTGAGCCTGTTCCGACTCTTGCCACCAACGCTTGGCACACTCATCTCCACCTACGTGAATATACTTTCCGGGAAAGATATCACATAATTCAGAAAATACATCTTTCAAGAACTTAAAGACTTCTGGTGTAGGTGCCAGCACATTATTGTATTTGTTAAAAATACCCCAAGTCAATGCACATTCTTTCGGTTCATTAGGGGTGGTACTAAAATTAGGATAGGTAGCTAACACCGCCATGCAATGTCCGGGAATGTCTATTTCGGGAATAACTGTAATATATCGTTTGGCAGCATAATCCACCACCTCTTTCATTTCTTCATGAGTGTAATAACCACCATAAGGCAAAGGTTTATATATTCCGGGATAGAGCCCTTCGATCTCACCCTTACGATAAGCTCCAATCGCAGTGAGTTCTGGTCGACATTTCATTTCTATACGCCATCCCTGATCATCCGTTAAATGCCAATGAAAATAATTCATCTTATGCATGGCCATATAGTCAATATATCTTTTGATAAAGTCTACCGAGAAGAAATGACGCACAACATCAAGATGCATTCCACGATAAGCAAAACGAGGATAATCGCATATTGCTACGGCAGGTATGGTAGGAAGTATCCCAGTCTGAACAGGTAATAATTGGATAAGTGTTTGCACACCATAAAACACGCCGGCCGCATCATTCCCTTTAACCGTTATCCCTCTAGGGTTTACTTCGAGCAAATAGCCCCCAGACACTTTCTCGTTCTTTAGGTTTATCAACAAAATATTTTGCCTTCCTTTACTTTTTTTCTTTGTTACCATAAGCGGATAGCCCATATAACGACGAAAATAGTCGGAAAAATAAATAGCTGAAAAAAGTAATTCTTTATCGGAAACAAGAACAGTCGTTTTTCGGGTTATGCCAAATACACCCTCTAAAGGAATAGTTTTCACAGGCTCAGGAATAATACTAATCGGATAAGAAGATTCCTGCCCCTGCACCGCGATACAAAGCATAGAAAAGATAGTCATGAAAAAATTACGTAACATAAGACATCATTCAGGGGGCTCTGAATTATTAGTACTGACCATGGAAAGACAGAGCCCGCAAACCTCGTCCGAATCAGTGTAATACATAAAAATCCCCCAATGATATTTTAGATGCAAATGTACGCCATAATCTTTTAATTACCGCACAAAAGAATCATTTCCCTGAAATATTAGCATACGATACCGTCAGTCGATCAAAAGATACTTGCCAAAATCAACAATAGACACTCAAGTATGCACTCTTAAAAAACATCCCGAGAAAAGCCTTTTTCAATACATTTACTTTCTCATTCGCCAATTTAAAAAATGCGCAGAAAACAATATAAAACTTTACTCTGCAGAATAAATATATTTTCGTAGACAGAAGGAATTTATTCGCTTTCAGGAAGAGTAAATATAAAAGAGCTTCCTTTGCCTACTTCACTTTCTATCTTTATTGATCCACCATTTCTTTCCACAAAATCTTTGCAAAGCATTAACCCAAGGCCCGATCCTTTTTCGTTATTAGTTCCATACGTAGAATGATAATGATCTTTCGAAAATAATTTATCAACAACCTCCCGCTGCATGCCTACGCCCGAATCTTTTACTGTAGTTTTGATGAAGCCATCTTGCTGAACAAGAAAAACCTGTATAGAACCACCTTGAGGAGTAAATTTAATAGCATTAGATAATAAATTCCTTATCACTAAATTCACCATATTATAGTCAGCATAAGCACTATAGTGTTGTTCTTCAGCAAAACGAAGCTCAATTCCTTTTTGCTTTGCAGCACCGGATAATAAAGATACGTTCTCTATTACCAAATCATTGACTAAAATAAGACGCGGAGCAAATTCGATTTCACTACGTTGCGATCTGGACCAATTCAACAAATTTTCAAGAAGATAGAACGTATTTTTAGACATGTCCTTCAACTCTCCCAGAAGAGATGTTCGCATCTCCTGATCAATTTCTATTTCACTGGTAAGAAGCTCTATTATCTGCATAAAACTCCCTACCGGGCCACGAAGATCGTGAGAAATAATAGAGAACAATTTATCTTTAGTTGTAAGTGACTCTTGCAATTGCAGCTCAGCCATTTTTTGTTTGGTAATGTCAATATGAGTACCCACAGCCCGCAATGCTTCTCCTTTTGCATCCTTTTCAACTATTTTACCATGATCGAGTATCCACCTCCATTCACCAGATTTATCTTTGACACGAGAAACACATTCATAATACTTCGATCGACCCTTTAAATGATTTGCAAATGCTTTTTGAACTCCCGGCCAGTCATCAGGATGCACAAGATCCTGCCATCGATGACTCTTCCCTGACATCTCCTCCGCTTGATATCCTAACATGGTAAAACAAGTATCCGTAAAAAACACTTGATCGGTTTGCAAATTCCAGTCCCACATACCCTCTCTTGCACCGTTAAGGGCAAGCCTTAGCCTCATTTCACTATTTTTATATTGATCAACATATTTTCTGCGCTCCAAAGCATTAGCCACATTATTAGTTACTGTTTGTAATAAATGAATATCTTCTTCTACCCATACCTTGTTATTAATGCAATCATCAAAACCCATAAATCCCCAAAGACGATTTTGAATATAAAGAGGGTATACCAACAACGATTTCACTCCCAATGGCTCAAGTATCACCTTTATATCAGAAGGAAGTTCATTGATACTATCAGATAAAATCCGTCCATGTTGATTCAATATTTTATTCCAAGACGGTGCTACTGTGACAGGGCACATTTGAAAATTATTCATAATACTATTGATTCCAACATTACACCATTCGTAGGTATTGCTTGTATGGCGTCCATCCTCTGTGTTTTGGTAAATATAAACCCTACTCACATTTGTATGTTGCCCTACAAGTTTTAGCACCATACTAATAATTTCACCAAAATTGCCTTGTTTATTTAACAATTGAGCGACATCAGCTAATAGTTTCTGTTGAAAATTAAGATGCCTCAATTTTTCTTCTATATGTTTTCTTTGCGTTATGTCGGTTGCCATAACAAACAGATAAACCTCACTTCGAATAGCTATTCTTTCCAGAGAAAACAAGCAAATAACCTGATTCCCCGATTTTGCAAGAATTATAGCCTCACCTTTGGCCCGACCTCTCTTATTAAATTTAAATAAGATCTTTTTTAGATGTTCACTATTGACAAATAAGCCCAATTCACCAATTGTTCTTCCAGAAATTTCGTCTATAGTATATCCAACTGTTTTTACAAAGGTGCTATTTACATTATAGATAACATTAGTATCAATAGAACTAAGTACCATTATTAGTTCAGAAGAATTGAACATATTAAAAAAGACCTCCTTAGAGAAGCATTCAGCTGATAGATTCAAACCGACAGCGACTAAAACATTTTCACCAGCCCACCAGCCCATATAAAACTTCATATCAACCGGCATTACTTTTCCACCGCTCGATAATATTGGGTACGGACAAGAAGTCACATCGCCTTTAGCTGCTAAAGGAAGCATTAAACTAAGTTTATCCTTATATTCAGATGGATAGACAGCCACAAAATTACTTCCTTCTATTGTTTCCTTTTTGTAGCCGAGAATAGAATCTACTGCCAAATTAACATGAATAATATCTCCATCCATCGTTAGAACAAAGAGAAAATCAAGTTCATTAAACAAATACTGATTCAGTTGGTCTTCAGAAATAAAATTCATCCTATATATATTTAGTTATCAGTTGCAACAGATAAAACTCCTATTACGAAAATGTAAATATAAGAATAGTGAGTGTAATATCGTCATAATAGACTAAATATTTGTCCGTTTATATAAAAAGACAAAGCCCCGTAAGATCTAATGATCCACGGGGCTCGGCTAAAAAACGGCGACTACCTACTCTCCCACTGTTACGCAGTACCATCGGCGTGATCGGGCTTAACTTCTCTGTTCGGAATGGGAAGAGGTGGAACCCCGATGCCATAGTCACCTAAAATAAGGTTGACACGATGCACACAAAAAGTAAACCCGTTATAAGCTTAAGCTAAAGGGATATATTAACCATACTCCGACAAAAGAAAGTGTACGGGCAATTAGTACCGCTCGGCTGTGATATCTCTACCTATACACCTGCGGCCTATCAACGTCATCGTCTTTAACGACCCTAAGAAATCTAATCTTGTGGCTGGCTTCGTGCTTAGATGCTTTCAGCACTTATCCAATCCCGACTTAGATACCCGGCGATGCACCTGGCGGCACAACCGGTAAACCAGAGGTCAGTCCAACACGGTCCTCTCGTACTAGTGTCAGAGCCACGCAAATTTCATACGCCCACGATAGATAGAGACCGAACTGTCTCACGACGTTCTGAACCCAGCTCGCGTGCCACTTTAATGGGCGAACAGCCCAACCCTTGGGACCTTCTCCAGCCCCAGGATGTGACGAGCCGACATCGAGGTGCCAAACCCCTCCGTCGATATGAGCTCTTGGGAGGGATCAGCCTGTTATCCCCGGAGTACCTTTTATCCTTTGAGCGATGTCCCTTCCATACGGAAACACCGGATCACTATGCTCTAGTTTCCTACCTGATCGACTTGTCGGTCTCCCAGTCAAGCACCCTTATGCCATTACACTCTGCGGACGGTTACCAATCGTCCTGAGGGTACCTTTAGAAGCCTCCGTTACACTTTTGGAGGCGACCACCCCAGTCAAACTACCCACCAAACAGTGTCCCCGCATGAAGCGGGTTAGAACTCAAATAATCAAAGGGCCGTATTTCAACAGCGACTCCACATACACTGGCGTGCACGCTTCAATGTCTCCGGCCTATCCTACACATCAATTACCCAAACTCAATGTTAAGCTATAGTAAAGGTTCACGGGGTCTTTTCGTCCCATCGCGGGTAATCGGCATCTTCACCGATACTACAATTTCACTGAGCTCACGGTTGAGACAGTGTCCAGATCATTACACCATTCGTGCAGGTCGGAACTTACCCGACAAGGAATTTCGCTACCTTAGGACCGTTATAGTTACGGCCGCCGTTTACTGGGGCTTCAATTCAATGCTTCTCTTGCGATGACATCTCCTCTTAACCTTCCAGCACCGGGCAGGTGTCAGGCTGTATACGTGATCTTTCGATTTTGCACAGCCCTGTGTTTTTGTTAAACAGTTGCCTGGACCTATTCTCTGCGCCCTCCCGTCACCGGGTAGGGACCCTTTATCCCGAAGTTACAGGGTCAATTTGCCTAGTTCCTTAACCGTGATTCACTCAAGCGCCTTAGTATATTCTACCCGACTACGTGTGTCCGTTTGCGGTACGGGTACCTTAAAGATTAAGTTTAGCGGATTTTCTTGGAAGCTTGCTTACATACACTATTGGATTGTCACAAGGACGCTCCATACTATCAGGTTCGACTCTCGCTGCGGATTTGCCTGCAACGATCAACATCTACACCCTTTAACGGACTATTCCGTCAGTCCGCGGTACTATCACTACTCCGTCTCCACGTCACTCCTTAAGGTAGTAATGGAATATTAACCATTTCTGCCATCGACATCACCATTCGGCTGAGTCTTAGGACCCGACTAACCCTGATCCGATTAGCGTTGATCAGGAAACCTTAGTCTTTCGGCGAGGGGGTTTCCCACCCCCTTTATCGTTACTTATACCTACATTTGCTTTTCCACACGCTCCAGCAAAGCTCACGCTTCACATTCAACGCAGAGTGGAATGCTCCCCTACCAACCATTACTGGTTCCATAGCTTCGGTAAACCGCTTATGCCCGATTATTATCCACGCCAAATTCCTCGACTAGTGAGCTGTTACGCACTCTTTAAATGAATGGCTGCTTCCAAGCCAACATCCTAGCTGTCTTAGCAATCTGACTTCGTTAGTTCAACTCAGCGGTTATTTCGGGACCTTAGCTGATGGTCTGGATTCTTCTCCTTTCGGACGCGGACCTTAGCACCCGCGCCCTCACTCCTGTTCTAAAACTAATGCGCATTCGGAGTTTATCAAGACTTGATAGGCGGTGAAGCCCTCGCATCTTATCAGTCGCTCTACCTCACATTAGTAATAAACAAGGCTGCACCTAAATGCATTTCGGGGAGTACGAGCTATCTCCAAGTTTGATTAGCCTTTCACCCCCACCCTCAGCTCATCCGGAAGCTTTTCAACGCTTATCGGTTCGGTCCTCCAGTTAGTGTTACCTAACCTTCAACCTGGCCAAGGGTAGATCACTTGGTTTCGCGTCTACTCCTCCCGACTAATTCGCCCTATTAAGACTCGCTTTCGCTTCGGCTGCGGGCCTCAAGACCCTTAACCTTGCCGGAAAAAGTAACTCGTAGGTTCATTATGCAAAAGGCACGCCGTCACGGCACGAAGCCGCTCCGACCGCTTGTAGGCGCATGGTTTCAGGAACTATTTCACTCTTCTATTCGAAGTGCTTTTCACCTTTCCCTCACGGTACTGGTTCACTATCGGTCTCTCGGGAGTATTTAGCCTTACCGGATGGTCCCGGCAGATTCATGCAGAATTCCTCGTGCTCCGCACTACTCAGGATACCACTAGGGTTCATCAAACTTCGAATACCGGGTTATCACCGTCTACGACCACACTTTCCAGAGTGTTCTTCTCGCTTGATTTCGTCCCACAACGTGGTCCTACAACCCCATATATGCCGTAACATACATGGTTTGGGCTATTCCGCGTTCGCTCGCCACTACTTGCGGAATCATTATTTATTTTCTTTTCCTGCAGGTACTAAGATGTTTCAGTTCCCTGCGTTAGCCTCCATCAGTGATGGATGATATCTCTTCAAGATAACGGGTTGTCCCATTCGGAAATCTTCGGATCAAAGGTTATTTGCACCTACCCGAAGCTTATCGCAGCTTATCACGTCCTTCATCGCCTCCGAGAGCCAAGGCATCCGCCATGCGCCCTTACTTACTTTCTTTCATCAAACACGGATCTTGACAACGGAATGAACCGCCATCAAAAACGTATGGATGACATATACTTTTAGCTTTTACTAAAATTTACTTTTTGTTGTTGTACATCATGTCAAAGATCGTCGTATCCTTCCGGCGTTAAGATCTGTGATCGCAAGACCACCAATCAGCCGAAGGAAATAAAAGTGGAGAATAACGGATTCGAACCGTTGACCCTCTGCGTGCAAGGCAGATGCTCTAGCCAGCTGAGCTAATCCCCCGAATCAAGAGATTCGTAGTCCCAGGCAGAGTTGAACTGCCGACCTCTACATTATCAGTGTAGCGCTCTAACCAACTGAGCTATAGGACTGTGGACTGTGTTCAAACCCTTGCCTTTCGGCTCGGCTTCTTCTTTTTCTCTTGTTTATCTCTTATTTAATCTATATATTAAATAAACAAGTACAAGCAGTACGATTGAGAATGTCACTATCAATGACACTAAGCGACCTTTAAAACCTTTTACGACATCACTCCAGAAAGGAGGTGTTCCAGCCGCACCTTCCGGTACGGCTACCTTGTTACGACTTAGCCCCAGTCACCAGTTTCACCCTAGGACGCTCCTTGCGGTTACGTACTTCAGGTGCCCCCGGCTCCCATGGCTTGACGGGCGGTGTGTACAAGGCCCGGGAACGTATTCACCGCGCCGTGGCTGATGCGCGATTACTAGCGAATCCAGCTTCACGAAGTCGGGTTGCAGACTTCGATCCGAACTGAGAGAGGTTTTATGGATTAGCATCCGGTCGCCCGGTAGCTGCCCTCTGTACCCCCCATTGTAACACGTGTGTAGCCCCGGACGTAAGGGCCGTGCTGATTTGACGTCATCCCCACCTTCCTCGCATCTTACGACGGCAGTCTCACTAGAGTCCTCAGCATGACCTGTTAGTAACTAATGATAAGGGTTGCGCTCGTTATGGCACTTAAGCCGACACCTCACGGCACGAGCTGACGACAACCATGCAGCACCTTCACAGCGGCCTTGCGGCTATACTATTTCTAATATATTCCACTGCAATTCAAGCCCGGGTAAGGTTCCTCGCGTATCATCGAATTAAACCACATGTTCCTCCGCTTGTGCGGGCCCCCGTCAATTCCTTTGAGTTTCACCGTTGCCGGCGTACTCCCCAGGTGGAATACTTAACGCTTTCGCTTAGCCGCTTACTGTATATCGCAAACAGCGAGTATTCATCGTTTACTGTGTGGACTACCAGGGTATCTAATCCTGTTTGATACCCACACTTTCGTGCCTCAGCGTCAGTTGTACCCCAGTGAGCTGCCTTCGCAATCGGAGTTCTTCGTGATATCTAAGCATTTCACCGCTACACCACGAATTCCGCCCACCTCTTGTACACTCAAGAAAGACAGTATCAATTGCAATTTTAAGGTTGAGCCTCAAACTTTCACAACTGACTGATCTTTCCGCCTACGCACCCTTTAAACCCAATAAATCCGGATAACGCTTGGATCCTCCGTATTACCGCGGCTGCTGGCACGGAGTTAGCCGATCCTTATTCGTAAGGTACATGCAAACAGGAACACGTTCCCGCTGTTATTCCCTTATAAAAGAAGTTTACAACCCATAGGGCAGTCATCCTTCACGCTACTTGGCTGGTTCAGGCCATCGCCCATTGACCAATATTCCTCACTGCTGCCTCCCGTAGGAGTTTGGACCGTGTCTCAGTTCCAATGTGGGGGACCTTCCTCTCAGAACCCCTATCCATCGAAGACTTGGTGAGCCGTTACCTCACCAACTATCTAATGGAACGCATCCCCATCTTTTACCGAAATTCTTTAATAAAGAGAACATGCGGACTCTTTATGCCATCGGGTATTAATCTTTCTTTCGAAAGCCTATTCCCGAGTAGAAGGTAGGTTGGATACGTGTTACTCACCCGTGCGCCGGTCGTCAGCGGCATTGCTGCCCTGCTACCCCTCGACTTGCATGTGTTAAGCCTGTAGCTAGCGTTCATCCTGAGCCAGGATCAAACTCTTCGTTGTAATTGTATTGTTGATGCTGAAATCTCATCTTTCCCCAAGGAATAATGAAAAAACAACAAGTCTTAGCTCTGTTCAGGATATCGTAAATTTATTATCTATCATCCATATAATACGGATCATTGACGGTTCTAAATTTTACCCAAGACCATCGCTGGTCTTGCTCTTGTACTACTTGTATTGTTTATGTAATTCTGTCAAAGAACGCTTCTTTTTTTTTGGCTTTCGTTTTAAAAGCGGGTGCAAAGGTAAAGGCTTTATCACTAACTACCAAACATTATCGGAAGTTTTTTTCAGTTTTATTTTCCGTGACTTCTCGTGAGAAAAGCACCTCTGTAAAACAAACCTTTTTTTGCGGGTGAACTGCAAAGATAAGAACTTTAAAACTTTACTTCCAAATCATTTGAAAGATATTTTTTTCAAGGCGCTCGAATCTCTTGTCGCCGGACACCGGCCGCTTCTGTCAACATGTCAACCTAAACACCTTGCGTCTCTTGCAAAGCGGGTGCAAAAGTAGAACTTATTGCCATACTATCCAAACTTATATGCCTTTTATTTTAAAGAAAAAGACTCGGGAAAGGGTAAAACTCTGAAAGTGAACATATCAGGAAAGGAAACTTTTTTTTAAAGGCAATGCGAAGAGCCGGGACGGGAGCGGAAGTACACATTATATATATAAAAGGAGGGGGAATGCAGGGCTTTGCCCAAAAGAGACGAGGAACTTCGAAGGGGAGAGAAAAAAACAGAAGAAGCAGCGAATGACATCGCAATCTCAACTATTTATTCTAAATAAAACAAAGTTGTTTCAGTTTCACATGAAAAGCAGCAGGGCATTAGTTAAAGAACAAAGAAAAGCATAGAAGATAAAAACAATTATTATCCTTATATTTGCCCTAGTCAAATACTTAATCCATATTATTATGAGAAAACTTAACCACATTCTTCTCTTCTTTCTGGCAGCAAGTTCAATGGTGTGCCAGGCAGAGACGAAAAAAGCAAATTACCAAGTGATACCTCTCCCCCAGGAGGTGGTTCTTACAGGAGGAAATCCTTTCGTTATTAACAGCAGCACACGCATTCTGTATGCTAAAGGAGACAAGTTGCTACAACAAGATGCTGCTTTCTTATCGGACTATCTGAAAGAAATGACAGGAAAAACAACGCCTGTTGTCGCCATAAGCAAGGGGAAGCAACTAAAGAACACGATTGTGCTGAAAATTGACGGAAGCATAAAAAATGCCGAAGGGTATGAACTTACCGTTGACGAAAACAATCTGGTTATAGCAGGAGGAAGTGCCAACGGAGTGTTTTACGGAGTACAAACCGTTAGAAAATCGATCCCTGTCGATGCGCAGAATGCCGACGTAGTGCTACCGGCGGTAAAGATCAACGATAGTCCCCGCTTTGCCTACCGCGGCATGATGCTCGACGTAGGGCGCCATTTCTTCCCGGTAGATTTTATCAAAAGATACATTGATCTGTTGGCGCTGCACAATATGAATTATTTTCATTGGCACCTCACGGAAGATCAGGGCTGGAGAATAGAAATAAAAAAATATCCGAAGCTGACGGAGATCGGTTCCATTCGTAAAGAAACGGTTATAGGGAAGAACACGGGCAAATACGACGGAAAGCCGTACGGCGGTTTTTATACGCAGAAAGAGATTAAAGAAATTGTGGCGTATGCGCAGAAACGTTTTATCACCATAGTTCCCGAGATCGATTTGCCCGGACACATGCTTGCCGCACTGGCTGCTTATCCGGAGTTGGGATGTACGGGAGGTCCGTATGAAGTATCTCCTCGTTGGGGTGTCTTTGATGATGTGCTTTGCATTGGAAACGAGAAGAGCATGAAGTTCATTGAGGATGTGCTGGATGAGCTGATTACACTATTCCCTTCCAAATATATACATATAGGTGGAGATGAATGCCCGCGGACGCGTTGGAAACAATGCCCTAAATGCCAGGCAAGAATCAAAGCGGAAGGTTTAAAAGGGGATGAGCACCACACAGCCGAAGACCGCTTGCAAAGTTACTGCATGCAGCGGATAGAAAAACACCTGAATGCAAAGGGAAGACGTATTATCGGTTGGGATGAGATTCTGGATGGTGATGTGGCTCCCGATGCTACAGTGATGTCGTGGAGAGGCATGGAAGGAGGCATCAAGGCAGCACAACTTAAACATGATGTGATAATGACTCCTAATTCTTACGTATACTTTGACTACTACCAAACAACAGACACACAAAACGAGCCATTGGCCATAGGCGGATTTCTGAATGTAGAGCGGGTATATAGCATGGAGCCTGTGCCCAAACAACTTACCGAAGAAGAAGGGAAACATATTATCGGCGTACAGGCTAATGTATGGACAGAGTACATGCCTACTTCGCAACAAGTGGAATATATGGTGCTCCCCCGCATGGCTGCTCTGGCAGAGGTGCAATGGACACAAGCGGATAAGAAAGATTACCGCAACTTCACCTCCCGCCTGCCCCGACTGATGACCATTTACGACCAAGAAGGGTACAACTACGCCAAACATATATACGATATCAAAGCATCCTTTAGTCCGCTAAAAGAACAGAAAGCCATACAGGCAGAACTGAGCACCATTGACAATGCTCCCATTTATTATACGCTCGACGGCAGCGAACCCAACCAATCATCAACCCGATATTCCGGTCCGGTTTCCATCACTCAGAGCGTAGACTTCACGGCAATCGCCATTAGGAAGACGGGAAAGAGCAAACCGATTTCGGAAAAGATAGGGTTTAACAAAGCAACTTTATGTCCTGTTTCTCTGAATTTCGAACCTTCGAAAGAATACCGATATAACGGTGCAACGACTTTGGTCGACGGACTAAAGGGGAATGACAGTTATGCAAGCGGACGGTGGCTGGGCTTTATCGATGGCAACCCTGCGCTGACCGTAGATATGGGAAAGCCTCAGACAATGAGCCATGTATCGACAGAAGCGATAGTAGATATGGACGCATGGATCATGGGAGTTACAGGAATCAGCGTTGCAGTATCGGATGATAACATTACTTTTCGGGAAGTAGCGACCAAGCAGTTTCCCGCCGACACGGACGTTACCAAGAAAGACATTGGCCATTATGACGTATCGTTCAGTCCGGTAGAAGCCCGATACGTAAAGGTGACGATAAAAGGCAGCCCCGCACTACCCAAAGGGCACGACGGAGAGGGGAAAACGCCTTATCTATTTATTGACGAAGTAACGGTAGAATAAGAAGAAGGAAAGGACATTTCATCCTTTGCCGAGAATAGTTCATTACAAACAGACAAAATCAACTGATTTTTGTCAAGAGGCGGTTTATAGATTATTAACAAAGCGGACTTATCCGAAAAACAAAAAGGAGTTTCTCGACTAACAATAGGAGAAAAACTTCTTTTCAATAGGAGTTATTTTGATAACAAGTAAGCAAAAGGATGATGATAAGCCTTGATCTTGTGAATATACAACCGTGTAATTGCCCGAATTGAACCGTCATATCACTAAAATGCAACCGTCACTTGAAGGAAATGCAACCGGCATTTGAGTCGAATGACGGTTGGTGCATAAAAAAAGGGAGAAGTGGTAACTTCTCCCTTTTACTGTAGTTTAATCTGAATATACTTTATGATTACGTTTACAAATATAGTACATTACACAGACAAAA
The DNA here is from genome assembly GCF_963677715.1 of uncultured Bacteroides sp. Taxonomy (NCBI): domain Bacteria; kingdom Pseudomonadati; phylum Bacteroidota; class Bacteroidia; order Bacteroidales; family Bacteroidaceae; genus Bacteroides; species uncultured Bacteroides sp. The sequence goes on from NZ_OY782495.1 coordinate 1,842,580, forward strand.
GCAAGCTTTTCGGCAAAAAAAACTCGGAATGGAACTCATCCGGTAAATGCAGGTCGGGCAAAGGCATATTCTCCACCGCCGCCGCACTCTTTTCTTCTTACTACAGCCCTATTTAGAACTGAAAATAGATAAATGGCTGAATATCACTACTCTTCATCTGAATAACAAGGTATATCAGCAGTATCATCAACAAAGCTTTGCCCGCAAATGGTAAACGGATAACCCCGTTGCAGCAGGCCTGCTCCCAACGAGCCGGTGCAAAGTGAAGCAAAAAGCCCAGTGCCATCAGCACAAAGACACCCCAATAGCCCTCTAGCAACTGAGTAAAGAGTTGAGGATGAAAAGCGGTAAATATCTGCCCGAGCATGTCAATCGAGTTACTGAAACTAGAGTTACGGAAGAAAATCCAGCAGAAACAAACGAAATGGAAGGTAACAATGACTCCCAGTACACGGCGAAAACCGTGAGGTTCTTCTCCCTTTTTGCGCCCCGTAAGACTTGTCCATGCTTTATGCAACGCTAAAGCAACACCGTGAAAGAGCCCCCAGACTACAAAGTTCCACGAAGCTCCGTGCCACAAGCCACCCAAAAACATGGTAATAATGAGGTTGAGGTATTGGCGAAACTTACCTTTGCGGTTGCCTCCCAGGGAAATGTAAAGGTAGTCGCGCAGCCAAGTGGACAGGGAGATGTGCCAACGCCGCCAGAATTCGGTAATAGAGGCCGATTTGTAGGGCGAATCGAAGTTCATATTAAAATGGAAGCCGAGCAACAGGGCAATGCCGATGGCCATGTCGCTATAGCCCGAGAAATCGCAATAGATCTGCAACGCATAGCCATAAACTCCCATCAGGTTTTCCAAACCGGAATACAACGTGGGGGCATCGAAAATACGTTCTACAAAGTTAATGCTGATATAGTCAGAGATAATGGCTTTCTTGAAAAGACCGCAGGCAATGAAAAAGACGCCGCGACCAAACATCTCGTTGGTTACGAAGAGCGGTTTGCGTATCTGCGGAATAAAATCGCGCGCACGCACAATGGGTCCCGCTACCAACTGAGGGAAGAAAGATACATAGAAAGCATAATCGAGCAACCGGGTAAGCGGAGTGATTTGTTTACGATATACATCAATCGTATAACTTAACGACTGGAAGGTGAAAAACGAAATACCTACCGGTAGAAAGATATCGAGCGCACTAAAAGAGTGTCCGGTTAAAGAAGCGATCACCTCTCCAAAGAAGTTGGTGTACTTAAAGTAACACAGTAGTCCGAGATTAACGCCGAGACTAAGAACCACCAACGCTTTTCGGCCGGCAGTGCTGAGTGTCCGCTCCATTTGTCGGGCAATATAAAAGTCGCTTACCGTAACCATTGCCAGCAAAAAGAAATAAATGCCGCTACTCTTATAATAGAAGTAATAAGAAAAGGCGGTGACGAATAAAATACGTGCCGTATCTTTTTGTCGCAACAATACATATATCAGCGCAAATCCGGCGAAAAGCCAGAGAAATATTCCGCTGCTAAACATCATCGGCGACTGCGGATTATAAGTGAACACCTCACCAAGGCGGGTTAAATCAAGATCAACGAAAAACATAATGATTATAGGCTTTAATAATAGCTTCGTAGAGTAATTCACCTTGCAACACATAACCATCGGCAAAGTAATGCACATGGTCGGGGCGCATCAATCGGGCGGCAGCCCAGTTCTTACAAGCCCGGGCATCGCCTCCCAGTGTCCGGTACATGTCCCACACAGCCAAGTCGTTCTCCCGCCCGTATTTACAAATCGTCTCAGCGGCAACCAGCGTACGAGGGTTTGCGGCGTAGGTTCTTCGCCTCCTTTTCCTTCGATAACTGGCGTAAGAACCCGGCGGAGTAGTCATCAGCATAGGAACATCGGGCAAACTATTGCGCAGTAGTTTTATCAGCTCATCCATCTGATGATAATGCACGTTGGCATTGTATCCCCGTCCGTAACTTTCATTCGTTCCGAAAGAGAGAATAAGCAATTCCGGCTTCAAAGCAGCAATGTCCGCTATGCGCACAGGATGGGTAAACGTGAGGCAAGTAGCCCCGTTCACCCCCATATCCGTATACGATACCGCTCCGAAAGACTTCACCAGCTCCATTCCGGTTGTTTGCGGAAAGATATGCCCCCGAACATGACTATCGCCAATATGCACAATGCGCACCGTATCTTTGGAAAAGCCCTCCTTCACCGAGCGAAGACGCTCCAGCACCGGCAGCAGTACGCCCAAACTATCTGTTATCTCATCCTTTGCCGTACCTATAAAGCCCTTCGGGAAAGAAACTTTCACGGGTATGGTATCCGAAACAAATTTCAACACCTTAGCCGGTTTTACGATATGGGCAGTTTTATCTTTGGCAGGCCGGCTCGGCAAACGATCTTGCGCCCACAACCCCGACCCGGCAATAAACAAAAGAGCCACCGTGCATGTGCAAAGACAAATCAGTCTATTTCTTCTCATAAGCTTCCCTCTTTTCGTATTGTTCCTTACCGTAAATCAGCGTTTCGTATAGCAATCCGGCCAGATACTTCCCGCCGCGAAAGTTAATGTGCGTATAATCGTAGTTGCCCATAGAAGGCTTGGCGTGAACCAACTTAGCCATACTCCCCTCGCCGCCCATCGCCTGATACATATTCCAAAAGGCCACGCCACTTCCGGCAGCAATGCTTTGCTGATAACGAATAAGATTCTTAATGCCGGGCATGGTATGCAAGTCGCCTGTCTCTGTTTTATAATCTCGATCTCCCACCCCAAGCAGCAAAATGCCCGCTTGCGGAAAACATTCTTTTAAATGGGCCACCGCCTTAAGCATCGCTTTACGGTAATTTTCATAGTCGCGCCCGCGCTCGGTAGCCACATTTAAACCGTATTGCAAAATAATAAGATCGTAAGGACGTTTCTCGTTGAACTCTTTCAATGTCTCCTCCGGAATAGAGCGCAACGATATGCCCGAACTGCCGCGCAAAGAAAAGTTATCGACAGCAACTCCCCGCGTGCCGTCCAAAGCCAAACCATAAAACAACGTAGAATCAGCTTGCAGCACCCGCCATTTAACAACCCCGATATGTCCTTTCACCGAAACCTGTTCCAGTTTGCCTCCCGAAGGCTCAACAGAAAACTCTTCATCACTGCTTCGGTTAACCAGCGCGGTAAGTCTAACCTCGCCTTTATTACTAAAAAACAACGAAGCCCGCCTGCAAGTGTCCAACAGCGATGCATAGTTTCTCTGCCCCCGAAGTTCTACATACGCGCCGGAGTCTGCCACAAAGTAATGACCGGATATTCCCTCTTTCCTTCTGTCAAAAAAGACAGTATCCGTCACAACGTGACTATGCCATCCTCCGAAAGAATGCTTCACGGTAGGCCGATAGCCACTTGTCATAGAGGTTATCGGTACAAAGCCCACGCCGCAGCCGCCAAACTTCTTCTGAAGCATCTCGCGCAAATCGGCCGTAAAGATGTCTGCCTCTATAAAAGAATCGCCAAAAACGGCAACACGTACCAGCCGGTTGCTTGTGCCAACCTCAGCCAGAGCCTTATAAAACGGAGCCATGCCACGTTGTGTAGAGTCGCTGTAATCTTCAATGCAGGTCAATCCGGCACGACAAGTATCGATAAATTCCGGTTTTACAATTGGCGGAAGCAATGGCAAACTATCCGGCTCGCTCTCATCGGGCTGAGAACTACGAATATCACTCAGCAAATCAACTTTGCGAATCCGATGCCCTCCGATAGTAGCCGAGGGAAGTAAATGCAATAATATAAGAGTGCCCAGTACAATTAAAGTAAGCCACAATGTCTGTTTCAGATAATTCTTCATGAATGTTTTTTGGATTGCAGAGCTGCAAAGATAGGGAAAAAGAGAGAAAACAGACCAAACCCGATACAAGGTTATTCGCCTATTTTTTTTATATTAAATGATCTTTTTTTCTATACTCCACCAGGAAGTCATCCAGAATAGCAGCACCTTTCTCCGTGGCTACTCCTCTGATAAAGGTTAATATGATAGACTCATAAACTTCCAGAAATGAATATTTTTTAAACGTTTCGCTATTCATTAATAAATCCATCTGCTCATGAACAAGAGAATGCATGATGGCAAAATTAACATCACGGCGAAAAATGCCCTGTTCAATACCTTTTTCAAAGAAATCAACCGCATCGTCTCCGTTCTTTTTCTTATTCTCTCTGGCTAATTCACAAACCTTTGGGTACTTTTTAATCTCGTCAAAGAAGTGGGTATTTATCTCATGATAATCTTCAATACTTTTTTTATAGCACTTAAGAATAACTTCAAGGACATTGGACGAAGTATTCAAAACCTCGCACACAAAAGAATTCATCTGGTTCTGACGCTCCGAAAGACACTCTATGAGCAATGATTCTTTATCTTCAAATATTTCATATAGAGTACGCTTTGAGATACCAAGCATCATAGCAATATCATCCATTGTCACGCTTTTCACCCCATGAAGAACAAAGGCATCCATTGAAACTTTAATAATTTTCTTCTTCAATTCAGCCCGTGGAAAACACTCTTTCTCAGAACTATTCATCATCTTCCTCCTCACTCGCTTTGCTATTGGTCGCAATTCTCATTAATAAATCGCACAAATATAAAAAAAGGAAACTCTATTTGTTCACTAAGTTTTCATTTAATCGCTGATTTTTGAGAAATATTATGTTTCTCAAATAAAATGACCCCAAAAGAGTTAACAACATGAAAGAATATCCTCTCCCTTTGTTCGTGGGAAGGCCCATTTGTCGAGAGGTAAAAGCACAGAGGAACAAAGCAGAAAACAATGTAGTCCGAAATAGTTTAAAAACAAGGAAACAATAAATCCCGAAAAAGAAAAGCCGCCATTTATTTTTGTTGAAGCATTTGCAGGTACTTACCCGTAACTTCGGCATCTTCACTCTTTTCGGAAAGATAAGCATTCAAGAGATCGGGATATTCCTTCAACAGAAGGCACATTTTATCTTTTCCTACAAAGTCTATTTTGCCTGTTGTAGAGTCGATCTCGTAAAAGACCCGTTCGGAAACCAGACTGGAAGAAGCTATGGCCTGCCCTATATCGCCCATATTATTCTTAGAGGACGTAATGCTAACAGCAGCAGGGCCTACAGGAACCGCACAAAAGTAAATCTTAGTTCCAACCCACATGGCACCGGCATAGCAAGTCCCGAAACGAAAATGTTTAAATCTTATCTTCCGGCAATTAATAAATAGTTTCCCATCACATTTCATTGCATAATAGCGTGATTTAATACGTTTATTCAATGATTCATTAGAAGAAACGATTTTATAATCACCACCTGCAGTCATCATTAACTGGTTTTTAGCTCTCTTCTCTATCCGAAGAGAACCTAATGTATCACCATCATCAGCCAATAGGTTCTTTAGACTTAAGTAAGACCTATTCTGAGCAACACTTCCCATTGCTACAACACCAAATAACATTATGATCCACAACCTTTTCATAAGAGTAGTATTTAACGAACTATTTTTAATGCGTGGAAAGTTACAGACTTTATGCATTTGAAGCAAGTTTTAAAGCGGAAAGTTTAGAGAATTAGACTATTAAACATGTTTGGCGAACAACAAACTCAATCAGACTACACAAAAAATAAAAGAATAAAGAGTCTATTTTGATTTTCACAAGCAAAAGGATTGCATTACATTTGCAGCAACCAAGACATTACAGATGAAAGAAATTAGCCCCGCCGAAGCCTATTATCGGCAAACAATCAGCGAGACAAATAAAAGTCTCGATAAGAACCAAAAAAGGATTTACAGAGTAAGCCTCATAAGACTCTTCCTCTTTATTATAGGGACAATCGGAATTATCTACTTCTGGCATAGCGGATGGCTTGCCGTAGTCATTACTGCATCCATTACATTTATACCATTTCTCATTCTGGTAAAGAAACATGATACTCTATTTTTCGAGAAAGATTATCTAAGGACACTTATCAGAATTAATAATCAGGAATTGGAGGCAATACACGAAGATATTTCTTCCTTTGATGATGGAGCTGAATTTATCGATGAAACGCATCTCTATTCGTATGACCTGGATATATTTGGGAAACAATCACTTTTTCAATGCATCAACCGCACATCAACCCGCTTAGGTAAAGATCATCTTGCCAATTGGTTAATGGCACATTTAGAGGAAAAAGAAAGCATTGAAAACCGGCAGGATGCCATCAAAGAATTAACGCCGGAAGTAGGGTTAAGGCAGCGATTCCGCACATTAGGATTGCTACATACGGGACAAGAAACAGATAAAGAGGAGATTCTAAACTGGGCTAAATCTCCAAGTTATTTTAAACAAAAGACAGCATTCCACATACTCCCTGTTGCCGTTTTCTCAACGAATGTGGTTTTAATCGGATTAACAATAGCAGGTATTATCCCCAGCAGCATCTCCGAGATAATATTTATCGGCTTCATTCTCTGTAGTTTCATCTTTTCGAAGAAAATTACCCGTTTACAAATGGTCTATGGCAAGAAATTACAAATACTAAGCACGTACGCCAAACTTATCCGGATTATAGAAGAGACGGAACCACAGAGCCAATCTCTTACAGAGGTCAAAAAGCTTATCTGTGGACAGGGGGAAAAAGCATCCGAAGCAGTAAAGAGTTTGAGTAAACTACTAAACGGGTTGGACCAGCGAAACAATATAATCATCGCAATGCTTCTCAATGGATTGTCATTTTGGGAGATGCGGCAGATGATAAAAATCGAAAACTGGAAGGAAAGTTACGCTTCAGAAATGCCAAACTGGCTAAAAGCAATCAGCGAGATGGATGCATTTTGCTCGTTGGCGACATTTGCCTACAATTATCCCGATTATGTATATCCTCAAATAACTTCTTCGGCATCAAAAATAAAAAGTCATCAGCTCGGGCACCCCTTAATGGACCACAAAATATGTATCAAGAATGATCTCACTATAGAAAAACGCCCCTTCTTTATCATCATAACCGGAGCTAACATGGCCGGCAAAAGTACATACCTCCGCACGGTGGGCATTAACTATTTACTGGCTTGCATAGGATGCCCGGTTTGTGCTGTCGATATGGAAATCTATCCCGCCAAGCTAATAACAAGTCTCCGTACAAGCGATTCTCTATCCAACAACGAATCTTACTTTTTTGCCGAACTTAAAAGGCTTAAACTAATCATTGACAAACTAAATGCTAAAGAGAATCTATTTATTATTCTTGATGAAATATTAAAGGGCACCAACTCCATTGATAAACAAAAAGGCTCACTAGCCCTTATCAAACAGTTCATAACATTACAGACCAGTGGCATCATTGCTACACACGACCTTTCATTAAGTTCGCTACAAAACAGTTTTCCAAACGACATCCGAAACTACTGCTTTGAAGCCGACATCAGCGACAATCAATTAACTTTCTCTTATAAAATGAGAGAGGGCGTAGCACAAAATATGAATGCCTGTTTCTTAATGAAAAAGATGGGAATTGCTTTTATTGACGACTGAGACGGTGAATGCCCGCTCGTCAAGCCCCACCCCTGAACACAAACAAGCCTAATAGAGAGTAAAAACATTGCAACTAAAAAAAACAGTTAACCAAAATAAGAACGAGACACAGGCGAAATAAGCGCGTGACTTTGCGCGACTTTAAAAGAGAAGTCACGCATCTTCAAACACCTTACTGTAAAGCTTTTAAAGCGCAAGTGCGTGACTTGCGCGACTTTTATGAAGAAAAGTATAGGATTAAGCTTTAGTAATAACATAAAAAAGGCTTGTAATACAGTGAAAATCACATGATTACAAGCCTTTTACAGTACTCGAAGCGGGACTTGAACCCGCACAGCTGCAATAGCCAAAGGATTTTAAGTCCTTCGTGTCTACCATTCCACCATTCGAGCAACATTTCAAAGAGAGCGAAAGACGGGACTCGGACCCGCGACCCTAACCTTGGCAAGGTTATGCTCTACCAACTGAGCTACTTTCGCATTTTTTCAACGGGTGCAAAGATAAGCAGTTTTCAGACATCTGCCAAATTTTACAGCCGAAAGTTACAACTATTATAGGAGTATAAAAATGTCCAAGAACTTCTGATGGCGCAACAAATAACGTAACTAACAATGTAACAATCGATTATCGGCCAAGCAAAGAACGCTCAGCATCCGCCATCGTATGAAAATTGAAACCCGCTACAACTTGCTGCATTAATTCAGAGATTTCATTGTTGCACAAATTGCCTATACTCCCCTCATGAGTATGATGTACTTGTTTATTGTGCGAGAATTTACCGGCTTCAATATCAAGGCCTACTTTTTTATAAGCGTCACGAAAAGGCATGCCCTCACGTGCCAGTCGATTAACCTCTTCTACACTAAAAATAAGCAAGTAACGATCATCGTCAAGGATATGCTCATTTACATGTATCTCGTTCATAATATAAGTAGTCATCTGCAAACAATCTTTCAACTCCTGAAAAGCAGGAAGAAACACTTCCTTAATAATCTGTAAATCACGAAAATAGCCGGAAGGCAGATTATTAGCAATCATCATTATTTGCTGAGGAAGAGATTGAAGTTTGTTGCACTTGGCACGGGTCAACTCAAAGACATCGGGGTTTTTCTTATGAGGCATAATGCTCGATCCGGTGGTACACTCATCAGGCAGTTTCACAAATGCAAAATTCTGGCTATTGAACAGGCAAGCATCAAAAGCTAATTTTGAGACTGTACCTGCAATGCTGGCTAACGAAAAAGCTACGTTACGCTCCATCTTGCCACGCCCCATTTGCGCATAAACAACATTGTAATTAAGTGAATCAAAGCCGAGCAAACGAGTAGTCATTTTCCGATCCAAAGGAAAAGAAGATCCGTATCCGGCAGCAGAGCCAAGCGGATTGCGGTTACACATACGGAAAGCAGCTTGCAAAAACATCATATCGTCGACTAAACTTTCGGCATAAGCTCCAAACCATAAACCGAAAGAAGAAGGCATGGCTATTTGCAGATGAGTATAACCGGGCATCAAGACTTCCTTGTATTTCTCACTCTGAGAAATAAGTACGTAAAAGAGTTGTTCCACCATTTCGGCAATCTCTTTTATTTGCGCACGAGTGAAAAGTTTTAAGTCAAGCAATACCTGATCATTACGAGAACGTCCGCTATGAATCTTCTTTCCTACGTCACCCAGGTTCCGTGTCAGCAAAAGTTCTACTTGCGAATGAACATCTTCTACACCCTCCTCAATAACAAAATCACCTTGCTCGGCGATAGCATATATCCTTTTCAACTCGACAAGCAACGTTTCCAACTCTTCTTTCGATAGCAGGCCTATGCTTTCAAGCATAGTAATATGCGCCATAGATCCCATCACATCGTATTTGGCAAGATAAAGATCCATTTCACGATCACGTCCTATGGTAAACCGTTCGATCTCTTGGTTTACCTGAACGGATTTTTCCCAAAGTTTCTGTACCATATTCTCTATAGTTTTTTGCAAAAAATTAAAATGATAGCATTAGACCAACAACTAAATTAGACAGGTTGCGCATACAAAAATTAATATTGTATCATTGCAAGCATATCAGCCATTTTATCCAGCCCCTCTTGCAATGGCTTTTGTATCATCCCTTTCATAAAAGGATTAATATCTATGCGAACAGTAAGTTTCATTTTACATTCGTTTTCAGCAGAAGAGACTAGCTGTACCCACAAGTTAAAAGGTATAGGAGATTGAGTTGTTTCAAATTTAATGCATTTACAGGGATCTCGCTCTATTACTTTTAATGTAATAGAGCCAACAGGAGCTACATTAAAGCTCAATGTGTCAGCATCAAAATTCAAATCCTTAACTTTATCTACAGGGATTCGATCTTTCATCGATTCCAAATTAGTAAGATCTGAAAGTTTGGCGTAGACCAATTCCTGGCCGTATGGTATCACTTTAACACTACTCTCAAATTGATTCATTTATTTCTGTCTAAAAAAAATAAAGAAGAATAATCAGAACAAACTTAGTTCAAACAATTCTTCCTTATCAATATTAATAAATAAGCTCTTATTTCTCTGGTTCCCAATGTGATGGGTCCTTTCGCCACTCTTCAAGCACTGCAACATCGGGTTCATCTATATACTCCGTTCGAAGAGCTGCTTCAATCACCGCGTCATAGTTTGTTAAAGTCAGCAAAGGGACTTTAGCATCTTTGAATGCTTTTATCGCAACATCGAATCCATAAGTAAAAGATGCAATCATTCCAATGACTTCGCAACCATCACGTCTGATAGCTTCCACCGCTTTCAAACTACTTCCGCCTGTTGAAACAAGATCTTCAACAACCACAACCTTCATACCCGGACGAAGTTCTCCTTCAATAAGGTTTTCTAATCCATGATCTTTAGGGGTAGAACGGACATAGACAAAAGGTAGATTTAACACATCAGCAACTAAAGCTCCCTGCGGGATAGCTCCGGTAGCAACACCAGCTATAGCATCCACCTGACCAAATCGTTCCAAAATCAGGCGGGTAATTTCAATTTTCACAAAATTACGAAGAGAAGGATAGGAAAGTGTTTTACGGTTATCGCAATAAAACGGCGATTTCCATCCTGAAGCCCATGTAAACGGATTAGCCGGTTGAAGTTTAATAGCCTTTATCTTCAGCAACTTCTCTGCAAATAATCTCTCTAACGTTTTCATAACTAAACTAACTAAGATAATATGGCACAAAAATACGGAAACAGAATGAGAATGGAAAGAAGAATACGCATATTTTTAAATAAAAATCGGATTATTCCCATTCTTGCATGTCAGATAAGTCGATGCAACGTCTAATATCTTTCATCTCAAATCCCCGACTTATACCAAAACGAATCAATTTAGCCTTAAGATCGTAACTGTTTTTTGCACGAATATTTTTACTTTTTGTGTTTAGTAAATGCCGCAAAGTAATAAGATATTGTTCCTCATCTATATTACATAAATATTCCGAAATCATAGTTGATGGAATCTTCTTTTGGTACAATGCTTGTGATATTTTCATCTTCCCCCACTTAGCAAAATGAAATTTATCATTCACAAAGGAACGGCAATAGCGTTCATCATCAATGTACTTCTCCGTTTCAAGGCGATTTAGTATTCGTTCTATAGCATCGCTCTCAATTCCCCATTTATGCAATTTATCATTTATTTCCGAACGACAATGTTCAGCAGTAGAGCAATAAAAGGCCAAGCGGCTTAAGGCCTCCTGTTCCGTTAGTGTATTCATTTACAAGCTTTTATAATCCTATCTTTCCCAAACAAATCTTTTATTACACAGATATCCCGATAACCTATCGTTTTAAGCAAAAAAGAGACTTTGTCTCCATAAGCCTGATTAATTTCAAAATATATTTTCCCTCCTAAAGGCAAGCTTTCCATTCCGAAGCGACCGATACTACGGTAGAAATATAAAGGGTCATCATCTGGTACAAACAGAGCCAACTCAGGTTCCCAATCCAATACATTTGCATCCATCTCCTCCTTCTCTAAAGAAGTAATATAAGGAGGATTACTTACTATTATATCATAAAACTCTGTTTTAGCTATAACATCAAATATATCTTCTCTACAAAAAGAAACAGATGTTCCTAACTGAGAATTGTTTTGCCTGGCTATAGCAAGTGCCTCCTCCGAGATATCCCATGCAGAAACCGTAGCCAAAGGAATTTTCTTAGCTAACGTAATAGCAATACACCCACTTCCCGTACCGATATCTAAAATACGCAATGCCCCTGCATTTTCTTTAATAATTAAATCGACCAACTCTTCAGTTTCGGGACGAGGTATGAGTACTCCAGGAGCAACAGAAAACATTAATCCGAAAAAATCAGCATATCCACGGATATATTGAATTGGTTCATTATTGCGCAAACGTTTCAGAATAGTTTCCAATTCTTTCTGCTTATTTTCAGATAAATGAATATCTTTGCCTAAAAAGAAATCAATCGCATCTACTCCAAGCAGATCGCAACAGATAGTCCTCGTAAGACTTTTTAATTCTTGCGGTGAATAAATGCTCTGCAGAGACTGGCGAATATATAAAGATAAACGATTCATATTTCATGTTTGAATCTGCAAAAATAAGAATTTTAGAATCACAAGCCTAATAAAATGGGAGAAGAAAAATACATGCAACGGTGCATACAGCTCGCAAAAAACGGACGATGTAACACCACACCCAACCCAGTAGTGGGAGCTGTCATCGTTTGTAATGGGAAGATAATTGGAGAAGGGTATCATGCAAAATATGGAGCTCCGCACGCTGAAGTAAATGCTATCAATTCTGTTAAAGATAAGTCTTTATTAAAAAAATCAACACTGTACGTTAGCTTGGAACCTTGTTCACATTACGGAAAAACCCCGCCCTGTGCAGATCTCATCATTAAAAAACAAATACCAAAGATTATTATCGGATGTCAGGACCCTTTTACAGAAGTAGCAGGGCGTGGCATTAAAAAACTACGTGATGCAGGAAGAGATGTTACAGTTGGCCTTTGCGAAAATGATTGCAAAAATCTGATCAAACCATTCATCATCTTCAACACTCTACGTCGCCCCTATATCACTCTAAAATGGGCTGAATCATCAGACGGCTATATAGATGCAGTTCGGAGCAGTGGCTCCCCGACTATTCTCTCAACCGACTTAACCTCTATGCTGGTTCATAAAAAAAGAGCGGAGGCTGATGCGATTATGGTAGGTACTCAAACAGCCCGTTTAGATAATCCGTTTCTCACAGTACGCAACTGGTATGGACAAAATCCCACACGAATAGTGATTGACCGCAATTTATCACTGAAAAGGTCTTTGCATTTATTTGATGGAAGTGTTCATTCGCTTGTATTTACATCTGCAAATTGCCCGGAAGAGAAAAACATAGAATACATAACACTTGATTTTGAGAAAAATATTCTACCTCAAATATTAAATATCCTATATAAGAAAAAGCTACAATTGCTTTTTGTTGAGGGTGGAAGTGTTTTGCTTCAATCATTTATTAATAGCGGTTTATGGGATGAGATTTTTATTGAAAAGAGCCATAAAGAACTTGGAACGGGAGTTAAATCTCCCGAAATGATCGATAAGATAAGCCATTCCACCCAAAAACACTTCGGAGTGCCAATCCTGCATTATATCAATGAAAAGATAGAAAACAATACACCCAAATAGGTTTTCCATCGATAAAAACAGCATTATTATCTATAATTTTATATAAAACTTGCCGCCAATGCTCAATGTAGAGAAAAATGTTCCTATTTTTGCAACTTGTAAATAAACACAATGTTTCAAATGAAAATAAAGTTTTTATCAATAATTATCAGCTCTTTGTTTATATCGTTTGCTGTTACTTCATGCCTTAACACAGATGATAATGCAGAATACAGTTCAGACGACACCATACATGCTTTTGCAATAGACACTATACATGGGGCAGATTATGCATTTACGATTGATCAAAGCAACAATAAAATATATAATGCAGATTCCTTACCTGTAGGGTCAGATACCATTATAAATAAGATACTCATTAAAACTTTAACTGTAAACGGATATATAACTTCTGGAGATTCCGCTTTTAACATAGCCGATTCCGTTGATCTGACGAAAACAATGGTAACTCCCCTAAAGTTGAAAGTTTGGGCGCCTGATGGCACACACTCAAGAGAATATTCTATTGAAGTTCGCGTTCATCAACAAGATCCCGACTCATTAGTCTGGAATAAAATAAGTAATTCTTTCTCTAACGGGGAAGTTACCGGCAAACAAAAATCAGTAATAATAAACAATACTTTATTTGTATACACATCAAACGTTTCGGCATATTCGTCCGCTGTATCAGATGGACATTTTTGGGATAAAATAACGGTTATCGGATTGCCTGACGACACAAACATATCTTCTCTGCTCAACTTTGGCAACACACTTTATGCAGCAACCGGAAGTGGAGAAGTATTCTATTCGGAAAATGGAATCACATGGCAGAAAAACCAAACGGGATTAAGTGGCAATATCGTAACATTAATAACGAGCTTCCCCACAGGTATAACTGGAATTACTAAAGATGGTACAGTTCTTAAATTCTGCCTATCAAACCCATCAATGACAGGCTGGGAAATTGGAGAAGAAGTACCTGACGGATTTCCTCTAGAAAACATTTCAGCAACAGTTTATACAACAAATACTAAAATCACAAAATCTTTTCTAATGGGAAAAGCGGTAGATGATGCTTCTGCTACTCAAACGATTCCTTGGTTCTCGATAGATGGAAAAACTTGGGTCGATGCGTCTACTTCCTCGAATTATTATTGCCCAATAATGAATAATCCGTCTATTATCCGTTACAATGATAAATTCTACGCCTTTGGCGGCGATTTCAGCTCTTTCTATGCCTCCGAAGATGGCATAGTATGGAAGGAAGTTAAAAAGAAAGTCCTTTTCCCAAATGCGTTCAAAGGAAGAGGAGATTATTCAATGACGGTTGATGAAAATAATTTTATTTGGATCACATGGAGTAAAGGACAGAACGATGATGAAGTATGGCGAGGACGTATTAACAAGCTCGGCTTTTTGGTAAAATAATGAATAAAGGCAACTCTGTTTTTATTGCCTACGTTTAATAGCATCCAATCTTTTTTCCAAATGTAGAGAATGTAACAATTGAAAAAGATGTCTGATAAAGAGCAAATAGATTTAAACCGTATACCCCAACATGTGGCAATCATAATGGACGGTAACGGGCGGTGGGCTAAGCAACGCGGTCAAGAGCGTAGCTATGGACATCGGGCTGGCGCCGAAACGGTACATGCTATCGCCGAAGAAGCTGCTCGTTTAGGCATTAAATTCCTTACCTTATATACTTTCTCAACCGAGAACTGGAATCGGCCAACCAACGAGGTTACCGCCATCATGAATCTGCTTATTGATTCCATCGAAGAAGAAACATTCATGAACAATAATATTAGCTTTCGTATTGTAGGTGACATAAACAAACTGCCCAAAGACTTGCAGAAACGTTTATATGATTGCATAGAACATACATCTTCAAATACTGGAATGTGCCTTGTCTTGGCCCTCAGTTATTCTTCTCGTTGGGAAATAACAGATGCGGCCAGAAAAATTGCTATAGAAATCAGTAAGGGAGAATTATCTCCTGAAGAGATAGACTGCAAATGCATATCTGCGCACTTGGCAACCAATTTTATGCCAGATCCCGATTTGCTCATCCGCACAGGTGGTGAAATCCGTTTAAGCAATTACCTATTATGGCAATGTGCTTACTCCGAACTTTATTTCTGTGAAACATTTTGGCCAGACTTTAAGGAAGAAGAGTTGCAAAAAGCAATATATGATTATCAAAAGAGAGAGCGCCGCTTTGGGAAGACCAGTGAGCAGGTTAGTTAATTTAGAACTTATAACTCAAAACACATATTAAATGCATTATCGTATTTCTGCCATACTTATAACATTTATCAGCCTGTTCAGCTTTGCGCTTTCAGGCACTGCACAGAATGTAAACACTACAGATGAATCTTCCAAACCGGTGATTTTGTATTCGGGTACGCCTAAAAAATACGAAATAGGCGGAATAAAAGTCTCAGGAGTAAAAAACTATGAAGATTATGTCCTCATAGGATTATCAGGATTGTCTGTGGGACAAACCATCACAGTGCCTGGTGATGAAATTACACAAGCGATTAAACGCTATTGGCATCATGGATTATTCTCTAATGTATCCATAACGGCAGAGAAGATAGAAGGCAATAAAATCTTCTTAAATATTAGTTTGACCCAACGGCCCCGCATCTCAGAGATACATTATAATGGCGTAAAAAAGAGCGAAAGAACAGATTTGGAAACAAAACTTGGGCTCGTTAAGGGTAGCCAGATCACACCAAATTTAGTTGATCGTGCAAAAACACTTATTAAAAGATATTTTGACGATAAAGGGTTCAAGAATGCAGATGTAGTCATTGTACAAAAAGATGATGCTGCTAATGAAAATCAAGTCATTGTAAATATCAATATTGACAAAAAAGAAAAGGTCAAAGTTCACAAGATCACAATAGTAGGCAACAAAGCGATAAAAACGTCAAAGCTCAAAAAAGTGATGAAGAAAACGAATGAGAAAGGTAAACTAGTAAACTTGTTCCGTACAAAGAAGTTTGTTAATGAGCACTACGAAGCTGACAAACAACTCATCATTGACAAATATAACGAACTAGGGTATCGTGATGCCCGTATTGTCGTTGATAGCGTATCTCCGTACAACGAAAAGACAGTAAATGTTTTCTTGAAAATAGAAGAAGGAGACAAATACTACCTCCGCAACGTCACTTGGATAGGTAACACTCTATATCCTTCTGAGCAACTGAACTACATGTTACGCATGAAAAAGGGAGATGTTTACAATCAGAAGCTATTAAATGAACGAATAACAACCGACGACGATGCTATCGGTAATTTATATTATAATAATGGATACCTGTTTTACAACCTGGAACCTGTTGAAGTTAATATTGATAATGATTCGATAGATCTTGAAATGAGAATATCTGAAGGACGCCAAGCTACAATCAGTAAAGTGAAGATAAACGGTAACGACCGTGTATATGAAAATGTTGTTCGCCGCGAACTTCGTACCCGTCCCGGGCAGCTCTTCAGCAAAGAAGATTTAATGCGTTCCATGCGTGAAATTCAACAAATGGGACATTTTGATCCGGAAAATATCAAGCCGGACATTCAACCTGATGCCACAAATGGTACGGTAGATATTGCTTATGACTTAGTTTCAAAAGCTAACGATCAGGTAGAGTTCTCTGCCGGTTGGGGACAAACCGGAGTAATAGGCAAGTTAAGCCTAAAGTTCACCAACTTCTCGCTGCCAAACTTACTACATCCGGGCAAGAACTACCGGGGCATCCTCCCTCAGGGAGATGGGCAGACTTTAACCATTAGTGGACAGACCAATGCTAAATATTATCAATCATATAGTGTTTCATTCTTTGACCCTTGGTTTGGAGGAAAACGTCCGAATTCATTCTCTGTTTCTGCGTTCTATTCTGTGCAAAC
Source organism: uncultured Bacteroides sp. (assembly GCF_963677715.1). Classification (NCBI taxonomy): domain Bacteria; kingdom Pseudomonadati; phylum Bacteroidota; class Bacteroidia; order Bacteroidales; family Bacteroidaceae; genus Bacteroides; species uncultured Bacteroides sp. The sequence continues at coordinate 1,859,729 of NZ_OY782495.1, forward strand.
CGACATTAGTAGTAGCTATTATAACTCAAGTTATCTGACTAATTATTATAATAATAGTTATAATAGTGGATATAATGACTATTCAAACTACTATGATCCCAGCAAATCGATCAAGATGTTCGGCCTTTCTGTAGGATGGGGAAAACGTCTTAGCTGGCCGGATGACTATTTTACCCTTTCCGCAGAACTATCTTATCAAAAATACATTCTGAAAGATTGGAGCTATTTCCCTGTAACAAATGGCGGATGTAACAATATTAGTTTGAACTTAACGTTAGCACGTAATTCAAGTGATAACCCTATCTACCCTCGCCAGGGATCTGACTTTTCTTTATCAGTTCAGGTTACTCCCCCCTATTCATTGTTTGACGGCGTAGATTACAGCTCATATGATCTGACTAATCAAGATGATGTAAACAAAATGCATAAATGGGTAGAGTATCATAAATGGAAATTAAAATCAAAAACTTATACGGCATTTACTTCGGGAGCAAAAACTCCAGTATTAATGACACGTGTAGAATTTGGTTTACTGGGAAGTTTCAATAAATATAAGAAATCGCCATTTGAAACATTTGATATGGGCGGCGACGGCATGACAGGTTATTCAAGCTATGCCACCGAAAGTATTGCGCTTCGAGGTTATGAGAATAGTTCACTTACTCCCTACCGTGGCTACGAAGGATACGCTTATACCCGCATGGCTCTGGAATTGAGATACCCATTAATGTTGGAGACTAGCACCAGTATCTATGCGTTAACCTTCGTTGAAGCAGGTAATGCATGGCATGATATCAAAAACTTCAATCCATTCGACCTGAAAAGATCGGCCGGTGTGGGTGTGCGTATCTTCTTGCCAATGATTGGTATGATGGGTATTGATTGGGCCTATGGCTTTGATAAAATATTTGGTTCTAAACAATACGGCGGAAGTCAGTTCCACTTCATTTTAGGGCAAGAGTTCTAATCTGTTTTATTTAAAAAAAAATAAACATTATGAGAAAATCTATTCTATTCATTGTCTTGCTAACCGCTGCAAATTTAACAGCCAGCGCACAAAAATTTGCCTTGATAGACATGGAGTACATCCTAAAGAATATCCCGGCTTACGAAAGTTCAAACGAACAACTAAACCAAGCCTCTAAAAAATACCAAAGCGAAGTTGAGACATTAACTCAAGAGGCTCAGGCTTTATACAAAAACTATCAATCTGAGGCCACGTCTCTTACTGAAACACAAAAAACAAAAAGAGAAGAGGAAATCGTAGCAAAGGAAAAAAGTACTGCCGAGTTGAAACGCAAATATTTCGGCCCCGAGGGTGAGCTTTCCAAACTGAGAGAAAGCCTAATAAAACCTATACAAGATGAGATATACAATGCTGTAAAAGAGATCTCAGAAATGAAAGGATATTCGGTGGTAGTAGACAGAGCTTCGGCTAACAGCATTATTTTTGCTTCTCCGAATATTGATATAAGTAATGAAGTATTAGCAAGATTAGGATATTCAAATTAATTTCATACATTTGCATCCAATAATACAAAAAATAATCATTAAAATAAATAATAAAATTATGCTTAAAAAAATTGCACTAGCAATTATGTTCATCCTCCCGATGAGTGTTTTTGCACAAACTCTTAAATTCGGTCACGTTACATCAAACGAAATCATCACGGCTATGCCTGAATTTACCAAAGCACAAGCCGACCTTCAAGCTCTGCAGAAAAAATACACTGATGAGATTCAAAGAACAAACGACGAGTTCAATAAGAAATATCAGGAATTTCAGCAAGCAATGCAAAAAGATTCTCTGCCTCAAAACATTGCTGAAAGAAGGCAAAAAGAGTTGCAGGATATGATGCAAAGAAGCGAACAGTTTCAGCAGGAAGCTTCTCAAAACATGCAAAAGGCTCAAACAGACTTGATGGCACCTATTACTCAGAAAGTAGATGAAGCAATTAAAGCTGTGGGTGAAGCAGAAGGAATGATTTATGTATTTGACCTTGCAAGAACGGCTATTCCTTATGTAAACAATAAGCTAAGCGTTGATATTACGCCACTTGTTAAAACAAAACTTGGATTGAAATAAAAATCAGGTTAAAAAAGCGCGGATAACGCGGATGGAGCGCAAATTCGCTTTATCCGCGTTTTTTATATCATATAAGAAAGCTAAAGGATGAAACAAGATTTACCCAATATTCCCGGCCCTATCGGAGTATTCGACTCAGGTTACGGAGGTTTAACTATCTTGAAACAAATAAGAGGAGTACTCCCTGAGTATGATTATATCTATTTGGGAGACAATGCCCGTACACCATATGGCACACGTTCGTTTGAAGTGGTGTATGAATTTACTCGTCAAGCTGTAACCAAGCTATTCGAAATGGGATGCCACCTTGTTATACTTGCTTGCAACACCGCTTCAGCCAAAGCACTGAGGAGTATACAGATAAATGACTTACCAAAAATCGATCCTTCAAGAAGAGTATTAGGCGTCATCCGCCCCACCGTAGAGAGTATTGGGGAAATAACCCATAGCAGACATGTGGGCGTGCTGGCCACAGATGGTACAATCAAATCAGAATCTTATCCATTGGAAATACACAAACTCTTTCCCGATATTATAGTAAGCGGCGAAGCCTGCCCAATGTGGGTTCCACTGGTAGAGAACAACGAAGCCAATTCAACAGGAGCAGATTATTTTATCAAAAAAAACATTGATCAGCTCCTCAATAAAGATAAGCTAATTGATACTGTTATCTTAGGCTGCACACACTATCCTTTGCTATTACCAAAAATTCAACGATTCATACCCGAGAATATACAATTAGTGACTCAGGGGGAATATGTGGCGACCAGTCTTCAAAATTACCTCCAGCGGCATCCGGAAATAGACAAAAAATGTACCAAAGGATCGACTACTCAATTTTGTACATCCGAAGCCAAAGATAAATTTACCGAGTCGGCTTTTGTTTTTTTGAATGAAGTCATCTCCGTACAAAGAGTATTGTTGGAATGATGAACGGCGCATAACTTTATGCAAAGTTATTTGTTCTATTTTTATATGAATTATAATTATCATAATAAGTAAACATCATGAAAGCAAAAGAAAACAGTCCTTTAACCGAAATTTTCTCCGGTTCGCCTTGGGAAGCCGAACTAATTAAAGGCTTGCTAGAGAGCAATGGCATCGATTCTGCAATCAAGGATGGCATAATGGGAACGTTAGCTCCTTATCTCAGCCCTGAGGTATCAATACTCGTCAGTGCAGAGGATTACGAAACAGCTATGCAGATTATTAAAGATAGAGACAAAGAGGAATAAAAATCTCCTTTGTCCACCCTTACCTAGGCTATAAAGTTAACAATACAAGAATCATTATACTATAAGACTAATAACATCCCCTACATCTTTCACTGAATAACACCATCAAGCATGTGGATAGTGCGGTCTGTAAGTTGCGCCAAAGCCTCATCGTGTGTGACGATGACAAAAGTCTGGCCAAATTGATTCCGTAAATCGAAGAACAATTGATGAAGTTCTTCCTTGTTGTGTGTGTCCAGACTCCCCGAAGGTTCATCCGCCAGAATCACAGCCGGATTATTAATCAATGCACGAGCCACTGCTACCCGCTGTTTCTCTCCTCCCGATAGCTCGTTGGGTTTATGCGAAGCCCGCTCCTTGAGTTTCATAAAATCGAGAATTTCAGCAGCACGCTTTGTTGCTTCAGAAGACGACATCCCGGCAATAAAAGCCGGTATCATCACATTTTCTATGGCGGTAAATTCGGGTAATAGCTGATGGAACTGAAACACAAACCCGATATGGCTGTTACGAAAAGCTGACAATGCCTTTTGCTTCATCCGACTAACGTTGGTATCATCAATTAAAACACACCCGCTGTCCGGTGCATCGAGCGTACCCATAATCTGCAATAAAGTTGTTTTCCCGGCACCGCTAGGTCCCACAATACTAACTATTTCTCCTTTATCAATCTCCAGATCAATGCCTTTCAGCACTTGCAAAGAACCAAAGCTCTTGGTTATTCCTTCTAACTTTATCACTTTTTTAAAAAATAAAATCAATTTTTCTTAAACCATTTATAAAACCATCTTCCCACACTTTCGTACCTTGGAGACTCATTAAGATGCCCCAGATCAGAAAAAGAAATTGTTGCCTGAGGATCACCATATTGATCAGGGTAGAGCACAATGAGACTATTGTTATCAAAATATTTGGTTAGTTGTGACGGAAGACGCTCAAACAAAGGATTATAAGAGATGAAGCCACGCCGGGCGCTGACTATGACCAATAAATGATCATCATTTACCTCACCGGTTAACAACAGAAGATCATCCCAGGCAGGAAATTCAGTAAACTCACCGCGCACATTTTTATGCTTCCTCTTCATATACCCCTCAAGGTAAGGCAGCGTATCGGGATGGGCAAAAAAATGCAAGCGACATCCCAATTGCTCTGCCATTCGGCAAAGTCGTTCCACCCATTTAAAAAAACCGGCCTCATACTCGGCCTTAGCAGGAACTGCCACTATGATGCGACGAAACGTATTTACAGGTATTAAACATTTCACAATCATCACCTGGCGATGCATGCCTCTTAACAGATTTTCCGTCAAAGCTCCCCAGAAAGAGTCTACCAAAGCAGCCTTACGGTGAAGTCCGATAATAATTTCCGAAGCATTATATTCCTTCAGCGTATGAATGATGCCGGAGGCTGTATTCTGATCAAAACGAGTAACTGTATTCACCTTTACATCAGCTGCTGCTGCAACCATGGCCGTTCGCTCTAACAACTTTTTACCTTTTGATAAATATTTATCGGACACCTTACCATCATTTATCACACTCAGGGCTATCACTCCATCTTTATGTTTCATATTTTTCATCAACAAAGCTATACCCACCAAGTTCTCTATTGTATCCGGATTACCCACCGATATCAGTATATTTTCTTCTTCTTTCACCTTTTCTTCAGCTACGCCAGAGTCATCGCCTAACGCAATTTTACGAGCAGCACGTTCTGTCGCAATAGAGCTGATAATACATGTAAACAGAATCATCACCACCGTACCATTCAGCACATCGTCATTCAACAAAGGCACCCCCGGAGATATCTCTATTTTATTACCAATCAGTACTGCCGCAAGTGTAGCCGCAGCTTTGGCACTACTCAGTCCAAACATCATAGAGCGCTCGTTCGCCTGCATTTTAAAAGTTTTCTGCGTCATCCAGGCAGCAAACCATTTACTAAAAATGGCTACGAAAGTCATCACAAGAGCTACTTTCAACGTTCCTCCTCCAGCAAAGAGAGTACGAATATCGATAATCATGCCTACTCCTATCAGGAAATACGGAATAAACAACGCATTGCCTACAAATTCAATTCTATTCATCAAAGGAGAAACATGAGGAATCAAACGATTCAAAACCAGTCCCACCATGAAAGCCCCCAAGATGCCTTCAAGTCCGGCCAGTTCAAGCAGACCGCTACCTAAGAACACCAGAGCCAGAACAAAAATAAATTGCATAATATTATCTTCGTACTTCCGAAAGAACCAGCGCCCTATACGTGGGAAAAAATAAACAATAAAGAAACCGGCAAGCAACACTTTGCCCGCAAGTAACCACCAAAATAAATCATCAATGCCCCCCTGATGCTGACCGGCTATAACAGCGAGAACCAAAAGTGCTAAAGTAACAGTAACAGCCGTACCACCAATCGTAATGCTCACACTACGCAGGCGGGACAGCCCATAACGACTGACAATAGGATAAGCCACCAATGTATCGGAAGCGTACATGCTAGCCAATAGCACAGACGTAGTCAGCCCATATCCCAGCAGAACAATATTACTCCAGATTCCCAAAACCATGGGGGCAATGAAAGTAAAAATACCGAAAACAAGAGCTTTAGTCTTGTTCCGCTTAAAGCCCTCCATATCCATTTCCAAACCAGCCAGAAACATGATATAGTAAAGCCCTACTTTCCCGAAAAGTTCAAAACTGCTATCCCTCTCCAGAATATTAAATCCATGTTCGCCAATGATTACTCCAGCCAAAATCATACCAATAATATGAGGGATCTTCAATCGGCCAAGCAATATAGGGGCAAAGAGTATAATTATAAGTACTATAAGAAACACCCAAGTAGGGTCTGTAATAGGAAGTTCTAAACTAATGTCCAACCACTTCATCACTTTGGATTTTTATATTGTTTTGCAAAAGAACAAAAAAGTTATCACAAAGTCAATGCACTTTGGTTAAGAAAATGCTTTGATTCTTATTATTTTTTATTTTTCAAACATTCCCCTATTCCATATCAACCCACTTCAATCAGTTTACAGATGAAATTAAATTATCTGATTATAGAAAATAAAGCATCAAATACTCCCCAATTAAAGTAAAAGAAGCTCTAATACTAATAATTCTCCGCTTTTCATAGCCTATAATTTAATGAAATGTTATAATTTTGCAGCCAATTATCTGCCGGCCATCAAGTGGGCAGATAAGAATAAATTATTCATATAAAACAAAAGAAAGATGAAAGTAGCTATTGTTGGCGTAAGCGGAGCCGTAGGACAAGAATTTCTGCGTGTGCTCGATGAGAGAAATTTCCCGTTGGATGAATTAGTTTTGTTCGGTTCTAAACGCAGCGCCGGAAGCAAATACACATTCCGCGGTAAACAGATCGAAGTCAAACTCCTGCAACACAACGATGACTTTAAAGGTGTTAACATCGCTTTCACCTCTGCCGGAGCCGGAACATCTAAAGAATTTGCAGATACAATCACCAAATTTGGTGCTGTAATGATAGATAATTCCAGCGCTTTCCGTATGGATTCCGACGTTCCACTAGTAGTTCCGGAAGTCAATGCATTCGATGCAAAAGAACGCCCCCGTAGTATCATTGCCAACCCCAATTGTACAACGATACAAATGGTAGTAGCCCTGAAAGCCATAGAAGAGCTCTCGCACATAAAAACCGTTCATGTATCGACCTATCAAGCCGCCAGCGGTGCCGGAGCAGCAGCCATGGACGAACTATACGAACAATACCGTCAGGTACTGGCCGGCGAAAAAGTCACCGTCGAAAAGTTTGCTTATCAGTTAGCATTCAACTTAATACCGCAAGTAGACGCATTCACTGAAAACGGATATACCAAAGAGGAGATGAAGATGTTCAACGAAACACGCAAAATTATGCACTCCGACGTGAAAGTAAGTGCTACCTGCGTTCGTGTTCCCGCATTGAGAGCACATTCGGAAAGCATCTGGATTGAGACAGAACGCCCTGTATCCATAGAAGAAGCCCGTGAAGCATTCAGTAAAGCCGATGGAGTGATTTTAGAAGATAATCCCGCCGAAAAGAAATATCCGATGCCCCTCTTTATCGCAGGAAAAGATCCCGTATATGTAGGCCGCATCCGCAAGGATCTGACCAACGACAACGGACTTACTTTTTGGGTAGTGGGCGATCAAATAAAAAAAGGAGCAGCGCTCAATGCTGTGCAAATAGCAGAATATCTGATTGAAGAGAAGAATATATAAAAAAATACATCTCAGTTTTCTCCGATAAAGCAGTAAAATAAAAGGTCTTGCAAAGTCTCTGAATATATAGACTTATGCAAGACCTTTTTATATACCCCTGCTTCATAATACTTCCTTCAGCAACTCTATAGACCAAGAGAGAACTTATCCTTATTGTTCTCATCCGAACAATGCTCCTTATCGCCAAAAGGATTAAATATTATCCTCATAACATCCGGATGTTATCTATTAAAACACCCGGATGTTCTATAGTATAACATGGGGATGTTCTTGACATAAAAATAAGGCCTTCAATAAAGAAAGCCTTTATATAAAGTATCCTTTATATACATTAGTTCATAATGCACATACTACTTTCATCCAAAAGATTCATTACTCACTGAAGGCCTAAAAAGACGCGATTTGATATAAAATCAGATGAACAATTTATTATTTTAGCATATACTATTAAAAAAAACTATATATTTGTATCGGAATAAAATACATCTAAAGAATGAAGCTTATTGCAGAGAGTGGTTCTACAAGGACAGAATGGGCATTGATTGAAGATAATCATCTCATACAGCGTGTTTTTACCGAAGGGTTAAACCCTTTTTTCCAAACCCGCAGAGAAATTAGCCGAAGTGTCAGATTAGGATTGCCTGAATCTTTTTTTAGAAAAAAGCTGGAACAAGTTTACTACTACGGAGCCGGGTGTACCTCTAACGAGAAAAAAAACATCATAGGCGCTTCACTCGTTGCACAATTCAAAACACCTATCCAAGTAGAGAGTGATTTACTTGCCGCTGCGCGAGGCTTATTTAAAGACGAGGCAGGGATTGCCTGCATCCTGGGGACAGGATCAAACTCCTGCTTTTACGATGGAAAAATCATAGTAAAAAACGTAAAAGCGGCCGGCTATATTCTTGGCGATGAAGGTAGTGGCGCCGTACTTGGCAAAAACTTTCTATCGGATGTTCTTAAAGGATTGGCTCCAAAAGAAATCACCAATGACTTTTACGAAAAGTTTCGCATCTCGGCTAACGATGTAATGGAGTCTGTATACAACCTCCCCTTTCCCAGCCGCTTCTTAGCAACTATCTCTTATTTTCTGGCAGACTATCTGGATAATGATTATGTCTACAACCTACTCACCGACAATCTACGCCGGTTCTTTACCCGTAGTATCTGCCAATACGACTATAAAAACTACCCCATCCGTTTTGTAGGGTCTATAGCCTATAGTTACTCTGAAATACTCATCAATATCGCTCGCGAATTTGACATAGAACTTGATGCAATAGAAGAAACACCTGTGCCGGGTCTCATTGAATTTCATTCTATGAATATTGAAGAGGCATAAATATTCTTATATACTCCTCTTCCTACCGCTTTTAATATTTAGAAGCAAATTATCATAATTTTTTCTTCGAATATCTTTAAGGAGTCGTATCCTTGCAGAATAAGGATCACTGAGTCTCTCAGGCAAATTAAGATTCTGCACAACCAATAAATACTTCAGGCAGTTTTTTTAGACAAGTAAAGAATTACGCTTATCAGCATTTAGCTATTTATTTTCGAAAGCTGGCAGAAATGCAAAGTTTTAAATATAAATCATAATTAATGCAAATATAAGTCCTTAATATTAAAACAAAATATATCTTTGTCACAATGAAGCTTGAGAAAGTTTCTAAACTTTTGTTAACAGCTAATATTTTTCACTTAAAAACAACCAACAAAGTTCATTAAGATTCAATAAGCTAAAACACTGCTACCATATAAATTGGTCTACTTTTTTGAAACACGTCCCTGTCATCTTTGCCGAAGGAGGCAATTGCATGACAACGATTGACCAGAAAAGAGCTATTTTAACTAAAAAACATATTTCAGAAGGTAATCAACATCAATTTCAGCACTTGTTTGGTATTAAAATTATATATATAATATTAACAAAACGAAATATAAAAATGATTTAGCTTAATAAAATCTAACAAATCAATCATACATTAATATCTTAAAAAATAAAGCCTATGATGAATGAACGCCAATCGAGGATAGCATTGACTACCCTTTCCTTTTCGTTTTACTTGTGTTTTTGACATATCAATCAATTAAACAATTAATTAAATCACCAATCTTTTATGAACAATCGAAAAAAACGAGGACTAGCAAACAGCAAATCCTTCATAACCGTAACAATAGTCTCCCTTCTTATAGTAGGAAGTGGCACAGCAACGGCTAACCAAACGGTCTCAGGTAAATCTTATGAGGCAGCAGAACAACTACAGGCCCAGACCATAAACGGTGTGGTAGTAGATGCTAACGGAGAAACTGTAATCGGTGCCAGTGTTATTGAAAAAGGCACAACGAATGGAATAGTTACTGACATAGATGGGAAATTCACTTTAAATGTAAAACTTGGAGTTACCTTACAAATCTCGTTCGTAGGTTTTCAAACTCAGGAAGTGAAAGCAACCAGAACCATGAAAATAATACTAAAAGAAGATACTGAGCTCTTGGATGAAGTTGTTGTAGTTGGGTATGGCACACAAAAGAAAGCAAATCTCACGGGAGCTGTATCTACTGTAGATGTTGGTAAAACACTAGAAGCTCGCCCCCAATCGGATATAACGAAAGCACTACAAGGCGTTGTCCCAGGTTTATCAATTATTAACACGAGCGGCAAGCTCAACTCTCAACCAACCATTACCATCCGTGGTACAGGAACATTAAGCAATGACGCAAAAAGTAATCCCCTGATCATAGTAGATGGCGTGCCAATGGATGATATTTCGTATCTTAACACACAAGATATACAAAACATATCTGTATTGAAAGATGCAGCCTCTACTTCTATTTATGGAACACGTGCTGCTTTTGGGGTCATCTTAATCACTACAAAATCGGCAAAGAAGACTGATAAAGTAACTGTAAATTATACAAACAATTTTTCTTGGGACACCCCAACGATACTCCCCAACTATCCGGACGTAGCCTCACAGGCAAAAGCTCTCCGGGCAGCAAACCTTCGGGCCGGACTGTCAAACGAATTATTTGGTATGGTTATGGACGACAGCTTCATCTCCAAAGCAGAAGGATGGAAAGAAAGACATGGAGGCAAAGCAGGCTACCGCGAAATGGTTCCGGGTGATGACTTTGACCTCGCCGCAGATGGGAGTGCTCTATATTATGCAGATTGGGACGTAGTCGGTATTATGTTCCGCAATTGGAAACCAGGGCAAAGTCACAACCTGTCGGTACAAGGAACAAGTGGAAAGACTTCCTATTTCATGTCCATGGGATATAACCATGAAGAAGGCGTAATGACTTTCAATCCTGACCAATTAGATAAATATAACGCAACCATGAATGTCACATCAGACATAACCAACTGGCTACAAGTAGGAGGACGTTTCAGTTACAGCGACAAGGACTATACCACGCCCAATACCCGACGTGACACATATACATACATGTGGCGCTGGGGTAGCTTCTTCGGCCCATACGGCACATATCAAGGTACAGACATGCGTAATGATATTGCTTATCTGAAACAGGCAGGTGATGACAAGACCAATGACTCTTATACCCGCATAGGAACTTTCTTAAAAGCAACCATAACGAAAGGGCTTACTCTAAATGCTGATTATACTCTAAGCCTGCGAAATTCTAATGAAAAATCCGCCGGTCTCCCTGTTACTTGCTGGAACTCCTGGGGTGGAAAAATAACAACTCCTACCATACTTAGCAGTGGAACTTCTACATACGTTTATCAAGAATCAATTAAAGACCAATCTTATGCTTTAAATGTTTATGCCAACTATGAATTGAGTCTGGCTAAAATGCACCACTTCAACTTTATGATCGGAACAAATGCAGAAGAAGGAGAATACGAATCAGACTGGGCTCAACGCAAAAACTTACTAGATGGCAATATGCCTGAATTTAATCTGGCTACAGGTGATCAGACAGTAGGAGGTTCTCACAGTGAATGGGGAACAGCTGGTTGGTTCGGCCGAATCAATTACGATTATAACGGCATCTGGCTACTAGAAATGAACGGGCGTTACGACGGATCTTCCAAGTTTCCCGCAAGCGACCGTTGGGCCTTTTTTCCTTCTGGTTCTGTGGGATACCGCATAAGCGAAGAAAAGTATTTTATGCCACTTAAAAAAGTGATCAATAACGTTAAGTTACGTGCTTCTTATGGTGAAATTGGTAACCAAGCCATAGGAGATAATATGTTCATCTCTACATTAAGTAAAGAAACAGACAGTAACGTTCACTGGTTAGATGATGGTGGCAATAAAGTCGTAAGCTACGACCTGCCTTCGTTGGTTTCAGCCAAACTAAAGTGGGAACGCATTCAAACCTTGGATTTAGGTACTGACCTAGGTTTCCTCAATAATGAATTAAGTGCCTCTTTCGACTGGTATCAACGCACCACAAAAGACATGTTAGCACCAGGACAAGCAATGCCTCAAACATTGGGTGCCAGTGCTCCTAAAATTAATGCCGGTACATTGAGAACTCGGGGTTGGGAACTAGCCATTGACTGGCATCATCTATTTAATAAAGTAACAGTCTACGCAAACGCCTCTATCGGCGACTTCAAAACTGTCATAACTAAATGGGACGATGACAGCAAATTGTTGAATTCAAATTACAGTGGCAAAAATTATGGAGATATCTGGGGATTTGAGACTGATCGCTACTTTACTGCCAATGATTTCAATGCTGACGGAAGCTATAAAGAAGGTGTTGCCAGCCAAGCAGGCTTAGAGCAAAGTGGTTTCGTTTATGGTCCTGGTGATGTCAAATTCAAGAATCTGAATGGCGATAATGTAATTGATGGCGGCAAAGGTACTGCAGATGACCATGGCGATTTAAAAGTTATTGGTAACACAACTCCACGCTACCAATACAGTTTTCGCTTGGGTGGTGAATGGAAAGGCTTTGATATCGACATGTTCTTTCAAGGCATTGGTAAACGCGACGTATGGACTCAGTCAGCTTTCGTAATGCCAATGATGCGTGGTGCGGATGCCATCTATGCAAACCAGACAAATTACTGGACTGAAGAAAATCCTAATCCCAGTGCTGATTTCCCTCGAATGTGGCCGGGAAATGCCGGGCAAGGAAACATTTCCGTCATTGATAAAGGAAATCACAACTTCTACCCTCAAAGTAAATATTTAGTAAACATGGCTTATTTACGTTTCAAGAACTTAACAATTGGCTATACTTTACCTAAAATATGGACACGCAAAGCCTATATGGATAAAGTTCGCGTTTACTTTAGTGCAAATAATCTTTGTGAACTAATCAACAATAGCAATGCACCAGTAGATCCTGAAATCGACACAAGTGAAGCTGTTGCCCTTGGTGAAACCAATGATTATGGTAATGGCACATGGGGACGCGTAGACCCTATGTATCGGACGATATCATTCGGATTACAAGTTACTTTCTAACACAATATCAAACAATAAATAGCAATTAATTATATGAAAAAAATCAATATAATATGTCTATTATCGCTCGTCGCATTCACCAGTTGCGACAGTATTCTAGACAAAGAACCGCTAGATACTTTTACCAATACTAATTTTTGGACAAATGAAAGTAATGTATCTGGCTATGCCAACGAATTCTACGAGCAATTTACCGGATATGGTAATGGAAGTGGATCTGGAGATTTCTATTTTAAAACACTTTCTGACGACCAAGCTGGCCAAAGCTTTGCCGATTGGCCCTATCTTAATATTCCTGCTAGTAATGCCACATGGAAGAACGGTTGGATTGAAATCCGTCGTGCTAACATTATGCTAGAAAAGGTAGCAGACATCTCTGATATGAATGAAAGTGTTAAAAATCATTGGTTAGGAGTAGCCCATTTAATGCGCGCATGGCAGTATTATCATCTGATACGCATGTTTGGTGACGTACAGTGGATTGAAAAATCACTGGACATAACCGACGAAGGAGTTCTTTATGGCGCTCGTGAAAAAAGAGATGATGTGATGGACAAGGTGTTGGATGACCTAAACTTTGCTGTTGCAAATATCAATGATGTAACTTCTAAAGTAACGTGGAGCTGCTCACTAGCCAATGCGATGAAAGCTGAAATATGCTTATATGAAGGAACTTTCCGCAAATATCGCAAAGCAGAAGACGGGCAAGATGCACCTGATACAGAAGGAGCTAATAAATTTCTGACAGCTTGTAAAGAAGCCTGTTCAGCCATCATGGCTAAAAGTTATAAACTGAACGATTCCTACCAAGGTAATTATAACTCTATTGACTTAAGTGGAAATTCTGAAATGATTTTCTACAAGGCATATAAACAGACTTTATTAACACATTCATTGATTGACTATACTTGCTCTTCGACACAACTCAGCGGAATGTCAAAAGACGCCTTTGAATCATATCTGTTCACAGATGGCAAGCCATTGTCATTGACAAGCCTGAATAAAAATGATGCAGCACCATTACAGTACGGCCACTTGTCACTAAACGACATGTTGTCCATTCGCGATAAGCGTCTGGCTCAAACCATTGACACAGTAGCTTTCTACCAAGGCAACGGTTTTACTCGCTTTAACGATGGCATGGAAATGACCTCTTCCACTGGTTATGGTGTAGCTAAATATGATAATGGAAGCATACCTACCATGTATAGAAACCAAACAAGCAGTAATTACACGCATGCTCCATTATTTTGGTTGGCAGTTATTTATCTAAACTATGCAGAAGCTTGTGCAGAGTTGGGCACTATTACTCAAAGCGATTTGAACAATACGATCAACTTACTTAAAGACCGTGCCGGTTTGCAACATTTATCTGTCACTGTAGGCTTTCACGACCCTGCCAATAAAGAAAATGTAAACGATTTAGTTTGGGAGATTCGTCGTGAGCGTCGTTGTGAATTAATGTTTGATAACTGGAATCGTTATTGGGACTTGATTCGTTGGCACCAGTTAGACAGGCTCGATTCTAGCATAAATCCAGATATTCTTCGGGGTGCAAATGTCAGTAACGATCCCAACTGCAAAGCAGACAAAACAGGTAACTATATAGACGGAAGTAAAGGAAAAGTTCGTATTTATAATAAAAAGTATTATTTATATCCGCTTCCATCTGATCAGATTAGTCTGAATCCTCAATTGGCACCTAATAATCCAGGTTGGGAATAGAAATAATAGATGAAGGTTTATGTTTTATAAAGCATAAACCTTCATCATCTAATTGCAAATTACTAATATAATACTAAAAGCCTTTTAAACAAGTATTCAACATCAGCGGAAAGATTATCTTTGCTGTAAAAACTTTCTATTGATAATATATTATGAATAAAACTCTACTTACAGCGATTTTATTTTGCAATTTGTTTTTTCTTAATGCGCAAGAAAAAACAAAAAACTCGGTTACTGTCGGCGCCGAACAAACGAAAGAATATTTCCCTATTCTAAAGAACAAACGAGTTGCTATATTTTCCAACCACACTGGTATGATAGGAAATAAGCACACGCTGGATGTATTATTAGAAAATAAATTCAATGTAGTAGCCATTTTCTCACCGGAACATGGCTTTCGTGGAGATGCAGATGCAGGCGAACATGTTTCAAGCTCTGTTGATACGCAAACAGGCGTACCCATACTTTCACTGTACGACGGAAAGGACGGAAAGCCCAGTGAAGAATCTATGCGTAAATTTGATATACTTGTTGTAGACATTCAAGATGTAGGGCTGCGGTTTTATACCTATTATATATCCATGGTTAAGCTTATGGATGCCTGTGCGGAATATAACCGGAAAATGGTTATTCTAGATCGTCCTAACCCCAACGGACATTATGTAGACGGACCAATACTCAACATGAAATATAAATCGGGCGTGGGATGGCTTCCTATTCCTATTGTGTATGGCATGACTTTAGGGGAACTTGCATTAATGGTGAATGGAGAGAAATGGCTCCCTGCATCGAGAGTATGTGACGTTACAGTTATTAAATGCCAAAATTATACACACCATACATTATATAAAATTCCCATACCACCATCACCCAATTTACCGAACATGAAAGCGATTTACCTCTACCCTTCTATCTGCTATTTTGAAGCAACCCCCGTTAGTCTGGGTAGAGGAACTTCGCTTCCATTTCAGGTATACGGGCACCCAAACATGACCGGATACAATTACAGTTTCACTCCTAAAAGCATTCCGGGAGCAAAGAATCCTCCTCAACTCGAAAAATTATGCCATGGAGTAAATTTAAGCGGACTTCCTGACAAAGAGATATGGGAAAAAGGTGTAGATTTGAGCTACGTTATTGACGCTTACAGAAATCTCAACATAGGCGATCATTTCTTCCGCCCGTTCTTCGAATTGCTTATCGGCACAGATTATGTGCGAAAAATGATTGAAGAGGGGAAAGATGCTAATCAGATCAAAGCCATGTGGAAAAATGACGTGGAAAAGTTTAAAAAACAGCGTAAGCCTTATTTGCTATATGCCGAGTAAACTTCACAGGAAGCGTCAGAGAGAAAATTAATAATTAAAATATAAAAGACTACCACATGAGTCCTACTTTAGTATTAGCCACAATAGCAGCTTACTTTTTGATATTATTTTTAGTATCGTATATTGCGGGTAGAAAAGCCGACAACCAAGGGTTCTTTGTGGGAAACCGGAAGTCATCTTGGTACATAGTAGCCTTTGCCATGATAGGTTCAAGCATATCCGGCGTCACTTTTGTTTCAGTACCAGGCATGGTAGCGAGCAGCAATTTCTCTTATCTGCAAATGGTTCTTGGCTTTGTAGCCGGTCAGTTCATCATAGCCTTTGTATTAATACCCTTATTCTATAAAATGAATCTTGTCTCTATCTACGAATATCTGGAGAATAGATTCGGGGCATCATCATATAGAACCGGAGCTTGGTTCTTTTTTATTTCAAAAATGTTAGGAGCTGCGGTACGCCTGTTTTTAGTGTGCCTCACTCTGCAACTATTAGTCTTCGACCCACTTCGACTCCCTTTTATCCTAAACGTAATAGCTACGGTTGCTTTAGTATGGTTATACACCTTTCGCGGCGGAGTAAAATCACTGATATGGACGGATTCTTTGAAAACATTCTGCCTTATCGTTTCAGTCGTTTTGTGTATTTATTATATTGCATCAGATTTGAATCTTAATTTTAGCGGAATGATGTCTACAATAGCAGACAGCCATTTATCCCGATTATTTTTCTTCGACGATATTAATGATAAGCGCTTCTTCTTTAAACAGTTTTTGGCCGGTATATTTACGATGATCGCTATGACCGGGCTCGATCAGGATATGATGCAACGCAACCTGAGCTGTAAAAATTTTAAAGATTCTCAAAAGAACATGATCACCAGCGGAATATTTCAGTTCTTTGTTGTATTACTATTCTTGTTACTGGGTGTATTACTCTATACTTTCACCACCCAAAAAGGAATAACCAATCCGGCCAAAAGTGATGAGCTCTTCCCAATGGTTGCTACAGGTCATTATTTCCCTGTTATTGTCGGCATACTTTTTATTATAGGATTAATTTCTTCGGCCTATTCGGCTGCGGGTTCCGCTCTGACTGCCCTAACCACCTCTTTTACTGTAGATATACTGGGAACCAAAGGTAAAAGTGAAAATGAAGTGGTAAAAATACGTAAGCGTGTGCACATAGGCATGTCTGTGGTTATGGGCATCACGATAATTGTTTTCAACTCACTAAATAATACCAGTGTAATTGATGCCGTATATATTCTGGCAAGTTATACTTACGGCCCTATACTCGGACTATTTGCCTTTGGAATATGTACCAAAAAGCAGGTTCGGGATAAATATATTCCGCTAGTAGCCATTGCGTCGCCATTACTCTGTTTCATTCTGCAAAAGAATTCAGAATCATGGTTCAACGGATATGCTTTTAGCTATGAACTATTAATATTTAATGCACTCTTTACCTTCATCGGGCTGAGCCTTTTGATTGTAAAAAATAAAAATAAATAAATCGAAAGATCAATTTATAAACTTAACACAATTATGAAAATCAATCGCATGTCGCTTGTTATTTTGTTGGCGTTCGGCTTGCTCCCGCAAACTTCAATGGGGCAGGAACTATCTTTGGATGTTCGATCTAAAATTGGCGATTTACTAACGGAAACAGCCAGAAAAGATATTTCGGTTGGAAGAATCAACATTGACTCTGTTTCCACTGCAAATAAAGAGCTCGTCCTCTTTGCCAATATAAACTGCTCGTATATACCCTTCAGAGAAAACAACGTAAAGATTATCTATAATGAAGTACAAGCATTGCTTCCCCCGGCATTTGCAAAATGCAAGCTAAAAATCTGCACTGATAATCATTCTATTGAAGACTTGATACCGATGGCTTTGAAAGACAAAAGGGACAAGAAAACAGACACCTTTACGAACCGGGCAGACAAACCTCTGGTTACCAAACTATCCGTACCCTATATGCTTACAAAGGGATTACAAAACAGGCATATCGCTTTATGGCAAAGCCACGGATTTTATTACGAATCAAAACTAGGACGTTGGGAATGGCAACGTGCCCGCATCTTTCAAACAGTAGAAGATCTTTATACTCAAAGTTATGTACTTCCATTTCTTGTTCCTATGTTAGAGAACGCCGGAGCAAATGTGCTGATTCCCCGCGAAAGAGATACACAAACGGCAGAAGTCATCATTGATAATGACGGTTGCCGAAACAGTTCTGTTTACATGGAGAAAAGTGCAGACAAAAGCTGGAGTACGGGTAAAGAGGTCGGGTTTGCTCACTTGCGCGACCAATATATTGATTTCGAGAACCCATTCAGGGAAGGAACTTACCGACTGACAGAAACTATAAAAAAAGGGAAAGAAAGCTTGGCAGAGTGGATTCCCGCTATTCCAAAATCCGGTAAATATGCCGTATACGTATCTTATAAGACAGTGGAGAACAGTACGGAAGATGCTCTCTATACAATCCATCACAAAGGTGGTGTATCCCAATTTAAGGTCAACCAGACAATGGGAGGCGGCACATGGATTTATCTTGGAAGTTTCAGCTTTAACGCCGGTTGTAGTGACGCAGGCAAGGTTGTATTAAGTAACAAATCGGATAAATCGGGACGAATTATAACAGCAGATGCCGTTAAGATCGGAGGTGGTTATGGCAACATAGCACGAAAAGTAGCCGAAGATGGAATTGCAACCGAAAACATTAAAAGTTCCGACGTAACAACACCAATTGCTACAAAACAAATGCCTCAGGTAGATTACCCTTACCAAACCAGTGGTTATCCAAGATTTACCGAAGCTGCGCGTTACTGGTTGCAATGGGCGGGTATGCCTGATAGCATATATTCCGAAAGCCACGGCAAAAACGATTATACAGACGACTACAGATCACGCGGATTATGGGTAAACTATTTGGCAGGCGGGTCATCAGCCTGTCCCGACGAAGTAGGATTACATATACCTATTGACATGGCTATGGCCTTTCATTCGGATGCGGGCACCACCTTAAACGACTCTATTGTCGGTACATTGGGCATTTTTCAAACAGCCGGTTACAATGGCGTATTTGCCGACGGAACGTCTCGCTACGCCTCAAGAGATTTGGCTGATTTAATACAAACAAGCATTGTGAAAGATATACGTACTTTATATGAGCCCAAATGGACACGCAGGGGTTTGTGGAATCAGTCGTACTTTGAAGCTCGCGTACCTA
Organism: uncultured Bacteroides sp.; assembly: GCF_963677715.1. Classification (NCBI taxonomy): domain Bacteria; kingdom Pseudomonadati; phylum Bacteroidota; class Bacteroidia; order Bacteroidales; family Bacteroidaceae; genus Bacteroides; species uncultured Bacteroides sp. The sequence continues at coordinate 1,879,037 of NZ_OY782495.1, forward strand.
AAGTGCCAACTATGCTGCTAGAATTGTTGTCGCATCAAAACTTTGCCGACATGCGTTACGGACTTGATCCCCGATTTCGTTTTACAGTTAGCCGTGCCATTTACAAAGGAATACTTCAATTTTTATGCGCGCAATACAAGCAGGAATATGTAGTACAACCACTACCGGTGGACAATATGAATATCCGCTTTGTGGGAGAAAACAACATAGCATTGAGTTGGCAACCGGTAAACGATCCATTAGAACTAACAGCCAAAGCAGATAAATACATCGTATATACACGCATAGGAAACGGTGATTTTGATAACGGAACTGTAGTAGACAATAATACCTATCGTACAACAATACCGGCAGGTGTAGTGTGCAGCTATAAAGTAACGGCATTAAACAAAGGCGGCGAAAGTTTTCCTTCGGAGATTCTTTCCGTAGGCAGGGCATTCAACAAAAAAGGAACAGTTTTAGTAATCAACGGATTCGACAGAGTCTGCGCTCCTGCCGATTTTGTGGCCAACTCAGATAGTATAGCAGGTTTCCTTGACCCCTTGGATCATGGCGTACCTTATAAAGAAGATATCAGTTATATTGGAAGCATGAAAGAGTTTCGTCGTACCATTCCATGGATGGATGACGATGCATCCGGTTTCGGCGATAGTTATGGCAACTACGAAACGATGGTTATTGCAGGAAACACATTTGATTATCCTGCTGTGCACGGTTCAGCTATTTTGAAAGCAGGCTATTCATTTGTATCCAGCAGTAATGAAGCGATAGAGAATAATTTGATCTCATTGAATGATTATCAGACTGTCGATTTAATTCTGGGCAAAGAACGTCAGACAAAAATGGGACGTGGCGGTGTTGTGCCATTAGAATTTAAAACTTTCAGTAAAAAGATGCAAGAGGCAATCTCTTCTTACTGCAAGGCAGGAGGCAACATTTTCGTAACAGGTGCATACGTTGCATCCGATTTATGGGACAATCCTCAGGCAAACAAAGAAGACAAAGCTTTTGCAACCGATATCCTCAAATACAAATGGCGCGTTGGCCAAGCGGCAATCACCGGCCGGATAAAAAGCGTAACTTCCCCCTACCCGGTAATCAATGGAAATTATACTTATTACAACGAACTGAATCCCGATTCGTACGTAGTAGAATCACCTGATGCTTTAGAGCCTTCGACCGAAGGGGCATATACCGTACTTCGGTATAGTGAGAATAATCTTAGTGCAGGTATCGCTTACAAAGGAGCTTACAAAACATGTGTACTCGGATTCCCATTCGAATCTATACGTACAGCCGACGAAAGAGAACATTTAATGAAAGCTGTTCTTTCCTTTTTTGAAAGGACTACTTCAGATCAAAAATAAACTATTAAATCATGAAAAAAGTACTTACTATATTCGCTCTTTTGTTTTTGTTACTGCCAACACTTGCCGCACAGGCATTTCGCTTTGCATTAGTAACAGATATACATATTTCTAAAGACCCGACCTCCATTGAAGATTTACAGAATTCTGTAAATCAAATAAATGCGACTCCTAACATTGATTTTGTACTCGTAACCGGAGACATCACCGAAGAGGGCGATAGGAAGAGTTTAGAAATAGCACATGATATTCTGAATCAGTTAAAAGTAAAATACTACGCTATTCCGGGAAATCATGAAACCAAATGGAGCGAATCGGGGCTCACGGCCTTTGCCCATATCTTTGGTTCGGAACGTTTTGAATTTGAGCATAAGGGCTTTTTATTCCTGGGATTTAATTCAGGGCCTTTCATACGAATGGCAGACGGCCATGTTCCCCCTCAGGACATAACCTGGCTAAAAGAAGAGCTAAGTAAAGCCGGTAAAAAAAAGCCGGTAATTCTGGCCACGCATTATCCACTGCAAGACGGAGATGTAGATAATTGGTTTGACGTAACCGATGCTGTACGTCCCTATAACATTCGCGTTATTCTGGGAGGACATTATCACAGCAATCGTTTTTTATCTTATGATGGAATCCCCGGCATTTTAAGCCGATCCAATCTACGTGCAACAAAAAAAGTAGGAGGTTATTCCGTATTCGACATAACAACCGATTCTATTATCACATACGAACATAACATTGGTGTTCCAATGAGAGAATGGGCCTCTTTGTCTCTAAGTAAAAAGTACTATGATCTCAAAGGAGCCACGAATAAATATCCTGATTATTCTGTCAATAACTCTTTCCCACAAGTGAGTGAAACATGGGTTGTACGCTCAGGCATCGGAATCTACAGTTCGCCGGCTTACTACAAAAACAAAGTATATGTGGGTGATGAACAAGGAGTAATGAGCTGCTATAATGTACAAAACGGGAAGAAGTTATGGGCATTCCAGTCAGGAAACCGCATCTTCGGCACTCCGGCTGTGGCAAAAGATATAGTGGTTTTCGGTTCAACCGATAAAAGTATCTACGGCTTGAATGCGAAGAGTGGTAAGCTGATATGGCAAATTAAAGCAGCAGAACCGGTAATCGGAGCGGTAACAATACAAAATGATGTAGCTTACATCGGAGCCAGCGATCATACATTCCGTGCTATCAACATAAAAACAGGTAAAATAGTATGGGCTTACGATAAAGTAAAAGGGTACATAGAAACCCGCCCGCTCGTTACGAAAAGCAAGGTTATTTTCGGCGCATGGGACAATACATTGTACGCACTCGATAAGACAAATGGAAAAGAATTATGGAAGTGGACAGGCGGATTAACGCGTATGCACTTCTCGCCGGCTGCCGTATGGCCGGTTGCTGCCGACGGGAAAGTATTCATAACCGATCCCGAACGTGCTATGACGGCCATTGATATTGAAACCGGTAAAACGGTATGGCGTACGAAACAATCTGTAGTACGCGAAACGATCGGACTGTCCGAAGACAAAGAGAGAGTATATAGCAAAACAATGAACGATAGCATCGTCTGTTTTGCCACTAAAGGCAATAAGCCTAATCAACTATGGGTTTCTAATGTTGGCTTCGGGTATGAACATGCTCCTTCTATGCCTGTCGAAAAAGACGGAGTAGTATTCGGAAGTACAAAAAGCGGCCTGATTTTTGCGATGGAGCCACTAACCGGAAAAGTATTATGGAAACACAAAACAGGCAATTCATTAATAAGTACGGTTGTTCCTATTAATCGTCATCAGGTGCTGTTCACGGCAACAGGTGGTGAAGTAGGGTTGCTCGAATGGAGTGAAAAAAATAGCGGCACACAGGATTAAAAAAAAGAATAAAATATAAAACGAAAATAAGCATGAAACCAATCATCAACTGCTTCATTCCTTTTGCAGGAGTAGCGCAAGTGCAACAAACTGTTCAAGGATTGCAAGAAACGGATCTCGTAAACAAGATATACTTACTTGCTTCAGAACCAATTAATGAAACAATAGCCGGATGCGAAGTCATCAAAGTATCGGCTTTGAACTCAAGTGCAAGTATACGTGCTATAGCAGATCATTCTGACGCAGAATACACTTTGCTTTATACTAAGTACACCACCCTTGAGCTGGGCCTTTTTGCTCTTGAACGAATGATTCATATTACCGAAGACTCAAATGCCGGAATGGTGTACGCCGATCATTACCAGATAGCCGGTGAGTCAAAAACGAATGCACCGGTCATAGCTTATCAATTAGGCAGCCTGCGCGATGATTTCAATTTTGGTTCGGTATTACTTTATAAAGCAGAAGCATTCAAAGAAGCCGCCGGAAGATTAAAAGCAGATTATCAATTTGCAGGCCTATACGATTTTCGCCTGAAGCTTTCTCAAAAAGCACCGCTGGTGCATATTAACGAATATTTGTACTCAGAAATAGAAAACGACACCCGCAAAAGCGGAGAAAAGATATTCGACTATGTAGACCCTAAAAACCGGGGAGTACAGATAGAGATGGAACAAGCCTGCACAGAGCATTTAAAAGAAATCGGAGGTTATCTTACTCCCGAATTCACTAAGATAGAATTCAATGCCGGCAATTTTGAGTACGAAGCATCTGTCATCATTCCCGTACGCAACCGCGTGCGCACCATCGAAGATGCCATTGAATCTGTACTAAAACAAAAGACAGTCTTCAAGTTTAACCTCATCATTATCGATAACTTCTCGACTGACGGAACCACGGAGATCATTGACAAATACAGCTCCGACGAACGTTTGATACACATCATCCCCACACGAAAGGACTTAGGCATCGGTGGTTGTTGGAACGTAGGTGTGCATCATGAGAAGTGTGGTAAGTTTGTCGTTCAATTGGATAGTGACGATGTTTACAAAAACGAGAATACATTGCAAACGATGGTCAACGCCTTCTATGAACAAAATTGTGCAATGGTAGTAGGTACTTATATGATGACCGACTTTAATATGAACATGATTGCTCCGGGTATCATCGATCATAAAGAGTGGACACCCGAGAACGGACGTAACAATGCACTGCGCATTAATGGCCTCGGCGCTCCCCGCGCATTCTACACACCCGTGCTACGAGAAGTGAATGTGCCCAATACCAGTTATGGTGAAGATTATGCACTCGGCCTCAACTTCTCCCGGCATTATCAGATAGGTCGGGTATATGACGTCCTTTATCTCTGCCGCCGTTGGGAAGACAACTCAGATGCTTCGCTTGATGTGGTAAAGATGAACGGACACAACACCTACAAGGACAGAATACGCACTTGGGAACTCCAGGCGCGCATTGCTTTAAATAAGAAATAAAATAAAAGGAAGCAATGTATAAAACGCCTAAGTGTTTTAAAAAAAGACTTAGGTGCTCGCACATAAACGCTTAAGCGTTTTTATTAAAACAAAATAAGGATTGAAACAGGATGAAAGAAGCTGTAGAAAAGTTGCTTACTGAGCAACTCCAAACATGGGAAATGGCAAAGGCCAATTACGATGCTCTGGCAAAAGTCAGAGTGAAAGAACTGGATGTAAACGGATGGTTGTATAAGGTACAATTCAACCCTGCACGCATTATTTCGTCTGCCGCCAAAGTAGATAATAAATCCATTCAGGAAAGAAAATGCTTCCTTTGTCCCGCTAACCTGCCGGCCGTGCAAAAAGGAATTCCTTTTGGCGAACACTACTCAATATTAGTGAATCCGTTCCCTATCTTTCCGAAACACCTCACGATTCCTGAAACGGAACATGTAGATCAGCGCATAAAAGTGCGTTTCGGGGATATGCTACAGTTAGCAAAAGAATTAGAAGAATACACGATCTTTTATAATGGACCTAAGTGCGGCGCTTCGGCTCCCGACCATGCCCACTTTCAGGCAGGAAGCAAAGGGTTCTTGCCGATTGAAAAGGAATGGCAATATAAAAAAGCAGGTAAAATAGCTACCTACAAAAGAGCCACCTTGTGGTATCTGAATGATTCGGTACGCGCCACGTTGGTTATTGAAAGTGAAGAGAAAGAAGCTGCAAACTTCTTGTTCAATACCATCTATAATGCACTGGAAGTGAAGCTGGAAGAGGCAGAACCAATGATGAATGTACTTACGTGGTACGAGAGAAATAAATGGGTAACTTGTGTTTTTCCACGAGATAAGCACCGCCCCTCCTGCTATTTCGCTGAAGGAGACAAGAACATCCTTCTCAGTCCGGCATCGGTAGATTTGGGCGGAGTCTTTATCACTCCGCTAGAAAAAGATTTCGAGAAAATTACTGCTACGGATATAGCAAATATTCTTAGTGAAGTTTGCATCAATGGCAGCAACTTCTTACGATTAAGACAACTTATAAAAGAACGTTTATGAAAGAGCCAAAAGTAGAGGTAGGTATATTGTTTGAACCACAAATAGAGTTTGTACTGTTTGGCGCCTATCAGGTTAACGGTAAAGAGCTAACCGGTAAGCAGGTAGCGACTTTTAATGACGGAAAGATTCTGTGGAAAGGGCGTTTATACGACGAACTATTATTTGCGCCGACCAATGAACAAACAGATGCCTTTGAACTGTTGGATGTAACCATCGGCCTCAATTTCCATTGGGAACGAAAGGAAGACCAACGTTTCCAGGGAGCATTGAAGATTATTGTTGAGGGACAAAAACTAACAGGTATCAATGTCATTGCCATTGAAGATTATCTGACCAGCGTTATCTCTTCGGAGATGAGCGCAACAGCTTCTTTAGAATTACTCAAAGCCCATGCGGTAATCTCCCGCAGTTGGTTGTTAGCTCAAATACAAAAAAACAAAGAGATAACGGATACTCATACTACTTACTCGGCATGTACCGAAACAAAAGAAGAACTGATCCGGTGGTATGACCGCGAAGATCATACCCGTTTTGATGTCTGTGCCGATGACCATTGTCAACGCTACCAAGGCATTACCCGCGCCTCAACGGAGATAGTGAGACAGGCTATTGCAACTACTCGCGGGCAAGTACTTAGTTCCGATGGAAAGATATGCGATGCCCGTTTCTCTAAATGTTGCGGTGGTGCATTCGAGGAATTCGAATATTGCTGGGAAAACATAAAGTATCCCTATCTCGCCAAACAAAGAGATAGCAAAACAACCACCGAATTACCCGACTTACGTAGGGAAGCAGAGGCAGACAAATGGATTCGCACTTCTCCGGAAGCTTTCTGCAATACAAAAGATAAGAAAATACTCTCTCAGGTGCTCAACAACTACGATCAGGAAACAACTGATTTTTATCGTTGGAAAGTCTCTTATACTCAAGAAGAGTTAACTGAGTTGATTCTAAAGCGTTCGGGCATAAACTATGGACAAATACTCGATCTTATTCCTATAGAGCGGGGTACTTCCGGGCGATTAGTAAAGTTAAAGATTATAGGAAGCAAACGTATCCTCATCATTGGCAAAGAACTTGAGATACGCAGAACTCTATCAGCCTCACATCTTTACAGTTCGGCTTTTGTAGTAGATAAATCAGAAATCATTAATGGTGTCCCGAAAATATTTACACTTATTGGTGCAGGTTGGGGCCATGGAGTAGGCCTTTGCCAGATAGGAGCTGCCGTAATGGGAGAAGAAGGATATGCATACGATGAAATATTGCTTCACTATTATATTGGAGCTGCGATAGAAAAACTATACGAATAACATAAAACAAAAAACAGGATGAAGGAAAAAAGAACTAACCCGTGGAAATGGATACCCACCCTTTACTTTGCAGAAGGATTGCCCTATGTAGCAGTCATGACCGTAGCTCTTATCATGTACAAGAAGATGGGATTATCAAACACGGATATTGCTCTTTACACCAGTTGGCTATATCTACCGTGGGTCATCAAACCTTTATGGAGTCCTTTTGTCGATTTGGTAAAGACTAAGCGAGCATGGATAGTAACTATGCAAGCATTCATTGCCGCAGGCTTTGCCGGAATTGCCTTTTTTATTCCCACCACTTATTACCTACAGGTAACCCTGGCTTTTTTCTTTTTATTAGCTTTCAGTTCGGCAACCCACGATATTGCTGCCGACGGGTTCTATATGCTTGGTCTGAACACGGGTGAACAATCTTTCTTTGTCGGCATTCGCAATACTTTTTATCGTTTTGCCAGTATTTTCGGGCAAGGCATACTCGTGATGTTTGCCGGATTAATGGAGGAAGGACTTATCATCCCTTCCAGCAAAGGCAATATTCCATTAGCATGGAGCATTACGTTCTACCTGCTAGCTGCTCTTTTCATTGCTTTCACACTCTATCACAAAATTATGCTACCCCATCCCGCCGACGATGTAAAACGCCAAGGGTTGAGTATCAAAAAATTGCTGGAAGATTTCTTCCTTACTTTTCTTTCTTTCTTTCGGAAGAAGGATTTAGGATTGATGTTCTTTTTCCTGCTTACTTATCGCTTAGGAGAATCGCAATTAACCAAAATAACCTCTCCCTTCTTGCTTGACGGCGCAAATAAAGGGGGATTAAATTTATCTACTGCTACCGTAGGAATGATTTACGGAACAATCGGTGTAGCAGCGTTACTCATCGGAGGCATCATCGGAGGCTTTTTGGTTTCACGCGATGGATTCAAAAAATGGATTGTTCCCATGGCCCTGGCAATTAACCTTCCCGACCTGCTATACGTTTACCTGTCTGCTGTTATGCCAAGCAATACATGGCTGATAGTTGGCTCTGTAGCCATCGAGCAACTGGGCTACGGCTTCGGTTTCACAGCATATATGCTTTACCTTATTTATGTAGCCGATGGCGAACATAAAACAGCTCACTATGCCATTGGTACAGGGTTTATGGCTCTGGGCATGATGCTCCCGGGTATGGCGGCCGGTTGGATTCAAGATACGATAGGCTATACAAGCTTCTTCGGTTGGGTTTGTGTTTGTACCATTCCCGGCATCGTTGCTTCCATCATGATACGTAGCAAAATAGATACTTCATTCGGTAAGAAACTGATCAAATAAGTATCCAAACATTCTATTAACCCTCAAACGATTCGAGACAATATGAAAACGATCAAATTTATCTTACTTAACACACTGCTCTTATTGGCATTTACTGTCCAAGCACAGAAGATAAGGATTAAAACCGGAATCGAAATATTGAAAGAGCAAAATTTCAAATGCCTCGAAGGTAAACGAGTGGGCCTTATCACTAACCCTACGGGGGTAGATAACAACCTGAAGTCTACTATTGACATTCTTCACGAAGCCCCCAATGTGAAGTTGGTTGCACTCTATGGCCCCGAACATGGCGTACGCGGAGATGTACACGCCGGCGATAAAGTAGACAATTCTGCCGATCCCTCAACGGGTTTACCTGTCTTTTCGCTTTACGGAAAAACGCGTAAAGCCACGCCCGAAATGCTAAAAGGCATTGATGTGCTTGTTTATGATATTCAAGACATCGGTTGTCGTTCATTCACATACATTAGCACTATGGGATTGGCCATGGAAGCCGCCGCAGAAAATAACATCGAATTCGTTGTACTTGATCGGCTGAATCCTGTAGGTGGTTTAAAAGTTGAAGGCAACCTAGTCGAAGATAATTACATATCTTTTGTCAGTCAGTTTAAAATTCCATACCTTTACGGCCTCACTTGCGGAGAATTGGCATTGATGTTTAATGGCGAAAAGATGCTAGGTAAGCAGTGTAAACTACATGTTGTTAAAATGAAAGGCTGGAAGCGAAAGATGGACTATGCTGCAACAGGGCTTCAATGGATACCCTCTTCTCCACATATTCCACATGCGCATTCGGCAATCTTCTATCCAGTCAGTGGCATTCTCGGTGAATTAGGGTATATGTCCATCGGAGTGGGTTACACCATCCCCTTTCAGATGTTTGCCGCACCATGGATAAAAGCAGAGGAATTTGCAACAAAGTTAAATGCTCTGCATTTACCCGGCATCATCTTTCGACCCATACATTTGAAACCGTTTTATTCGGTAGGACAAGGTGAGAACTTACAAGGAGTGCAAGTGCATATTGTCGACTTTAAGAAAGCAGCATTAAGCGACATACAGTTTTACATTATGCAGGAAGTAGCAGCCTTATATCCCGACAAGGCTGTTTTCGATCATGCAGACAAAGGGCGATTCGACATGTTCGACAAAGTATGCGGAAGCAACGAAATAAGAGAACGTTTTGAGAAAAACAACCGTTGGGAAGATGTACGCGATTACTGGTACAAAGATGTGGATGCTTTTCGCAAACTATCCAAGAAGTACTATTTATATAAATAAGGATTTCAAAAAGAAGAAATCACACAACAAACTCATTGTTTGAGCGAATATAAATACCAGATGGTAAAATGAATATTGAAAAGAAATATAAAACTTTCCTTCGGGATATATCCCGGTTTATCCCACAGGAAAGAATCTATACAGACGAACTTCGCCGATTAGCATGGGGAACAGATGCAGGATTTTATCGCCTGATTCCTCAAATAGTTGTTCGCTCGGACAGTGAAATGGAAGTATCAAAATTACTATCAGTAGCCAACCGTTACCGACTTCCTGTTACCTTTCGGGCTGCAGGAACAAGTCTTTCCGGACAAGCCATCAGTGATTCTATACTAGTGGTTGCAGGTAAACACTGGGAACGTTATTCGCTTAGCCCGGATGCAACACAAATCACGATGCAGCCCGGCCTGGTAGGGCAACGGGTAAATGAGATACTGAAACCTTACGGTCGAAAGTTTGCTCCCGATCCTGCTTCAGTAAAAAGTGCCATGGTAGGAGGCATTGTCATGAACAATGCTTCGGGAATGAATTGCGGCACACACGCCAATAGCGATAAGGTATTGCTATCTGCCCGCATTGTACTTGCCGACGGAACCCTACTTGATACCGGAGACGAGACAAGCCGCCGGAACTTCGCACAACAAAAACCGGAATTTATTCGTCAGATAGAGTCATTGCGATACTTAGTGCGTAAAGACACCCACCTGGCAGAACGTATCCGCTACAAATACTCCATTAAGAATGTAACGGGGCTGAATATATTACCTTTCACCGTTTTCGATGATCCTTTTGACATCATTGCCCATTTAATGGTAGGCTCCGAAGGTACCCTCGCATTTCTTTCGGAAGTCACCATGAAAACAGCGTATGACGATCCGTACAAAGCGAGTACCATGCTCTATTTTGAAGACATAAAAGAAGCTTGCAGGGCTGTTGTTGCCATGAAAAGGCTCACATTGGCTTCAAGCACGGAGCTGGTTGTAAAGGGGGCCGAACTTTTGGACAGTAAATCACTCGCTTCCGTTAACGACCCCACAGGCAGCGGACTTACCGCTGTACTGGCTGAAACAAAAGCATCCAGCGCCGAAGAACTTAAGGCCAACATAGCCTGCATTGAAGAAGCGCTAAAAGTCTTCCACACACACATACCCGTTCACTTTACAGATATAGAGAGTGAATATGCCACCTATTGGGCTATTCGTTCGGGAATTTTTCCTTCCGTAGGAGGAACGCGTCCGTTAGGAACGACTTGTCTGATTGAAGATGTGGCTTTCCATATCGAAAACCTTCCTGAAGCGACAGCCGACTTGCAACAATTATTAGTCCGACACGGATATGACGATGCCTGCATCTATGGTCACGCACTCGAAGGGAATTATCACTTCATCATTAACCAGTCATTTGCCACTGATGCCGAAGTAAAACGCTACGAAGCGCTGATGAACGATGTAAAGACATTGGTAGTCGACAAATACGACGGTTCCCTCAAAGCCGAGCACGGCACAGGCCGCAACATGGCTCCTTTTGTGAAATACGAATGGGGAGAAACAGCTTATGAGGTGATGCGCACAGTTAAACAACTGTTCGATCCTAAAGGATTGCTCAATCCGGGAGTTATTTTTAATGATGATCCTCAGTGTCATATCAAGAACTTTAAACCCCTACCGCTAACAAATGAACATGTAGACAAATGCATTGAATGCGGATTTTGTGAGGTTAACTGCCTGACGTGTGGCTTTACGCTATCCTCCCGTCAACGCATCGTTATTCAACGAGAGATATCCCGATTAAAACACTCTGAAGAAGCTGAAGATAAATACAGATTACAACTGTTACAAAAGCAATATCGCTATCCGGGCAACCAAACCTGCGCCGGAGACGGACTTTGCTCCATGTCTTGCCCTATGAATATTAATACAGGCGACCTCACGCACGACATCCGGCAGCGGGAATTGCCTAAAGGAAGCATGGGCTACGCCATCGGAAACTTTGCCGCTAACCACTTCTCTGAAATAAAAGGAGCACTGCGACCCGTTCTGGGAATGGCCGATACGGCTCACAGCCTATTAGGTAGTAGCACGATGAGTTCCATCACCCGGAACATGCATCACCTGCTGGGTATTCCGCTATGGACACCGGCAATGCCCAAAGCTTATAGCATCAGCAAAGACCTAAAAGATGAGGGAACACAAAATACGGCAAAAGATGAAACGCTTTTGAAAGTCGTTTATTTTCCCAGTTGCATCAACCAAACAATGGGAGTTGCACGGAAATCACCCGAGGAAACGCCGCTTGTTAATAAAATGGTCTCCCTCCTGCAAAAGGCTGGTTATGAGATTATTTTTCCTAAAGGTATGGAGAACTTATGTTGTGGAACCATCTGGGAGAGTAAAGGAATGATAGACATTGCCGATCGCAAAGCGGCTGAGCTTGAAACCGCTCTTTACGAAGCCAGCGAACAGGGCAAATATCCTGTACTTTGTGATCAGAGTCCGTGCCTGCATCGCATGCGTGAAACGATCAATAAACTAAAATTATACGAACCCGCTGAGTTCATCTATACATTCTTGCGGGATAAACTCAGGTTCACCCAAACGGAACAACCGGTTGCCTTACACATCACCTGCTCTATGCGCAAAATGGGACTGACAGAACAAATCACAGCACTTGCTAAGTTATGTTCTACCAATGTTTTGATTCCCGAAGAAGTTGGCTGTTGCGGCTTTGCCGGAGATAAAGGGTTTACCCATCCGGAAGTAAACACGTATGCCCTCCGCAAACTCAGGCCTCAGTTAGAACAAGCCGGAATCAAAACAGGCTACTCTAACAGCCGTACTTGCGAAATAGGACTAACCACCAACGCAGGCATACCCTATGTGTCCATCGTATATCTGATAGATAAATGTACAACAATAACATAAAACGATATGAACAGTAAAGAAACAACTCCCGCCTCCGGAGCTAAAAAAAATACATCCAGCCGCTTACTGGCTCTTGATGTATTAAGAGGAATAACAATAGCCGGTATGATTACAGTAAACAATCCGGGTAGCTGGGGAAGTATATATGCACCTTTAGAACATTCAGAATGGAACGGACTAACGCCCACCGATCTGGTATTTCCTTTTTTCATGTTCATCATGGGCATCTCTACCTACATATCTTTAAGAAAGTACAACTTTGAATTCACTTATGCAGCCGCATGGAAAATCATAAGACGCACAATCGTGATATTTGCCATCGGATTAGGCATCGGATGGTTCTCACTCTATTGCCGTACGTTAGATCCTCTTCCTTTTGACAGGATACGTATTTTGGGAGTTATGCCCCGCCTAGCCTTAAGTTACGGCGCAGCCGCTCTCATAGCCTTGCTAATGAAGCATAAACACATCCCTTATCTCATTGCCGGTTTGCTGATTGGTTATTTTCTAATTTTATTTTTCGGCAATGGATTTGAGCATAATGAAACAAACATATTGTCGATAGTAGACCGTGCCGTATTAGGTTTGAACCATATGTATAAGGACAATGGCATTGACCCCGAAGGCTTGCTTAGCACCATCCCCGCCATAGCTCATGTACTGATCGGTTTCTGCTGCGGTAAGTTACTAATGGAGGTAAAAGACATAAATAAAAAAATAGAACGCTTGTTTCTTATAGGAACCATACTTACATTTACAGGTTTCTTACTAAGCTACGGATGTCCCATCAACAAAAAGATATGGTCACCTACTTTTGCTATCACTACTTGTGGACTGGCATCAAGCCTCTTGGCAGTCCTGGTATGGATTATCGATGCAAAGGGATATAAAAAATGGACTCGCTTCTTCGAATCATTTGGAGTGAATCCTCTTTTCATTTACGTCATGGCAGATATATTAGCCATCTTATTAGGCAACATTCATATTACATACGGCAACGACACAATAAGCCTACAAGGATACATTTACTCGGAAATATTACAACCCACGTTGGGTAACTATGGCGGTTCGTTAGCCTTTGCCCTGTTATTTGTTGCCTTAAACTGGGCCATCGCACACGTATTATACAAAAAGAAACTATATATAAAAATATGATTTTAATAGCAGATAGCGGATCTACAAAGACAGATTGGTGTATTGTAGATAAGGGACAGTTAGTCCAACAGGTTTATACAAAAGGAACAAATCCTTTTTTTCAATCAGAAGAAGAAATAAGTAACGAGGTCGGTAATGCACTTTTACCTCAAATCGGGAGCTATACAATCAATGCCCTTTATTTTTATGGCGCAGGTTGTGGATTCCCCGACAAGATTGAAGCAGTGCATAGAGCCATTTCCCAACACATCAACGCAAAAATTGAAGTAAACACAGATATGCTCGCTGCAGCGAGAGGATTGTGCGGGCATCGACCCGGCATTGCCTGCATCTTGGGCACAGGTTCCAACTCCTGTTTCTACGACGGGGAGAATATTGTAGATAACGTATCCCCTTTGGGGTTTATCCTTGGTGACGAAGGCAGTGGTGCCGTACTAGGGAAACTACTAGTAGGCGACATTCTCAAGAATCAGATAACGCCGGCCTTGAAAGAGAAATTTCTAACACAATTCAATCTTACTCCGGGCGATATTATCGATCGGGTCTATCGCCAGCCGTTCCCTAATCGTTTTCTGGCCAGTCTTTCTCCGTTCCTAATACAAAACATTCAGGAACCAGAAATACACACACTCATTCTGGATAGTTTCAAAGCTTTCTTTAAACGAAATGTGATGCAATATGATTATCAAAACAACAAAGTCCATATCATCGGTTCAGTAGCTCATCACTATAAAGAAATTCTTATTGAAGCGGCTGCCCAAATGGACATTAAGTTAGGCACTGTCATTAAAAGTCCGATGAAAGGGTTGATAGAATATCACAAATAATAAACTCAATAATGGATAGTAATAAAAACAGTAACAACCAAGAAAAGCAAAGCAATGCTTTCATTAAAATAAGCGAACAAACTTCACTTTATAATAATCTGGAGCAAAAATCAGTACGCGAACTTCTTGAGGACATCAATGCAGAAGACCAAAAAGTGGCTATTGCCGTTCAGAAAGCCATACCTCAGATAGAAAAGCTAGTGACACAAATAGTGCCCCGCATGAAACAAGGCGGGCGCATCTTCTATATGGGAGCAGGTACCAGCGGCCGTTTAGGCGTGCTTGATGCTTCGGAAATACCTCCTACTTTCGGTATGCCAAATACATTTGTCATCGGGCTGATCGCCGGAGGAGACACCGCTCTGCGTAATCCGGTAGAGAATGCCGAAGATGACACCGAACGTGGTTGGCAAGAACTACTATCACATAATATCAACGACAAAGATACCGTTATCGGTATTGCAGCCTCCGGTACCACGCCTTACGTAATTGGCGCACTGCATGCTGCACGCCAACACGGCATATTGACGGGATGTATCACCAGCAATCCTAACTCACCAATGGCAGCAGAGTCCGACGTGCCTATTGAAATGATAGTAGGCGCAGAATATGTTACCGGAAGCTCTCGCATGAAATCGGGCACAGGTCAGAAAATGATTCTGAATATGATTTCTACTTCCGTGATGATTCAGCTTGGCCGTGTCAAAGGTAATAAGATGGTGAATATGCAACTTAGCAATAAGAAACTGGTAGACCGTGGTACCCGCATGATTATTGAAGAACTTGGTTTGGAGTACGATCAGGCCAAAGCCTTACTCCTAATGCACGGTTCGGTAAAAAAAGCTGTAGATGCCTACAGAACTAAATAACAGATGCATCTAAAAACAGAGTAAAAATGAAAAAGACAATTTACCTCCTCGCAGCACTTTTATTTGCGCTGCAAGCAGTTGCACAACCGCTGCAACGTGTTGCTCCCGAAACAGTCGGGATGGACTCCCACAAACTAAAGTATGCCGATGAGGCTATTCAGAAAGCAGTGGATAATAAAGAAATACCGGGTGCCGTATTGGCCGTGGTACGCAATGGTAAAATGGCCTATCTAAAGGCCTATGGAAATAAGCAAGTATATCCCACAGTGGAACCGATGGATATAAACACAGTCTTCGATATGGCTTCACTTAGCAAATCAATGTCTACGGCAATCTGTGCCATGATACTTATTGAACATGGGCAGTTACGTTTACTTGATAAAGTAAATCTGTATATACCCGGTTTCAAAGGCTGGGAAGAGGCAGATGGTCAAAAGACAGATATCCGGATTATAGACCTTATGACACATACATCGGGACTTCCTCCTTATGCTCCGGTCGATTCATTAAAGAAAAAGTATGGCGCTCCCAATCCCGACGGACTGATAGAATATATTTCGAATTGTAAACGTGATTTTGCACCAAAGAGTCAATTTCAGTACAGTTGCCTCAATTACATAAGCCTGCAACGTGTCATCGAAACCATCACCGGACAGAGCCTTCGCAACTTTGCCAAAGCGAATATATTTGATGTGCTGGGAATGAAGCATACCGATTACTGTCCCACCGGTGAAACATTAGCCCGTTGTGCTCCTACTCAAAGACAACCGGACGGTAGCGTGCTAAAAGGTATTGTTCACGACCCACTGGCAAGAATCATGAATGGAGGAATATCAGGCAATGCAGGCGTTTTCTCTTCCGCAGATGATATCGCCATCCTTGCAACAGCATTGCTTAATGGCGGCGAATATAACGGCAAACGCATCCTCAGCCCCATGGCAGTAAAGACGATGCGCACCGTGCCTCGTGCCGTAAAAGAATTGGGACGTACACCCGGATGGGATGTTTTCTCTCCTTATGCATCGAATAATGGCGATCTCTTCGGTCCCAATACCTTCGGGCATACAGGCTATACAGGAACCTCCCTTATTATCGACCCGGATAGTAACACAGCCGTCATCCTATTAACCAACCGCGTACATCCCGATGATAAAGGAGAAGTCGTAAGGTTACGCTCTCTGGTTGCCAATGCTGTGGCAGGAGCTATTCTGAAATAGCACAAAGCACCTACCAATAACTTAAAGTGATAGGGTATAATTTTTTTTGTTTATGAGAATTCAACAAAATACACTATCTTAGTAGGGAAATCAAAAATAGTAAGACGTATGAAAACTTTAACATCAGAAAAACTAACGATCATTGGTGCCGCCGGTATGATTGGCTCAAACATGGCACAAACAGCTATTATGATGGGCCTGACCTCCGAAATCTGTCTCTATGACCCCTTTGCCAAAGGATTAGAGGGAGTTGCCGAAGAATTATTGCAATGTGGATTCAGCGATGTACATATTACTTATACAGCTGATATCAAAGAAGCTTTGACCAACTGCAAATACCTTGTATCATCAGGAGGAGCTGCCCGTAAAGAAGGAATGACCCGGGAAGATTTATTAAAAGGGAATGCCGACATCGCCATTCAATTGGGAAAAGACATTAAAACCTATTGTCCCGACCTAAAACATGTTGTTGTTATTTTCAATCCGGCCGACATCACAGGATTATTAGTATTGCTGTATTCGGGCTTGAAACCTAATCAAGTAAGTACGTTGGCTGCATTGGATAGCACACGTTTGCGCAACGAACTTGTCAAACACTTCAATATTGCGCCCGAACAAATAATTAATTGCCGTACGTACGGCGGTCATGGCGAACAGATGGCAGTCTTTGCATCCACGACTACAATTGACAGCAAACCTTTGAGCGAACTGATGGGAACACCTGCTTTGAGCAAAGAACAATGGAAAGAAATCCAGGAGAAAGTCACTCAGGGAGGCAAACACATCATTGAACTACGCGGACGCTCATCATTCCAAAGTCCGGCATATCTCTCCATTGAAATGATACGTGCAGTGATGGGTGGAGAATCTTTTGCGTGGCCCGCCGGAGTGTATGTTTCAAACAATGAATACAACCATATCATGATGGCTATGGAAACAACATTGGACAAAAAAGGAGTTACATACAAAGAAGTCTCAGGAACAACGGAGGAACATGCGGCATTAAACAACAGCTACAAGCACCTATGCGACCTACGTAATGAATTGATCAATTCGGGTATTATCCCTGCTATAACAGATTGGAAGGCTATCAATCCTAATTTGGGTTAACACAAGTCTCTTTCAGAAAAATAAGAGGAAGCTGCCCCAAAAGTAGGGCTGCTTCCTCTTTCTACTCCATTTTAAAATTCAAATGCAATAATATTGTTCATAGGTGCATCTTCACAGATGGGACTATGCTTATCTTGTTAACTTTAACTAAATGAGTAGACAAATATAGACCGATTAATAGTATTGATCTCCCTTTTTATCTTTGTCGCCAGCCTTTGTTTTCTTTACTTTTTCAATGGCAGCAGGTTGTTCGTTCAAATCCATGGTCGACATCTTCAGCTTTTTCAGATCAATGCCTTCCTGATTATCTTCCTGAATATCAACATAGATAACATTCTTTGAACTCCAGTCGGAGTAAACAATATTATTATCGGTTACATAACCAACGCGATAAACACGATTGGCCGGACGAGTTCCTTCTATAGATGAAATTTCAATCTTTAACTGCTTGTCTGAACATTTGCCGGCAACAAACTTGTATACTGAGTAATCACCCGAACGATAGCCGAAGCCATTTCCGGCATCATCATAAAGGCGGCCACTGGCATATCCCGTTTTATCCGGATTAATAAGTAGCGTCAATGAATCGGTTTTATAATCTTCCGTGCTCTGAATTACCTTCGTTACGGGTAAAATAGCACCCGGTCGCAACGCTACATACGGTTGGTAACCATCATCTTCATTCTCAAATTTAATGATATTCCAATTGCCTTTGGGCAGCTGCGGGTTTTTGCTCCAACGGGGAATAATAAGCAAATCAGTCCCCAACATAAAGCATTGTTGTTCACTTCGCAAACTAAGGTCTTTGGTATCAGCCATAAATACCGGACGCATTATTGGCAGACCGTCCGTTGACGCTTCCCAAAACAAGGTATAAACATATGGCAGAATCCGATAGCGGCGCTCGATGGCAGTGCGGCAAACATTCTCCACTTTTGTACCAAAGACCCACGGTTCCTGATCAACGGTGCCAGCGCATGAATGATTACGCACAAACGGGAAATAAACACCCATAGCAGTCCAATGAGCTAAAAGTTCGGCATTACAATTTAATCCGAAACCACCGATATCGGGGCCGTTGAACGGCTGACCGGAAAGCCCTAAATTGATAGTCATAGGAATTGAAGCCCTTAACATTTCCCAACTGGATCCATTGTCGCCCGTCCAGGTAGCAGCATATCGTTGCCCACCCAAAAAATTGGCACGCGAAAGTACAAATGGACGTTTATCCGGATTTGCGGCCAAAATACCCTCACGACTGGCCTTTACCATATCCAACCCATATACATTGTGGTAACGTAAATGAGGACCCGCCGGCTGACCACCACCACCTAGATGCCAATTATCAACAGGCATAGAAGCATCAACACCTTTAAAAACAGCCGGTTCGTTCATATCATTCCAAACACCGTCAACTCCGGTTGCCATGAAATCCTTATAGAGTTTACTCCACCAGGTACAAACCTCAGGACGGGTAAAATCCGGAAAGACACATTTACCCGGCCACACCTTACCTACAAAGGGTTTGTTTTTCTTATTCTTTACCCAATAATCACCCTGAGTGCCCTGCTTATATACAAAATAATGATTGTCTTTCTTTACGCCCGGGTCAATCATATAAACAGCCTTAAATTTATGCTGATGCAAATAATCGTTTAATCCCTTTGGGTCAGGAAAACGTTGCGAATCAAAAGTAAAGATGCGATAACCGTCCATATAATCTATATCCATCCAGATTACATCACAAGGAATTTTACGTGTACGAAATTCATCAGCGATCTGTTTCACACGAGTATCGGGATAATATGAGTATCGACATTGTTGATAGCCCAACGCCCATAATGGCGGCATCTCCATCGTGCCTATCAAATTGCCCAACTCTTTCATCACCTCTTGCGGCGAATTCTTCTCAATAACAATCACTCGAAAAGCAGGCCCTTCAGAAGTAAATTTTACAGGATTCCCCGTACTAAGATAAGATTTCCATGAATTATCGGCCAAAAGGCCAAAAGCCGAACCATCTTTACGCACCCCCAGTACCCACGGATGAGACTGGTAGAGCTGTTTACGTTCATGCTGCAGATACATGAAATTATCAGTATTCCATAAATTCACCTCTTTACCGTTACGCCGTAACTCACCATACACCTCACCTGTGGCGTATAAATCGGCATCACTATCTACCTGCAAGGCAGCTACGGCTTTACCTTTTTCCGTACTATAAACCGGTCTGATGCTCCACGAATCGGGCAATGCAGATTGTCGCACCAACTCTTTTACGACGGCAGATGACGGCAAAGTTGATAAAGAATCAAAATTAGCCGGATAAAAAACGGCTACGTCCTTATTATATAAATAAGACTGCTGCCCTTTGGCTACGGGGACAAGACAGAAGAGCCCCAATAAAACATAAAGAAATATTTTATTCATGGTTAATTATTTAACAGTGAAACCCCTTCATTGTGGCCTCCTTTACAAACAAGTAGTAGCCTTACCTGCCCCTGACAGCAGGCAAGGCTACAACTCTAACCTATCGAAAACAAATTTAGTAATAATATCAATATCCTGGATTCTGCTTCAAATTTGAATTCAAATTCAACACAGAATAAGGTATTGGGAATACATTCGTATATCCCTGAGTGTCATTATTGTAATCACCGGCGGAAGCATTATGCCATATACCGACATAGCGATCTACAGTAGGTTGCGTGAAAGTACAGAAACGAATCTGATCCTGACGGCGTACCCCTTCCCAGGAAAGTTCGGCCATACGTTCATTCAGAATATCATTCAGCGTCAGACTGTTCAGCTGAGTAGCACCCGCACGGTCACGAATCTCTTTTACGTAGCCCAAAGCTAAACCTGTTTCGCCCAAGCGATATTCAGCCTCGGCTTTCATTAACAAAGCATCACCATAGCGCCAAATAACCAAATCGTTGTTGATATCACCCTGAATAGTACTTGAAGCATCATACTCATATTTTTTGAATCGAGCTCCTGCGCTTTTCACATCGTGTGCATTGGCATTAGTGGGAAAATCAAGCACAGCTTTCAAAGGTTCGTACTCCAAATCTGAAGTCGTGGCACCATCGTTCACTAAAACACCATTAGTATCTTTAGTATAATCAGTGCCTGTATAGAAATTGATCGCCAAGCGCGGATCCTGATCGGCTAATCCGTAATGAAGAACCTGCATCTGTCGAACAGACGAACAAGTACCGTTCCATCCGGAATAACCCATGGCACCTCCATGATTGTAATGCAAAGAACGCATTAAATTACAATCCCATATCTTATAAGTCGCATCATCATCCGGACGAGTAAAGATATTCTCTATCGAATTTTGGTTGGCCACTATAAAATTATCGGCATAGTCTCCCTGCAACTGATAACCCAATTTTTCTATCTGCTCAACGCAATAGACTACCGTACTCCAGGCATTGCGTGCAGTACCGTCGACAGTGATGCTGATATTCTTACCCGAGGCTGTTACCTGAGCCCCCAATGACTCACTGGCTATACACTCTTTACTCATATCAGGACCGACAAATGCCTGATAACTCGTTTTAGTCGTATTATCCACATTATAAACAGGAGCATTCAATGCACATTTAGCCATGCACATATAGGCAACCGCTTTTGTTACGCGGCCATAGTATGAGCCACTGTTCTGTGCTTTATCTTCGGATAAATAAGGCAAACAAGCTTCCAGTTCGGAGGTTACAAACTTAAATACGTCCGAACGATTCGACTGTGACACGTCCGCAATAGACATAGACGAAGAAGTTACGATAGGCACCTGTGCAAACAAATCCATCGCATAGTAGTAATAGATAGCACGAAGAGCGCGAACCTCGTAAATGTAAGACTCCGCATCTTCATTCGTAGCCTTAAATTCCTCCAACTTATCAATCGAAGAGTTACAAAGACCGATGATCTGATACAGATGATTCCAAACAATAGAATAAGTATCAACAGAGGAGGCAAAATTATGGAGAAACATATTCTGCCATTTACCACCATCCACCCAGTCGCCCTGGCGGCCCGGGAGCATCGTTGCATCAGAGGTAAACTCCTGTAATGTGTGAACACAATCAGTAGCCCCATAAAGGCCATTGCTGATTGAAGAATAAATACTTGCCACGGTATTAACATAAATCAATACAGAACTTTGATAAGCATCTTCTTCGCTAAACTTACTTTCCGGAGTTTCATCCAAAGAGCAGGCTGAAAGCAAGCAAATTGCTGCGAACATTGAGCCAATTAATATTTTTTTCATAAAACTGATCTTTTTGAATGATTGAATAACTAGAATTTAACAGATACCGATAAAGAGAATGTGCGGGTCAATGGATAGATCCGTTTATCATCTACACCAAGAGTTCCGTTAGTAGTAGTGCCTTCAGACTGACGAACCAGACTGGCAGAGTTTATCATCGGAGTCAAACCGGAATAGCCGGTTACAGTGCAAATGTTATTAACAGAAAGAGCCAAATGCAAATTCTTTAGATATTTAGTAGCCTTCAATTGCTTTTCGGTGAATGTATAACCCAGAGAAGCATATTCAAAGTTTAGGTAATCACCCTTCTTCAACCAATAATCGGAAATTTGAATATCGTGGATGCCCTCTCCTCCATTCAATGAGGGAGCTTTCGCCAATACATTGTAAGTTGGGAAGTTATTCATATTGCTATAAGTCATGGAAGTACCGTTGTAAATCTTATGACCGAAAGCACCATTAAACTGAGTGGTTAAATCCCAATTCTTATACTTCAGCGTAAAGTCCATACCTAAATAAGCTTTAGGAATAGCCTGACCGCATACCTGACGATCACCGCTATCACCCGTATCAATCGTTCCGTTTTTATCCAGATCTTCGATAATGTATTGTCCGTTTTCATCGATGCCGGTGCAATGCGGCAAGTAGAATACCCCTACAGGCTGACCTTCTATAAGATAAGTAACCCCTGTATTTTGAGTTAAACCGGCAGCATTGATGTTAGCCACGGCAATATGCTCGCTTGTAGTTAACTCCTGACCTTTATAAGTTCCGTGTAACGATACCAGTTTGTTCTTCTGAAAAGATAAATTTACACCTGCGTTAAAGGTGAAATCTTTAGACTTAACGATATCACCACGAACAGCTATCTCCAAACCATTATTGGTCATCTCGCCCATGTTGGCAAGCAATGAGGTGTAGGTGAACGGAGGAACAGGTACTGTATAAGTATATAACAGATCTTTCGTCTTAGAAGCGTAGTAGTCCACTGTCAGGTTAAAACGACTATCAAACATCGACAAATCGACTCCGACATCGAATGTATGTTTAACTTCCCAACGCAAATCGGGATTATTATTAGAAGTAACGGCAAAAGTAGTCGTAGGCGAGCCATCCACCAATGTAGTGCCGTTAGGTTCCATCAAAGACAATGAATTGTACGGATCAATCGCATCCTGATTACCGGTAACCCCGTAACCTGCACGAATCTTCAAGTTATTAATCGCATGAATATCCTTTAAGAAGGTTTCATTGCTGGCAATCCAGGCAACAGATGCAGAAGGAAATGCCCCCCATTTATTGCCTTTGCCCAATTTAGAAGAACCGTCCGTACGGAAGTTTGCCGTAACGATATACTTTTCGGCAAACATATAGTTTAAACGAGCCATGTAAGAAGACAGCTTGTATTCAGAAGAATAAGAAGTGTTATCTCCCCAGGCTACATTTGCGCCGGCTCTCAGGTTGTTATACTTAAAATAATTCGTTTCATAACCCTTTGACTGAGTTGAACTGGAGAAAGTTTTGTATGATTGTCCCTCCATCAAAGCCAAAGCATCAATATGGTGTTTACCAAAATCCTTCGAATAACTCAACTGAATATTTCCCATCAAGTCTTTGCGGTTAGTATTGGCCAGATAAGCCCAACCATTGCCATTCAATTCTCCCTGACGGATATCGTTGGGAATATAGCGTCTATTATCCGAGTCCAGATAAGTATATGATCCGAATGCACTCAGGTTCAAGCCCGAAATAATAGTCCACGTCATCCTCGCATGAGTATTTATGGAAGCCACCCCATATTTGTTAGTTATATCCTGCTGTCCCAGCGGATTATAAATTTCGTTAGCCAACAAATCCTCATCCCATACGCCATTGGCATTCTTCACCGTTGGATAAGTCGGATTGTAAGCAGCTGCAGAATAAAACATTTTCTGCATATCATACTGAATGTTGCCATCGCGTTCCGAACCGAAAACTCCGATCTCAAACTTTACTTTCTTGTCAAAAGCCAACTGAGTGGCATCAAACTTGGCCGTATAGTTAATCATATCCGAATTTTTCAAAGCACCTTCACGCTCAATAACCCCGATGGATGCACGCATATTCGACATCTCATGACCGGAAGTAAATGAAAAACTATGGTTTTGAGTTAGCCCCGTACTGCGTTCAATAGCATCCAACCAATTGGTATTACCACCCAGATCGGTATATGTAAGGCCCAATTTGTCCGCTGTCGAACGATAGTTGGCAGCCGATAACATTTCAATGTTCTTAAATACGCTATTGAAACCGAACTGACCATTATATTCCACTTCGGCAAAACCCAATTTACCCTTAGAGGTAGTAACAACAATAACGCCGGCGGCACCACGAGAACCATACTGAGCCGTTTCCGATGCATCCTTCAAAATGGTCATAGATTCAATATCATTGGGCGAAAGACTATTCAGCATAGTCATATCACCAAATACACCATCAATAATAACCAACGGATCATTACCACCCGATAAAGAAGAAGTACCACGTATACGAATGTTAGTCGTACCCATAGGATCTCCACCCGATTGACTGATAACCACTCCGGCTACTTTTCCTTTTAAGGCTTCCAGCGGACTGGCAACAACTCCTTTATTCATGTCTTCTTTCTTAACACGCTCAACGGCTCCTGAGATGGTACGTTTACTACCAATCGCATAACCAACCACCATAACCTCATCCAATGCCTGAGAATCTTCTTTCAGCATAACATCGATTACCTTTTTGCCCGATACGGCAATTTCTCTAGTGGTAAAGCCTACAAAAGAGATTACCAATGTAGCATTTGGATTTACATCCGAAACAATAAAATTACCTTCAAGATCGGTAATTGAACCGTTCGAAGTTCCTTTTACCAATACATTAGCGCCAATAATGTTTTCGCCTGTATTGTCCTTCACATTGCCCTTTACAGTGATGCTTTGAGCAAATGCACTCATTGAAAGCAAGAATCCGATCGAAATGAAAAGAATTCTTTGCCAGAAACGTTTTTGTTTCATTTTACTAGAATTAAATTAATAATAAAGGTTAACATTAAAATCATTTTACTTTAAAGACCAAAGCCGAAATGGCTTTCAATTGTATTTTATCCATTGTCTTTCCACTCTTATAACTCCCTTGTTTTTTGCTACCTATTACCAGCGTAACCCGATCGCCGCCAAGAGCGGGAATCTCTGCCGATACAGTTTTGGCAGCCGGATTCAGCGCCACTACATAAACCTCGTTGCCGGCACTGCGTTTGTAAACCATGGGATACGGCTTATTAACATCGCTAACCAACTCCCAATCACCATTGTTACTCAATGCATCAGAGGATTGGCGCAATTTTATAAGTTCGCGCACATAGTTCAACATCGAATTCGGATCATTCTGCTGAGCCTCAACAGTAAGTTTACCGTTTTCCGTATCTACAGGCAAATAAAGCTCTTCGGGGGAACAAGTAGAAAATCCGGCCGTTGAGTTATTACTCCATTGCATAGGCGTACGCGTTCCGGCACGCTCGTTGCTTCCTTCTTTGCTTGGCAAATTCATCTGGTATTTCATCGCTACCTCGTCACCGTAGTACAAGAAAGGCACCCCGGGCATGGTCAGAAAAAAAGTCATCGCCACCTTGAGTTGATCCAGCGAATTACGATCACCCACGTTGGGCCGCTGGTAGTCATGATTGGCCGAAGGCAAAGCGATGAAGCCCTCATCTTTGGTAGCATCATAAGCCGACTGAAAATTCTCTATAAATTCCTGCAATGAGCCTTTGCCCGACTTATCAAAATAGCAATAATCATATTTAGTATTGCGTTCGCCCCAGGGAGTGTTCTTGGCAAAGAACAACGAAGGATAACCCGGTATACCGAAATGAATCATAAAGTCGATATGAAAACCGGCCGGAATAGCCTGCTTCGGGTTACTCCACTCCGAGATAAGCACACACTCCGGATATTGCCGATTAAACCAGTCACGCATTTCATTCCAAAGTTTAATTGTTTCTTTCTTCTCGGGATCGTTCTTTACCAAACTGGAAGCCATATCCACACGAAAGCCGTCAACTCCCTTGTTCATCCAAAAAGCCATAATGTTTTTCAGTTCCTGACGGGTAGCCTGAGGCCCCGGAGCATTAACCGGCTGTTCCCAAGGATGATTCGGATCGAGTTGCCCGAAGCCGTAGTTCAAAGCCGGCTGGCACTCAAAGAAGTTCTTTTCATAATACCTGGCACGAGGGGCATTTGCCTCTACATAGCGCCCAATGGTATTTGATAAAGGATTGGCACTTGCCTCACGTTCTGCTATTAATTTCTTTTCTGCCTCAGGAATCTCGTTTGTCCATATATAATAGTCACTATGTTGCAAATTAGCATCTGCCTCAGCCGACTGTTTAAACCAGGCGCACTTATCACTGGTGTGCCCAGCTACCAAATCCAGACATATTTTAATGCCGCGTTTATGAGCTTCTTTCACTAAATTCACTAAATCGGTATTCGTACCGAAACGGGGATCAACCTTATAAAAGTCAATTACATCATACCCCCCGTCGAACCAACCCGATTCGAAAATAGGATTCAACCAGATGGCATTCACGCCAATAGATTGAATATAGTCCAGTTTAGCATTGATGCCGGGTAAATCTCCGATGCCATTGCCGTCACTGTCCATATAAGACGATGGATAAATCTGATAAAACAGAGCTTTGCTTAGCCACTGTGGTCCCTTTTGAGCCATTACCCCCTGTGTCATTGACAGACAAAGAGCCGAAACCATGATCCAGTGCCTCTTAGATAAGATACTGCTAAATTTCATAATAATTAGAATTGAGTCACATGAGGTGACAGGTTAAATAATGTTGCGTTACAAATATATACAGAAGGGACAGGTATAAAAAACGTTGGTAAACATTTAGTAACCTACATTAAACCTAAATGATTAATAATCAATTAGATACAAATAATAATGATGAGATTTAGTAAACAGGATAAAAGTTTAGCACTCAGAGAAAAAGGTTTTGAAGGTTCTGTTTTTTTATTGAAGGCTATGTCTATTTACTCTTACCCCGCTCTTGCATCTTACGATATACTCCGTTGGTCCAGCCAAAGCCGTCTTGATTGGGATATTCTCCATAGTTAGTAGTAGCCTGTTCAACCACATCGTATTTCTCCATCATGCGATGAGTTGCATTAAACGTGCTGAGACACAAATTCATCCAACGGTTAGCAATGGTGTCGGCCAAGTCCGACCGCCCGTAACGATCGAGCGCTGAGACTGTTACCCATTGCAACGGTGCCCAACCGTTGGGAGAGTCCCATTGCTGCCCCGTGTGGTTTAATGTGGTAACCACCCCACCCGACTGCAGAAACTTATTTTTAATCACTTGAGCTACTGCCGCCGCTTGCTCCTTACCGGCAATGCCCGCATAGAGAGGAAACACCCCTGCCAGAGACAACACAGGTGTAACGCGTCCCTGCTTCCAATCAAAATCTTTATAAAAGCCTGCGCCCGAGTCCCAACAATAGCGTTCGATAGCTGCCCGTCGCTTTCCGGCTCTACCATTCATCATATCGGCTTTTGCCGCATTTCCCTGCAGTCGGTAGGCCGTAGCCAATGTCTGTTCCAGGTGATAGAGCAGACAATTCAAATCCACAGGTACGATGTCAGTCGTATGAATCGTATAAAGATGCTCTCCGTCGGCCAGCCATCGACTTGAGAAATCCCAGCCCGACTCGGCTCCCGAACGCAAATCCTGATAAAAGAGTTTCCGGTTAACGTCCGGCAAATGTTTTTCGGCCTCCACAGCCGTAGCCACATCTTCACGATACATCTCTGTGCGTGGAGTTTGCTGCGAATCGCAGTAACGGTTCATTACCTCACCGCCCTTCATACAGACCGAATGGAGCGCTGCCGTGCCCGGCCCTCTCAATTTCTTCTCGCCCGCCGTCCAAAAAGCATACTCAGACTCCAATTCGGGCAAATGCTTGGTATAAACGGCAGAATCGCCTTTCATGCCGGCCAACAAATCAATCATGTACGGGTAGAAAGGAGGTTGCGAGCGACTTATGTAATAGCTCCTGTTTCCATTAGGAATAAAGCCGATGGTTTGTATTAGCTCCGAAAAATTACTGATCATATCTTCAATGGCCTTCGTCTGCCCGTCTTCACGCAAGCCAAGCATGGTAAAATAGCTGTCCCAGTAATATATTTCACGAAAGCGCCCGCCGGGAACGATGTACGGATGCCGGAGAGGAATCAAAGTACCGTATTTTTGCGAAGTGGGGTTACGTTGCAGATAGCTCCATAACCGCATAATGTGTTCATTCAGTCGGCAGGTGTCGGTATATATTTTACCCTCGACAGGCCAGGTGAAATTATTTTTCAGGAAGGCGCCCAAGGAGAAAAGAGGGTTGGATTTCTGTTCTTCATATTCTTTGCGTATCAGCACCGGTGCCACACGAGGAATCAAATCAACAAAGGTTTTGGTTTCAGCCAACACGCGTCCGGGGCCAAACAAACTATCGGTTTGCATTACTTTGTAGAACAGATCGCCATACATCTGTTCGGGAGTTTGAATAGACAGCTTAGTATCTTGTATTCTCCCGCTACAGGTAGCCAGAGAAATTGCACCGCCCAGAACAATAGTAAATAAGAATATCTTCCTGCTAAAGTATTTCATAAGCATAATTTGTTATTTACATAATTAAGTATGAATAGAACCAATGGTCTTAATCTTCTCTTCAAAATGCTCCTCTTTATTAATCGTTTTCGTTCTGATTTTACTGCGATAATTATATACAGTTTGCAACGAGCAGCGCAGAAACTTAGCCAGACAATTACTATCGGTAATGCCCAAACGAATCAGAGCAAATATGCGCATCTCCGTGCTAATCTGCCCGTCGCTTTTTAATTCTATGCGTTCTTCGGGCAGCAACATCTCATTAAAATCAATGATGAAAGTAGGGAATAAGCGCAAAAAGGTATGATCAAAATTAATATAAAAGTCTTTTAGCTGATCCTCAACGAATTTAGAAGAACGCAAAGCGCTGAAAAGTTTTTCAACCCTGCTCTCACTTCCAATCTTTATCAAGGAATGACGGTATTCTTCCATCTTCTCCAAGTAAGAAGAACAAAGATTCAAATATTGGGCAATATATTCATCTTTGATGCAATTGCTCTCTATGAGAGCTACATTGGAGCGTTTCTCCTGTTCAACCGCCACGTTCAGTTGTTTATTCATTTCCTCCAGACATAAATTGGCTTCCAGTACATTTTTACGGGCCACCTCCAATCTCCGGTTTTGGCGCACAATAAAGTAAACCGTAAGAATCAAAGCAATCACAAATAGCAGAAGAGCTATATTCTCTCCCCATAAAGTTTGGTTCTTTCGCTCAATCTGCTTCTGGTAAGCCCGCACGATAGTTGGCATTTCCGATGCAGCCTCCACTTCTCTCAGACGGGCTTTGCAGTCGTTGGCATCCTTCATACAGAACTGCAAATAGTTATTAGCACGCTCTATGTCGCCTTCCTGAAACAAAATAACGGCCAAAGAGCGCAAAGAAGTATTCTCTTTCACACTATGCTGTATATCAGAGATGGCCGAAAGAGCAAAATAGTACTTAGCCTCTTCCGTCTGCCCTAACTTTAAGTAACATTGCGCCATGCCTGAAGCGATAAGACGAATGTTACTATCATCCGCTTTCACCTTTTTAATACATATCTTTAAACGCTTGATCGCTGTTTGAAATTTATTGTTCAATCTCATTTGATCGGCCTGCGTTAGCATATACTCTACACTGGTTTTGGGATAAGATTGCAACAGCGAGTCGCGGTACACCATACTTAAGTCCATGTATATTTTCTTATACTTATCCGTCGAACTGTATGCTTCGACCATATAATAATAAGAGGTGAAAATCACGTAATAATACAAGGATAAATCGGGGGTAATGTTTTTACGGTTATCATCCAGCAACTTTTTTGCCTGAGGATACATACCGATATTTTTATACCACTCTGCCAGATTCAGATTCACCTCTGTGATATAGCTCGGATTGTTTAATAGGCGAGCCACAACCATCCGCCGATCAATATATTTTTTACACGAATCGGTATTATACTGAAGATATTGACTAACCAATGTGCCCAATATCCTATATTCTTGCTCTTTACTAACGGATGAATAGCCCAATAATTTTTTGGATTGCAGAATTTGGTTCTCTTTAATATTCGCGTATTTCGGCAGGTCGGATAACGTCCGGTCCAGCTTTTCCAAGATAGGTTTCACTTCGACTTCTGCCTGCAACAACGTTGTATGAACCTGAAATACAAGAAGTAATAAAAATAAAGTTCCTTTTCTCATAACATCTTCTTAGCTAACAATCACAAATATAATAGATTTGATTACAACAGCAAAGAATAAGTGGCCTATTTATCTCTCCGTCCATCGATGAGCTACAGCTGCAAGTTATACATTCCGCAGGAGGACTATAGACAGGCAACGGCATGAATAAATTCATGGCACGGCTCAAGGGAAACGCATTATTAATTTTGCACGAGTAATTCCAATGGAAAATTATTATCTCATTCTATGATTTTTTTCCATAATCCTCATTAAAATTAATATCCAATTGCCAATGCAATCCATGTTCAATTATCCAATGTTCATTGTTTGAAAACGTTACACATTACTTCGATCCTCCAGGCTTTACAGCACTTCTTGATAAATCCATAAATCAAAGAGCGCTCTTGGAAATGAGTATAAGTGCAAGTCATTAACCGATCATAATGTATACCCATATTCGTCAATACAAAAAGTATCCCCCATAGAAAAGCCTAAAAGCACACACGAATATCCCCATACTACGCGATAATATTGGAAGTCGTCAAGTTCTTTGCCAACAGTTTTAACCTAACAAAGCATATATTTAATGATTGGACAAAAAATATATATATAATCTTATCCATAATATCAAACATATAAAAAGAAGCAAATAGTCAATTAAGGACTAATATCCTCCAGAAGTTCCTAAACCTCCAGGAGTATCGCTATCACCAGGAACAAACAAGCTAGCTATCCCAAAGCAAATAGACAAGCCATCCAAACCTAAACTCAGCGGTGGACATACAACGGTCGTCATACTAGCTATTCCTAAAAGAGCACTAATACCGATACACCAATCAATAGCACTTACCGTATCATCAGTAAATCCAACAATAGCCATAACACCTATTTCATGCTCATCTGCACGTAGGAGAGTGCCACATATCAAATTTCGCAGAGAATAACTGCGGCCATAGTGTTTAGCAATTATGCGTAAACAACTAGGTCGCAGTCCATAGAATCGAGTTATTGACAATAAGAAAAAGATTTAAGAATTACCGATGTATCTTTTGGTTTATGATTTCTTTTATATTTTCCAATTCTAAAGGTCTCATTTCATTTCCTTTACGGATGTATTGTGAAGCTATGATTTTACCTTTAGAATCGATAACCATAAAACATGGAATTGGTCCAACACCAAAGTCGTTTGCCACTTTCTTCTTCTCTTTAGGAAGCCCCGACAGGTTTAGCCATTCAACCGGATATTGTTTCATCCTGTCCGTCCATTTTGTGTAATCGTTATCTATACTTAAGTTAACAAGGGATACTTGATCTTTGTATTCTTTATAAAACTCTTTAAGTCGAGGAATCTCTTCAAGGCAAGGACCACACCAACTCGCCCAAAAAACAACCACGCAAAGTTGCTTACCATTCATACAATCATTGAGGTTGTACTGTTTGCCAGTTGCATCGAAATAAACAAATTTGCGAGAAACTCCGTGTTTATCATATTCTTCTCTTTCTTTAATATAGCTTGCAAGCTCCTTTCCTTTCGAAGATTGCCGGGTGTTCTCATTGAAGAGGCTAAATGCCTCCTTCAAATCATTCACAGATGCATAGCTACTTCCACTATAAAAAAGTTCCCTAAGCAATAGTTTGCTATCTGAATGCTTTTGGATGAATGCTTTCGAAATATATCCTTGTAGATCTTTGTACCCGGATGTTTTACTCATCAATTGCATCTGCACATAAGTTTCCGGGGAACCAGACAGAGTCGCAATGAAGTTGTTAAAAATTGTTTTAGGATTGGCATTCGCTTTAATAAGAGTATTATTTTTTAATAGATAATTCCAAGTAGAGCCTGTTTGTATATTTTCCGGAATAATTGTAGAATAAGGTTGCTCTACATAAAAAGATACGCGTTCATCAGTGATTTCCGATGTATTATAGTAAAATGTGCATTTTCTATTTACAATACGTGCAGAATCCAATGGGATGAATTGAGAACCATCCCATTTCCGAAAATGCACCAATCCATGTATGGAATCGGGTAGAGTAATTTCTAGACACCCATTGCCAGAACCTTTTACATTTTCGTAAGTACAGGACAAATAATTTGCCACCCACGGGGTAGCGTGCATAACGGCATGGCTATTATCCAAAACAATGTTGCCATAAACAGTGGTTGGATGATCATATTTATTTTCTATATAAATATCATCTACTCTCTTCTTTTTAGCGTTTTGAAAAACAATTAATTTAGCAATGGTTGGCATTTCCAAATATCTATATTTAAAAATACATTTCCCATTATTAATTGGTATGGAATCAAGATATTTAGGTTCTGGGTATGATTCCCAAAATTTAATATACCCTTTGATTGAATCAGGTAGGTTAATTTCGACTATTCCTCCTTCTTTGTTTTGTGACTTAGCTGATTGGCTATAGAAAAGATTTAACAGAAAAATTGTGCATACAATAATTATTCGATTTGTTTTCATGATTAATTTATTTATTCTTCTTTCGATAAAGCATTCTCTAAATCTTCAGACATGCGTTTTTTCACCCCAAGTATATCTTGCAGTTCAAAATCCACGTATTGAGTATGAATCGTTTTCGCTTGTTTCTCTGCATATTCTTCATTTCTTTTTATGAAATCAGATAAAGTTTCTATGTCATTTTGTGTCACCAAAAAATTATTCTTTTGTAGAATTTCTAACTGATCATAAAGTTTAATGAGATTCTCAAGTGGCCAAATCTCCGATTTATGATCTGCAATAAATCTTCTCCCCACCACATTCAATCTGTTCTCTATAGTTGCATTATATATAAACTTTTGATATTCATCATGCGCCTTACCCCTTTCAACATTTATCGTACCAGCTCTTTTCAACAGATTATACCATTTATTATTCAATCGCTTCACTTCAGAATTCAAAGAATTATGTAAATCATTAAGATGTGTTCCATACGCAACAAAGGCAGTATCCATATATACTTTTATATTCCCTTCTTGCAAAATGACTTCAACGGATTTTATATAAGGGTATTTTCCAATAGTAACAATAGCAAAATCATTAACATAAGGAATTCCCTCAAAATAAAATTCACCTTTTTCCACCTTTGCAGAATCAATAGAAGTGACCAATGTATCCCCTTGAAACCGGAATAACCTTACATATTTTCCATTGTAGTCATTATTCAATATTCCATCAATATGATATTTCCCTTACGAATATGCTGTAATAAAGGGAAAGAGGAATATAAATAGGAGAATTTTCAGTTTCATTTGCTTACCCCCTCTCTTTTACGAGTGCGGAACATATGGAACGGAGTTCTATACTCTCCTGCAGTTATAAAAACAGCCTCACGTACAGAGTCGGCAGTAATAATCCACTCTATCGCATCTAAATGCTCGTCTATATATTTCGCAGAAACAATTTTTTCATCTAAAATGAACACGTACTTGGTCGTATCAACAACATGCCCTATGTTATCTGCATAGCACCTCATAGAAGATACTATAAATAGTTGCTTCATGTCTCCAAAATTTAATTAATATATATTTTAAGGATATACCGTCTAATTAAATGCACAATCTATATATAAACTACCAATATGCAATATTAAATTCTTAAAACCTTATAATAGTCGATCATAAGAGTTTATATATATGCGCTATTATGCATGCAAAGAAATCAAAATACTACATAAAGTATGGTTTATTATTTATCATAATAAGTTTGTTATCTATCATAATAAACAAATAATTTATTATTCCACTTCGTCATCACTACTTCAACATTTATCAAGAAGTATACTTTCTGATATAATTTTCGATTGCTGACGGAGCGCCACATAGGTAACCGTCGTAATGGGAAGATTCAAAAACAAGCGCAAATTCTTCAGGGAGTCATCTATCCAAATAACAAGTCTTATTATGTAGATTTATACTTCAAAAAGATGTAACTGATACCTACAAATATGCCGTGGAATGAATGAGAAGTTCATGCCAACAGTTCTGTCCTCTATCAAATAATTAACAACCGCCTCATTTTCACTATAAATTCTTACTATATTTGCAATCGACTTCATTTTTAAATAGGATGAGATACTATGAACAATGATTTTGACTATATCTCCGTACCCTATGGCTATGCCCATTGCTTTAAGAACCAATGCCCAAAAGCAAGCAATTGCCTGCATCAATTTGCAGCCAGGTATACCACACCTGACATTCCTTTCATTACCATCATAAACCCGGCCTGCATCCCAGCCGACGCATCCTCCTGTCCATACTTCCAGCCGTCCGAACGGATACGCGCGGCCTGGGGCATCTCACATCTGCTCGACAATGTTCCCTACAAAGATGCTCGCAACCTGCGGAGCCAGATGTTAGAGCATTTCGGCAAGAACCTCTACTATCGCTTCTACCGCAAAGAACGTTGCATAAAGCCCGATGATCAAGCCTTTATCAGGCAACTGTTCCGCCAAAAAGGCATCACCGAAGAGCCTGTTTTCGACTCTTATACCTGGGAATACAACTAGTAAATAGCTTCTCGCTTAATAATATAAAACTATCTTTTTAGTTAAAGTCACTTTAAAGAAATAAAGCCAATAGTTTCAAGGAGATAAACTATTTGTTTCAAGAAATAAAACTATTAGTTTCAATTGGAGAAACTTTTTGTTTTAACCATTAAAAACAAAAGTGTGTTCCGTTCATGCCCTCATCTTCAAATAAGTATGATTAAAACATCTTATGGGTTATTTACCATAAAGGAATCAAAATAAATTTGTAGAAATACTTGAAAAAGAAATATATTCTCTAAATTTACACTCCTAATTATTCTAAGTACAATGAAAAAAGTAGATTATAGAACAGCTATCAATGAATTGAGAGAACGATATAATAAATACGAAGTTTCAGCTTTAATAGGTTCCGGATTCTCAAAAAACGTGTATGCGGACTTTCCATCTTGGGAGGAACTCCTATACGATATGGTAAAAGAATTATATGAAACTGAAATAGAAGATAGCCTTCACAATACACTTCATCAGTATCCGGTAAAAATAGATTCTGAAAAATATCGTAAAGAAAAGATAAAGAAAATAATTACAAGAGAAGGTTATTTAGATATTGTGTCTAAATATATAAACAAAAAGAGAATAAGAGAATCTCTTGAAACATATATTGAGGAAAGAATTCCCTATGTTGATAAAGACGAAAAAGATTCAACTGCATATCTCCGTTTTAATGGTAATAGCAGTAAAATACCTTTAAATGTAACTGATTTCGATATCCACGAAAAGCTATTGGAGGGTTCATGGGACAATGTGTACTCAACTAATTATGACAACATACTTGAGCTTACTGCCAAACTCTTCCACAAACAATGGGGCACTATCACCAAGGCGCAAGATTTATCTTTTAGCAAGCGAACAAAATCCATTATAAAGCTACACGGTAATTTGTGCAATCCGAATGAAGTTAATGATAAAAAATTCGAGTTTGACGGCAATCATAATCAAAGATATGTTATATCAAAAGAAGACTATATCAACTATCCGGAAAAGCATGAAGCTTTCACACAATTAATGAGAATTTCATTGTTACAAGGAACTTTTTGTCTATTTGGATTCTCAGGTGATGATCCTAACTTTATTGAGTGGATTAAATGGATGAGAGATATCTTGGTAATGCATGATGAAAGCAATTCGGAAAAAGGAATAAAGATATTTCTTATTGACATTACCGATTCGGAGCCAACTACTGACAAACAATTATTCTACAACAATCACTATATTTATTATATCCCACTTTTAAATCAAGAGATTAAAGGAATCATAGGCGCACCCCATAAAGATGACATAAAGTCATTACTAATATCATTTTTATCATATATCTATAATAAAACAAATACTATTCAACAATATGATATAGATCCTAAACAGATATATCAAAAACTGTGGGATAGAGTATATTCATTAGAATCTACCATTGATAATGGAACACTAGAACAAATTAGAAAAGAAAAGCTATCCAACAGAATCGTAAAATACATATATAGCCAAAAGAACGTTTTAAATAGAATAGAGGAAATTGACACATTTAGCGAACAAGAAATAACGCTCATCCTATTAGCGTTAGAAGATACTTACTATTTGCCTGACTATTGCCCAAGTTTAATCACTAAAATAGAAAAAACACCTCTCTCTCCGGAAATAAAGATGAGGCTCGATGCATTAAAAGAACGTAGCATAACTTTACGTGAACCAGATAAAACCACTCAGGTAAAAGAAGGGAATGACTGTTATCTCTTCGAGCAAATATTGCGCTACGCCTTTGCCTTGAATTTCACGAGTTTAAAGGCAAAATTGTTAGAGTGGGAACCCAAAGGCAATTATATTCAGAAAAAAGCAGCTTTATTATCTCTGTTTGATAGAGAAGCCGCTAAAAATCTTCTTTTAAAATATATAGATAATGAATATGAAGTAAAGGAACGATATTATGCCACTCAATTATTAAATCTGATAAATAATGTACTTCCTCCACAATATTCAACCGTTACATATGAAAATCAAAACATTGATGGACTATATGAAATAAAGAAATGCTTTATCAATGAAGCAACAAAGGAGAAAGAAGATGTAAATCCTTACGGATATAACGGCGTGACATATCAATTCGGAAATGCAAATGTAAATTACGAGAATTCGTTGCGAGCTTTACAATTCATGATTGAATCCGGATCCATGCTGAAGTTCGGAAATCATTTATTCATAGACGATAAAGATTGGTATAAAATACTCAAACACATTTACCAAGAGATGCCGTATCCGGTTCTTTTTTACAGCATTCAATGCAATAACGCTAATATTCTTAAGCGCATAGGGCAAGAATATGCCTATTCAGATGAGCTATGCAATAAACAAATCGTTTCGGATATTTTGGTCAAATTATTGAATGCAATTACCAATGATGATACTCCAATATTTTTCCATGAAAACATATTAAAAATAGCACAAGAGCTTTTTGTTTCGGCTAAGCCTGCTGTATGGGAACAATATTTTATGAAAATATGGCGTGCTAACATATATCCACACTATGAAGAAATTGAAAGTCACAATGCATACTACGGCTTTGCATGCAAAGCCTTTCAATATATCCAATCAAGAGCCTATAGATATGAGATTCTGACAGATTGTCTTCAGAAAGCTAAAGCCCAAGAGGAGAATACCATATCATTCTTGTCTTACCTTAGGGTAAGCAAGAGCCGCATTACAATTGACGAAGATCTACAAAAAACAATAAATAAATTTGTTTCGGAAATTAATAGTGACAAAGGATTTACCATTGCAAGGAATATATATCCTATATTATCGCCAAATAACATTGATTCTATATCTCATAACATGAAACGAGTCATTAAAGGAAAACAGGTGTCCGAAATTACATTTAAAGCAGCCTCCTATTTTGCTAAAGGCAATAAAGAAAACGCTCAATTAGTGAAGGAAGCATTAATTCATAATAGTAGACTTTGGGACAATGGTATTGAAGGAAAAAATGCTTCACCGACAGAATTCATTAAATTATCTTCCTTTATAAAAAACATGAACCTGAACAAGGATGATATTAAGGCTATATA
Source organism: uncultured Bacteroides sp. (assembly GCF_963677715.1). Classification (NCBI taxonomy): domain Bacteria; kingdom Pseudomonadati; phylum Bacteroidota; class Bacteroidia; order Bacteroidales; family Bacteroidaceae; genus Bacteroides; species uncultured Bacteroides sp. The sequence goes on from NZ_OY782495.1 coordinate 1,917,093, forward strand.
TGACAAGTTAAAGAAGAGTTTTGATAAAGTAATAGAAAGTAACCGGAATAGAGATACAAATGAACCCTTCTTTTCAATGATAAAATATGATCTGCTATTTGAAGAAATGTTCTATTTTCTAACAAGTTATCAAAATGAACTAACAGACGAGAAAGACTATGCCGAAACTCTTTCCAGTTTGTCTGCTGAATTATCAAAAGAGAGAGGTTACACCGATATAAACGATGCTTTAATTTCCGAAGATAAAGATGCAGTTGTATCCGGACTTAATCAACTGTATAGAGAGATAGTAAGAACAGGTATAAAGAACTATAATTTACAGCTTAATCTATTAATAGATCGGATTTTATTTAAAAAGGAAGAAGGTTTGGAAGCCTGCCTTGGTTACTTTTCATTTTATCTATCGAAATACAGCACAAAAAACTACTTATCGGAGGAAATGATCGAAAAAACGAAGCAGATACTAAAGATATATACAAAAGACTCTCTTCAGAATTTAGAATTAGACGTTCCTGAAAATAGTGCATATCTAATTACAATTTCCGATTGTCTTAAAAAGATGGAACATACATCGGATGGGATTGATTATTGGCGTTCTATAAAAAAATCCAAACGATTTAATTATATAAAACTGTGAAGCTAGAACTCTTACATTGAGGAACAATAAATAAAAGAATGCAATCACGAAACAACAGAAAAGGTTCATCCTGAAAACAAAACAGGCCCTGACCTCAGGTATTATAGCTAAAAGCAGGAGAGAAAAGGGGTAAAAAACGTGATAGATGAGGCAAAAGTGATAGTAAAACCCTCAAAAACGTGATAGACATTTTTTACTATCACACGCTGTGAATGCTTATAGCAAGTCATTACGGCGATTTTTGTGATAGATGTGATAGTAAAACGTGTTTTTTTATTGGTGGACACAAAAGAGTTCGGCATCCCAACAGAAAAATACGGATTCAGCAACAATGCCAAAGGCAGAATGGGGCCGCCCAGCTTTGAACAGGCGAAGTTTGAGCTAAAAAATGACAGGGTGATTCGCATAACCGCCGAATAGCGGTCATTAAAAAGGCGGTTTTCGCAAATACGAAAACCGCCTTAAGCAGCAAATAAAGTACAATATACTACTACTTTACTATTTCTTCTAATTGAATATCAAAAATTAAAGCGGAATAGCCCAGAATTGATCCGCTGCCGGTCGAGCCATAAGCTTGCTGCCAGGGAATATATACTTCCCAACGCTCTCCAACTCTCATTCGTTGCAATACTTCAGTCCAGCCGGGAATCATTTTACTCACTAAGAAATGCGTAGGAGAATCGAATTCACCAGGATCGTCCCCGTCAAAGTTTTTATCGAACACATCCAGTGATTCGTATAACTTCGTGTAGTATCTCGGTGCAGGTGCGGCGCCAAAGACAGCTTCATTAATCAGCATTCCCTTATAATATACACTTACCGAATCAGTATAAACAGGCACATCCCCTTCGTCTAAAGCTTTTAGCTTCTTCGCATAGATGGGGTAATTTTTCTCAGCATACGGAATTATTTGCATAAGTTCCAGATCAGTTTTTGCTTCGAATACTTGTTTCAGAGAATCAATAAAGGCTTCGTTACGCGGACGCCAATTGTCGTATTTTCCAACCTCTTTTGTTTCTCCGCAAGAGGCAAATACAATAATCAGCAGCAACAGAAATGGCAATAGATAGTTTTTCTTATTCATTCGTTGTTTAAATATTTAGCCTTTTAATTGCCTACCTGCCGAACAGAACAAAAAGACAATAAAACGACTTACGGTTATATACAATCACAATCAGACAAATTATTGAAGCGTTTTGAGCAAACCGGTAAGGCTTACACGATCGGCAATAATATTATTTAAATCGGAGATGAGCACTCGTTCCTGCTTCATGGTGTCGCGGTCGCGCAAAGTTACACAGTTATCTTCCAGTGTCTGGTGATCTACCGTTACACAATAAGGAGTACCGATAGCATCCTGACGGCGGTAACGTTTACCAATGCTATCCTTCTCATCATACTGGCAAGGAAAATGGAACTTCAGTTCATCAATAATTTCACGAGCCTTTTCGGGCAATCCGTCTTTCTTTACCAACGGCATTACAGCCAGTTTCACCGGAGCCAGAGCTGCAGGAAGTTTAAGTACTACGCGGGTTTCACCGCCTTCTAATTGCTCTTCGCAGTAAGAAGCAGATATAATGCTCAGAAACATACGGTCTACACCGATAGACGTTTCGATAACATACGGAGTATACGATTCATTCAGCTCAGGATCAAAGTATTTGATACTTTTACCGGAGAATTTCTCGTGCTGGCTCAAATCAAAATTAGTACGGGAGTGAATGCCCTCTACTTCCTTGAAACCAAAAGGCATCAGAAATTCAATATCGGTAGCGGCATTGGCATAATGAGCCAGTTTATCGTGGTCGTGAAAACGGTAATGATCATCGCCAAAGCCCAGAGATTTATGCCATTTCAGACGAATTTCCTTCCACTTCTTAAACCATTCGAGCTCTTCACCCGGACGAACAAAGAATTGCATTTCCATTTGCTCAAACTCGCGCATACGGAAAATGAATTGGCGTGCTACGATTTCGTTACGGAAAGCTTTACCGATTTGTGCAATACCGAAAGGTATTTTCATACGGCCGGTTTTCTGCACATTGAGGTAGTTTACGAAAATGCCCTGTGCTGTTTCGGGACGAAGGTAAATCTTCATCGCACCATCTGACGTAGAACCCATTTCGGTAGAGAACATCAGGTTGAACTGACGAACTTCCGTCCAGTTCTTAGTTCCCGAAACGGGGCAAGCTATTTCTTCATCAATAATGATCTGACGAAGTTCATCCAAATTGTTATCATTCAAGGCTTTGGCAAAACGTTCGTGCAAAGCATCACGTTTGGTCTGATGTTCAAGCACACGACCGTTTGTTGAGCGAAACTGCCCCTCATCAAAAGTATCGCCAAACTTTTTAGCAGCTTTAGCGACTTCTTTATTTATCTTATCATCGTACTTAGCCAATTGATCTTCAACAAGTACATCGGCACGGTAGCGTTTTTTAGAATCTTTGTTATCAATCAACGGATCATTGAAAGCATCCACGTGTCCGGAAGCTTTCCAGATAGTGGGGTGCATAAAGATAGCAGAATCGATGCCGACAATGTTTTCGTGCAGAAGCACCATACTGTCCCACCAATACTTCTTGATGTTATTTTTTAATTCAACTCCCATCTGGCCGTAGTCGTATACTGCTCCAAGCCCGTCGTAGATATCGCTTGAAGGAAAAACAAAGCCATACTCTTTACAGTGCGATACTAATTTCTTAAAAACATCTTCTTGTGCCATCTTTCCATTTACAATTTATGCGTTTACCGTTCATTTTTGATTTGCCTACCGATAAAAGGTATCACAAATAAAGTGCAAAGTAAATGATTTTTTTCAATTTAATTCGTATTTTTGCCTGCACATCATCCTATAATGGTGTAAAAAAGATAATTTGTTGTTAAAACAAGATAGAATACAATAGAGGAACCTGACATTTATGAGCGACGAGATAAACGAGATTACGGAAGGACATTCGGATTATAAACCGGCAGACTCACACGACGACAGCATCAAACACCAACTTTCCGGCATGTATCAGAACTGGTTTCTGGATTATGCCTCTTACGTGATATTGGAACGTGCCGTACCACACATCAACGACGGATTGAAGCCTGTGCAACGTCGCATTTTGCACTCCATGAAGCGCATGGATGACGGCAGATACAACAAAGTAGCCAATATTGTAGGCCATACGATGCAGTTTCACCCACACGGAGATGCTTCCATAGGGGATGCATTGGTACAACTGGGCCAAAAGGATTTAATGATTGATTGCCAGGGAAACTGGGGAAACATACTCACCGGCGACGGTGCGGCAGCAGCCCGTTATATTGAAGCACGTCTCTCAAAATTTGCACTGGATGTGGTGTTCAACCCCAAAACAACGGAATGGAAATTATCTTATGACGGACGAAACAAAGAGCCCGTCACCCTGCCGGTTAAGTTTCCTTTGCTGTTGGCACAGGGTGTAGAAGGTATTGCCGTAGGACTTTCCTCTAAAATTCTTCCTCATAATTTCAATGAGCTTTGCGATGCATCTATAGAATATTTACACAAAAGAGAATTCAGGCTTTATCCTGATTTTCAGACGGGAGGATCAATAGATGTTTCCAGATATAACGACGGAGAACGAGGCGGCGTAGTAAAAGTACGTTCCAAAATAAGCAAGCTTGATAATAAAACGCTTGTAATCAACGAAATACCCTACGGAAAGACAACCACATCCGTTATTGAATCTATTTTAAAGGCGGTAGACAAAGGCAAGATAAAGGTACGCAAGGTAGACGATAACACATCCTCTCAGGTAGAAATACTCATACATCTGGCACCCGGCGCCTCTTCGGATAAAACCATTGATGCCCTTTACGCTTTTACCGATTGTGAAGTTAGTATTTCGCCTAATTGTTGTGTCATTGACGAGCAAAAACCACACTTCCTCAAAGTAAGTGATGTATTGAAAAAATCAGTAGATAACACACTTGCCCTTTTGCAACAGGAACTGGAAATACACAAAGGTGAATTACAAGAGAGTTTACATTTCTCTTCCCTTGAAAAAATATTTATCGAAGAGCGTATTTATAAAGACAAAGAATTTGAGCAAGCCAAAAATATGGATGCCGCTTGCGCACATATCGACCAAAGGCTCACGCCTTTTTATCCGAAATTCATCAGAGAAGTGACAAAAGAAGACATCTTAAAGCTGATGGAAATTAAGATGGGGCGTATCCTGAAATTCAACTCAGACAAAGCGGACGAGATTATTGCCCGTATGAAGGATGAAATAGCTGAAATAGACAAACATCTGGCCAATATAGTGGAATACGCCACCGATTGGTTTCGCATGCTAAAAGATAAGTATGGCAAGAACTTTCCACGCCACACAGAATTGCGCAACTTCGACAATATAGAGGCAGCTAAAGTGGTAGAAGCCAATGAAAAGCTATACATCAACCGGGAAGAGGGATTTATCGGTACAGCACTGAAAAAGGATGAATTTATCGCTAATTGTTCGGATCTGGATGATGTAATTATCTTCTATCGGGATGGCAAATACCTCATCACACCCGTAGCCGACAAGAAGTTTGTGGGGAAAAATATTCTCTATATCACTATTTTCAAAAAGAATGATAAACGAACCATCTACAATGCCATCTATCGCGACGGAAAGGACGGAATTCATTATGCGAAACGTTTTGCCGTAACATCGGTGACCCGGGATCGCGAATATGATCTGACACAAGGCACGCCCGGTTCGCGCGTAATTTATTTCACAGCCAACCCTAACGGAGAAGCTGAAGTTATCAAAGTAACACTAAAACCGAATCCGCGTATCAGAAAGATTATCTTTGAGAAAGATTTCAGCGAGATGGCTATTAAAGGACGCCAGGCGCAAGGTGTTATTCTAACGAAATTTGATGTTCATAAGATAGCGCTTAAACAAAAAGGAGGTTCTACACTGGGTGGACGGAAAGTTTGGTTTGACCGTGATGTGCTTCGCCTTAACTACGACGGGCGCGGCGAATATCTGGGAGAATTTCAGAGTGACGATAATATACTTATCGTACTTAATAACGGCGACTTTTATACCAGTAACTTCGATTTGAGCAATCATTACGAAGACAATGTGAGCATAGTCGAGAAATTCGATGCTAATAAAATATGGAGTGCCGTTCTTTATGATGCCGACCAGCAGAATTATCCATACGTGAAACGTTTCTGCTTTGAAGCCACGACACGTAAACAAAACTATATGGGAGAGAATAAGGACAATCGTCTCATTCTTCTTTCAGACGAGTATTATCCAAGATTGGAAATAATATTTGGCGGTCACGACAGTTTCCGCGATCCGGTGGCTATTGACGTTGAAGAGTTTATTGCAGTGAAAGGATTTAAAGCCAAAGGAAAACGTATCACCACCTTCAGCGTTGAAACAATCAATGAACTGGAGCCGACACGATTCCCTGATTCTGAAGAAAATAACGAGAAGTTGGAAGAGGAAGAACAAGAATCGGAAAATCTGGACCCGGATAACGGCAAAAGCGAAGACGATATAATCGACGAAATAACAGGGCAAATGAAGCTCTTTTAAGCTAATGCTTATGAAACAAAAAAAAACAATACCGAATAATCACACATGGAAACACAGAGTAGGCAAAGTACTCTTCGCCTCTCTGTGTTTTTGTTTTTTTCCGCTGTTCTCGCTTTCTACGCATGCACAAGAAGATTCTCTACAGGCAAACCGATACATCATGCGTGCCACCATGTATGGCCTCGGATATGCCAATGTGTTTGATACGTATCTCTCTCCACAAGAATATACGGGCACGGACTTTCGCCTCTCGCGCGAAACAATGAGGATGACTAAACTCTTTGATGGAAACGTTTCAATACAAAACTTTTTTCAGGCAGATATTTCATATACGCACAACAAAGTAGACAATAACAATACTTTTGCGGGACTGGTGAACTGGAATTACGGATTACATTATCAATTCCATATTACAGATAACTTTAAGTTGCTGGCCGGTGGATTGGGTGACTTCAACGGTGGATTTGTATATAACCTGCGTAATACCAATAATCCGGCTTCGGCAAGAGCATTCATTAATTTAGACGCCTCCGGGATGGCTATCTGGCATGTGAAGGTGAAAGGGCATCCGCTGGTAATAAGATATCAGGCCAACATACCTGTGGTTGGGGTCATGTTCTCCCCTAACTACGGACAATCTTATTATGAAATATTTACGCTAAATAATACCAGCGGGATAATTAAACTTACCTCGTTACACAATCAGCCGTCTATTCGACAAATGCTATCAGTGGATTTTCCCGTCGGTTATTCAAAGATAAGGCTGAGCTATCTGTGGGATGTACAACAATCTAAAGTAAACAAAATAGAAACGCACACGTATGCGCATGTTTTCATGGTAGGATTCGTGAAGGATCTTTATAGCATTCGTAACAAGAAAGGGACTCCCTTACCGGCTGCAGTAAGAGCCTATTGATTAACAAGATGATGGTACAGAATAAATATAGAGTGAAAAATGGTAATTTACGGGCAACCCGAAGGCTGATAGAGCTAGTTTTGGGCGTATTGCTCCTCTGTACTGTTTCGTCCTGCATCAGAGAAGACGAATATGACAACACGCCGCAAGGTAACTTTGACGCCCTATGGAAGATTATTGATGAAAGATATTGTTTCCTTGAATACAAACAAATAAATTGGGATAGCATCCATACGGTTTATCAACAACGAATTACGAACGATATGTCGGACGATAACCTGTTTGAAGTATTGGGTGATATGCTCACCGAACTCAAAGACGGGCACGTCAATTTGTATTCGGCAAGCGATGTAGCCCGTTATTGGAACTGGTATGAAGATTATCCACGCAATTTTAACGAATCGATTATTGAAAACTATTTAGGCACAAATTACCACATAGCCGGTGGAGCAAAATATAAAATTCTTAATGATAATGTAGGATACATCTATTATGAGAGCTTTTCCAATACTATCGGCAACGGCAATCTGGACGAGATATTGCAAAACATGTCTATTTGCAACGGACTTATTATAGATGTGCGTAACAACGGCGGCGGAAATCTCAGCAATTCAACTTCTTTGGCTTCCCGGTTTACCAACGAACGGGTGCTGACCGGCTACATTCGCCATAAAACAGGAAAAGGACATAATGACTTCTCGGACCCGATAGCAATTAATCTCGATCCTTCAAACAGTATCCGATGGCAGAAAAAGGTAATTGTACTCACTAACCGACATGCCTACAGCGCCACCAACGATTTTGTAAACTCCATGCGTTATCTTCCTCAGGTAACCATACTCGGGGATAGAACAGGAGGCGGATCGGGATTGCCGTTTACTTCGGAACTACCCAACGGATGGTCGGTGCGCTATTCTTCCAGTCCGCATTTCGATGCCGAAATGAACCAGATTGAATTTGGCATAGATCCTGATATAAAAATAGATATGCAGGGCGGAGACGAAGAGAAAGGAGTGGACACCATGATAGAGAAAGCACGTGCATTGCTGAAAAATTAAAGATATGTTTAAGCTTCCTAAGCTTATTATGCCTGCCAGTTGCACTATCAAAGCAAGCTCTTATTAAGTTTATTCACAAATAATTTGCCAAAACAGAAAAACTGATTATCTTTGCACCGCAAAACAAAAGCGAGCAATCGCCTAGTATGCTGTCTACCATGCGGATGTGGCGTAATTGGTAGCCGCGCCAGACTTAGGATCTGGTGTCGCGAGACGTGTAGGTTCGAGTCCTATCATCCGCACAAAAGGCTTTCAAGAGTAATCTTGGAAGCCTTTTTCATTCAAATCACAAGCTTTAATATTAGCATTGATACGCATAGCTACAATGAATTTATATAACTTTGCATGCCTCAAACAAAGAAACGATGAATAGTCGAACTAAAAATAAATTCACAATAGCATGCATCAGCGTAGGCGCATTGCTTCTCCTGACCATTGCGGGACTCTATCTGGGACGTAACAGTTTGTTGCGGATGATGGTTGATAAGAAAACTTCCGCTGCCGGGAAAGAATACGGATTGTCTATCAAATATCACTCCCTGGAAATGGAAGGGGTCAATCGGATAAAGCTGGAAGGGCTGTCCGTTGTTCCGCAGAGACGGGATACAATTCTGAATCTGCAGTCTTTGGCCATGAAGTTTAGCTTCTGGAAGCTACTCACGGGTGATTTGCAAGTGCAGGATATACGGATGGATCTGCTGAATGTTCAGCTCGTGAAGCGGGATTCCATCGCTAATTACGATTTCCTCTTCCGCAAAAATAAGAACGAGAATCTTTCCGAAAAGAAAGAGAGCAACTATGCCCGGCAGGCCGACGAACTGCTGGAACTGATATTCAACTTTCTGCCCGAGAATGGAGAAGTTCATCGGCTGAACATTATGCTACGACGTGACAGCAACTTTGTAGCCGTAAACGTACCTTCGCTAATCATAAAAGACAATCGTTTCTGTTCCAACGTAAACGTAAATGAAAACAATATCGTACAGAGGTGGATTACCCGGGGAGAGCTAAACCATTCGCACCACGTGCTACAAGCCGAACTGTACTCAGGTGAAAGAAAGAAGGTGCAGTTGCCTTACCTCGAACGCCGTCTGGGTGCTGAAATAGCTTTCGATACGCTGGCTTACAGCCTCAGTAAAGAAAGGATGGGTAGCAGCAAAATTGCCCTGAGCGGTAAAGCGGAAATTTGCGGGCTAAGCCTATATCACCCTGCACTTTCGCCGGAAGTGATTAATCTCAACCGCGGGCGGCTAGCCTATCACATTAGTATAGGTAGCAACTATGTGGAAATGGACAGTACCAGCATCGTTCAGTTTAACAAGTTGCAATTTCACCCCTACCTGCGTGCACAAAAGGAGAACGAAAAGTGGCATGTCACAGCTTCCGTGAACAAACCCTGGTTTCCGGCCGATGAACTTTTCGGTTCCTTGCCCAAAGGATTATTCTCCAATCTGGAAGGCATACAAACGAGTGGTTCACTGGCTTACCATTTCCTGCTCGATGTTGATTTTGCCCGATTGGACAGTTTGAAACTTGAATCAGAACTACGCCACAAAGATTTTCGTATTGTGAAGTACGGGGCTACCAACCTCAGTAAAATGTCGGGGGAGTTCATGTATACCGCTTACGAAAACGGCGTACCGGTACGCACATTCGCCACCGGCCCTTCTTATGAACATTTCACCCCGCTCGACAGTATATCGCCGTTGTTACAGATGTCTGTTCTGCAAAGTGAAGACGGCGCTTTCTTCTATCACAGAGGATTCTTACCTGATGCCATGCGGGAAGCTCTTATATACGATCTAAAGGTGAAACGTTTTGCCCGCGGAGGCAGCACCATCACCATGCAACTGGTGAAGAACGTTTTTCTGAATCGCCGCAAAAACATTGCCCGTAAACTGGAAGAGGCTCTCATCGTATGGCTCATCGAAACCCAAGAACTGACTTCCAAACACCGCATGTACGAAGTCTACCTGAACATAGCCGAATGGGGACCGCTGATCTACGGCATTCAGGAAGCCGCCGCTTACTATTTCGATAAGCGCCCGTCACAATTATCTGCAGAAGAGAGTATCTTTCTGGCTTCCATCATTCCGAAGCCAAAACATTTCCGCAGCTCGTTCACCGCAGACATGAAACTGAAGGATTATCTGGGAGGGTACTACCGCCTCATTGCCGCAAGGCTCAAAGCAAAAGGGCTGCTTAGCGAAGCTGAAGCAGACAGCATCCGTCCAGAAATAACCATCACCGGCTCTGCACTTAATGCTTTGTCTGCCGATAAAGACAGTGTAGTAAGCATCCCGCCGGCAGAATAAAACACGAAACAATAAAAAGGAAGAGCTTTCACTGCACCCACTCCATAAATAAATTTATCGGAAGGCATGTTAATTATACCCGTGTTTTTTTGTATCATTGCACGAAAGAATATTTATTAACCTAAAAAGGGGGGCATGAACTTTTCGAAAAACATAGCTATCAACATTATAATGCTACTGACACAAATGGCCGCTGTGGCTTCTCCTAAACCACTCGTCATTAATCTCGATAAAGATAAATACAATGCGGCCAACAAAAACTGGTCTATCGGACAAGATGAAAGAGGGGTAATGTATTTCGGTAACGACATAGGGTTGCTGGAGTCTGATGGGATGAGCTGGAATTTGTATCGCATTCCCAATTCACCGATCATAAGAACCATTGCCGTTGCTTCTCACCAAACCATTTTTACCGGAGGCTTTGAAGAACTGGGGCGATGGGACAGAGATATATCGGGTTCATTAAAATACACCTCCTTAAAAGGATTACTTAAAGAACACAAATTCGAAAATGAAAACTTTTGGAAAGTATGGATTGTGAAAAACAAAGTATACTTTCAGTCATTCAGTAATATCTATGTATATGACTATCACACACTCAAACCAATTGGATCTACAAAAAGCTATATCTTCCTGTTAAAGGTCAGAGACCAATACTGGGTACATGAAACTTTCGGGTCCCTATATCGGATAATAAACGATAAACTTTATAAAATACCCGGCAGCGAATTGTTTAGCACCACCACTGTAAGGGTTATTTTACCATACGGTAAAAGCCAATACCTTGTAGGTAATTCTGCCGGAGATATCTATGTTTACGATGGAAAAACGTTCTCTCTCTGGAACAAGAAATTGAGCTTATTGCTACAAGGAGAAGAGCTGAATTGCGGACTTTATTCAAGTAAACGAAACACCTATTATCTGGGTACGCAGCTCAACGGACTTTACGAAGTCACAGCCTCGGGAGAGGTGGTTAATCATTTCTCAACAACCAATTCACTTCAAAACAATACCATTTTATCTCTTTACGAAGACAATCGCGACAATATCTGGGTAGCCATGGACAGAGGGCTTGCCTACATCCGATACAAAAAAGGATTAAGCTATTACAAAGCAACAGACCGCGACGCCGGAGCCGTATATGCGGCTACATTCTGGCACGAGAATCTATTTGTCGGAACCAATCAAGGCGTTTATTACGCTCCTATCAATAAGCTCAACGACCAGAATATTTTTTCTTCGCTTCAACTCATAAAAGGCACACAAGGACAAGTTTGGTCTTTCTCCGAAATAGAAGGCAGACTCTTTTTTGCCCACAATAGTGGATTCAAGGAGATTCGTCGGGATTTAAGCGTCGGAGTACCGTATAACATAAACACAGGAGTATTCAAAGCTATTGAGGCAACTATAAAAGGAGTGAAGATTTTATTGTTAGCAACGTATAACAATTTGATAATCATTAATACCAAAACAGGTAAATTGCTAAAGATGAAGCAAATAACCGATCCTATTATAAATGTAGAAACTGATTATCTGGATAATATATGGTTAGAAACAGTGAGCCACGGAGTATATAAATGCCGATTAAATGATGACCTGACTGCATTCCGTTATTATTCATACTATGGATACCCAAAAGATAAAACACTGCCGGTTAAGATATCTCTTTTTAAGGCAGGCGGACGCATTATCTTCTTAGGAGACAATAAGTTTTGGACATATAACGAGAATGGAGACAAGTTAGTGATGGATACTCATTTAAATGAATGCTTCAAATCGATCAGTGACCTGAAACGAATTGTACATATCCGTAACGAAGAGAGTTGGGCTATAACCGGTTCCGCAGTATATCGGTTTTTTTATGATGGTTACGTCGCTCGAATATTAGAATCTTATAGCGTGGGAGCAGACAACCTCTCGCTGATTAATGCTTACGAAAACATTTCGGTTCTCAACGACACGCTATCTATGATATGCCTGGATGCCGGTTTTATACTCCATACATCAGCAAAGAAGCCTCATGCCCCGGATAATCTTCCGTCTCCCTATCTGGAGTCTGTACATATAAACAGTATAGACGGAAAAACGAATTATCTGGATTTGAAAAAAGAAACAGAAGTTCCTTATCTGTATAATAACGTAGCTATAAACTTTTCCGTGAATAATGCTTTTGCCCGTAACCTTTATGTAGAGTATCAATTAGAAGGAAAGGGAGTAGAGACGACTTGGAGTAAGCCTCAACGAATAAACAGCGTTTCCTATGCCCGTTTGCTAAAAGGCGATTACATCTTTAAAGTAAGAGTAACCGACGGATTAGGCCATTATTCAGACACAACATTATTCCGCTTTAGTATACTTCCGCCTTGGTATCAAACCATTTGGGCTTATCTATCATACATAGTAATTATCATAGCCACGCTGTACCTTACATGGATCATGATTTTACGGAGATACCGCAATATTCACCTGCAAAAGATCAGAGCCCGTGAGTCTAAACACCTCAGAACGATGAATGAAAAGCTCCTTCACGAGATAGAAGAAAAAAATGCCGAACTTTTCACGCAAACGTCTTTTATCATTCAAAAGAATGAATTAATTCTGAGATTGAAAGGAATGGTCGATGATTATTGCGGAAAGAACATCCACAAATCGCTTGTGCCGCTTTACCAGAAGATGAATTCATTACTGAGCAACATGGATACTGAAGAGGACTGGAAAATGTTCTTAATAAAATTTGAGCAAAAGAATAGTGGATTCTTCAAACATCTCAAAGCAGCACATCCCCAGCTAACCAACAATGATTTAAGGCTATGCGCCTGCCTAAAACTCAATCTTGAGACCAAAGACATCGCTTCTCTGATGAATTTATCTGTCCGTGCGATAGAGAATAATCGCTACCGACTTCGAAAAAAGCTCAATCTAAGTCCCGATCAAAACTTAAATGAATATTTTCTCGAGGTAGAATAACATTTCATAATTCGCTGTTTTATAGATGCATACATTTTTTTGAGAGGAAAAAGTGTATGCATCTATATGTTAAATAAAGAAGGTATGTATTCATAATGAATGCTTAAATAGGTGTTTCACTGTTCTACTCCATATATTTGCTTCCGATCAAGCTGTTTTATCCCATAAGAAAGCTCTTTCAAAGAATAATTCACTAAATCAGGGCCCGGTTTCGAATCCGTTCTGCATGAAATCATATTATGCATGCAATAGAGGTCTTCATAATGGGAATTACAGATGATCAGAGAGAAGAATAAACATTTGTTAAAATTTAATGCAATTATGAAGAATAAACCTCTAAAACATCTTCAAAAGAAGAACGCCATATCATGGCTAAGAAGTCTAACTTTCCTTACTTGTATGTTATTGACATCCTTACCGATGCTTGCTCAAAACAAGACCGTAACCGGAAAAGTAGTTGATCAACACAATGAGCCTCTTATAGGTGTATCCGTACTTGTGAAAGGCACAACAAACGGAGTTATCACAGATTTGGACGGGCAGTACACTATTCAGGTTTCACCAAGAGCAGTACTTGAATTTTCGTATGTAGGCATGACCAAGCAAACCATTCAGGTAGGCTCGCAAACCACTATTAATGTAAGCATGAAAGACGATGTCACCCTTTTGGCCGAAACAGTCGTAATCGGTTATGGTAGTGCAAAAAAAAGAGACCTCACCGGTTCTATTGCTAACGTAAAAGGAGATGAGATAGCTAATAAACCTTCAACAAACCCTCTCTCCTCCTTACAAGGGAAAATCGCCGGCGTACAGATAGTAAACTCGGGACGTGCCGGAGCCGATCCCGAAATTCGTATTCGTGGTACAAACTCAATTAATGGTTTCACTCCGCTCTACATTGTTGACGGATTGTTTAATGATAACATCAACTTCCTCAATCCATCGGACATTGAGTCTATGGAAATATTAAAAGATCCCTCTTCATTGGCCATTTTCGGTGTACGCGGAGCCAACGGTGTTATTATTGTAACCACCAAGAAAGCCAAAGAAGGGCAAACGCTGGTTAATATCAACAGTTCCTTCGGATGGAAGAAAGTGGTCGATAAAATAGACATGGCCAACGCGGCACAGTTCAAAGAATTATATAATGAACAAATGGCTAATCAAGGCACGCCACTATTCGACTTCTCGGATTGGAATGCAGATACTGATTGGCAGAATGAGATTTTCCAAACCGGTTTTATGACAAATAACAATATCAGCATCACCGGCGCTTCGGATAAACACAGTTTTTATATGGGTGTAGGTTATACTACCGAGCAAGGTAATATTCTGAATGAAAAATTCAGTAAACTTACAATCAATGTAAGCAATGACTATAAAATTAAAGATTACATGAAAGTAGGCTTCCAGTTTAACGGGGCCCGTACATTGCCTACTGACGCCAAGGATGTACTTGATGCACTGGGTGCTGCCCCTGTAACACCGGTATACAATGATGAGTACCAATTGTACACTTCTCTTCCTGATTTTCAAAAAGCTCAGATGCTCAACCCGATGGTAGACATCGCTCTGAAAGCAAACACCACACGTGCCGAAAACTATCGTGGAACAGGTAACATCTACGGAGAAATTGATTTCTTGAAGCACTTCACGTTCAAAGCCATGTTTTCCATGGATTATGCGTCGAACAGTAGCCGTACATACGTTCCTCTGCTTCAGGTATATGATGCAGAGGCGTCCGGTAACATCGTAACTCTCGGAAGCAAACAAACCGAAGTCAGCCAACTCAAACAGAACGAAGTTAAAGTACAGAGTGACTATTTGTTGACATACGCAAACACCTTCGGCGATCACAGCCTTACAGCTACAGCCGGATTTACCACCTACTATAACTCATTGGGAGAATTAGAAGGTGCCCGTACACAAGGTAGTGGCTTGGCTATTGCCAATGATCCTGATAAATGGTATGTAAGTATCGGAGATGCGGGAACGGCAACTAACGGAAGCACTCAATGGGAACGATCTACCGTATCAGCTTTAGCCCGCATAATATACAGTTACAAAGGGAAATACCTTTTCAACGGTTCTTTCCGTCGTGACGGATCTTCTGCATTTACATATACCGGCAATGAATGGCAAAACTTTTATTCAGTAGGTGGCGGATGGCTTCTGTCGGAAGAGAACTTTATGAAAAATCAAAGCTTCTTCAACATGTTAAAGCTCAAAGGTTCTTGGGGTACACTGGGTAATCAAAACATGGATACAGCTTATCCGGCCGAACCTCTGCTCGAAAGCAGTTCTTCTGCTGTGTTCGGCACTAATGAGACCATTTATCCCGGCTACCAGTTAGCCTATCTGCCCAATGCTAAATTGCGTTGGGAGAAAGTAGAAGCATGGGAAGCTGGTTTGGAAGCCAACATGCTGCACAACCGCTTGCATTTTGAAGGGGTCTATTACAAGAAAAACACCAAAGATTTGCTGGCCAAAGTTCCCGGACTTTCGGGTACCGTACCAGGTATCGGAAATCTCGGACAAATAGAGAATAAAGGGGTAGAAATGTCCATTTCATGGAGAGATCAAATAGGAAACTGGGGTTATAACGTAAGCGGTAACCTAACTACAATAAAGAATAAGGTAGTAAGCTTGGTACAAGAAGGATACTCCATCATTGACGGAGATAAGAGCCAAAGCTATACCATGGCAGGTTATCCTATCGGTTATTTCTACGGATATAAAGTTGCCGGCATTTATCAATCGGACGCTGATGTAGCTAACTCTCCTAAAAACACATTAGCTGCAGTAACTCCCGGCGATTTAAAGTTTGCTGATGTAAATGGTGACGATCAGATTACAACAGCAGATCGTACCATCATTGGTAACCCTACTCCTGACTTCACTTACGGACTTTCATTAGGAGTATCATATAAGAACTTTGATCTCAGTGTAGACATGATGGGACAATACGGAAACGAGATTTACCGCAGCTGGGATAGTTATAACTGGTCGCAATTTAACTTTATGGCCGGGCGCATGAACCGCTGGCACGGAGAAGGGACATCAAACAGCGAACCTATTCTTAATACCACACATACCATCAACAATTCTATTTCAAATTATTACATTGAAGATGGCAGTTTCTTCAGAATCAGAAACGTGCAGCTGGCTTATAACTTCAACAAAGATTTGCTTCAGAAAATCCATTTACAGGCACTTAAGCTCTATGTAAATGCGCAAAACCTGAAAACATGGAAGAACAATACCGGATACACTCCCGAATTGGGAGGTACAGCAACGGCATTTGGTATTGATAATGGCAGCTATCCTATGCCCGCTATTTATACATTTGGCATAAACCTGACTTTCTAACTTATAAAAAATAGAATCATGAAACGAAAAAAATATATGTTAGCATTGCTCGTGGCATCCTTTATGATAACCGTCACAGGATGTAACGACTTTCTTGACCGGAGTCCGGAAGGGGAATTCACCGAAGACGATGCGCCCGGAGGAAGCCTCGAAGGGCAAGTATTCAGTATCTACACCATGATGCGTAGTTACAACATCACCGCGGGAATTCCTGCATTTGCCGTTCATTGCTTCCGCTCTGAAGATTCAGAAAAAGGAAGTACCGCTTCTGACGGAGCCGACCAGGCTGCTATGTTTGACGATTTTCTTTATACAACCAATAACGGTGTAGTAGATGCATACTGGTCGCAGAATTATTCAATTATTTATCAATGTAACTCTGTTATAGACGACATTAATACGACTGAATTTACCGATACGCTGAATACGATGCGCAACAAAGGAGAAGTTCTGTTCTTCCGCGCATATGCCTATTTCAATTTGGTAAGAGCATTTGGCGAAGTTCCTTTGGTTAACTTTAAAATAACAGATGCATCACAAGCCAACATAGCCAAAACATCGGTTGATTCAATCTACAAACAAATTGATGCCGACCTCACGGAGGCAGAAGCACGACTTCCCCGGGAATGGACGGATGAATATAAAGGACGATTGACCTGGGGAGCAGCAAGAGCCCTTCATGCCCGTACTTATATGATGCGCAACGATTGGGATAATATGCACAAAGCCGCCACGGATGTAATGAGTTCAGGGTTGTATGATTTAAATACACCTTACGACAAAATATTTACCGACGCAGGAGAAAACAGTAGTGAATCTGTCTTTGAACTTCAATGCACCGCTACCGCTTCGCTTCCCGAAAGTACCACCATCGGAAGTCAATTCTGTCAAGTACAAGGAGTCAGAGGAGCCGGAGATTGGAACCTGGGCTGGGGATGGCACATGGGAACCAAAGAAATGGGTGAGGCTTTTGAACCGGGTGACCCTCGTAAAGATGCCACTCTATTATACTTTAGAAGATCTGAGAGTGATCCTATTACAGCAGCCAATACAAACAAACCTTATGGTGAATCTCCCGTATCACTGGCAGACGGGGCTTACTTCAACAAGAAAGCATATACAGATCCGGCCAAACGTGCAGAATTCACAAATTCAGGTTTCTGGGTAAACATTCGTCTGATACGCTATGCCGATGTTGTACTGATGGCTGCCGAATCGGCTAATGAACTGGGATTAACATCGGAAGCATTAGCTGATCTAGAGATGGTTCGCTTCCGTGCCCGCGGAGGAGATGAGTCTGTTCTGCCCAAAGTTACCACGACCGATCAGAATGAACTTCGCAATGCCATTCGCCACGAACGCCGTGTGGAACTGGGATTGGAGTTTGATCGTTTCTACGACCTTGTTCGCTGGGGAATAGCTGCCGATGTATTGCATGCAGCCGGCAAAACAAACTATCAGGATAAGAACAAATACTTCCCTGTACCACAAAACGAAATAGATAAGTCAAAAGGTATATTAGTACAAAACCCTGAATATTAACCACCTATATATCATTAGAGAGGCTTGAGAGTAAATCAAAAAAGCCTCTCTAATGATTTCATTCATTCAGGAAACATTTACAGGATAGCTTCCGGACATGAAAGAGACAAAAACCGGTAGCAATAAGTCATCAAAAAGAACCCGTTATGAAACAGTTTTCACATAGGAATATTGTATTCGTTTTTTTATTGGTAACAGCCACTATAAGCCTACAAGCACAAAAGCCACCACAAGATATGAATCGCTTCATCGACAACTTGATGAAGAAGATGACACTGGATGAGAAAATAGGCCAACTCAATCTGCCTGTAAGCGGAGAAATTATCACCGGACAGGCTAAGAGCAGCGATGTGGCAAAACAAATACGCAAAGGACAGGTAGGCGGATTATTTAATCTTAAGGGGGTAAGCAAAATCAGAGATGTACAGAAGTTGGCCGTAGAAGAAAGCCGACTGGGTATTCCTTTACTCTTCGGCATGGATGTGGTTCACGGATATGAAACGGCATTCCCTATTCCATTGGGATTATCCTGCACATGGGATATGAGTGCCATTGAACAATCGGCCCGTATTGCGGCGACTGAAGCAAGTGCCGATGGCATCTGCTGGACTTTCAGTCCGATGGTAGATATCAGTCGGGATGCCCGCTGGGGACGATTCTCGGAAGGCAGCGGTGAAGACCCGTTTCTTGGGGCTGCAATAGCCAGAGCAATGGTAGAAGGATATCAGGGAAAAGACATGAACAGCAATAATGAGATTATGGCTTGTGTAAAGCATTTCGCACTCTACGGTGCAGTTGAAGCCGGCCGGGATTATAATACGGTGGATATGAGTAAAAGCCGCATGTATAACGAATATTTACCTCCATACAAAGCAGCCGTTGAAGCAGGCGCCGGAAGTGTAATGGCTTCTTTTAACGAGATAAACGGAGTTCCGGCAACCGCTAATAAATGGTTACTGACCGATTTACTTCGCAATCAGTGGAGATTCAATGGTTTTGTAGTAAGCGACTTTACCGGCATTTCCGAGATGATAAACCATGGCATAGGCAATTTACAAACAGTATCTGCCCGGGCACTAAATGCCGGAACAGATATGGATATGGTTAGTGATGGCTTTATCGGTACGCTGGAACAATCGCTGAAAGAGGGTAAGGTATCCGAAGAAACCATCAACACTGCCTGCCGACGTATTCTTGAAGCAAAATACAAATTGGGGTTATTTGATAATCCTTATAAATATTGCGACGTGAAGCGTCCCGCTAAAGAGATTTTTACTACTGAACATCGGGCCGTTGCCCGCAAAATAGCTTCGGAAAGCTTTGTATTGCTAAAAAACGAAAACCAAACACTGCCACTACACAAACAAGGTACAATAGCTGTTGTAGGCCCGTTGGCCAATACCCGCTCTAATATGGTGGGTACCTGGAGCGTAGCTGCCCAACTAGATAAAGCCCCTTCTTTGGTAGAAGGATTGAAAGAGGTGGTGGGCAAGAAAGCGAATATTGTTTATGCCAAGGGCAGTAACCTGATGAGCGACAGTGCTTACGAGAATCGTGCTACGATGTTTGGACGGAGCTTAAACAGAGATAACCGCACCGATAAGGAGTTATTGGAAGAAGCGTTAAAAGTATCGGCCAATGCGGATGTGATTGTAGCTGCCCTGGGCGAATCATCGGAGATGAGCGGAGAAAGCAGTTGCCGTACCAATCTGGATATGCCGGACACGCAACATGCTTTATTGAAAGCTTTGCTTGAAACCGGCAAACCAGTAGTTCTGGTCCTTTTCACCGGTCGGCCTGTAGTGCTGACCTGGGAGAATGAACATGTTCCCGCCATATTAAACGTATGGTTTGGAGGTAGTGAAGCAGCAGGTGCTATTGGCGATGTACTCTTCGGCGATGTGAACCCTAGCGGTAAACTAACTTCCACTTTCCCTCAAAATGTAGGCCAGTTACCTCTTTACTACAGCCACAAGAACACCGGTCGCCCTCTAGTCGAAGGACATTGGTTTGAGAAGTTCCGCAGCAACTACCTAGATGTAAGCAATGATCCGCTTTACCCTTTTGGCTTCGGACTAAGCTATACTACATTTACTTATAGCGATGTTTCGCTCAGTTCTTCAACCATGAATATGAACGGAGAGCTAACGGCATCTGTAACAGTAACCAACACCGGCGATAGAGATGGCAACGAAGTGGTGCAATTATATCTCCACGATCTGGTAGGCAGCATCACCCGTCCGGTAAAGGAGCTTAAGGGTTTCCAAAGGATCTTCCTCAAAGCCGGTGAGTCTAAACAAATATCTTTCAAAATTACACCGAAATTATTGAAGTTCTACAATGAGAACTTGCAGTTTGTTTGCGAACCGGGCGATTTTGATGTGATGATTGGAGGTAATAGTCGTGATGTAAAGACTACACGTTTTACACTTAACCAATAAACAGGATAAAGCATGTCTACACTCAAACAACTTATATTTCTGTCTGTTATATTAATGGCGACAGGTTGCAATGGAAGCAGCAAAGCCAGCGATGATGATGCAGCGGGCAATCTGTCTGATGATGCTTTGCTGGATAGTGTTCAGCACAGAACATTCAACTACTTCTGGGATGGCGCAGAACCTACCAGCGGTATGGCCCGCGAACGATATCACGTAGACGGAGTGTATCCGGAAAATGATAAGAACATAGTAACCATAGGAGGAAGCGGCTTTGGCATCATGGCTATCCTTTCGGGCATAGATCGCGGATATGTAACCCGCACTCAAGGACTGGAAAGGTTAACCAAGATAGTCGGTTTTCTGGAAAAAGCCGATCGTTTTCATGGTGCTTTTCCTCATTGGCTGAACGGTGAAACGGGCAAAATAAAACCTTTCGGAGAAAAAGATGACGGAGGTGATCTGGTAGAAACAGCTTTCCTTATGCAAGGCTTGCTGGCAGTACACCAATATTATGTAAACGGTAGTGACGATGAAAAAGCACTGGCTGCACGAATAGACAACATCTGGCGTGGGGTGGAATGGGATTGGTACCGCAACGGACAGAACGTGCTTTACTGGCATTGGAGTCCTGACTACGGATGGGCTATGAACTTTCCGGTACACGGATATAACGAGTGTCTGGTTATGTATGTGCTTGCTGCCTCATCACCCACACACTCAGTTCCGGCCAATGTTTATCACGAAGGATGGGCAGAAAACGGAGCAATTGTTTCTCCGCACGAAGTAGAGAGTATTCCTCTGCAATTGCGCTATCAGGGAACAAATGCCGGTCCGCTATTCTGGGCACATTACTCTTTTCTGGGTTTGAATCCAACCAACCTGAAAGATAAATATGCCACTTATTTTCAGGAGATGAAGAACCTGACACTTGTTAATCGTGCCTATTGCATCCGTAACCCGAAAGCTTATAAAGGATATGGCGAAGATTGTTGGGGATTGACCGCCAGTTATTCAGTAGATGGATATGCGGCCCATGCACCCAACGAGGCAAGCGATCTGGGAGTAATCACTCCTACAGCTGCCCTGTCGTCTATCGTTTATACGCCTGAATATTCTCTGAAAGTAATACGTCACCTTTACAACATGGGCGACAAAGTTTATGGAGAATATGGTTTTTACGATGCTTTTAGTGAAACAGCCAACTGGTATCCGAAACGTTATCTGGCCATAGATGAGGGCCCCATAGCCGTTATGATAGAGAACTATCGTTCCGGTTTGCTATGGAAGCTTTTCATGAGTCACCCGGATGTGCAGCAGGGACTTCAGACGTTGGGCTTTACTTATTAAAAGGAGCAAACTTAGTATCAATGATAAAAAGTCAGAAAAATGAAAAGGACTATCAGATTTATTTTAATCGGCTTCTTGCTGTGTTGGGGAGCAAACTCCTTCGGACAGGAGAACTATTACAAGTTGTATACTCACAATCCGTATGCCGAAGAGAATCAGTTTATTCAGACAAAGCCCGATCTGTCTACCCCACCGGCATTCGAAGCAATAAAGAGTAAGTTGCCTTCTCCCTCGTGGCCGGCACGCAAAGATGTGATTGCCGCTTACTGGAAAGCCTGGGAGATCGCCTTTTCAAATTTAAGGGCGGTTAATCCTGCCAGTGGCTTTACGGCTCCTTATATTGATGCGGCTTTTAACGGATGTGTGTTTATGTGGGACACTTCTTTTATGACCATGTTCGGCAAGTACGGTACCCATGCCTTCAATTTCCAAGGTTCACTGGATAACTTCTATACCAAACAAAAACCGGACGGTTTCATCTGCCGGGAGATACGCAGCACGGACGGAAGCGATTGCTTTGAACGCTTTGAACCTTCGAGCACCGGACCTAACATTATGCCTTGGTCGGAGTGGGAGTATTTTGAAAACTTCAACGATACCGTTCGCCTGAAAAAGATATTCCCTCCCTTATTGGCTTATTATAAGTGGTTTCAGATTAATCGCACCTGGAAAGACGGAAGTTATTACTCCAGTGGCTGGGGATGCGGCATGGACAATCAGCCTCGCGTGCCCGAAGGATATGATGTGCAGTGGGGAAACGCCCACATGTCGTGGATAGATACTAACCTGCAACAGATTATGTCCGCTAAGATTCTTATCAAAATGGCCAAAGAACTCCATCGGGAAAAGGATGTACAGGCATTGGAAAAGGAAATAAGTTCCCTGACCGATTTTGTGAATAGCAGGATGTGGAATGATAAGATTTCTTTTTATACGGATCTGTTCGAAGATAACACGTTGTCCTCCACCATGACTATCGGTTCGTATTGGGCGCTATTGGCGGACGTTGTGCCTCCTGCCAGATTAGAGAGATATCTGTCGCACCTGACAAACACGAAAGAGTTTAACCGGGAACACCGGGTTCCTACTTTATCAGCCAGCGACCCGCAGTATGATCCGAATGGAGGATACTGGAAAGGTAGTGTATGGGCCCCTACGGAATACATGGTATTAAGAGGACTGACGGCCATCCATCAGGATAGTCTGGCCTATGAAATAGCTTGTAACCACCTCAATAATGTGGTCGGGGTATTCAGCAAAACAGGAACTTTCTTTGAAAACTATGCGCCGGAGAAGGTACAGGGAAATGATAGGAAGAACTTTGTGGGATGGACCGGCCTGTCGCCCATTGCCATTTTGATGGAATATGTATTCGGAATTCGTGCCGATGTTCCGAATAACCGGATTGTATGGGATGTTCGTTTGAAAGATGACTTTGGAGTGGATAACTATCCTTTCGGAAAAGAAGGTTGTGTTAGTTTGCACAGCAAAGCCCGAAAAGACACCCGGCAAATGCCTAAGATAAAGGTCAATTCAAATGTGCCGTTTACACTGACGTTGAAGTGGGATGGCGGACAAAAGGATATTGCAATAAAGGCAAGCGGCAAATAAGTTTCTATTGAACTTGCTTTACAAACAGCCGGAGAGTTATCTCATTTTGTCAAGAGGCGGTTTATATATTATTAACATGAAGGTCGACGATACGGAGTAAAAAGGTGTTTTCCGGATAACAACAGGAGAAAAACTTCTTTTCATTAAGAGTTATTGCAATAACAAATAGGCAAATGAATGAAGAGAAACCGTCTTTCGACTAAAGAGAACCGTGCAATTGAGTGAATTGCACGGTTCTTTTGCTTCATATCAAGCGTGTTTATGGTCCGTAATGAGCCTTATTACGAATTGCAGACAGTGTGTTCACAAAAAAAAAAGGAGAAGTTGCAACTTCTCCCTTTTACTGTAGTTTAATCTGAATATATTTTATGATTACGTTTACAAATATACAACATTACAAAGACAAAGTCAAGCGTTTCGGCAAAAAAAATGCCGCATATCCCAACTAACGAAGTAAAAAGAGATTCTACAAGAGGTTAATCGACCTGCCTTGCCCGATAAGGTATCCAACAAACCTTTCGCCAAGTAGGAAATCTTATTTAGCCCCTCCGTTATCTCCGCCGTCTCCGCCTTTTACATCATCATTATTAATGCCGCGAGCGGCTTTCTTCACACTGGCTTTCAACTCTCCCAGGCGATAACTTACGCTCACCCCGAAGCGTTGGCGCGAATATCGGCTGTCACTGGTTTGTTTAAAGCCCTCACCCTGAATATGGGAAGAACTAGAGGTATATTTCTTCAGGAAATTTCCGGCGAAAGCGCTTAGGGTAAATCGTTTCTTAAGGAAAGAACGGTTAACGCTCATGCTATAATCATAGAAACCACTGCCACGCCCTTGTAGCATAGTTTGAGGTGTTGCTCCCATCAAGTTCAGACTGAGACGTATATCGAGGGGGAAAGTCTGCTGAATGCCACCGTAAAGGAAGCCATCCCAGCCGTTGTTCTTCAATCCTTGTGCCGGACTGCGATAGTCGCTATATCCACCGTCGGCATTTATATACAAGCGGGTCATAGACGAGGCATTCCAATTGGCATAAAGACTCAATCCCGAATTACGGCTCTTCCCGATGTTCTTATACGTGTTATTGAGTATACCATTCTCTAAGAAACTATAACTCTCAATTCCATTATTATTAAAGGAGTACCTCAGTGACAGATTTAAGTTAAACTTAGCCGTAAAACTGCTATAGCTGAGGTTAAATACATGACTTTTCTCACTCTTCAACTCCGGATTTCCGTAACTGATGCTCGTCGGATTACTCTCATCGCGATACGGATTCAGGTAATAAATACTCGGCCTCCAGATGCGCATATTATAGCCTCCGCGAAGATTCTGTGTTTTACCTATTTTGATACCCAGACTGGCCGATGGAATTACATCGTCCAGATTTACTTTAAAGTCGTCTCCTCTTCCCACCAGATATTTCACGTTTTGAATAGTATGTTCATACCTCACTCCCGCTTTTGCCGAGAAATCCTTATATTTAAAGGAATATCCGCCATAAGCGGCAAGAATATCGTTTAGGTGCTCATATTTACTACTTCTGGTATCGCTATAAGAGTAATCATCACTACCGCTGTTTGCCAGATAGAACTTATTGTCGCTCGCATTATTGCGGATAATATACTTCACTCCGGTTTCCACCGTATGTAACTTACCCAGAGGAGTGGCATAGTCGGCCTGAAAAGTATGTTCCGTACTATTAGTCTCACCATCCGAACGCTGATTCTGCAAGTTCAACCTCTGTTGCCATTCATCGGGAATAGCAGCATTTGTATAACGCGTATAAGAGTCTGAGGTTTGAGGCTGTGTGTTTATCTTATAAGAAAACGTGAGCATGCGATCTTTTACCTTAAACAGCCGTTGATAATCTATATTGCCACGAATGGAATACCAGGAATTATCATTATTACTATTCATGTCATAACTATAAATCGGAGCGTTTGCCGCGTCTGCCAACTCAGTACTTCCATCTCCGTTTCCATTATTGCCCCCGCCATAAAGTCCAAACGAGAGGGTAACCAAACGCAACGTATCTATCTCGTAGCTTGCTTCAAGATTTCCATATTGAAAAGATCCGTTATTTGAGTTCGAATTGTGGGCACTTAAATGAGTATCAGCTTCAACATCTTCTCTCGACAAATCAGAATAACTCTTAGGATAGTTATTCTTGCTGTAACTATAATTACCGGTCACCGTTAGCTTATCTTTTTTCACCGTCCCGTATACGCTCCCTCCGGCACCTCTGTTGCTTGCATTGCCGCTTAATGTAACCGTATAGCCTTCAAACCCGCCACCCACGGTAACAATATTCAGAATACCTCCTACCCCTTCGGCATCATACTTGGCTCCGGGGTTTGTAATTACTTCAATATACTTAATGGAATTAGCAGGCATACTCTTGAGCACTTCCGTGGGGTTATTACTCATCATATTATTGGGCTTCCCATTTACCTGCACCTTGAAACTGCTGCTCCCGTTTACCTTTATGTTGTCTTCACCGTCTACGGTTACTAAGGGTACTTTACGAAGCATTTCCAATACGGAGTTTGTTTTCGAATCGGGATCATCCTGAATATTATATTCTATCTTGTCAATATCTACTTTTACCAATGGCTTTTGAGCCACAATTTCTACCCCTTTGAGCTCATTGGTCTCTTCCGAAGTATATAAGGTGCCGAGGTCAGCTGTTTTCTCATCGGACTTCAACGTAAATTCCCTGATAACCGTTTTCTTCCCTATAGAGGTAATTGTAATGAGGTAAGTTCCGCTATCGGTCAGTTTTTCTCTAAACTTTCCATTCGTATCAGTAACGGCCATCTTTACCGTTTTATCCGGAATGCTTTTCTTTACGATCTTTATAGTAGCATAGGGTTCGCCTTCCTGAGTCAGAGAATCGAGAAGCATACCTTTTACAGTATAAGATAATGACGTGGGTGCTTGCGCATAGGTTAGTGTTGAGACAAGTATCATCAACAAAAAAGTCAAAGGCCTGTTTTTCATTTTATCTAAGTTTTAGTTTACTGTTTGCCGCAAATAGAATAGCTAACTCATTGCTATACATAACAAAAGTAAAATGAAAGCTTGTAACTACGGCGAATTCGTAGTTAAGAAAACTGAAACGAATGCTAATTTATATTATTTACAGACAAGAGAAAAGCAATATAGAAAAATTAGGATTAAATAAAATAGAAGAGCAACAAAAGAATAAGATTCATAGCAATTACTACGCCAAAACCTATTACTATGCGCGAAAGCAATTCTTTGCGCCTACCCGAAAAGAAAATGGCATAACACATGTTCACCAATATGTTACTTATAATGGCCTGCATACTGCAAGCAGCAATGATAAGTACGGCTACTCCATTCGATCCTTGCAACAAATTCAAAATAAAAGGAGTAATATCACTAAGCCCCGAAACAAAAGAAAGCAAGCTCAATCCTCCGGTTCCGGCATAAACCAACGTATAATGAGTAAGTAAGGTGAATACGACAAACAGTGCGGCAAAAATAAGAGCCACCTTAAACTCCAAGGGGTTACTGCTCTCTTCTTCACTTATTACACCTGCTTTCTCCGTACGTTTTTCTCTGGAATACATAAGCCAGGCAACAATCGCTGCCGTAAATGACATAATAAGTAAATAAGGATAAACAAGAGAAAAAACCGGTTGACTAAAAATAAAGATAAGAATCAGAAAACGAAGAAACATCATGCTCACAGCCAGAAGCATGGCAGCGGCATACTCCGCCATCTCGTGTGCTGGTGCATGTTTACTTTTACGAGCCAAAACAGAGATGGTAGCAGTGCTGCTATACAGCCCTCCTACAATGCCCGAAACCCAAACCCCCGATTCGCGAAACACATAACGCTTCAGCAAATAAGATAAATACGAGATGCCGGACACAACGACAGTTGCCAACCAAATGGAATAGGGAGTAAGATTGACGCCCGGAATCATATTCTCATTCGGAAGCATCGGAAGAATAATACCGCTGATGGCAAGAAACTTGGCCAAAGTCACCATTTCATCGCTCTCCATGCGCTGAGCAATTTCGGTAAAGGTGTGTTTCAGTTCTGTAAAAAGCAACACGGTAACTATTACCATGACGTAAAACCAGGAAGGTTGTGTGGCCACAATCGGTGCAATGCAGTAAGTAATAAGGGCGATGATAATTGTTGTTACTCCAAAAACGTGATACTGTGACTGTTTCACGTAATAATTTAACCCCAACAAGAAACCAAGTACCAAACCTCCTCCCATAAAGAGACACATTTCGGTAGGATCGAGTATATATAATAAGTAGCCCAGTATACCGATAAAGGTAAATGTCCGGTCAGTGCCAAACAAGGTGGTTTCTCCTTCTCTCTTCAAGCTAATCTTTCTTTGAGAAAGGCCAATAAGCAAAGAAAAAAGAGTAACCAATATAAAGGTTACCAACTCTTCGGGAAGATAATCATAGAGTTTCTCCATCGCAGCTATCGGTTATAAAAGGAAATAACATTTATTCAATTACTTATGTTCTGCAAGGCCGAACACACAAAAGTTACCAAGAACTAAACGGATGCTTCATCAATTGGGAATTATAGTAACGTACCTCTCCGGTTACTTCTTGCCCGATAAAAGGAGGCTTTTCAAATGCCTCATCTTCGGCATTCAATTCTATTTCGGCAACAATAAGCCCTTCATTGGCTCCGTAAAACTCGTCCACCTCAAATAGATGCCCGCCATATGCCACCAGATAGCGGGTTTTATCAATGATACCCGGTTCGCAAAGTTTCATCAATTCCTGTGCTTCATCAATCGGAAGCTCTTTCTCCCATTCATATCGGCTTGTGCCCGAAGCGTTAGAAGCTCCTTTAATGGTAAGATATCCTTTGTTATCGCGAATACGCACCCGGACAGTACGCCCTCGGGCGCTACTTATATATCCCTGCACAATATGACTTTCAGCATAAGCCAAAGACTTAAACTCTCCGTTAACCAAAAATTTGCGCTCTATCTCTTGTGCCATATCCTCTATTTAACGAATACGATGTATTTTTAACCGCCTCAGAAGCTTAACTGCAACCGAACACCCAAGATACCATATGCATTACCACCTTTTCCTCTGGTTGTATCTACTTCATTGCCGCTATAAGCTATTTCGCCATTTTCTTTGTATCCTACGGCAGCCTGCCCAAAAGCACTGGCATATTTATCATTGTCAACATAAGAATAGTTCAACTGAACTTTGAAACGACGTGTTGCATAGTAGTTCAACCCAAGTGTCCAACCATTGGCAGAACCACCCTTTACCTCCGTACCGTTCAGGTCGATGCGGTCAAACCGGGCAGCCACTTCCACATCGCCCCAACTTCTTCCGGCAGAAGGTTGGCTAAATGCACCATGAGATGTGCTGTATTTTTGCTGTCCGCCAAACAAGAGATAAGCCGCCTGAACATAAAAGCCGCTAAAGTTCTCCGTAGGCAAGTTTTCATTGCGATACGTCTTATTCAATATATATTCGCCTTGAAAACGAAAAGCTTTATAAAACGCGGCAAGCTCTGTTCCCAGCAATAAATCATGATTAACCTTAATAATAGGAGCTGTGTCCAGAAACTTAATTTTATTAATATACGATAATGAAGTAGTACTATATCGCACAGTATTGGGCATTAAAGATCCCGTTGTTGTTTTTGGAGTACGATAGGAGGCCGCCCCTCCCAAATGGAATCCGCTTTCTTTAGTTTTCGAGAGTACCATCCACACGGCACGTCCCGTGTATGAAATGCCTTCATCCTGCCCTGCCTTATTGTTTGTTTCAGAATAGTCCTTCTCTTTACTTCCATTTATTTTCTTGAAATGCACGCCGGCAGTCCCTAAAAACTGATTTCTCTGCCAATTAGCCTGTACTCCCACATGATACTCCGGAGCAAAAGCAGAAGACACATTCGCTTCTTCCATAAACAGCAGATCGCCGATGAGGTCATAGCATCCATCGAAAATCCTTCTTTCGCATTACCTGCTCTAAGGTTTAAGCCATGAGGCAAATCATATTTTATATAGCAATCTTTTAGAGAGAAGCCGCCATCCGTAAAATCAACTTCCATCATTCCCGACAAGTTATCACCGAACACAGCAGTGGTTCCAAGGCGAATTCGCCTGAAACCAACTCCATTACCCAGAGGTTGATAATCTTCGCCAAAGAACATGGCTCCATCGGCTTGGATTCGCCCACTAAAAGAAAGCTTAAAATTATCTTCTACAGAACTCAATGTGAGCTGTTTCCCGGCAGGGGTAGAAGTGGAAGACTGTGGATCAAGGGCATACGCATGGTGCGAGGCCATAAAACAAAGTGCAGAAAAAGCAAATAGTTGTTTCTTCATTATTTTATTGATACTAAAAATTTATATGTTGACAAGGGTTATAAGGTAATCCCGCAGAATAAACCTTATCAACATTAAAACCTCATCAACAAAAGTTAGTCAAGAAGAGAGAAGCCAATCATCATGATCAGCGCCAAAATGACAAGTGCCAGAAAAACAATCTTCACTACACGATTTGCCTGTAGCTCTTCTTTTTTACTGTGTGTTACTTTATGATTCTTGCCCATACTGATTATAGTATTATATTTAACGATACAAAGATCTTACCCATTATTAGGTAAACTCAAAAGTACAAATAAAATAATAACACACAAGCAATAAGACAAGAAAAAAGTTCCCACCACCTGTTTAAAGATAGTGAGAACCGTATTCTATCAGTTTTCTCCTTCTGAGGAGAACTCCATAAGATATGCTTTAATGAAACCATCAATCTTTCCATCCATCACTCCATTTACATCGGAAGTCTGGAAGTTTGTTCGGTGGTCTTTTACTCGACGATCATCAAATACATAACTCCGTATTTGCGATCCCCATTCAATTTTCTTCTTTCCCGCTTCTATTTTACGCTGCTCGGCCAATCGTTTCTGCAACTCACGATCATATAATTGTGAACGCAGCAAACGCATGGCATTCTCCCGGTTATCTAACTGCGAACGGGTTTCTGTATTCTCAATAAGTATCTCTTCTTCCTCTCCGGTTTCGAGATCTTTGTATTTATAGCGTAAACGTACGCCTGTCTCTACCTTATTTACATTCTGCCCACCGGCACCGCCCGAGCGAAACAAGTCCCACGAAATAGCTGCCTGATTAATTTGAACTTCAATGGTATCATCAACCAAAGGAGAAACAAAGACCGATGCAAAAGAAGTCATACGTTTACCTTGAGCATTATAAGGAGATACACGAACCAGACGATGCACCCCATTCTCTCCTTTCAGGTAACCATAAGCATAATCGCCTTCAAATTGAATAGTGCAAGTTTTAATTCCTGCTTCATCTCCATCCTGAATATTTGATATTGTGGCTTTATAACCGTTGTCTTCAGCCCAACGAAGATACATGCGCATTAACATAGACGCCCAATCCTGACTTTCTGTTCCACCAGCTCCGGAATTAATTTTCAACACGCAGCCCAACTGGTCGGCTTCTTCACGAAGCATATTTTTCAACTCCAGATTTTCGAGCGCTTCCATTGTTTTAGCATAAGCCCCGTCCACCTCTTCTTCGGTAAGAAGCTCATCTTTATAAAAGTCAAAAGCCAGTTCTAACTCATCAGCCTGTGTTTTTATTTCGTAATACCCGTCAATCCACTTCTGCAAGCTTTTCACCAATATCATCTGCGCTTCCGCCTTTTTCTGGTCATCCCAAAAGCCGGGGGCCTGTGTCCTTAATTGCTCTTCTTCGACCTGAATTTTCTTCCCATCGATGTCAAAGGTACCTCCTCAACGCATCAGTGCGTTCTTTCACGTCTTTAAGTTGCTCAATAGTAATCATTATAGTTTTAAATTAATTTGAGTGCAAAGATAAATAAATTTTCATCGACAAACAAACCTCGCCAGACCTTGTAGATAGATAATCAGAGACTTATAGCATAATAAGAGTAAACAACATAAAGCCTATCATCATTAAATGGGCCTCTTGTCTATTTATTCCTGATACATGGCGTCAATCACTTCTTTATAATTCAGAGCAACAACTGCCCGCCTTAACTTCAGTGTATTAGTAAGTTCTCCACGCTCCATACTAAAAGGTTCGGGTAGCAGAGTAAATCGCTTTATCTGTTCGTAGTGAGCAAACTGTTGCTGCAATGTATCAATGCGTGCCCGAAAAAGTGCCATAATCTTAGGATGCTGGAGGAGATCGGTCATGTTTTTATATTCAACCCCTTTTTCTTTAGCATACTCTTTTACGAAATCATAAACCGGAATAATAAGAGCCGAAACAAATTTGCGTTGATCTGCAATAATTGCTATCTGATCGATAAAACGGTCTACAACAAGCTTTGTTTCCAGAGCTTGCGGAGCAATATATTTACCGTTTGATGTTTTAAATAAATCTTTTATTCTCTCCGTGAGATAAAGTAACCCATCTTTCAAATAACCGGCATCGCCCGTATGAAACCAGCCTTCAGCATCAATAGTTGCTGCAGTAGCCTCACTCTTCTTATAATATCCTTTAGTAATGGTTTTACCGCGAAGCAGAATTTCATTATTCTCCCCTATTTTCAATTCCAGTCCCGGCATAACTTGCCCTACTGAACCAATTTCATATCCTGTTTTCCAGGTACACGCCACTGTAGCAGTAGATTCCGTAAGTCCATAACCCGTAAGCATATCTATACCCACAGAATGTATAAATTCACAGATTTCATCGGAAATTGCCGCACCGGCCGTTGGAAAGAAATTACCATTTTCTATTCCTATTGTTTTTTTGAGTAACAAATAAATAGTCTTCTCGTATAATTTATATTTTAGTTGAAGAATCAAAGGAGGGGTTTTCCCTTGACGCAGATAATCAATGTTATGCGTCTTACCAACTTTTATAGCATTCAGCATCAGCGCCTTTTTCATTCCGGTGGTCTCAGCTATTTTTTCTTGCACTCCTGCATAGACTTTCTCCCAGAAACGAGGTACGCTACACATCAATGTTGGACGAATCTCTTTAATCGTCATCTGAATATCAGCCGGACGTAAGTTAATACAGGTCTGGACGCCTTTGCTAATGCAAAGGTAAACCCATGCCTTCTCAAACACATGAGTAAGAGGTAAGAAATTCATTGAAACATCTTGATCAGTCATACTCAATAAACGGACATCATGCGTATGAAAAGCTTCCAGATAACAAGAATGATGTAACATTACCCCTTTGGGTTCTCCGGTAGTTCCAGAGGTATAAAGAATATTAGCCAAATCATTCCCATTAGCACGCGCAGTACGTTCCTTTACAACAGCATAATGAGTTAATCCTGCACCTAATTCCAACAATTCATCAAAATAAATAGAGGAAATATCACGAGGATTTTTTATTACCGAACAGTCGAAAATAATTAGTTTTTGAAGTGAATGGCATAAACCGAAAACACTAAATGCCGTATCGTATTGGAACTGTTCACCAACAAACAGAAAACGTATCTGGGCATCATTAATAATGTATTGAGCTTGTGAAGGCGAACTTGTTGCATAAAGCGGAACAGTTACAGCCCTATTGGCAAAAGCGGAGAAATCTCCATATAAACATTCCGGCTTATTTTGAGAAAAAATGCCAATGTTTTCTTCTTCCTCAACTCCGAGAGCAACAAGCGCATCTGCCGCTTGTTTTATCGTATCAGAAAACTGTTTCCAACTAACGGAAATCCATTGGGCTTTCTCATAGTCACGATATTTTAAGGCTATTTTTTCGCCATACTTTTCGGCCTGACGATGAACCAAGACAGATAAATGATGATAAGTCATATCTTTTGTTGTTAGTAATTACATGCAAAGTTATCGTTTAATTTGGAACATTCTACATTTTATGTACATTTGCACATTACTATGCATTAGAAAAATGATAAATAACAATTCTGAAATACTAATCGAAGCTGTTAGTTTACTAAAGTCACTGATCAAAATCCCCTCAATTAGTCGCGAAGAAGAGGCTGCTACCGATTTTTTGCAAAACTATATAGAAGCCACGGGTATAGCAACCGGACGTAAAGGAAACAACATCTGGTGCCTTAGCCCGAAATTTGACTTAAGTAAACCAACTATCCTACTCAACTCTCATATCGACACCGTAAAACCAGTTAACGGATGGCGTAAAGATCCCTTCACTCCACGTGAAGAAAACGGTAAATTGTATGGACTTGGCAGTAATGATGCCGGTGGAAGTTTAGTGACTATGCTACAGATATTCATGCAGCTATGCCGCAAGCAACAAGACTACAATCTGATTTTTCTGGCTTCTTGCGAAGAAGAAATATCAGGAAAAGGTGGCATAGAAAGTGTATTGTCCGAATTGCCCCCTATTTCTTTTGCCATCGTTGGCGAACCAACAGAAATGCATCCTGCCATAGCAGAAAAAGGATTAATGGTATTAGACATAACAACTACCGGCCGTGCCGGCCATGCCGCACGTAACGAGGGAGAAAATGCTATTTATAAAGCATTGGAAGATATCGCATGGTTTCGGGACTATCATTTTGAAAAAGAATCGCCTTTGCTTGGCCCTGTAAAAATGAGTGTAACCCAAATCAATGCCGGAACTCAGCATAATGTGATTCCCGATTGCTGCACCTTTGTAGTAGATGTCCGCAGCAACGAACTCTACTCAAACGAAGAACTCTTCGCAAAAATCAGTCAACACATATCCAGCGAAGCCAAAGCCCGTTCTTTCCGTTTAAACTCATCATTGATTACCGAAAAACATCCCTTTGTTCAGAAAGCAATCAAGCTAGGCAGAGTACCTTTCGGCTCTCCTACCCTTTCCGATCAATCACTAATGCCTTTCCCTTCTTTAAAGATGGGGCCCGGACGCTCTGCGCGCTCGCACACAGCGGATGAATACATCATGATAAAAGAAATGGAAGAAGCGATAGAACTTTATATAAAAATATTAGACGGACTAAAGATGATATAGCAATATTGTATCCGGTCTATATTAGAACCTCTGCAACAGAAAACCGGAAAAACGATTTCTTGCTCTTCATTATCAAAAAAGGCCTTTCTTAATAAATAAATGTCAATTTACCGCCTTTCAACGAATCATTATGTGAAATGCGAAAATCTATTATTCGTTTTTCATTAAAATAAATGCCTTTAATCAAAGCATTGAGATGACGTTTCTTGTACCCTCAGATGAATTAAACTACACGAAAGGAGCAAAAAGAAAATCCGAATCCTTCTCATCATTTTTATTTGTTTACAGAAAACTTAAAGATACAATGGCTATTATATTTCTCGCCAGGACGTAATACAGCCGAAGGCCACTCCGGTTTGTTCGGAGTATCTGGATATTTTTGTGTCTCAAGACAAACAGAAGCTCGCTTATTATATACAATGCCTTTCTTACCGGTCAACGAACCATCTAAAAAGTTACCCGTATACACCTGTATTCCAGGTTCATTGGTATAAACATCAAGTACAATACCTGTTTTGGTAGATTCTAAAGAAGCACATTTACGAGTGATGTCGCCCTTAGTATTGAGCACCCAGTTATGATCATATCCATTCCCGTTTTTAAGCTGTACAAACTCATAGTTATCAATGCGTTTACCAATCGGCGTAGGAGTACGGAAGTCCATTGGTGTACCCTCTACCGGTACAATCTCACCCGTGGTCATAAAAGTACTATCAACAGGAGTATATGAGTCGGCATTCACCATCAGCAAATGATCGGCATTACTGCCAGCATCTCCATCAAGATTAAAATATGAATGGTTTGTCATGTTGACAATGGTAGGTTTATCAGTTTCAGCTTCGTACCGAATATCAATCGCATTATCATCTGTCAATTTCATAATCACTTTACAGGTTATATTACCCGGAAAACCTTCCTCACCGTCTTTCGACACATAAGTAAGTTCCAATTCCTGAGGATTAATCTGTTTGGCGTCATACACCTGATATTGAAAACCTTTCGGCCCACCATGCAGGCAATGACCATAATTATTTCGTGGCAACTGATATGCTACGTTATCAAGTACAAATTTTCCTTGATTAATACGGTTGGCATAACGTCCAATACTGGCACCGAAATCTGACGGCTTATTAATATAATCCTGTACGGAATCAAATCCAAGAACAACGTCTTTCATTACTCCGCTTTTATCGGGCACCATTACAGAAACAATACGTCCCCCGAAATTAGTTACGCAAACTTCCATTTTGTTTTTATTACGAAGCACGTACAAATCTGTTCTTTTACCATTTACTTCCGTTTGGAAGTTACTCTTCAACAAGCCAGAATCAGTGACTGTTTTTTCTGTCTCCGCACAACTAGCAACGAAGAGAGCGCTCAGTGTCCACATTAATAATTTCTTCATCATGATATTATTTTAAATTCTATTGTATACTATTCAGTAGATCAATCTTTCCATCATTTACAAGTTTCAAAATCAATTCTCCAAACAACGTATTTTGCCAGGCAAACCAAGCACGCGTAAATTTCTGCGGATTATCTTTGTAAAACGATTCATGCATAAATCCGGTATCGGCGTCCGTATCCATTAACATCTTGATGCACGATTTTATTTCATCGTTATCTTGGCTGGTAAAAGCCTTCATCATAATGCTCATAGGCCATATCATGTCATAACCAACATGAGGACCACCAATACCTTCTCCAGCTTTTCCTTTGAAGAAATAAGGATTATCTTCACTCCACACAAAGCGACGTGTATTCTTATAAATAGGATCATCAGCTTTGATGTCTCCCAAATAAGGCATTGCTAATAGGCTCGGAATATTAGCATCATCCATAAGCAAACGATTACCAAAGCCATCTACTTCAAAAGCATATATCTGCCCATATTTCGGATGATTATAGACAGCGTACTCCTTCAGTGCAACTTGTACCTCATCAGCCAATGCCTTACATTCATCGACTAATGAAGTTTCTTTATTAACTGCCTCCAGAATTTCTGCAGCTTTACGCAATGAAGATACCGCAAAGAAGTTAGAAGGAATCAGAAATTGAAAAGTCGTCGCATCATCCGAAGGACGGAATGCAGAAGCAATCAAACCTACCGGTTTAACTGGATTACCCCAGCCGTCATTTGTCATGGTATCGAGTGCACGTTCCGTTTTACGTTGGAATTTGTATGTCCCATTTCCTTCTTTACGCTGTTGCTCTCTGAAAGTACGAAGAATATTCCTGATAGCTTGAACCCATTCATCATTGAAGATACTGACATCTCCTGTTACTTTCCAATACTGATATGCTAAACGAATGGGATAACACAATGAATCAATTTCCCATTTACGTTCATGCAATTCGGGCTTCATATCCGTAAGGTCGCTCATCCAATCCCCTCCTACAGGTCCATCATTAAAAGCGTTAGCATAAGAATCAATATTAATGCATTTAAGCTGACGGCTAATAACGCCGACAAGCATTTTCTTCAATTCCTTATCTTTGTTAGCAAACTGTACATATGGCCAAACCTGAGCACCGGAATCGCGAAGCCACATAGCATGAATGTCGCCTGTATATACAAAGGTATCCGGTTTACCGTCTTTACCTATACGAAAGTGCACTGTAGTGTCCAGCGTATTAGGGAAACAATTAGTAAACATCCAGGCAAGCTTTGCATTCTTCAACATTTTCTGCACACGAACAATTTCGTCCTCAACCGCCTGCGAACGGAATAATCTTTTAGTAACTTCAGGACGGTTATCCTTCCGAATAGCGTCAGTAACACAAGTATATTCGGGCATGAACCCTTCCGATGCAAAAGCAGAAGAAGAAGAGCATAGCAGTGCCGCTGTAGCAAAACAATATCCAAAAAGTTTATTTGTTTTATTTTGTGACATAAATCTATTCTTTTAGTTATTTTTTTAGCTCTTTTGAAAAGGAATAAGGAAAATCCAATTCATCGATACCACGTTGCATATTGGGCTTAGCACCCATCTTAAAAGAAATAGTAGCACCATCCATCAAATCTTGATGAGTCAGATAATTCTTAGTATAGTCCTTGCCGTTCAGAGTCATAGCTGAAATATAGCGATTCTCTTTGCTATTATCCGATGCATCGATCGTTACAGTCTTACCATTTTCCAGATGCAGTTTCATTTCATGGAAATACGGAGTACCAAGTACATATTGATTTGCCCCGGGACATACGGGATAAAAGCCCATAGCAGAAAATACATACCAGGCAGAAGTCTGACCATTATCTTCGTCGCCACAATAGCCATCAGGAGCAGACGTATAAAGTTTATCCATTACCTCACGAATCCAATACTGTGTCTTCCAGGGTTGTCCCGAATAGTTATATAAATAAAGCATGTGCTGTATCGGCTGATTACCATGTGCATATTGCCCCATATTCATAATCTGCATTTCACGTATTTCATGAATTACTCCCCCATAATAGCTATCATCAAATACAGGAGGTAAAATAAAGACAGAATCCATCATTTGATTAAAGGAATCTTTTCCACCCATCAAATCTATCAACCCCTGAGGATCATGAAAAACAGACCAAGTGTAATGCCAGCTGTTACCTTCCGTAAAAGCATCACCCCATTTCAACGGGTTAAATGGTGACTGAAACACACCATTTTCATTCTTTCCACGCATCAGTTTATGCTCAGGGTCAAACAGATTTTTATAGTTCATAGCCCGTTTAGCGTATATAGCAATCTCTTTTTTCGGTTTGTGCAGTGCACATCCCAATTGATAAATAGACCAATCATCAAATGCATATTCCAACGTGCGGGCAGCATTTTCATTAATACCTACATTATAAGGCACATATCCCAGTTTATTATAATATTCAAATCCAAGTCTACCTGTTGAAGCGACTTGAGGATGTACGCTATTTGCTCCATGTTTAAGGGCTTTCCAAAGCGTTTCAATATCGTATCCTCTTAAACCTTTCAAGTAAGCATCGGCTACAATAGAAGCAGAGTTATTACCCACCATGCATCCTCTGTGCCCAGGACTTGCCCATTCGGGAAGAAATCCACTTTCCTTATAGGCGTTTACTAACCCTTCCTGCATCTTTGCATTCATTGAAGGATACATAAGGTTCAGGAAAGGAAACAAACAACGGAAAGTATCCCAAAAACCGGTATCAGTAAACATATACCCCGGCAATACTTTTCCGTTATAGGGACTGTAATGTATTGCATTACCATTAGCATCAAATTCATAGAAACTTCTCGGAAAGAGTACCGAGCGATACAGACAAGAATAAAAAGTACGAAGATGATCAACATCATTATCTTCCACTTCAATACGACCAAGAACATTATTCCATTTCTGACGCCCTTTAGCAGCAACTTCGTCTATACTACTCTTGCCTAACTCTTTCAGATTCAGTTCAGCTTGTTCGAGGCTGATAAAAGAAGAAGCCACACGTACATTTACCTCTTCTCCCTTACGAGTAACAAAACCAATGATACCTCCTGCATGATTTTCTTTTACCTCAACACTGTTTTCCAAGATCTTCCCATTGCTTACCGTTGCATTATAGGTAAAAGGTTTATCGAATATCAGCACAAAGTAATTCTTAAAATTCTGGGGCACACCACCACTGTTTTTAGTAGTGTAACCAATAATTTTATTTTCTTCAGGAATGATCTTTATATACGCCCCCCCGTCAAAAGCATCTATCACCACATACGAATTTTCGCTTTTTGGGAAAGTAAAGCGAAAGGCAACAGCTCTCTCAGTAGGAGCCATCTCGGCAGTCACATCAAAATCTGCAAGATAAGTTTTATAATAATAGGGCTTTACTATCTCAGCCTTGTGCGAGAACCAGCTGGCACGCTGATCCTGATCGAATACTACTTTCCCTGTAATTGGCATAATGGCAAACTGACCATAGTCATTAATCCAGGGACTTGGCTGGTGGGTTTGTTTAAAACCTCTGATTTTATCAGCATCATAGGTATATAACCATCCGTCGCCCATCTTACCCGTTTGTGATACCCAAAAGTTCATACCCCAAGGAAGTGCAATGGCCGGATATGTGTTTCCCGTTGATAAGGAATGCTTGGATTGCGAACCAATCAACGGATTGACATAATCCACCGGACTGATTACATTTTTAGCTCCGACACCCCATCCAGTTAGCAGGCAAATTAATAATAATGCTATTTTCTTCATAGTTCTGTTATATTACTTATTCAGTTTATATTCAAGCATTTTGACAAAAAATCCGCCTACTACTGAGCGAGCCTGAAAACCTCTCTGTCTAGGCTTATCCGTAAATATCCAATCAGACATCGGCACACGATCCGGAGTTTCGTCCATGAATAAGTAGAGCGGATCTATAAACTTCTCAAAAGTGTTTTTGTCCGATGCCAGCGTAGCTGTCCACATAATCCAATCGGCTTTAGTATACGTTTCACGATTATCCAGTGGTAAGCCGTATTTATTTTGTTTGCCAAGATAGTAAGCTATTTCTTTGGGAGCAATAATTTCGGGGAATATTTGCATATTGAGCAATCTGTCCCACACCAAATTATACTTCTGACTCCATGTTCCCGATTTATCAAAAGTCAACCGATAATGATCACCATCATCTGCCATTTTGACCCATTCAGCAGCCATTTCTTTTGCTTTTCTGGTATATTTATCGGCTACCTCTTTCTTTCCCAACATTTCTGCTAAGTGACCATATGAAGCGATTCCAAGAATAGCTTTAATAGAAAGATTGGTGTTGTGCGCAAAGTGTCCCGCAAAGTCGTCGGTACATAATTGATTGTCAGGGTCAAGTCCATGCTCTACAAGATAGTCCGTCCAGATAGTTAGCACTTCCCAGTGCTTCAGAGCATAATTAGCATTGCCTTGGGCAACGGCTATGGCAGCAGTCAATACTAACATATTGCCGGATTCTTCTATAGGCATGTCACCTCCATAAGTTTGCCCGTTAGCCAACGGATAAGTGCCGACATCATGTGCAGCGAAAGGTTTCTTCCATTTTCCGCTTTCACTGTAAAAGAAAATATGATTTAATAATCCTTTTGCCAATTCCGGATTATAAAGCAGGAACAAAGGTGCAGAAGGATAAGTTATGTCAACCGTACCGATTGAGCCATTACTAAAGTTTTCTTTAGAAAGGAATAACAAATCTCCATTCGGAGCCTGCACCAACTTATGAGCAGCAATCGCCTGACGATATGCCAATGCGCAAAGTTCGGCATATTTGTGTCCACCAGCCTTAGTCGCATCTGTTATTAATTTCTGATCAAAAGCATCACATTTCTTTATCACTTCATTATATTCTTTTTCGGCTTTTTGGAATTGAGAAACAATTGTTTCATTACCATTGCGATTCCAGTACGGACGAATGTTTTCTCCAAAATATTGAACAGAATAGATATCATCATACCCAACCAATAGATGACCATTTGATCCTTTTGTCAATCCTAAAGAACATACGAGAGCCAATTTATCGTATCCGCCAGACTTTGAGGCTTTTAGTTTATCAGTGAGAAATCTTTTTCTGAGTTCTTTACTGTTTCCAATTGCATAAGTACTATTTCCCTTTCCCGCAGCAAGGTAGAAATATCCCCAATCAATACGGACATCATCGCCTTTTTTATGAAGTATCTGTTGTGAGCGACTCCCGGTTTTCAAAAACAATAAGTTATCTTTAGTGAAACTACCACTTACCGATTTCTGATGCGGCAGGTCAAGTGCCCATTGCGGAGCAGCTTCAAAGTAGAGCTCTACATTATGCTTCTTATTATCATTTGAAGTAACTTCGTACGAAATATAGTTTATCGGACGAGACATCAGGTCCAGATTATCCATAAAGAGCGGTGCTGTAAATGAGAGCTTCAGATTCACCGGACCGCAAGTAAATTGGTAATGTGTCTGCATCGCCTGTACATCTGCCGATGTCTGTATCGCAGTCCGGTTAAAAATACGGGTATTGTCCCGTTCCACAGCCAAGCCAAAATCAAGAAGGCCATTCCCCACACGATTATAACAATAAGCGGCAATCAGATTCTTACCGGGCTTTAAAGAAGCAACGACGTTATCGGATAGTTTTACCAAAACGTGTTTCTTACAAGCATTACCTGTATCCACCACCTTGATTCCGTTCACATAAATAATCACATCATCATCATGAGAGTACTCCAGATATACATTTTTCCCCTGAAGACTATTCTTGACATCTACTACACGCCTCACCCAGATAAAATCTGTTCCCCATTGTGTTTTGGCGGTTTGTTCGTTTTCTTTAGTTCCGAAAGCCCCTTCACCCTCTTTCCAGAAAGCATCATTGAAATTCTGATTCTGCCATCCGTTTGCTGGTTCTTGTGTAGTATATTTCCCTTCCCATAAGCCTTGCTCCGAAGTTTTTGCAATAGGAATCAACTCCAGATCTTCAACACCCATAAAACGATAAGTTCGATTATCGACTTTTACTACACCTATCAGTGGAAAATCACTACCGGTCCAGTGTTTCACCGAACCATCGTATAGATTGTCGGTGAATGACCAGCCACTGGTGTAAGGATCTATCGTTATAAGTGGATATGCGGGCGCCCGCAACTCATTTTTGCCGGGTTCTCCTGCATTGCTGTAATTAAGAAACACAATTGTGCTCAGGAACAGGATTAAGAATCTTTGTCTCATGATTTTAAATTATATAATTTTAGATTTTACCATTCAATGTCTATTTTCACTCCGTCCGGATTATTCTCGAATTTCAACAGAAGAGTTTTCGAGAGCTTATCCCATAACCCACCTATCTGTGGCTGCTCATTTCCATTTACAAGCACCTTCTGTGGTCGCTTAGGTAAAAGGATTCTTGATACATTTGTTGTATTCAATGGGCTCTTAGCCACGAATGAATAGGTGGATTTTATCCACTTTTCATCGTAAATACGAGAAGCGCCACAGAGCACCTTTGCTTTTGTGTTTTGAGAAACCTTACTTAAATCGTATAAATATCCCTGCTCTCCTGCAAGAATTGTTTTTGTTGTCAGTATAGGCAAATCTTTATCGAACAAATCGATGTACAGTCCCGATAATTCCAATGGCTTTTGTGAAACACTTTCATCCAACACCGCAGCAATAATATAAGGGCCCCGTTCTATCAAAAAGTTGTGTTTAATTTCCAGTTCTTTCGATTGTTTCTTTTTGTAAGCACCTGCAATAGTAGAAAAATACTTTTTGTCATTACCGGCTTTTAGTACGAAATTTTTAGGGTCCTCACGAATTATAATCACCTGTCCTCTACCATACGTATAGAAGCCATCTGCTGACTTCTGTTCCAATCCAAGCTTTTCGAATAAATGAGAAGAAGGAGATTTATATGTATTTCCGTTCGTATTCCACCATTCCAATACCGACTGATAAGGATCCATGTCTTCACCACAATAGACCAGTACTCCTCCCTTTTTAACCCAGTCTGCCAAATAATCATGATACTTCGGGTCCAAAGGCTTCATATTGGAATAAGACATTATCAATATCTTCAAATCTTTAAAAGTTTCTTTAAAAGGTGTATTTTCAATATGCACAATCTCCACCGGAATGCCCCTTTTCAACAATGGCATCACTTGTCCGTAAAAGCTGGAGAACTGAGGATCATCATAACCGTTATGATCAGGAAAACGCTGAAACATCATTGAGTTGGCCATTAGCACACCAATACCATGCGTCCCGTTTATTTGTTTGGATGATGTCTTTATATCATTCAGTGTGTTTATCATGATCTGCGTTTGGGTTGAGTAAGAGCGAGGAATGCGTTCTTTCCTGTCGGTTCCTGCAACCTGATAAAGTCCCTGATAAATCCTATCCGGCCAAGGCATTACTTCGTAAGTATCCACCATCGGATACATCAACTGTGCAGCAAAGGTAGCCTGATAATTAATCTTATAATCCAGCCAGTCTTTAGCCCTATCCTCAATCGGATCGGTAAGGAAATACATCTTACGATTCAGAGGAGCAGTCATCGATTTCATGCAGCCGTATTCCAGAAAAGCATTCTCGAACACTCTTTCTTTTCTGACTCCGTTATAGTAGTTAGGCTCACGAGCCGTACCTGTCCATACTTGCGCAATGTAGCCATCCACACAGTCTAATGAAGCAAGGCTAGCCTCCGGACTCACAATCTGCCAAGACGTGTAATTGATTAATGAATGAGTTGGTACATAACATTTTACATCCAGTCCTTTAGATTTTCCGTACGCTTTGGCATAAGTAAATATCTTGTTTAACGCATTATAGTAAAGATGATATTTGAGTTTATTAGAGAGGTAAGTATTCTCAGGAGATTCATGTTGCGCCCTCCACGGAAAGTTATAATACTTTTGCCATTCAGATTTGAAGGCTTCGCTGTAACCGCCCCGCATCCAAAATTCAGGTTCTTCAAGGTAGATAGATGTTATTCCGGCATCAATCACACGTTTTATCTGTACCTCCTGCATATAGCGGATAAAACTTTCTGTAGGTACAATGTAGGGTATAAGATGTCCATGTGCGATTTCATTTCCATTACGATCACGCTGTCCTTCTGTCAAATGGGTGCTCACACCATCCCATTTTCCGAGGAAGTAATCCTGATATTCGCCCCAGGCAACGCCGGTCATAAACTGTACCTGATATCCTTTGTCTTTCCACGAGCCAACACGTTGTTCAAAAGAAAGCCCGGGTTTGTCTACCGTTCCATATACAACCGCAGCATCAGCACGTACATCTGTTTCCTGTTTCCAGGGTCCAGCTGTCTGAAAAATTGTTTTTGCGTCTGTGACGGATTGAGAATAGACGCCGCCACAGAGCAAAAACAAACCCATGAAAACTAATATTGTCTCTTTACCCATGTTTATATGTTCCTTATTTTGTCGTTATCGTTTTAATGGAGAAATCAATTGCATTAATGCAGGGCAGCCACTGGCATCATAACTCTCTACAGTGCCAGTAGGACAAGGCTTGGCAGCATCCTTAAATGTCACATTACGGTTAACGTCCCTGTTACCCCATGCCTTATTAATATTATAGCGCAACCAATCAAGATATTGTGGTTGATTGCCAT
Source organism: uncultured Bacteroides sp. (assembly GCF_963677715.1). Lineage (NCBI taxonomy): Bacteria > Pseudomonadati > Bacteroidota > Bacteroidia > Bacteroidales > Bacteroidaceae > Bacteroides > uncultured Bacteroides sp. The sequence continues at coordinate 1,961,938 of NZ_OY782495.1, forward strand.
CTTCAATCAGGCGAATGATGTATTGAGCAAAAATGGCTGTATAGATACCCTGTTCCACACCGTTTTTAAAGGGAAGGATGCCATTGTTGTCGCACATAACATTACGTACATAATCTGCCGCAAGAATAGCGTCTTTTAAATAGGATTTATCCTTAGTTTCCTTGTATAGCATCACTGCCGAGCCTATAAATGTAGCCTGATTGTAAAGCTGTGTAGTCCAGTTTACATCCATACCGTTTTGTCGTTGGAAGTGATAATGCATATTATCTGCAATGCGGCCTTTTTCTTTATCGAAGAATACGTTTCTCGACCATGCATATATATTCTTTGCTTTATCCAAATAGTCGGGATCCTTAGTTATGTTGTAGAGAGTCATAGCCCCTACTATAGTAGGATAGTTTATGCAAGACATTTTAGCATCATGAGCAAAGTTCCACCACAGGCCTCCCTGCTGGGCATCATAGGAATCAGCCCATACTTTAAAAAATCCGGCCGATGCATTAGCCAGATATTTAGGTTCGCCCGTTATTTCGTAGGCACGAGCCAACGAAATGATCCACCACATCATATCATCATAAATAAACCACTCTACTTTATTATTCCAGTTATATTTATCGTATTGCTCGTATCCACCCTGATAAATATCTTCTATCAGTTTGCGGTACTTTGGCGCTTGCGTTCGTTTATAAGCGTTCATTGCCATATCCCAATAAATGGCTTGCACCCAAATAGCAGCTCTTCCGTTCATATCCGAAGAGATTGCATAAAGTTTCATTTCAGGATTATAGAAGGTAGCATTAAAAGCATCAAAGGCTGTTGTTGCATCCTTATCCGTAAATACTTTCTCTTTTTCTTCACTATGGCCTTCAGCCCACATTAAAGTCACCGGGAGGATCAATAATAAAATTGCGGCTAAAAATGTTTTGTTTTTCATGGCTATTTTTGATGTCATATTTTTGATATTACAAAGATTGAAGAAATATCAGAGAGGGGATAACAATCTTGATTCTAAAAATAACAAATACTAACCAAAAAAAGAAGGAATCAAACAACAGGCACCAGTTGGTGGGCTAAATGCAGCAGGCCTTATTCTGATTTTGATTGATTTCCGCTTATATTTAAAGGTGTCCGCATAGCGATTGGCTACGTCTTTTATTTCATTGCCAACAGGTGTTTTTTTAGAAACAAAGTCCAAAACACAAATCAAATCAGGATTATTTCTTTTCTACGTCATTATCTATTTCCATAGGAAACTGATTGATTTGTTCATAGATTCTGACCATTTTTTATATAATGCATAATGCAGCCATAGAAATCACATAATGAGTCATTCATGTTTAACAGAAATGATGACCGCATTCATGAGGTTCCAAATAAGTCGATTATAATAATAGAAAAGAACTGTTTTTTTCCTTTTTTGAATAGCTATTTTTCTTAATATAGCTTAATTAAACGTTCTTTTGTAACAATTCAAAAGAAATGCAACCAAAGTTTTGTCAAATCTTTAAAATCTTATATTATATGAAAAGCGGTATAAAAGTAAGCGTTGGCATTAATGTTTTCAAACTTTCTGAATAAAAAACACATTACTATGAGAAACATCAAAAATCTATTTATCTTATCATTTATCATTATTTCAACTTTACCTTGTTTTGCTGTAGACAAAATTCAGGTAAACAATATAAGAGTCGAACTAAAAACGAATCCTGTGGGACTGGATGTCCTTAAGCCTCGCTTTTCCTGGAAAATAACTTCGAAGATGCCCAATACAAATCAATTGGCTTATCGAATTATGGTTGCCGAATCCCAAAAAGATATACTCAGTGAAAAGAATTTGATATGGGACACCCAAATAATAAAAGATTCTTCTTCTCTCTTTGTGCAATATAACGGAACAAAGTTATTATCGAGAAAAACATATTTTTGGAAGATTAAAGTTTATACCAACCAAGGAGAATCAAATTGGAATTATGGACATTGGTCAATGGCATTTTTGAATTCATCTGATTGGAAGGCTTCTTGGATTGGTTCCGATAAAATATCGAGCCAAGACACCTTAATAGGAAATACCCGCTTGTCGGCACGCTATTTAAGAAAGGAATTTCATTCACCAAAGGGTATCAAAAGTGCCCGATTATATATTTCAGGATTAGGATTATATGAGTGTTTCATTAACGGCAAAAAAGTAGGGAATGGAATTTTTACTCCTGCACAGACAGAATTCGCTAAACGAGTTTATTATAATGTTTACGATGTTAAAAAACTTCTCGACGAAAAAGTAAATACGATCGGAGTAATTCTTGGAAATGGACGTTATTTTCCAATGCGAACAGATTCGGCTATAAAGACTCAATTCCCTCGGTTGTTACTGCAGTTGGAGATTATAGGAATGGACGGAAAGACAACTACTGTTATCTCCGATGAATCATGGAAAATAACAACGAATGGTCCGATTAGAGCTAATAATGAATACGACGGTGAAAAATATAATGCCAATCTTGAAATGAAAGGTTGGGATTGTAATAGGTTTAATGATTCTTCTTGGGAGAAAGCGCAATTAGTATCATCGCCAAGTGAAAAAATAACCTGCCAGAATACTCCGAGTATCCGCACCATGGAAAGAATTACTCCTATCTCTATAAAGGAATTAAAAAGTGGCTGCTATATAGTCGATATGGGTCAGAATATGGTAGGTTGGGCGAATGTGACTCTCTATGGGAAGAAAGATATTCCAGTAACAATGCGTTTTTCAGAGACTCTGAATAGCGACGGTAGCCCATACATCAAAAACTTGAGAACTGCTAAGGCAACGGATATATATATTCCTTCGAAAGACGGGACATTTCAATGGGAACCTAAATTTACTTATCATGGATTCCGCTTTATCGAAATTACCGGCGCTGAACAAGCTCCTCTAATAAACGATATCGTAGGGTGTGTAAATTACGATGAAATGGCTACGCTTAGTACTTTTGAATGTTCGGATTCATTATTAAATCAGTTATTCCATAATGCACAATGGGGTATTAAAGGAAACTATCGAAGTTTCCCTACTGACTGTCCTCAACGAGACGAACGTCAGGGATGGCTAGGCGACCGAGCTACCGGATGTTTCGGCGAAGCATATATGTTCGATCAAACGTTGCTATACGAAAAATGGTTAGACGATATGCAAGATTCTCAGTCGACTACAGGTGCTATATCAGATGTTATTCCGACTTATTGGGAGGTCTTTAGCGACAATATCACTTGGTCGTCGGCATACATGATGTCTGCCTATATGCTGTATGAACTCAGAGGCGATAGGCAGGGAATTATCAAGCACTATGTTTCGATGAAAAAGTGGCTATATTACATGAAGGACAAATATCTGCAAGATTACATCCTAACAAAGGATACTTATGGAGACTGGTGTATGCCGCCAGAAAATTTGAGTATCATTCACTCGAAAGATCCTGCTCGGATAACAGACGGTAAAGTAATGAGCACAACCTTCTTTTATCACATTCTAAACATGATGCAGGAATTTGCCGTTATTGCTTCGCATCCTGAGGATGTGGCTGCCTATAAAGATTTGGCCGCTAAAATAAAAGATGCCTATAATACAAAATACTTCCAGAGCGACAAAGGCATTTATGATAATAATACAGTTACTGCTAACCTTATCTCTTTGGCACAAGGATTGGTACCCAAGGGATATGAGCAGAAGGTCTTCGACAATATCGTGACCCGAATTGAAAAAGATTTTGATTCGCATGTAAGTGTAGGAGTTGTAGGCATTCAATTCTTGATGCGTACATTAACCGATTACGGCCGTCCCGATTTAGCTTACACTATCGCCACGCAAAAAACATTTCCGAGTTGGGGATATATGATAGCAAATGGTGCTTCAACAATATGGGAATTATGGAACGGAAACACAGCTGATCCCTCTATGAATTCGGGGAATCATGTAATGCTTCTAGGGGATTTGATGATATGGTATCATGAGAATCTAATCGGCATTAAATCGTGTGGTGAAGGCGATCCTTTTAAACATTTTACAATCAACCCCTACTTTGCTCCCCAACTAACCTACCTTAATGGCAGCTATGAATCGCCATATGGCAAAATAGTAAGCAATTGGGAAAAGACTGGTTCAGTGTTGAATTGGAGAGTCTCAGTTCCGGCCAACACTTCAGCTCTGATTTACATGCCGACTAGTTCCACACAACATATTTCGATGAACGGCAAACCAATTAGTAAATACAGCGAGATCAAAGTTGTAAAAAATGGTAATAATAAGGTAGTTCTTAATCTTCCTTCAGGGAATTACAAATTCACTATAAATTAGAACTTCTTTAAATTTGCATTAAAGCAGATATAATCCTATAGAAATAATCATATTACCTATTAACTGAGTTAAATATAGCTAATTTAGTTAATGGGTAATACTATTTACAGGAATATAGAATACTTGCGTTTAAATTCCAAATCTCCTCCAGAGCATAATGAAACTTTTCTCTTAGAGTTAAAGACAATAATATTTTTTCTACCTTCTGATTTGCATCTTCTCTATTTTGCCATCATTGCTGTCCTTCTAAGATTTCCAAAACAATAACTGGTTGTCATCAGACTCCATTTAAGTTAGTACTCCTGTTAAATAAGTGATGTATCAATTTACTTTCAGATAATATTAAGTCTATCGCCTGAGAAAAAAGATAAAGGCTTTCTTTATATTACAAAACTTTTCTTTGCTGTGAGTGACGCTTACACTTGATCATTGTATGCGCCAAGATATTTCATCATTCTCCATGCTAGAATGAATGTCATAAGCTGTGTTAATACTATTTTCCCATATTCATGGTTTGCGAATAGATTTATTCCAGTTCGCATAAATATAATTTAAAGCCAAAAAATAATCAAAAAGAGTACCAGTCACAACCGGTACTCTTTTTGATATTAAATACTTATATAAGTCACTTCAAACGGAACACAGAAGAATAAATTCCTTGATCCGAACCGGAAGACCACACGCAAACTCTGGCGTAAGCAGACTTTGCTTCCAGGAAAGCACTGTTAGTACTCAGATCATTCTCCATTGAGTATTGCCCTTGAGCATTCCATACACTTTCATTATCGGCATCATCCGCACGAAGAATATTGTGCCAAACATCATCAACAAACTGAGTTGTACTCACCAACAGAATGATACGGTCTATTTTAGTGCCTGCAACTTTATTAATACTAAATGATGCTTTCAACACATTACCCGTCAAGACAATGTTAGCATTGGAAATTGTATAGAAGGGAGTTACTTCCACATCATGTAGGGTACTACCCTTTACTGTTATGACCGTAGTATCGCGACTGTTCACCCAAGGTCCATTGTGATCTTTGGTTACCATCTTGTACTCGCCGTCGAATAGCTTGGCAGAATATGCTCCATCCTGCCCAACATAAACAGTAATGGGATCATGCCTCTCATATCCATCCTGATATAACTGAAGCTGTACAGCTTCACTCGTCCCACGAAGTTGCAAAGATTCTCCATTATAAACAATATGCCCATAGAGGATGGATTCTGGAGCATCATAATTATCTTTCGTGCAGCTGGTGGTTATCATTAATCCCAACAGCAATATCGAAAAAATAGTTGATATTAGTTTCATTTCTTTATGAATTAATAAATTATTGATACGGGTTCTTTACCAATTTTGGATTGTTATTCAGCCAGCCTCCGTCCAATTCAGCATAATACTGTCTGGCCTCGAACTTCAACGGATAAGGATAGATTTCCGTCATATTCTTTTCAAAGAACACCCATTTACCATCGTTAGAATCACCTGGAGCAAGTACGCGATATGGCCATAGACCACGACGTTGTGCAGAAGGATTATTACTATCTCCATTCCATATTTTATCAGCCAAACGCCAGCGCTTTAAATCCCACCAACGATGATTTTCGAAAGCAAATTCAACTTGGTTCTCATGAACAATGTTCTCAAATGTAAGTGTAACCAACGGTTTCACACCAGCACGTTCACGCACCTCGTTAATATATCCCAATGCTTCATCATTGCTACCTTTCAATTCAAATGAAGCTTCGGCGGCAATCATATAAGCTTCAGAGATACGGAAATAAGGATTCCACATTTCTGATCCACGTCCTATCGTTCCGGCAGAAGGAGTTGCATCCAAAAATTTACGGATATAAAAACCTGTTCTGTTACACTGACGGTCATCAGCCGGTTCGTATGGACCACTATCAGCAGTAATGATATTCCCATCAGCATCTTGGTCACCTCTTTTAGCTGTCAAAATACTCCATCCTCCGTTTGAGCCCTTTTCTAACAGACCTCCCTGTAAAACGGCTTCCTGACCATTAAAAAATGAACCCGGATAAAGTACGGTACCCCCCAAACGAGGATCGCGACCAGTAAACGGATCAGTAGCTTTATTAAAAAACACAGGACTTTGAGGAGTACCAGTTTCGAACTTAGCAGGCATTCCAGGAGTGCTGGTTTCAATGGGTTCATAAGCTTCTACAAGATTCAACAAGACAGACAACAAACTAGACTCTACATCTTGGTTCATATTACGAGGTAAGCAGGATTTTGTAAATCCATGAGTTTGTCCCGGATACACATAATCACGAGCCCAGATAACTTCCGTATTACCATTTTTTTCACAAATAGCATTATAAAAATTATCTGCATAATCTTGCCAAGTAGCCTTATTTCCCGCTTTCATTAATGAGTAAGGACCGTGGTCAATCACATCTGCAGCTGCTGCCAATGCTTCTTCGTAATAACCATTTGCTTTGCTGGCATCGATTCCAACTTCACCACCTGCGGTTTTAAGCGGCTGGCTCATTTGACTATTATACTTGGCGAGAGACGCGGCATAAAGTGCAGCACGTGCCTCCAGCATCTTGGCGGCCCATTTATTGGCACGAGCTGAGTGAGTAGTTATATCTTTATTCATTATATCAGCTATTGCATGACACTCACTAATGACATAATCGTACGTAGCAGCCTCCGATTCACGCGGATTTTGAAGAGTCGTGATATCCATGCCCGAAGTATAGCTGTATACATTATCACCTACATTCGGCATACCGCCCAATGAACGACACATGCAGAAATAATACCATGCTCGAATCAATCGCGCCTCACCCTCCAATGGAGCCTTCTCTGCATCACTCAATGCTGTAGATTCCTTCAATCCCTGCAAGAACTGATTAATATTACGAACTAATTCATAATCATAGACTCTCCACCAGTTGCGGTCTTCATCCTGACGGCCTTCACGGCCATATTGAATAGCCTCATCCAAAAAAGAGTAATCACCCGGAGCATCTAAACGCTGTCCCCATGTAATACGTTCATAGAAATTGGCCAATACTGATTTGACCAGATTCGGATCGCCATATACCTGATCGTTATTCAGTATACGATCAGGCGTCTGATCCAAGAAACCACTACAACCACCTAATGAGAGCAAACACCCAACAACGGCAGCCAAAAAATATCTTTTTTTCATAATTCGTTAAAATTTGAGGTTTACACCTATGTTGATGACGCGCATGGTAGGATAATCCAGACCATTACTAGCTGCACCTTCCGGATCAATAGGAACATTAGTCAATGTAAGCAAATTCGATCCGGAAAAATAGAAACGTACATTGCTTATACCCGTCTTATTTAATAGCATTTTAGGTAATGTATAGCCCAATTCCAGATTACGAAGTTTGATATAACTTACATTATGCACCCAAAAAGTACTCTTCCAGTAAGGACTATCATTGTCATTCAGACGAACTAAAGGATATTTACCGGGGATTAATTCGCTGTTGGCATCCCAAACGTCTGACAAGTGCCATGCGTCATTAAAGATTTCGGCAGGACTATTCCCATCGTTCTGAAATGGGTGGGCTGTTTCATACTGTTGGAACCATGAAGTCATGCTGGAGCCAGTCCAATCCATAGAGAGATCAAATCCTTTCCATCCGGCAGAAAGATTAATACCGAAATTCAGGTTTGGAGTTGAATCAGAACGATAGCCAATAGGACGTTCGTCCATTCCATTGATCACCCCATCATTATTCACATCTTTGTATTTGATATCACCAGGGACAACAGTTGTATTACCCTGACGGTCATTATCTATCGGATAATCTGCTATTTCTTCCCAATCTTTGAAACGCCCATCGGCCGTCAAACCCCAGTTAACATAACCTACACGATGCCAAATACTATTGCGATATGTATCCCATGAATTACTCCGGCGGTTGTCATATTGTTCCCAGTCGTAAAAACGAGAATAAGTGACGTTAGCACCTACGCTATAATTAAAATCATTTATCTGATCCGCCCAGCGAACCATGGCATCATAGCCGATATTTACATCTGAATTTAAATTTTCATTAGGCAAACTGAAGCCTAATTCAGAAGGTAATAATACATCATAACGTCCTGCTGGTAAACCTGTACGTATGCGGCGGAAGAAATCGGCCTGTGCAGTTAAACGATTATTCAAGAAGCCCATGTCAACACCGATATCCAAGATTTTCGCTTTAATCCATGACAATGTTGTATTAGGCAACCCACGAGGTTTGGTACCCACTACATATTGCCCATCAATTACCGATCCGCCATTCTTATAGTCATATCCTTCCATGTAATCAAATGCACTATACCCACTCACATTATCATCGCCGACAAGTCCGTATGATCCACGAAGTTTCAAGTCAGTAAAGATTTTAGCCAATTTGCTTTCTTGCCAGAATTTCTCTTGAGAAATTCGCCATCCCAAAGAAGCAGAAGGGAAAAAGCCCCAACGCTTATTGGGTGGGAATTTCCAAGAACCATCCCAGCGACCAATCAATTCAAGCAGGTATTTATCTCCATAATTATAATTGATGCGACCCAACCATCCCAAACGAGCCTGTGTATTGTTTCCATCATCATTGTAAGTATCCACCTCCTTGAAATTAATCAAGTTCATATTGTTTGCAACCGGAATAGAATGCACGTAGATACTCGGAGTCCGGCGCTGTGACGCTTCGAAACCCGCAATCGCATTGATTGAATGCTGGCCGAATTTATGATCATAGTTCAACTGAAAATTAGAGAATTGATCTTCCACTTTCGAACGAGTGCGCTCACGATAAGGATTGCTCATGTTAACAGTCACCGGATAAGTATCGGTAGCAGTGTCATAACGATATAATTTATACGTATATTCATGATTATCCTGCTCACGATAAGCAAAATAATATCCCACCATAGCTTTAGCCTTCAGCCCTTTCAATATCTCGTATTCCGCTGTGGCCTGCATTTGAATGACACGCCAAACATCAGTCATCTTACCTGAAGTTTTATAATTCAGAATTGCAAAGTTTGTATTATCGTCCGTTGAGGTTTTCTGTGGATAGAGTGGATTATCATTTGCATACGGCCCGGTAGTCGGCCAATTTTTCATTACGGCAAAACGAGGTAACCAATAATCGTCTCCCCCCGGAACGCCCGGATTCTGACGAGATTCAATACGTCCGTTCATTGTAGCACCAATCTTAAAACGTTCATTCACATTCATATCGATGTTCATCTGTACATTCGTACGTTTAAAACCTCCATAGTTATGAACTGTAGCATCCTGCCCCAAATGAGAGAGAGCTACATAATAATTAGCCTTCTCCGTACCTCCTGAGAAATTCGCATTCACATAGTACTGTGGAGCAGATCCCCAAATGTAATCATTCCAGTCAAAGCCTTGGTATCCTTTTTCGGTACCAGCCATCCACTTGTCGTATTCAGCCCTCGGGTATCTGCGTTCACTATCCGATTTGCCTGCCCAAGTTTCAGCAGCAGCGTACGCTTTAACATAAGTCTTGGCATCTGCAGGCTTTATCCAAACGGAGTTTTTCTGCCAACCATAATAAGCATTAAGTGATACGGTATTCTTTGTATTGCGCCGACCTTTCTTCGTTGTAACTACTACAACGCCATTAGCTGCACGAATACCGTAAATAGCAGCAGAAGCATCCTTCAGTATAGAGATAGATTCAATATCATTGAAATCAAGGTTATTGAATTGTCCTCCATCAGATTGTACACCATCAATAACAAACAATGGATCTCCCATGTTACGAATCTGAAGAGCTGTACTAGATCCGGGACGACCGTCTTGTTGACGGGTATTCAAACCGGCAATTTTACCAACTAAAGCGCCGGAAGCTGTTGCCGCGGATGAATGCTCAATATCATCTGATTTTATAGATGATACGGCACCCGTAAGAGTAGCCTTCTTTTGAGACATACCAAAGCCGGTTATGACTACTTCATCCAATACTTTGGTGTTTTCACTCAACGTTACTTTAACAGAGTTCGAAGCATTCACTGATACCCTTTGAGTACTATAGCCAATAAAGGAGATTTCCAATACTGCTCTAGGACTTATGTCCAATGAAAATTCGCCGTTAATATCGGTAATAGTGCCAGCACCACCACCAACTTCTTTCACATTAGCACCAATAACCGATTCGCCATTGGTGTCCAAGACTACTCCTTTTACTTTTACAGTTCGCTGCTGTTGAACGGAATTCGCAATCAATGCAGTTTCCAATGCCAAATTATCAGCATTAGCAGAACTATATGCACCAGGCAATAGTGAAAAAGCAGCCATACAAAATGGAATGCACCACATTCTGCTATGACTAGCAAGGCAAAACATTTGTTCTTTTTTACACATAGTAAATAAATTTAAAAAACAGGTTTATGACAAAAGTTCTTTTATAAGTCTTTCCGAGCGGTAACTTAATAATGACCTTTATGTTTCGAAACGCAGCAAAGGAAGGCTGTTTTAAGTTAATTTTAGGATAATTTCCGTTCAATAAACAAAAAAACCTATCCTTTTCACAGAAATAAAAGCCCTGCAGAGGTGCGCAATCCGGTTCTGGTCAACTTTTGCTATTTATTGAATAGCTTCTTTCTTTTCTCTTATATGACTTTTATCATGCTTAAAGAATATCTTTCCTATTATCACATTAATAGGTACACCTGAAATTACACATTGCAATGTTAATATCTGCTCTATTGCTATCCCAAGGCGGCTTATGCGCTCAGGGTACAAAGAAATAAAAGAAAGCAAAAGCCTATATGGTTGCAGATGCACATCTGGATACTCAGTGAAACTAGGACATCCAAACTATGTATTCAACTTCGAAGGAGGTGTTGGATATGCTAGATGAATGAGGGGAATACTAATTACCGTTTAAAAGCTAATTGGCCGCAGATTTAACGCTCTGATTGAAGAGTTAAAATCTGCGGCCATGCTTTTATCAAATAGGCATCAATTAAGCATAAACAGCGAACAAAAAGAAGCAAAAGCATATAAATAGCTAACCGTACCTTTTGAGAAGGAAGAGCAAATAGAAGATAAAAAGGTAACCAAAGCGTAATAATATACATAGTAATGCATATTTCAATGATATAAATACATTATTATCTCTTTTTGAAGGCATACTTTGAAGAAAAAGAACGGTGCATTTGTTTAAATGTAAGGGTGCATTTCATCAAAACAAAGGTGCATTACATTAAAAGTAAAGGTGCATTGGGTAAGAAGGCCGTTTTCAAGGCTATATTTACATTATTAGCCCCATAAGCAGAGAACACACCCGAGTAGCAAAATAACGTGCAGACAAACGAATAGAGAAAAGACGTCAACATACAGCCACTTAAGTTATCACTTCAACACGAATTACTTCAAGTTATAAGCAAAGTGAATCTTAATAACGACACTAGAATCGCCTCATTCCGTCGGGGCACAATAGCAGGCCGAAAAGCGCAAATAAGAGCAGGTAGAATATACAAAGTGTCAAAAAGAAACCCGCCCCTGTAGTCGGAAGAAATCCGGTTACAGGGGCGGGGCATCAGGTATTTACTTTTTCTGCATCTTGTCCATCAGTACTTTCATCCAGTACCCGCCAACGACGGAACGTGCTTTAAAGCCAACAAACTTACCGCTATCCGTGTGATGCCAGTCACTCAAAGGTACGCGCGAAACCGACTCGTTGGCATATTTATATACCGGAGAGACAAACTTCTCAAAACGAGCCTTATCAGGTGCCATGGCAGCCGTCCACATTATCCAGTCGGACTTGGTATACTCTTTGCGTGAATCCAACGGAAGTCCATACGGATTTTGCTTCGTGAGATAATAAGCAACTTCCTTTTCAATCACATTGTTTGGGAAAAGGTTCAGACCCCACATTTTATCCCAAACGATGTTATACTTCTGGCTCCAAGTACCTTTTCGATCGAAAGCCAGGCGGTAATGGTCTCCTTCATTGGCCATTTGCTCCCATTTAGCAGCCATCTTCTTAGCTGTATCAGCATATTTATCGGCCACATCATTCATTCCCAGCATGCGTGCCATTTCGCTATATCCGGCCACACCCATAATTGCTTTGGCAGAAAGATTGGCATTGTGTGCCCAATGTCCGGCAAAATCATCGGTGCAAAGCTGGTTCTCAGGATCTTGTCCGTACTCCACCAGATAGTTTGTCCATATCGTTAACAAATCCCAGTACCTTTTTGCATAGCTTGCATTTCCTTCTATCTTAGAAATAGCAGCAGTAAGCACTATCATGTTTCCAGCTTCTTCAATCGGCATATCTCCACCATATATCTGTCCGTTAGCAATAGGATAAGTACCCATATCGTGTGCCGGAAAAGGTTTGTTCCAACGTCCGCTGGCACTATATTCAAAGATACTTGTCATCATTGCTTTCTCCAACTCGGGGTTATAAACAAGGAATAAAGGTGCAGAAGGATAAGTAAGGTCAACTGTATTCACACAGCCGTTACTGTTGTTCTCTTTGGAGAAGAACAATAAATGGCCGTCCTGATCGGTAAACAATTTATGAGCCGCAATGACCTGGCGATAGGCAAGCGCACACAATTCGGCGTATTCCTCTCCTCCGGCTTCTTCGGCATCGGCCATAATCATTTCATCGTAAGTACGGCAACGTTCCATTACAGAAGTATAGTTTGCTTTTGCTTTCTCGAAAGCATCAAAGATACTTACCTTACCACCGTGCTTCCAATAAGCCATCCGACGCTGATATAGATATTCAATAGAATAAACGTCATCGTAGCCCAGCATCATATATCCTGCCTTCCCATCGGAAGTAACCTTACCCAAATTGTCCGAATAAGCCATCGCCGGCATCTGGTCGGCACGGCGAGTAATACATTCTGCTTGCGAAGGCAACAACTTACCATTCGTCACAAATTCATTCTTCATATTATAATAGTTGCCCAGGCTGACAGCCTTGTTTACCCCTATGTTTCCTGCCAGATAAACATATCCCCAGTCAATACACACACCGTCACCTTTACGTTCGGTAATGGGTTGATCGATCGTTCCGGCTTTTACATAATTAATGCCATTACGACGGATTGTTTTAGCTATAGTGGGCTGTGTCAGGTCGTTCACCGCAAGCTGTGGAGTAGTCTCCATATATATCTGCACGCTATGCTGCTTCTTATCCAAAGAACGTGCACGATACGAGATGTAATTAATCGGAGTAGACAGCAAATCCAAGTCGTCCATCAATAAAGGAGCAGTAAACACAACATCCAGTTCCACCGGACCGCAAGTAAATGTGTAGTAAGTTTGCGTTGGAAGCACGTTTACCGACTTCTGGACAGCTGCCGTTTCAAAATTAACAGTCTGCTTGTTATGCCGATATAATCCAAAATCTACATAAGCACCTCCCGTTGTATTGTGGCAATGTGCGGCAAGTATGTTTTTCCCTTTACGCAATTTCTTTTTGGCACTGTCCGAAAGTTCAAGCAGTACGTCATTGTTCCACGAATAGTCAGTAGCTACAAGTTTCTCACCGTTCAGATAAAGTTCAAACACATCATCATGCGAATACTTTAAATAAATACTTTCTTTGCTAAGATCGCTGTTCAAATCAAAATCTCTGCGAACCCAAATATCCTGAGAGTCCCATCTTGTTTTCACACGGGGCATATCCGACGTGCCAAAAGCGGCTTCGCCTCTTTTCCATGTGCTGTCATCAAACTGAAGCGCTTCCCATCCGTTAGCCGGCTGAGAATAGGTATAACTTCCTTGCCATGTACCGGCATCCGTCATTGGTACAAGGGTTTCCATATTCATCTTATCTTTTCCCATAAAACGATACGTTTTTCCGTCGACCCGCAAGGCTCCCAACAGTGGATGCTCCGTTCCCGTCCAATGAGTTGTACTTCCCTCATTCAGAGTGTTATAGGCCGACCAGATCGATAGGTAAGGATCTGATGTGATCAGAGGTACCGCCGGTGCACGTAATGCAACATTCCTACTTGCTTTAAATAAATCAGTTGCCTGCATACTGTTCGCCAAGCCGACCAATAAAGCCATCATTAGCATTTTCTTCATAACATAAATATATTTACTATTAAACACTTAAAACATTATCTTTCTACGATCTATACCTTGATTAAAAGCCAATTCACTATTCAGCGAGTTCTGTTCAATTATTCTTTCAAAGCACTCCAACTCTGAGCATTAATTACATATGTAATCTCCCTAGACAAGCGAAATATCACCTGCCGAAATCAAAAAAACTTCAAAAAAAACCTTTTATCTCACAGGAGTACCCGAAGGTTTAGGCAGAGCAACTCCATCGCGAACCGGAATACCTAAAACAGGCATTCCATTCGCATCCCAATCTATTTTTTGTATACGCGGGCTACGGGTTTCAGGCCCTCCCGTGTCTCCATTGGGCACATCTCTTGCCTGATAGAGCATATATAATTCTTTGCCATCCGGAGAAGGAACAAACGAAACACTTCCCGGTCCATATACACCACCGCTTAACGACTGACTAAATACCGGAACAGGGCTCTTAGTCCAAGATGCCGGGTTCAGCAAATCACTATCTGCATCAGCTGTTAGCATCCCTATACAATAATAAGGAGACCAGCAACCACTGGCTGAATAGTAGACAATAACTTTCTTGTTATCCTTCGAATGAAAATACTCCGGCCCTTCGTTTACGTAAATAGGATACGCAGTACGGCTGCCATCCGGATTCACCCATTGCCTTTCCCATTCATGTTCCGGCTTCGATATAAGGATACGGGGAGAATCAAGTGTCCAGGGATCTTTCATCTTTGCAATATAAATACATTGAGTTTCCGCACTTATTCTACGTTTCGGCCATCCGGACCATAACAGATACTGAACTCCTTTATTCACAAAAGTCGACGCATGTATTCCCCAGTTCCATTCTTTATTCGTCATTATGCACCCTTTCATTTTAAACTCTCCCTTCATCGGGTCGGGCGACGTATTTTCAATCACATACAATTGATGATTGTCTGTATTCCCATCATCAGCAGCAAAGTATATATACCATTTATTATTTATATAATTTATATCCGGTGCCCAAAGATGATACGAACTTGATGCTTCTTTAGGCAACCACACTGTTTTGCAAGTAGCATGAGCCAAGTCTGTAATATCAGGTGTTGCCCAAAGAAGAATCTTATCTTCAGTGCCATGCGTGTAATAGTATTTGCCATTAAGAAAAACAGCACTGGGATCGGTTCCCGACGGCAATAAAGGATTCGTGTAAGTGCCCCTTGTTACAGGCTCTTTTTTCTCTCTTGTTCCCTTGGTTCCGCAGGATATGCAGAGAAATAATGCAGCTAATGACAAATACCATTCTATTTTCATAGTTTTATGCCTTTTAAGATGTTACAAAGAAAAAATATTTTAGCCTAATATCAGGAAAAATATTGCCCAACAAACAATAATATCTATTCTTTTCGTTCATTTTAAGCCTATTCGAAAGAATTCCCAATTTATGTTGGTCAGTTTTTACCATTTATTGAATAGTTTGTTTGAAGCTTTTCAGCCGATATTCATAAACTTTGTAGCGTGGCTTTCGGTTTAAACAAACAGGCATATAAAAGACAAGCCGACTTTTCGTTACCGAATTTCGCCCATAATTACCTTAAAGAGTAACTATAAAATAAAACATAAGAATGTGTAAAATGAAAAGCCTGAAATGGAACCTTACCAAGTTTCTGACCGCATTTGGATTCCTTGTGATATCCTCTATACCTAACAAGCTATCAGCAAAAACAGGCATTGTCAGCCGACCCGATAACGGACAAACCAACATGAACTACATGGGTAACCGTCAGCCTTTGAAGCCTATGAACTTCATAAAACTACCGATAGGAAGTATCCAACCCGAAGGATGGCTAAAAAAATATCTGGAACTCCAAAGAGACGGATTGACAGGACACTTGAATGAAATCAGTGCCTGGTTAGGCAAAAAAGATAATGCATGGCTCACCAGTGGAGGAGATCACGGCTGGGAGGAAGTGCCTTACTGGCTGAAAGGATACGGTGATTTAGCTTATATCTTGAATGATAAAAGTATGATTGACGAAGCAAAAATATGGATTGAAGGTGCATTGAAGAGCCAGCGTCCGGACGGTTTCTTCGGACCTATGAACCAGAAAGACGGAAAGCCTGAATTATGGGCGCAAATGATTATGCTTTGGTGCCTTCAATCTTATTATGAATATTCAAACGATCAACGGGTAATTAACCTGATGACTAATTACTTCAAATGGCAACTGGCTATCCCCGATGAAAAATTCCTGAAAGATTATTGGGAAAACAGCCGTGGAGGAGACAACCTACTTAGTGTATACTGGCTTTATAATAAAACGGGAGATAAGTTCTTATTGGAATTAGCTAAAAAGATTCACCGGAACACAGCCGACTGGACTCGCCCTTCATCATTGCCGAACTGGCACAATGTAAATATAGCGCAAGGTTTCCGTGAACCGGCTACCTATTATATGCTATCCGGAGATTCTGCAATGCTGAATGCTTCTTATAATGCTTTCAATTTGATTCGCCGTACATTCGGGCAAGTACCGGGTGGGATGTTCGGAGCAGACGAAAATGCCCGCATGGGATATATTGACCCGCGGCAAGGAGTAGAGACCTGCGGAATGGTAGAACAAATGGCCTCGGATGAGATTCTGCTCTGTATGACAGGCGATCCGTTTTGGGCAGAGAATTGTGAAGATGTAGCTTTTAATACTTATCCGGCTGCCGTAATGCCTGATTTTAAAGCATTACGCTATATTACCTGCCCCAACCAAGTTGTCAGTGATGCAAAGAATCACCATCCGGGCATTGATAACAGCGGCCCGTTTTTGGCCATGAATCCTTTCAGTAGCCGTTGTTGCCAACACAACCATGCACAAGGATGGCCTTACTATGCAGAACATCTCCTGCTTGCTACTCCTGACAATGGTGTAGCAACTGCTTTATATGTAGCCTGTAAAGCCACTGTCAAAGTAGGCAACGGGAATGAAGTGATTATCCATGAACAGACGAACTACCCTTTTGAAGAGAGAGTACGCTTTACGGTCAATACTAAGAAAAATGTTGATTTCCCTTTTTACCTGAGAATACCTTCGTGGACAAAAGGGGCAACAATCTCCGTAAATGGTAAAGCTATCAATGCTAACTTACAAGGCGGCAAATACGTTTGCATTAATCGCAAATGGACAAACAATGACAGAATAGAAATTAGATTTCCGATGGAACTCTCCATGCGTACCTGGCAAGTAAACAAAAATAGTATCAGCGTAAACTATGGCCCTTTAACAATGTCACTTAAGATCGATGAAGATTATGTGAAGAAAGATAGTCGCGCCACTGCCATAGGAGATTCTCAATGGCAGAAAGGGGCCGATACAGAGAAATGGCCGACTTATGAAATTTATGCTAAGAGCCCATGGAACTATGCCTTAGTAATCGGCAAGAAAGAGCCTCTTAAAAACTTTAAAGTTGTACGTAAAGAGTGGCCGGCAGACAACTTTCCATTCACTACCGAAAGTGTGCCCCTAGAAGTAAAAGCTATCGGCAGAAAAGTTCCCTCATGGACGCTTGATCAATATGGACTTTGCAGTGAACTCCCCGAAATGAATGCGCCAAAAGGAGAAAAAGAGGAAATAACTCTAATTCCCATGGGCGCAGCACGTTTGAGAATTTCAGCTTTTCCAAATACAGCAGAATAAAACAACATTAAAGATTTATAGAAAAAACATCAATAGAAACAAAAATAAAAAAGATAGAAAATGAGAACCTTCTTAATAGCAACAATGCTTTTAGCATTGAATAAGCTAGCTTGCTTCAGCGCAGATGCTCCTCGTCAGGAATACCCTCGTCCACAGTTTGAACGTACAGATTGGATCAATCTGAACGGAGCTTGGACCTTCGACTTTGATTTTGGCAATTCAGGGAAAGACCGCCACATGCAATCAGCAGATAAATTCGATAAAACTATTCTTGTTCCATTCTGTCCGGAAAGCAAATTATCAGGGGTTGGCTATACCGATTTCATCAATCAAATGTGGTATCAAAGGAATATTTCTATTCCTTCTGACTGGAATGGGAAGAAGATATTACTGAATTTCGGTGCAGTGGATTATTGCACAGAAGTCTTTATTGACGGTAAATTCGTGCAACGTCATTTTGGTGGTTCCTCCTCCTTTTCGGTTGATCTTACACGGTATGTCCATCCCGGAAAGACTCACAACCTGGTCGTTTTCGTGAAGGACGATGTCCGCTCCGGATTACAAACGGGTGGGAAGCAATGCGGGAACTACTATTCGGGAGGATGTTCTTATACCCGCACCACAGGCATTTGGCAAACCGTATGGATGGAAGCCGTGGCTGAAAATGGCCTAAAATCAGTATTTGTACGTCCGGACATCGATCAAAAACAACTTATTATCGAGCCTCAATTTTATAAAGAATCGGGCAATACGCTGGAGGTAATCCTTAAAGACGGAGGCAAAACAATTGCACGAAAAGCGGTAAATTGTACGAATAACTCTGTGATAGTACTACCAATAAAGAATATAAAACTATGGTCTCCCGAATCTCCATTTCTTTACGACTTAATTTATTTGGTAAAAGATGACAAGGGTAAAGTTATAGACGAAGTAAAATCATATGCCGGCATGCGGAAAATACATATCGAGAATGGTCGCTTTTATTTGAACAATAAACCTTACTACCAACGTTTGGTACTCGATCAGGGATTCTATCCGGAAGGAATATGGACAGCACCAAGCGACAATGATCTTAAAAATGATATTTTATTAGGCAAAGAAGCCGGGTTTAATGGAGCTCGTCTTCACCAGAAGGTATTTGAAGAAAGATATTATTACTGGGCAGACAAACTAGGATATATCACTTGGGGAGAATCGGCTAGTTGGATGCTGGATGTAAACAATGAACTGGCTGTTCGCAATTTCCTGAGCGAATGGTATGACGTAGTAATTCGCGACCGTAATCATCCTTCATTGGTAACATGGACACCCTTTAATGAAACCTGGGGTGGTGGCCCTGACGCTTATGTTCGTATGATACACGACGTATACAATATTACCAAAGCCATTGACCCTACACGCCCCATCAATGATGCCAGTGGCGACAATCATGTTGTAACGGATATCTGGAGTGTTCATAACTACGAACAGGACAAAGATAAACTCATCGAACAACTAAAGATAACAAAAGGCAAAGAACCATACAGAAATGCGCATGGCAAAGATTACCTAGCCGTTTATGAAGGGCAGCCTTATATGGTTGATGAATTCGGAGGCATACCATGGATGGAAGAAAAAGATCGCAAAAATTCATGGGGTTACGGTGGCATGCCCGAGAACGAAGAAGCGTTTTATGCTCGTCTCGAAGCCCAAATTGATGGTCTATTGGCTTCAAAGAATGTATGTGGTTTCTGTTATACACAATTAACGGACGTAGAACAAGAAAAGAATGGCATCTATTATTACGACCGCAAACCAAAGCTTGACATGAAAAGGATCAAAGCTATTTTTGAAAAGAAATAAGATGAAAAAACAATTTATAATTATCGTTTTTCTAATTATCCCCGCCGGTTTGTTTGCTCAATTGGGCGGTAAGATATATCTATCAAGGGCAGATTCCCTTTTAGAACGTGTATTAACTCTTTATGAAGTAAAAAAATACGGCCTGCTTCAAGAAACTTATCCGCGAAACCCTAAACAGCAAATCACGTATACGGCTAATACCGGTTCGGAAGTTACACAGCAAGAAGTTTCTTTCCTGTGGCCCTATTCTGCTATGGTATCAGGCTGTGTGTCTTTGTATAAAACATCCGGCAATAAGAAATACAAAACTCTAATGGACAAACAAATCAAGCCTGGACTCGATTTATATTGGGATACTACCCGCCAGCCGGAATGTTATCAATCCTATCCCATTTTTGGAGGCCAAAATGATCGTTATTATGACGATAACGATTGGGTAGCCCTTGATTTTTGTGACTATTATGCGGCAACAAAGAATAAAGAATATCTAAATAAGGCCATTGCCCTGCACAATTACATCTATTCAGGATGGTCGGATGATCTGGATGGAGGCATCTTTTGGTGTGAGCAAAAAAAAGAATCTAAAAACACTTGCTCCAATGCTCCAGCCGCTGTGCTCAGCATGAAACTCTACCTCCTGACCAAAGACAAAAAATATCTGGACTGGGCAAAAAAGACCTACGAATGGACACGTAAGAATCTGTGTGATCCTTCGGATTTTGTCTATTGGGATAATAAAAACTTAAAAGGCGAAATAGGATATGCCAAATTCACGTACAACAGTGGACAGATGATACAGGCCGGAGTTCTTCTGTATAAGGAAACAGGTGACAAAAAATACTTGAAAGAAGCCCAGCAAACAGCCGCAGGTTCCTATCACTTTTTCCTTAAGCCTCAACCCACAATTAAGGGAGAAATGAAATTCTATCCCTCCAATCCATGGTTCAATGTCATCCTTTTCCGTGGATTAAAAGCACTTTACCGGATAGATAAAAACGACACGTACATTAAAGCAATGATTGACAACGCCGATTACGCATGGAAATATACCCGCGATGAAAACGGTCTGTTAAATAATGACTGGTCGGGCAATCGGAAAGACAAATTCAAAAGCCTGCTGGAAAATTCTTGTATGATTGAGCTATATTCAGAAATCAGCGACCTGTAGAAACTCATTACCATACGAAATAAATCACTTAAAAATAAAACTCAAGATCAATCTTTATTAATTAAAAAAAATCACATTATGAAAAAAATTATTATTGTCGCCGTTTTTTTATTATTCAATTTAAATGAACCAATTAAAGCGAATGCACCCATTTCCCTTGAAATCAATAATGATTATTTGGGGTATACATTAGTACAAACATCTCAAAATGGTTATGGACTTATTAAATCTATTGAATTAGGTGACAATTCTTCAATTGCACTAAAAATAGTAGTTGCACCCGGAGTATTAGTTGTTCGAATCGATTGGATGGATGTGGAAGGAGGGCAATACAGTGTACCCTATTTCCCTGATTACAGAAACATCGTAATTATTCCAAGCCTATTACGAGACAAATTCACCATTACTGCAGAATTCTCATCTGGAGGAAGTTTTGAAAATCCTAATCCAGGTTCGAGATATGAGACAAGGACTTATATTATAAAAAGATAACAGATAAGAAACATTGGACTAAACACCTTTATCAAAGTATCTTATGAAAACAATGATGAGCTTATTTCTTTGCATGCTATTTTCTGTTTTCCCTATAAAATCAGAAAACACAGTATATCCAGACACGACTATTTCTGCCAGATTAACTCAGTACTATATGGTCAATCCGGTAGAAAAGTTATATGCTCACCAAGATCGTTCTTTCTACCATGCAGGAGAAACCATGTGGATGAAAATCTATCAATCCATGCAGAGTGAAAATAAGCCAATCAGTAAAGTAGTTTATACGGATCTCATTAATGGAGATGGACAAATTATAATTAGCACTAAATGGCCTTTGACTCAAGGCATAGCTTCAGGTAATATAGAATTGCCTACAAATATGCCGACGGGAAAATACCAAATCCGATGCTACACGCGCTGGATGCAAAATTTCGATGCCAATGGTTTCTTCACACGCGAAGTCACAATTTACGGTTACCCTACGCCATTGCCTGAGAAGGAAACATCATCTTCAAAAGTTCATCTCCATCTTTTTCCTGAAGGTGGAAATCTGATAAACAGCTTACCTTCAAAAGTTGCATTCCAAGTAACGAATGCCTATGGAAAGGGTTTATCAGCGAATGGAAGTATCATTGATGAAACAGGAAAAGTAGTTCAACACTTCAAAACTCATTATATGGGGAAAGGCTATTTCTATTTAATTCCGGAAAAAGGGAAAAAATACATTGCCGTACTAAATGATTCTACAATAAAAGTTCCTCTACCCAAAGCCTTAGACGATGGTTTTGTAATGAACACTAAATATTTCAGTAAATTCTTACGCCTTACGGTTCTCCACCATAATACGTCACACGACACAAACAAAACATATTCTCTTATCTTCCACCAAGATGCTAATTTAATTGCTTCAATCCCTATATCGCTCTCTCAATCAAGAATAATAATGGACATTCCTACTTCTAAACTTCCTGTAGGCATCTTCACAATAACCTTAATAGATGAAAAGTATCATGCATATTGCGAACGCCTGGTATTTATCAACTATCCGGAAAAATTAAAAATGGCTGTAAGTGCCACATCTGATAATCTCAATGGGCATGAAAAGGTTACTTTAAAGATACATGTACAAGATACTTCAAATCGCAAATATCCCGGCAATTTTTCTCTTGCAATAGTTAATAAATCGGTAGAAAATTTAAATGAACGAGATAATTTCTACAGCTATTTCTTCTTGACTAGTGAATTGAAAGGGAAAATAGAAAACCCTACAGCCTATTTAGATCAGAATGATACGCTTGCTCTACAACACTTGGATCTACTATTATTGACGCAAGGTTGGAGAAGGTACTCATGGAACGAAATAGCACAAGAAAGAATGCCGGAGCTCACTTATCCAATAGAACAAGGACTAAGATTTTCAGGGAAAGTACAGAATATCTCAGAAAATAAAATAAAAAGCATTACCCTACAAGCAATAATCAGAAAAGACTCCATAACCCATTCATTTTTATATCCCATCAATAAAAATAAAACATTCTGTATCTCAGGAATAGACTTCACTGGAACGAGTGAGCTCCTTTTATCTGCTTACGATACCCAAAAGCATCAATTTCCACTCTCTATTGACAATGATTATTCCCCCCCACTATCTCAATATCAATCGAATTATTATCAGGAAAGGGAACAAACTAGTCCAAAGTACGCAAATGAGCTTCAGATAAAATGGGATCTTGCCAAACTTCCTAAAGAAGCAAAAAATATAGATAAACAAATTTTTCATCTCGGTGAAGTAACTATCAGCGCTCCTAAAAAAGATGAACTAAACGATCGCCGCCTGCACAGCAAAGATTTTATTTACATGGCTTACGACGTTGACCCAAACAAAACCTATGGAGGCGATGTAAAACACTTGCTGAATTATGTGCCTGGTATTCAATGGGTAACTATTGCCGACGCACATTTTGGAAAAGAAGAAGCACAAATCATAGGACTACCTAAAGATTGCTTTCCCAGCTTTGTGGTAGATGGTGTGCTTCAGAGAGATAAAGAGGCTGTGTACTCTTTACCAACTTCATTAATTGAGCGAATAGAAATTCTTAAGGATGCCAATGCCGCAGTCTATGGAGGCTTTAATGCAATGGGAGGAGTTATAGCCATATTTACGAGAAAAGGGAAAAGCGAAAACATACCAAATAAAAATAGAGTGTGTAAATGGATAGGATATAGCCAAACCAAAGAATTTTATGCTCCCGATTCAATGCCGGATGAAGGCTATTTCGTCAATACAAAGAATCAAAATACCATATATTGGAATCCAAATTTAGATACGGATTCGGACGGAAATGCTACCGCTACGTTTTATACCAATAATTTAAAACATGAAGATTACTTAATTCATTGCGAAGGGCGAACTATAAATGGGAAAATAGGAGTATTTACCTCTCCTTATTAAATAAAAATAGCATAAACTTAATATTTTTACTGCTTTTTATCCGTGAGAACCATTTACTTTGCAATATCTTTAAAAAGAAGCTATGAAAACGAAAGCCTTATTGCTCTCAGCTGTTTTACTTTTATGCATCGCTTGTCATAACAAGCAAACCAAAGAAAAAGACAATAATGTGGTCAGTGGACCAACCTACACCAACCCGCTACTACCAGCAGGAGCAGAGCCATGGGCCATTTTTCACGATGGAAAATACTATTATACTCAAGGATCGGAAAACAAGATCATTATTTGGGAAACGACTGATATTACTGATCTGGCACATGCCACCCAAAAAGAAGTGTGGATACCCAAAGAGGCAGTCAACTCATTTCACCTCTGGGGTCCGGAAATTCACTTCATTGATAATAAATGGTATATCTATTTCACGGCAGACGATGGGAATATGGATAATCACCAAATATATGTCATCGAAAATAAATCTTCCAATCCTCTCAAAGGAGAATTTGTGATGAGAGGACGCATCCAAACAGATAAAGATAATAATTGGGCTATTCATGCTAGTACTTTCGAAAATAAGGGAAAACGTTATATGATATGGTGTGGATGGCAAAAGAGAAGAATAGATGCCGAAAATCAATGCATTTATATCGCTCAAATGAAAAATCCATGGACACTTTCGTCTGAAAGAGTAAGTATTTCACAACCTGAATATGAATGGGAACGGCAATGGATAAATCCCGACGGTACTAAAACAGCCTATCCCATTCACGTAAATGAAGCTCCACAGTATTTCCATTCTAAAAACAAAGATAAAATACTTATCTATTATTCCGCCAGCGGCAGTTGGACGCCTTATTATTGTGTGGGACTACTAATAGCAGATGCTACTAGTAATCTGATGATTCCTGCATCATGGAAAAAATACCCTGACCCGGTATTTAAACAGCAGCCAAACAACAAAGTATATGGCCCGGGGGGATTATCTTTCATTCCTTCGCCGGATGGCAAAGAATGGTATTTTCTCTATCATGCCCGAAAAACGCCCAATGATGCCCCGGGAGCAATAGACTCACGCACTCCTCGTTTACAAAAGTTAGAGTGGGATAAGAACGGAATACCCATTTTAGGCACACCAAGCAGTGAAGGCATTCAACTCAAGAAACCCTCTGGCATTAATTAACGAAGAACATATATCTTTCATCATTATCCTTTATAATCCTTGGGCAATACTCCAAACTGAGCTTTGAAGCATTTAGCAAAATAAGAAGACGAACTAAAGCCTACCTGTTCGCAGACTTCTACTACACGAGCACCCTTTTTTAATAATTCAGCCGCTTTGTTTAAACGGAGAGTTTTCAGATAATCGTTTGGTGCCATGCCCGACAACATTTTTATCTTCCGATAAAAATTAGACCGGCTCATATTCATTGCCTCAGCCAAATTATCAACAGAAAAATTCTCATCTGAAAGTTGCCCTTCAACGGCCTCCTGGACCCTAGTTACAAACTCAAGATCTTTTTGAGAAAGAGCAAATTCCTCTATTTTCACATTATTACCGGAAAAGTTAGACATTAATCTCTGAAAAGATAATCTTAACTTCAACAGATTTTCTATCTGCATACGAAGTTGTTTAATAGAAAAAGGCTTCTCAATATAAATATCCGCACCATATTCAAATCCCTCAACCTTCGATTCCAAAGTAGTCTTGGCAGTGAGTAGTATCACAGGAATATGAGAATAATTAATGTCTGATTTCACTTTTGCCGTGAGTTCCAACCCATTCATTTCAGGCATCATAATATCACTAATAATGACATCTATACTCTCTTTAGAAAGAAGATCCAAAGCTTGTACCCCATTTTGAGCCTTAATCACTCGGAACCAAGTACTCAGTGAATCTCGCGTGAGATTTAATAAATCAGTATTATCCTCAACCAATAATATCGCGAATTTTTTACCGCAGAATTCAGTCACGTCTTTATCTGCAGGAGTTCTTTCCGCAGATAAATCTTCTTCTCTCATTTCATCAGCGTCCTCCACTTCAACTTCTTTTTCGAATGGAAGGAAAAGAATAAATGATGATCCACCTCCCAAATTATCTTCCAGACGTAAAGTACCATGATGCTCCTCTACCAAAGATTTCGAAAAAGCTAATCCAATGCCGGTACCCATTGAGGAGGTTTTTTCATCAGGAATCTGATAGAAAGGCTCAAAGACTTTCTTTTTGGCAGAATCCGGAATCCCGGGTCCATCATCACTAATGCAAATTTCAAATCCTTTATCAACAGTGCTTAATTTCACTTCGATACAACTACTTGCATATTTTAAAGCATTCCCTATCAGATTGACAATAACCGTTCGCACTTTTTCTTTATCTATTGCCGCCATCAAATCTTCTGGAGGTAAGATAAAAGTCAGAGAGATACCTTTGAGTTCTGCCGGGCTTGTAAACTGATTGCAAATATCTTTCATAACCTGATTGACATCACATTGTACAAGGTTTAATTGCAAACTGCCATTTTCCATCTTTTGAAAATCAAGCAGATGGTTAATGATACCAAGCAAATAATTCACATTCTTATCCATTACAGAAAGATATTTCGCATTCTTATTCTCATTATTTTCATCCATCATTCTTTCCAAAGGAATCCGGATAAGACTCAAAGGAGTACGTATTTCATGCACAAGGTTAATAAAAAAGCTAATCTTAGATTTATAGACCTCTTTCTCCTTGATCGTCTGATAATCTTCCATCTGTCGCCTGTAAGTTGCCCTTATATATCTATTCCATCTACGACCAATATAAAAGATCAGACTCATCAATAACAAAGCATAAAATATATATGCAAGATCAGTCCGCCACCAGGGAGGAGTGATAATTATCAAAAGCGAAGCCCCTTTTTCATTCCATCTATGATCGTCATTGGAACCACGTACTTCAAATTCATATTTACCCGGGGGTAAATTCGTGTATGATGCAGTATTCAATTCCGTGTCCATTATCCAATCCTTATCAACCCCTCGAAGAATGTACGAATACCTATTCTTACTCGGATCCTCATAACTCAAAGATACAAAACTGACGGAAAAACTATTATGCTCGTAGGACAAGGTTATTTCCCTGGCCATATACAACGGTTTATCCATTTGAAGTAATTCCTGTGTTGTATGCTTATTTACTGTATAAGGAAATTTTATATCTGTAATATATACCGGAGGGATATAAGTATTATCAGTAAAGCGATCAGGGTTAAATGAATTAAATCCGTTGATTCCTCCAAAATAAAATCTGCCATTGGATGATTTCAATGAAGATTGAGCATTGAACTGATTACCTTGTAGTCCGTCATTCACCGTAAATCTCCTAAAATGATCTTTACTAACAGGATTGATCTTGATCAGACCGGCATTACTTGAAATCCAGAAATTACCCGATCTATCTTGTTCGATAGAATATATTACTTTATTAGGAAGCAACTTATTCTGAGGATCAAAATCTATGAAATTTTCTGTTTTAGAGTCAAACGAACAAAGCCCCCCTCCATTAGTGCCAAACCACATAATCCCCTTTTGATCCTCAAACAAGGTGATGACAGAATTGCTTGTTATAGTACGCCTATTCTCACGTTCATGCTGAAAATGTTTCCAATGATCATTATTTGTATTGTACCGAAAAACGCCATTACTGGAAGTCGCTATCCACAAATAGCCATATTTATCTTCAAGAATATCGATTACAGAAATCATTGACCCTACGCTTGTGATAGTCGCAAAGTTATCATCTTTCGCATTATAGCGACACAATCCCCAACTTGTGCCTACAAAAATATCTCCCTTGCTATCTTTATAAACAGACAATACATCATTGCTACAAATCGTATTAGGTATATCACGCGAATGTTTATATCCTCTCACTTTGCCCGTTCTAAGATCAATAGCCTTTAAGCCTTCGGCATAAGTGCCAACCCATAGACAATCATTATCAAGCATCAAAGAACGTACATCATATTTTTTCTGCTTTCCTTTATCAATAGGATATTCTACTATTTCCTGAGTCGAAGTATTAAAGAAACACAATCCGTGGCGAGTGCCAATCCATATATTCCCCGAGCGATCTTCACAAAAAGGGCCGATAATTTTCCCAATCCCCATAGACCCGGCTCGACTCATCGGCGGATAATAATCAAATCTTTTTGTTTGTTTTGCCATATAATTCACGCCGCCAAGATTCGTCAATACCCAAATGCCCCCTTCTGCATCCTGCATCATGCCATTCACAGTTTGGTCACTTAAACTTCTTGTATCCAATGGATTATCAACGCGCACAAAATCTTTATCTATCAAATCAAAAAGATACAACCCATTATCTGTCCCAACAAGTATTTTAGTCTTAGAATAATTAAGTAAGCACCTAATCACTCCAGCATTCAAAGGCATAGCATTATAACCTTCTATTTCCCCCGTCGATTCATTTAGCTTATACAAAACATTACTATCTACCCCCAATAAAATATCTCGCCCTACAGTATAAATGCAGTTTATCTTATAGCTATCAAGCCTATGCGTGTCAGATAAAAGCCTATATGTCTTTATGAATTTTCCTTTTTTATCAAAGCACAATAGACCTTCTTGCAAAGAAGAGACATATATGCGATGAGAAGCACTTTCGCAGATGTCCCACGCAAAAGAAGTATAGGAGCTGTTTTGTGTTAATAAGTCTTTTTTAGGATCATAAATAAATAAGCCCTGACCTAATGTGGCAATCCAGATTAAGCCATCACTACTTTTTATAATCTTCTTCACTTCACTACTAATGAAGACCCCATAACTAGTCTGTTTTTTAAAGTAAGTAAAACTGTCTGTTTTACGATGATAAATATAAATTCCACGGTTGGTACCTACCCAAATATTATGATTATCCTCCTCAAAAAGAGCTTCTGTGAGGTTATTCTCCAATGAAAATTTATCATTCAGGACGTTTCTATATACTTTATTGCTACGACCTTCAAAGCAGTTTAGGCCATCGCTCGTACCAAACCATATGAATCCATAACTATCTTGCATAGCGCACCAAACTGTATTGTGGGATAGTCCATCTTCCACCTGATACTTTTTAAAAGAAAAGGAGGAAGATGCTGATAATGGTTCCAGACAAAGGGTTACAAATAGTATTAGTAAGGTTGTTAATTTCATGTGTTTTTCTCCGTATAGAATTACTTTATTTTTTCATTGTTTCTAAGGATTTAGCCAAGGCTCAGGATTCAATTTCTCTTTTTCACGCCGCAACTGAAAATGAAGTACCGTGCGTCCGCTATCTGTTAAATCAGAAAAAACCTGTCCAATGCTTTGTTTTGTGCTTACCGTTTCTCCTTGCTTAACTGAAGCCGAAGAAAGATTACAATAAACTGAAATATAGTCGCCATGGCGGATTAATATATTAAACAATCCATTCAGCTGAAATACCGCTGCCACTTTTCCATTGAAGATAGCACGTGCCTGAGCACCGGGACGGCCCTGTATATCAATTCCTTTATTATCTAACTTCACATTGCGTAAACCTTCTACAGCATACTCTCCATAATGGCTAACAATAATATAAGAACCGGAAATCGGCATAGGAAGTTTGCCGCGATTACTGGCAAAATTACCAGAAAGCTCACGGTCGGCTTTGCTCATAGAAAAACGCTCCAGAGGCTTTGCTTTCCTCGCTGTACGTGCGGGAGTGCCTGACTTAGCTTTTTTATTCCCCGCTTCTGATTCAGCTTTACGACGAGCCTCTTCCTCACGTCGTGCTTCCTCTTCAGCCCGTTTACGAGCCCGTTCTATTTCTTCCGAAATCAACTTATCAATGCGTGCATTCAATTGATTAGCCTCTTTTCGTTTACGACGAATTTCATTTTGCAGGCCTTTCTGCTTATTCTGCAAACGACTTACGAGCGTCTGTTTCTCCTTTTCCTGTGATTCTAACTTTGTTTTCTCTTCTTCGCGTTCCTTCAATAAACTCTCTTTAGCTGCCTTCACTTGGCTAAGTTCCATCCTCTTACGCGTAACCTGTTCTTGTTTTTTAAGAATTTCCTCTCCTTGCAACCGTTGATACGTAGCATATTCACGAACATATCTCAATCGGCGATACATTTTTCCAAGATCATCGGCCGAGAAGATAAACATTAATTTTTCTTCAATAGACTTGTTTTTATAGAGATACTGAACGGAAGATTCGTATTTTTTCTTCTTATCGGCCAAATCCTTCTGCAACTTACGGAGTTGGCGCCCTAAAGAGTAGAGCTCATCATTAATAGCGTCAACATCCTTATTCATCGAAATAATATACTGCTTTCTCTTTTCAATCTGCCCCGTAAGTGAAGCTAAATCATTCAACTGACTACCCACATCTTTTCTGGTATTCTTAAGTAATGATTCAGTTTCTGTAATCTGCTTCTGCAATGTAGTTCGCTGGGCCTCCAGCTCTTTTATCAATTTATTAGATTGACTTCTAAGAGTGGTTGCAGTACCAAAACAAAAAAACAGTGCTAAAAGAAAATACTTCATAAGTTAAGCAACATTTTTATCAAATCATTTAATTCCACTTGAGTATATTTAGCTGAAACTTCGGATGGGACGAGTTCAATCTCAGCAGTAGAGAAATCATAAAGCTGCAAACGAGCATCGCTCAAAGACGAAAGGCCAAGTTCCTTACCTGTAAGTACCGATTTCCCTCCGGGCAGAGAGGCATCAAACAACAACTTCTCAAGCTTAGCATAGTCAACTCCTTTAGGAAACAAAGCTGTTAGTTCGCTTTTGCTGGCACGAACAAACTGTTTATTCATCCGATCGATAAGCAAGACTTCTTCCGGAGTAATATCAAGCCTAACCACTTCCGTTCGGATAATTGGTAATTGTATCGATAACTGAATACGTTCTCCACTCTTCATTTTCAGATAGCCCCCCATTCCAATCTTATCTCCCTTGTAAGGAACCGTAAGCTGAAGCTTTGAATACAAACAAGTAGGAGCTTTCGGAGCAATAGGTGCAATAGCCACACGAGTACTTTTACAAGCAGCCAACAGTACAACAGCCAGAAACACCGTAAGCATTCTCATTAATTTTCTCATTCGGCTATGTATTTTTTCTTGGCTATTTTTAATTTCAGCGTTGTCGATTTACTATCCATTCCAAGTGCCTTATTCCAATACTTCATAGCACCATCAACATCGCCCAACATATAATAAATATCACCACAATGTTCTACTATCACATCACTCTGATCGCCTCCGTTTTTCATAGCATCATCCATGTAGATACGAGCTTCGGCATAATTACCTTTTTCAAAAAGTATCCAAGCATAAGTATCCAGATAAGTAGAATTGTTGGGCTCAGCCTTCACCGTTTTATAACTCATCTCTTCGGCTTTATCAAGATCGCGCTTTTCTACCGACAAATAATAGGCATAGTTATTGAGTGCACCAACATTTGACGGATTATAAACCAGAGAGGAATCATAAGCAGCATAAGCCTCAGCCAACTGTTTCTTTGTATGATAAATATCCCCCAGCATGCTATAAAAATCGGATACCACTTCTTTTTTACTGTCTGCTGTAACATGAGTTAATCCTTTCTTATAGATATTTAAGGCATCATCCAAACGTTCCGCCTGATAGTATGCAATGCCTAGGTAATAATAAAATTCAATAGATTCAGGAGTTGCTTCAACACCTGGTTCGCATATTTTAATTACTTGTTCATAATCGTTTTTACGGACTGCCGAACCTAAAAGCATCATTCTTGCAGCTGTATTAGTAGGATCTATCTGAACGACTTGCTCTAACACCGGAATAGACTCTTTTTCCATTCCTTTGGATAATAAGTATTGCGCATAAAGCATCGGTATCTGCGTATCATCGGCATCCTGTTGCATCATACGGTTAAAGATATTTATTACCTGCAAACTGTCCTTTCCTGCCTGCTCCGATTGCACAATGAATTCGCGCATCACATTCACTTTCGTCTCTGCAGGAACTTTTTTATTCAGCAACAACGTATCTAACTGTTGTTCATAAAGCTCCTTCTGCCCTGTTTGCTCATAATAAGAGGCTAGCGAAAAAAGCGCCATGGCATTGTCCGGTTCTATAGCCAGTACTTTCTGATAAGTATCATAAGCCTCTTTGTTTTTACCGTTTTGCAAATAAACATCACCTAGCAAAGCAAGGTATCGCATATCCGTTGGATATTCCTTTGCCAAACTCTCTATCTCCTGAAATGCTTTTTTATCATCTTCCATTTGGAGATAAATACGAAATTTCTCCATGCTAAGTTGTTCATTCTTTCCAAGTATATCTTCAAGACGGTTTAGTGTAGAAATAACTTTTTCATAGTCCTTAAGCTGAGTATAAAGATCTACCAGAGTAAACAATGATTCTCTTCGGTCAGGAAAGCGGGGAACCATTGATTCCAGGACTGCGACGGCCTCTTTTTTCTTTCCTTGCTGCTGATATAGATTGGCCAGTGCCTGACTATACCAATAATTTTCCGGTGCATTGGCCACTGCCTTTTCAAGAGCACCTTGTCCCAATGGTATTTGTTTAAGAGATAAATAAAACTGAGATATTTCATATAATGCAGATGCCGCATTCGGATTTAGTGCAAGGCAATGATTAAATAAGTCGAATGCTGCATCATAATCCCCCTTTGCTTTGAGACGGTTTGCCTCAAGGAAAAAATAATCGTACTTTCGCTGCTGTTCGGCAGCAAGAACATCAGATGCATCAGCCTTAGATTCACGATGTTTCTGCAATTTAGCCGTAGAAGCGCAAGAAGTAAACAGGCACGCTAGCATAAAAAGGTTCACCAACAATATTTTGTGGAACTTCAATCCCTTTATATGATAAAAGCCGCCTTTTATCTGAAATTTATAATTAATCATTCTAACAACGATATATAGTTAAATAACATTTGAGCACAATATGGAAAAAATCAACCTCTGCCCGTATGCCCAAAGCCACCGGCCCCACGCTCCGTTTCGTTGAGTATTTCCACTTCCTGCCATTCTGCCTGCTCATGTCTGGCTATTACCATCTGAGCAATACGTTCACCATCTTCTACAACAAACGAATCAGTAGATAAATTCACCAGAATAATACAAATCTCTCCTCGATAATCGGCATCAATAGTGCCCGGGGAGTTGAGCACGGTAATGCCCTTTTTTATTGCCAACCCACTACGGGGCCGAATCTGCGCTTCATAGCCCTGAGGAAGTGCAATATATAAGCCTGTAGGAATGAGACATCTTTGCATAGGGGCCATAGTTACGGGTTCCGTTATATTGGCACGGATATCCATCCCGGCAGAAAGTTCTGTGGCATACGCAGGAAGTGAATGCCCGGATTTATTAATGACTTGTATATTCATAATTCAGCCTTGTTTACTTTTTAATGTGCGAAAATAGGTATTTTGGCGCTATTTTTCATACATTTGCAGTTAATAACGGTTAATGATTAATTTATAAATAGGATATGGACTGGAAGCAATTAATCTCGGCAAAACGCTTCGGTATGGAAGAGTTTCACGAAGACAGACAAGAAAACCGTTCTGAATTTCAAAGAGATTATGATCGCCTTGTATTTTCTGCCCCTTTTCGCCGATTACAAAACAAAACACAAGTATTTCCGCTACCGGGCAGCATCTTTGTTCACAACCGCTTAACCCATAGCCTTGAGGTATCTTGCGTAGGGCGTTCGCTTGGCAATGACAGTGCAAAAGCAATACTTAAAAAGAACCCCGAATTAAATAATTCATTTCTTTCGGAAATAGGCTCTATTGTCTCGGCTGCTTGTCTGGCACATGACTTGGGCAATCCTCCTTTCGGGCATTCCGGTGAAAAGGCGATTTCAACTTATTTTTCAGAAGGAAAAGGATTGTCACTAAAAGATAAACTATCGCCCCAAGAATGGGAAGATCTGACTCATTTTGAAGGAAATGCCAATGCCTTTCGCTTACTTACTCATCAGTTTGAGGGTCGTCGCAAAGGAGGTTTTGCATTAACCTATTCCACGCTGGCCTCCATTGTAAAATATCCCTTTTCATCGAGTTTAGCCGGAGATAAATCGAAGTTTGGTTTCTTCGTTTCCGAGGAAGAAGCTTTTCAACGCATCGCTGCCGAACTTGGCATTCATCTACTAAAGGAGCATCCGCTAAAATATACCCGTTACCCGCTTGTATATCTGGTAGAGGCTGCTGATGATATATGTTATCAAATGATGGACATTGAAGATGCTCATAAACTAAAAATACTAACAACTGAAGAAACAAAGGACTTGCTCATGTCTTACTTTGACGAAAGTAAACAAGAACATATTCACAAAACGTTTGCCATTGTAAGTGACAGGAACGAGCAAATTGCTTATCTGCGTTCTTCCGTCATCGGACTACTTATTAAGGAGTGTACAAGAGTCTTTGTAGAAAATGAAGTGCCTATTTTTAACGGAACTTTTAAGGGATCTCTCATTAAAAACATCTCAACGCTTCCGGCTGAAGCCTACAGAAGATGCACTGACGTTTCGTTCGATAAGATTTACCGTTCACGCGATGTAGTAGATATTGAGTTAGCCGGATTTCAGGTTATAAGTACTTTACTCGATTTAATGATTAATGCGGTTATATCACCTGAAAAAGCTTATTCCAAACTTCTCATCGACCGGGTGTCGGGGCAATACAACATAAAAGCGCCTGCACTCTTCGAAAGAATACAGGCGGTATTGGATTATGTGTCGGGCATGACGGATGTCTTTGCTCTCGACTTATATAGAAAAATTAATGGCAATAGCCTTCCGGCTGTATAAAAATCAATTCGGAGTATAAAAAATCTTATTGGCTCCGGATGTTAACTTGCAATCCTGAGGATCATTTTCTATAAACGACTGGATGTGACGCATCCGCTTGTCTTCCAAAATCTCATCAACAGCAATCAAAATGCCTGTTTCTTCTACGTCTCCAAACCCATAATTAATAGCAGTACCAAACATTCTCATTGTTGGGCTGAGGCTCATGTATGCATTTACCAGGGGAGGAATATTGTATCCCAACTTACGAACTTCAGCATTCAATATTTTATAATCGTCTTTAAAAGCTTTCTTGCTAAAGAGGTGGGCTAATTCTTTTTCATCCGCCTCAATTTCAAGCGGCTTCATCGGAGTGATAAGACCTTCTTTGTCGGCAAAATGTTTTTTCAAAAAATAGAGAATCATATCACGTCCCTGGCGATGAAAGCTGGGGTACATGGTTACTTTACCAAAGAAGTATTTCACTTCGGGCATTACTACGGTGAGTGCGCCCAGTCCATCCCATAAATTATCTAAAGCAAACAAACCTTTACTTCCGGCACGGGTAGACTGATATTCAAGGGTAACGAAAGATCGCCCTAATTCAATGGTGGTAGGAAGGTACTTTTTCAAGAACTTATCCGAGAAGTTGAACATGTGGGAAGTAGCTAAAACCGGATGTCCTTTATCATCAATAACAACATCTGTACCGCGAATATATCGATAACCTCCCAATATTTCTTCTGCTTCAGGGTTCCATACAATCAATTGCTTATAAGCATTCTCCATCGTATCATACTCATCAATGTCCATTGAAAGTCCGGAACCTCCACCAGCTGCCCGAAAAGCAATCTCGCGTAAACGTCCGATCTCTCTCATGGTATGAGGCGAGTCTTGATGAGTAATAATATAAATCTGATTATTACTCTTATTAGTCACACGTAGCCGCTTATCTTCCGTCAATTCCGCTTTAAGTAATTCTTTGCTTACCGGTGCTATAATATCTTCCATATCTTTCGTTAGTGTAGTGTCTTTTATACTTAGAGTTTATAAACAATATTTTTAACATATTCTGCCCATTGAGCAGGAGTTTTAGATTTATCGAACGTTTGCCAAGGAATAGGTTTACCTATAGTAATGGTAAATGTTTTATGACGATTCTTAAACATTTCATCCGCCAAATAAAGCATTGCAATATTAAACTTAATGCCCAATGCCTTGGAAAAATTGGCTAAGTTATAAAAAAAATCAGAATTTCGTCCATTAAAATTAATAGGCACTACATCTCTTTGAGTTTGTATGCTTTTAACGATAAAGGTTTTGGTCCATTGCAAGTCTCGTATCACCCCTCTCTTTCTTCTCGAACAAATTCCGGCAGGAAACATAATCAGCTGATTCTCAGAGCGAAATCCGGCTTCAACCATTAAAGGAAAGTCTCTGCTTTGTTTGCCTGTCTTATTTATGGGAATGCAAAGCGGAGCCAGCCCACGCAGATTCATTAGTAAATCATTCACAAGATACTTCACCTTCCCTTCATAGTAACGGCCCAAAACGTATCCGAGTGCTACCCCATCCTGCCCACCGAGCGGATGGTTAGAGACAAACGTATAGAGTCCGTCTTTAGGTAAATTTTCTTCTCCTTTCACCTCTACCTTTATATCCAGAAAGCCCATACATGCTTCCAGAAAATCAACGCCCAATTTATCTCTCGACTCATACAAAAAGACATTGAGTTCTTCCTGATGAGCGATTCTCTTCAGGTAGGAAATTAAAAATGCGGGTATATACTTATAATATTTCGAAGCTTTCTCTCGAAGTATTTTTTCAATATCAATTAAGAATAAAGAGTTATCAGTCATTCTTTTAAATTAAAAACAATAGCGCAAAATTAACTCATCTTTTTAATTAATTGCAATAAATTGATAGAAAATACTAGATTTTAGTCTCCTAAACTCATAAAAAAAGTCATTTATGGAAATAACAGAGCAAACAAACCCTTAATTATAGTAACCGCAAACATGCCTTCAATAATTCTGATTCATCTCTTTAAGTCAATAACCTAACTACCACATATTTTATTTGTCTATCTCCTTGTTTTACTATATCTTTGTTTAAAACAAAAGGCAAATAACATCCGGATGATTTTATCAATAACATCCGGATGATAATAGCTACATTATGCGGATGTTTTCTTATCAAACATCCGGATGTTATTGCATACAAAGATATAAATACAAAAAACAAATAAGAAAGAACTAAGTAAGATATAGTAATAACAATTAAAACCTCAAAGCAAGATGCCAATTAACTATGTAGTACGAAAAAAAGTAGATAAGAGCAAAGACACAGTAAAAGAGCTTTATTATGCTACGACAAAAGCCTTGCAAAAGCAACCGGTAAATAGTATACAAATTGCCAACGAGCTGGCCGAAAGGAGTTCGCTACAGAATGGAGATGCCCTATCAGCACTCATACAGCTGTCGGACATCATCGCAACACACTTGCGCGAAGGACGTACCGTAAGCATCAACGGGTTAGGTAATTTTTATCCTACCATCAGCAGCGAAGGAGTAGAGAAACCCGAAGATTGCACAGCCAGTAAAGTGCGGGTAGCGCGCATTTGTTTCAAATCGGCTCCTGCTTTCTTAAAAAACGTAAGAAAGACCCACTTTGTAAGCGCGCAATTAGGTTATGGATGGTCTTCGGGAGTAACCAAGCGGAAAAGCAACAACAAAAAAAACAATGAAAGCCTGGAATCAGAAGAAATAACAGCAGAGCATAGAGACTGAAGCATAATACAAAGGCCCAATACACCACTAAGCTCTCCCCATTTTCTATCAGTAAAAGAACTAAAAGCAGCTTCACTATCCACAGAACGCCCGGTTAACAAGCTGTTGAAAACTTATAAAAAATATTCCGTGGAAGATAGTGGGGAATTGTGGGGAAATCTGTATTTTTACCGTCGCATATTATAATAAGGTGCATGATACGTTTTTTAGGCAATATCGAAGCTAAAGCGGATACGAAAGGCAGGCTTTTCATTCCGGTTCAATTCAGAAGGCAATTACAATCAGCTTCCGAAGAAAAACTTATTATGCGCAAAGACGTGTTTCAGGATTGCCTGGTACTTTATCCCGAAAGCGTATGGAATGAGGAACTGAGTGAACTACGCCTGAGATTAAACAAATGGAATTCTGATCACCAAAATATCTTCCGCCAATTCGTAAGCGATGTGGAAGTTATCACCCCCGACGGAAACGGACGCATATTGCTCCCTAAAAGATACCTCCAAATGGCAGGCATCCGAACAGACGTACGTTTTATCGGGATAGACAACAAAATAGAAATCTGGGCAAAAGAGAAAACCGAACATCCTTTCATGTCGGCAGAAGAGTTTGGTAATGCGCTGGAAGAAATAATGAAAAGCGATGAATAAAATAACTAAGCGCAAAATGGCGAACGAAGAAACGACCTATCACACCCCCGTTTTACTGAAAGAGAGTATAGACGGAATGAATGTTTGCCCCGAAGGAACTTACGTAGATGTAACCTTTGGCGGTGGCGGGCACTCGCGTGAGATATTGGCCCGCTTAGGTGAAAAGGGTAAATTACTTGGTTTTGATCAAGATGCAGATGCGGAGCGTAACATAGTAGATGATAATCGATTTATTTTTGTACGTAGTAACTTTCGCTATTTGCACAATTTCCTGCGCTATCATAACATAGAGAAAGTGGATGCTATCCTGGCCGACCTTGGTGTGTCTTCACACCACTTTGACGATAGCGAACGCGGATTTTCTTTTCGCTTTAATGGTACGCTGGATATGAGAATGAACAAAAGATCGGGCATCACAGCGGCCGAGGTAGTTAATACATACGAAGAAGAACGATTGGCAAACATTTTATATCTGTATGGCGAACTCAAGAATAGCCGTAAGTTAGCTTCTGTCATCGTGAAAGCCCGCGCCGAAAAGAAAACAGAAACAATTGAAGATTTCCTGGAAGTGATAAAACCTTTATTTGGACGAGAAAGAGAAAAGAAAGAACTCGCCAAAGTTTTTCAGGCCCTGCGTATAGAAGTTAATCAGGAAATGGAAGCTCTAAAGGAAATGCTCATGGCGGCTACCGAAGTGCTAAAGCCGGGAGGCAGATTGGTGGTTATTACTTATCACTCGCTCGAAGATCGTATGGTAAAGAATATAATGAGAGCAGGAAATACAGAAGGGAAAGCAGAACAAGATTTCTTCGGGAATCTTCAAACGCCTTTTAAACTGATAAATAATAAGGTCATCGTGCCCAATGAAGAGGAAATAGAACGTAATCCACGTTCGAGGAGTGCAAAGCTAAGAATAGCAGAGAAAAAATAACGGTTCGGTAAAAGATGAAAGAGAATATAGAAAAAAAGAAAAAAAAAGGTACTTCCTGGAAAAGTATTTTAGGTGGCGACATCTTAGCTACGGACTTCTTCCGTCGCCAAACAAAGCTTTTGGTACTAATCATGATTTTTATCATTTTCTATATCCACAATAGATATGCCAGCCAACAGCAGCAAATAGAAATTGACAAGCTAAAAAAAGTGCTTGTCGATATAAAATACGATGCCCTGATACGTAATTCGGAATTAATGGAGAAAAGCCGGCAATCGCGCATTGAGGAGTATATTTCAACAAAAGGAAGCGAATTGCAAACGTCAACAACCCCCCCCTATTTAATCAAAAAAGACTAAATGCCCGTAAATAAAAAAAACATAATGACCCGGTACTTCTTCGTCATCCTTCTCATAGGACTTGCCGGAGTAGCTATAGTTTTCAAAGCCGGCATTACCATGTTTGCCGAAAGGCAATACTGGCAGGATGTTGCTAACCGATTCGTGAAAGAGAATGTAACGGTAAAGCCAAATAGGGGAAACATAATCTCGGCCGACGGGAAATTAATGGCAAGTTCATTGCCTGAATATCGCATTTATATGGACTTCAAGGCCGGAGGAGAGAAGAAAGACACCATGTTGATGAATCATTTGAGTGAGATATGCGAAGGACTTCATAAAATATTCCCGGACAAAAGCGCTACAGAATTTAAACATTACTTGCAAAAAGGGCGAAAACAAGGCAGTCGGAATTACCTGATTTATCCAAAACGAATATCCTACATACAATACAAAGAAGCCAAACGACTTCCTGTATTTTCTCTAAATAAATACAAAGGCGGATTTCACGAACAAGCCTACAATCGCAGAAAGAAACCTTTTGGGTCATTAGCTACACGAACGCTTGGCGACCTGTATCCCGATACGGCACAAGGTGCTAAGAACGGGATAGAACTAGCTTTCGACAGTGTTTTGAGAGGAAAAAACGGAATTATGCATCGCCAAAAGGTGATGAATAAATATCTTAATATCGTAGACATACCGCCTGTCGATGGTTGTGATGTTATCACCACCATTGACGTGGATATGCAAGACATCTGCGAAAAAGCGCTGGTAGACAAGTTGAAAGAGATTAATGCCAGTGTAGGAGTAGCCGTCCTGATGGAAGTATCTACCGGAGATGTGAAAGCTATTGTTAACATGACCAAATGCAGCGACGGAGAATACAGAGAGATAAGAAACAACGCTATTAGCGATATGCTTGAACCCGGGTCAACCTTCAAGACAGCTTCTTTTATGGTAGCTCTCGAAGATGGAATGATTACCCCCGAAGATGGCGTGGATACAGGTGATGGTGTAAAACCAATGTACGGCCGACTAATGAAAGACTGGAATTGGCATCACGGAGGATACCACTACCTCACTGTTCCTGAAATATTAATGGTTTCTTCAAACATTGGCGTATCAACTCTTATAGACAAGCATTATAGCAACAATCCTAAAAAATTTGTGGACGGACTAAAACGAATAGGCATAGACCGCCCTCTACACTTGCAAATACCCGGAGAAGGAGACCCGAATATACGCGGTCCTAAAGAACGCTATTTCTCAAAAACAACTTTACCATGGATGAGCATCGGATATGAAACCCAGGTGCCACCTATTAATATTTTAGCTTTCTACAACGCCATAGCAAATAATGGAGTAATGATACGCCCCAAATTTGTAAAAGCAATTACTAAGAACGGCGATACATTGCAAGATGTCCCGACAACAGTGATAAATCCTTCTATTTGCTCTAAGCGTACCTTAAAACAAATAAAAGATATACTCCGCCGAGTAGTAGGAGAAGGATTGGCCAAAGCAGCAGGTTCCAAGCAATTTCATGTCTCGGGGAAAACCGGAACCGCTCAAATATCACAGGGCACAGGAGGATATAAAACCGGAACAACGAACTATTTAGTTAGCTTTTGCGGCTATTTTCCTTCGGAAGCACCCCAATACAGCTGCATTGTATCCATACAAAAACCGGGACTTCCCGCTTCAGGAGGACTTATGGCAGGAAGTGTATTCTCAAAAATAGCAGAAAGAGTCTATGCAAAGAATCTGGTACTTGATATAAAAAGTGCCATTGATACAAATGCAGTAGTAATACCTGAAGTAAAAGCAGGCGAAATAAATGAAACAAAATATGTATTGGATGCTTTAAAAATTCAGTCGCAGGAACAATTCACCCCTAGTACTGCAAAAGAAATATGGGGAAACGCCTATGCTGCTTCGATGGTGGTAGTCTTGCAAAAAAGAAATGTAACACGAAACATGGTTCCCAGCGTAATAGGAATGGGAGCTAAAGACGCCGTTTTTCTGCTAGAAAGTCGAGGTATGAAAGTAAAACTGGACGGCATCGGAAGAGTAGCCAGCCAGTCAATACCTCAAGGAACATTGATTAGGAAAGGAGAAACGGTAACCATAATACTAAAATGACGATTAATTAAGTAGATATAAATGAAACTGGAGGAGTTACTAAAAGCAGTTCGGATAATACAACGTATCGGAACAACAAACTTAGAAATAGAGGGAGTCAACATTGATTCCAGACTAGTGAAAACGGGGCATTTGTTCATGGCAATGAAAGGAACGCAAACAGACGGCCATGCATATATCCCTGCCGCAATAAATAATGGGGCAGTAGCGGTACTTTGCGAACATCTACCCGAACAACAGGTCGAAGGAATTGCCTACATTTTGATAGCAGACAGCGAAGATGCGGTAGGAAAAGTAGCAACTACTTTTTACGGTAATCCCAGCTCAAAGCTAAAGCTTGTAGGAGTGACAGGTACAAATGGGAAAACAACAATTGCTACCTTATTATATGATACATTCCGCTACTTCGGTTATAAAACAGGATTAATCTCAACGGTATGCAACTACATTGACGATAAAGCTGTCCCCACTGAACATACTACGCCCGACCCCATCACACTAAATCAGCTGCTTGGACGTATGGCAGATGAAGGTTGCAAATATGCATTCATGGAAGTTAGTTCTCATTCAATAGACCAGAAACGAATCAGTGGATTAACTTTTGCCGGAGGTATATTTACCAATCTAACCCGCGACCATCTGGATTATCACAAAACAGTCGAAAATTATCTAAAAGCTAAAAAGAAGTTTTTCGACGATATGCCGAAAGGAGCTTTTAGCTTAACCAACTTAGACGATAAAAACGGACTGGTCATGACACAAAATACCCGATCGAAGGTATATACCTACTCTTTAAGAAGCCTCAGCGACTTTAAAGGACGGGTAATAGAATCTCATTTTGAAGGCATGCTACTCGAATTCAATAGAAAAGAGCTGGCCGTACAGTTTATCGGGCGATTCAATGCTTCAAACTTATTAGCTGTTTTTGGCGCGGCTGTATTGTTAGGAAAGAAAGAAGAGGATGTACTGGTAGCACTAAGTACTTTGCATCCCGTTGCCGGACGCTTCGATTCAATTCGTTCATCTAAAGGCTATACGGCTATTGTAGATTATGCACACACACCAGATGCATTAGTAAATGTATTAAATGCTATTCACGGCATACTTCAGGGTGACGGAAAAGTTATCACTGTTGTAGGCGCAGGTGGAAATAGAGATAAAGGCAAACGGCCTATTATGGCAAAAGAAGCAACTCGGGCCAGCGACCGTGTTATCATCACATCCGATAACCCACGGTTTGAAGAGCCACAAGATATCATTAACGACATGATGACCGGATTGGATGCCAGTGACTGCAAAAAGACACTTATAATAGCAGATAGGAAAGAAGCAATTCGCACGGCCTGCATGCTTGCCCAACAAGGAGATGTAATACTCGTTGCCGGAAAAGGGCACGAAAATTATCAAGAGATAAAGGGAGTTAAGCACCACTTTGACGATAAAGAAATTATAAAAGAAATAATTGAGAATGAATAGCGAGCCCGTAATTACAATATTACAGACCACTAACTAACAACCAATAAATAATATATTATTATAAAATATATACTATGTTATACTATTTATTTGAATGGCTTCATAAATATGATTTCCCCGGGGCAAGAATGTTCGGCTATGTTTCCTTCCGTGCATTAATGGCCATTATTCTGGCGTTGCTTATATCAAGTATTTTCGGAAATAAATTTATCGACCTGTTAAAGCGAAAACAGATTGTAGAGACTCAACGTGATGCCAGCATTGATCCATTCGGAGTCAACAAAGTGGGAGTACCCAGTATGGGGGGAGTCATTATCATAGTGGCTATTCTTATTCCATGCCTGTTACTAGGAAAATTGCACAACATTTATATGATCTTAATGCTAATTACAACCGTATGGCTTGGTTCACTAGGCTTTGCCGACGACTACATAAAGATATTCAAAAAAGATAAAGAAGGACTACATGGAAAATTCAAAGTCATCGGACAAGTTGGTTTAGGCCTGATTGTAGGACTAACGCTCTACTTCAGTACAGATGTTGTAATTAGAGAAAACTTTGAAGTTCAAAAGCCAGGTAACGAGATAGAAGTAATTCATGCTACAAAAAATATAAAATCAACGCAAACAACCATTCCTTTTTTCAAAAGT
This sequence comes from uncultured Bacteroides sp., assembly GCF_963677715.1. Classification (NCBI taxonomy): domain Bacteria; kingdom Pseudomonadati; phylum Bacteroidota; class Bacteroidia; order Bacteroidales; family Bacteroidaceae; genus Bacteroides; species uncultured Bacteroides sp. Next base: position 2,005,792 of record NZ_OY782495.1, read on the forward strand.
AACAACCTTGACTATGCAGATCTCGTATCATTCATGGGCAAATATGCACAGGCAGCCGGCTGGATACTTTTCGTAATCATCACGATCTTTGTAGTTACAGCCGTATCTAACGGCGCTAACCTTAATGACGGAATGGATGGTATGGCAGCCGGAAATTCTGCAATTATCGGCTTAACACTCGGTATATTGGCTTATGTATCAAGCCATATAGAGTATGCGGGCTATCTTAATATTATGTACATACCCGGAAGCGAAGAATTAGTTATATATATATGCGCCTTTATCGGAGCACTCATCGGCTTTTTATGGTACAATGCCTACCCCGCTCAGGTTTTTATGGGCGATACCGGAAGCCTTACCATTGGAGGTATTATTGCCGTTTTCGCTATTATTATTCACAAAGAATTACTTATTCCTATTCTTTGCGGCGTTTTTTTGGTAGAAAATCTGTCCGTCATTCTTCAAGTAAACTATTTCAAGCGTGGAAAGAAGAAAGGAATCAGACAGCGCATATTTAAACGTACACCAATCCATGACCACTTCAGAACAGCAATGTCTCAACTGGACCCCGGCTGTACCTACAGATTTACTAAGCCAAACAATTTGCTCCACGAATCAAAAATAACCATTCGGTTCTGGATCGTAACCATTGTATTGGCTGCTATAACAATTATTACTTTAAAAATAAGATAAGATTGAGACTAATATGAAAAGAATTGTAGTGTTGGGAGCTGGAGAAAGCGGTACAGGTGCCGCCATACTTGCTAAAACAAAAGGCTTTGATACATTTGTGTCGGACATGTCTGTTATTAAAGATAAGTATAAAGAACTTCTCACTAGCCATAGCATTGCTTGGGAAGAAGGAGAACATACAGAAGAACTCATATTGAATGCAGATGAAATTATTAAAAGCCCGGGCATAGCAAATGACGCCCCCATTATTCTAAAACTTAGAGCACAAGGAACACCGATCATTTCTGAAATAGAATTTGCCGGACGATACACTAATGCCCAAATGATTTGTATTACCGGAAGTAACGGAAAGACCACCACAACCAGTCTTATCTATCATATATTTAAGAGCGCAGGACTGAATGTCGGACTGGCCGGCAATATAGGGAAAAGTCTGGCACTACAGGTAGCAGAAGATAATCACGATTATTACATCATAGAGCTAAGCAGTTTTCAATTAGACAATATGTATAATTTCCGTGCTAACATAGCTGTACTAATGAATATTACCCCGGACCATTTGGATCGTTACGATCACAATATGCAGAAATACATTGATGCCAAATTCAGAATCGCACAGAATCAGACACCTGAAGACGCCTTTATTTTCTGGAATGACGACCCTATAATCAAACAAGAGCTTAACAAACATGGAATTCATGCTCATTTATATCCTTTCTCTGCAGTAAAAGAGAATAATGCCATAGCCTATGTTGAAGATAAAGAAGTGATCATAAATGAGCCTATCGCTTTTAATATGGAACAAGAAAAACTTGCATTAACAGGCACGCATAACCTATATAATTCTCTGGCAGCAGGCATTTCTGCAAATCTGGCAGGAATCACCAAAGAACATATTCGCAAAGCTTTATCCGATTTCAAAGGTGTAGAACATCGATTGGAAAAAGTGGCACGGGTGCGAGGCATTGATTTCATAAACGATTCGAAAGCAACAAACGTCAATTCCTGCTGGTATGCTTTGCAAAGTATGACTACTAAAACGATACTTATATTAGGAGGCAAAGACAAGGGAAATGATTATACGGAAATAGAAAATTTAGTAAGGGAGAAGTGCAACGGACTGGTTTATCTCGGTTTGCACAACGAAAAGTTACATGATTTTTTCGATCGAATGGGTCTACCTGTAGCAGATGTGCAAAGTATGGAAAAAGCAGTAAATGCCGCTTACAATATGGCAAAAAAAGGAGAGACAGTGCTATTATCGCCATGCTGTGCCAGCTTTGACCTCTTTACCAGCTATGAAGATCGCGGCGAACAATTCAAAAGATATGTCCGCAATCTGTAAGGTTGTAATTTGTAACACACGAATGAATGGATTTAATAAAAAACATATTTAAGGGAGACAAGGTTATATGGATTATATTCTTATGCCTATGCCTTATTTCTATTGTCGAGGTCTTTAGTGCTGCAAGTACTCTTACCTACAAAAGCGGTGATCATTGGGCACCCATAACACAACATTCTGTAATTCTAATGGTAGGAGTCGTAGTAGTAGTACTGATGCACAATATACCCTACAAATGGTTTCAAGTGTTCCCTGTATTCCTTATTCCACTATCCGTTTGTTTGTTAGCTTTTGTTTCTTTAATGGGAGTAGTTACAGGAGATCGCATAAATGGTGCATCACGCTGGATGACCTTCTTTGGAGTACAGTTTCAACCTTCCGAATTGGCTAAGATGGCGGTCATAATTGCAGTTTCTTTTATTCTCTCTAAGAAACAAGATGGCGAAGGAGCCAATCCGAAAGCCTTCAAATATATTATGCTGATAACGGGAACAATTTGTCTGCTTATCGCTCCTGAAAATTTATCTACCGCCATGTTGCTCTTTGGAGTTGTGGTGTTAATGATGTTCATTGGTCGAGTTGCTATGAAAAAACTGGCTATGCTGTTTGGTACTCTTGCCTTAGCCGGAGGGTTGGTAGTAGCAATTGTATTCATTGCCCCCCAAAACAGCGAGTTGCCTTTCTTACATCGTTTAGGCACATGGAAGAGTAGAATTATTAATTTCGCAGATAAAGAAGAGGTCCCCGCAGCAAAATTTGATATAGATAAAGATGGACAGATAGCGCATGCGCGTATTGCTATAGCAACAAGCAATTTGATTGGCAAAGCCCCTGGAAATTCCATTCAGCGCGACTTTCTGAGCCAAGCTTTTTCTGATTTTATCTTTGCTATTATAATTGAAGAGCTCGGATTAGTAGGTGGCGCATTCGTTGTGATACTATACATTTGGCTACTGGTAAGAGCGGGACGCATAGCGAAAAGATGCGAAAGAACATTCCCCGCATTCTTAATAATGGGTATTGCTTTAATGCTTGTATCGCAAGCCATATTAAATATGATGGTAGCCGTAGGACTATTCCCTGTCACAGGACAGCCCTTACCGTTAATTAGCAAAGGAGGAACCAGTACGCTCATCAATTGCGCTTATGTTGGTATGATTCTCAGCATTAGCCGATATACAGCTCGCCTTGAAGAAGAAAAAGAAATAAATGATAAAATTCAAATGGAGATTATCTCTCCATCCGAAGAAGCAGCAGAACCAACCTCTGAGTTGCTTAACAGTGATACTGAATTTGAAGAAGAAGTAGACTAAATTTTAAAAGAAAAGATGAAGAAAGAAATAAAGGTAATCATAAGTGGCGGTGGAACAGGCGGACATATTTTCCCGGCTATTTCCATTGCAAACGCCATAAAAGAGCAACATCCGGAAGCTAAGTTTCTTTTTGTAGGTGCAGAAGGTAGAATGGAGATGCAACGTGTGCCCGATGCCGGATACCAAATAATAGGCCTCCCGGTAGTGGGATTCGACAGAAAACACTTGTTGAAAAACTTCTCTGTGCTTATAAAATTGGCCAAAAGCCAATGGAAAGCACGTAGTATCATCAAAGCCTTCAAGCCAGATGTAGCTGTAGGAGTTGGCGGATACGCAAGTGGCCCTACGCTAAAAACAGCAGGTATGATGGGTATACCGACCTTGATACAAGAGCAAAATTCGTATGCCGGAGTAACCAATAAACTTCTGGCCAAAAAGGCGCAAAAAATATGTGTAGCTTATGAGGGAATGGAAAAATTCTTTCCTTCCAATAAAATTATAATAACGGGAAACCCGGTGCGACAAGCTCTACTCGATCATACAATTAATAGGGAAGAAGCTATAAAATCGTTTAACCTCACTCCTGATAAAAAAACAATACTCATTTTGGGTGGTAGTTTGGGGGCACGCACTATTAATCAATGCATGATAGAACATCTTAAAGAGGTTAAAACATCCGATGTGCAATTTATATGGCAAACAGGAAAAATCTATTTTGAACAGGCTAAAAAAGCAGTCGACAACACCGGAGAGATAGAGAACTTATATATAACAGACTTCATCAAAGATATGGCTCATGCTTATGCAGCAGCCGATTTGGTCATTTCACGTGCAGGCGCAGGTTCTATATCAGAATTCTGTTTACTCGGGAAACCGGTTATTTTGGTTCCATCGCCCAACGTAGCCGAAGACCATCAGACAAAAAACGCAATGGCATTGGTCAACAAACAAGCCGCAATCTATGTAAAAGATGCTGATGCCACTAAAGAATTGCTAACAAGAGCACTAAAAACCGTTAGCAAAGATCAACTCTTAAAGAATTTAAGTGAGCATATTAGCAAATTAGCATTGCCGGACTCAGCAAATATAATTGCCCGTGAAGTATACAAATTGGCGATAAAAAATTAAAGGAACAGAACAATGAATATAGAAACCATAAAATCAGTCTATTTTGTCGGCGCCGGTGGCATAGGGATGAGTGCCCTTATACGCTACTTCCTTTCGAAAGGGCTATTTGTAGCCGGCTATGACCGTACCCCAAGCAAACTGACCGAACAACTTATAGAAGAAGGCGCACAAATACATTACGAAGAGAATGTTGCCCTAATCCCCGAAAAATGCATGGATAAAACTAGCACATTAGTTGTGCTGACTCCTGCCATTTCGCCAGAGCATGCTGAGTTAACTTTCTTTCGCCTCAATGGATTTGAGATTCAGAAACGTGCCCAAGTACTGGGATTCATCACCCATTCAAGCAAAGGGCTTTGTGTAGCAGGTACACATGGAAAAACAACAACATCGGCCATGACTGCTCACCTTTTACATCAATCTCACGTAGAATGCACAGCTTTTTTAGGCGGAATTTCCAAAAATTATGGAACAAACTTACTTCTCTCACAAAAAAGTCCATATACAGTTATTGAAGCCGATGAATTTGATCGTTCATTCCATTGGTTATCACCTTATATGTCTGTAATTACAGCTACAGATCCCGATCATTTAGACATCTATGGAACAGCAGAAGCTTATCTCGAAAGCTTCGAAAAATACACAACCCTGATACAACCGGGCGGTTGCCTCATCATTCGCAAAGGTATAGCCCTAAAACCGAAAGTACAAAATGGAGTAAAAATCTATTCTTATTCTAAAGAAGAGGGCGATTTCCATGCAGAAAATATTCGTATTGGCAATGGCGAGATTTTTATCGATTTCATTGCCCCCGATTGCCGCATCAACGATATTCAGCTGGGAGTACCTATCAGTATCAATATAGAAAATGGTGTCGCTGCCATGGCCCTTGCTCATCTAAACGGAGTAAATACTGAAGAAATTAAACGTGGCATGGCCAGTTTTCTGGGAGTCGAACGACGATTTGACTTCAAAATAAAGAACGACAAGATTGTATTTCTAAGTGATTACGCACATCATCCCTCGGAGATTAAGCAAAGCGTTACTTCCATACGTGAACTGTACAACAATAAAAAAATAACCGCAATCTTTCAACCACACCTATACACCCGCACTCGAGATTTTTATAAAGATTTTGCTGAGAGTCTTTCCTTATTAGACGAAGTCATCTTAGTTGATATTTATCCGGCTCGTGAATTACCTATACCCGGAATAACAAGTCAGCTTATTTATGACAACCTCAGAGCCGGCATTGAAAAGAGCATGTGCAAAAAAGAAGAAATATTGAATGTTTTAAGAGATAAAGACATTGAAGTATTAATTACGCTTGGTGCGGGAGATATAGATAATTATGTTCCTGCCATCGAACAAATGCTTAAAGACCGATGATAAAAAGAATTCTACTGTCACTTGTCTTACTGCTTGTTATAGCCTACCTCGTCGTAGCAGTAACAACTTTTAATAGAGAACCATCAAATTTGATTTGCAGTGACATGGAATTAATTATAAAAGATACAGTCAATGCCGGATTCATAACCAAACAGGAAATAACAGATCTATTGAAACAAAAAGGCATCTATCCGGTAGGGGAAAACATGGAGCGCATACGCACCAAAATATTGGAAGAAGAGCTGGATAAACACCCGCTTATTGATAAAACGGAATGTTACAAAACACCTAGCGGCAGACTGTGTATTGAAATTACTCAAAGAGTACCCGTACTGCAAATAATGAGTAACAATGGCGATGAATATTATATTGATAATAAAGGAACCATCATACCACCTGAAGCAAAATGCATCGCACATTTAGCTATTGTAACAGGATATGTAGAAAAATCATTTGCAATGAGGGATTTACATAAGTTTGGTGTATTTTTGCAGCAGAATGAGTTCTGGAATGCTCAAATAGAGCAAATTAATGTTTTACCTGGACACGAAATTGAACTGATTCCCCGTGTAGGCAATCATATTGTATACCTTGGTAAAATAGATAATTTTGAAGAAAAGCTCTCTCGATTAAAGATCTTTTACGAAAAAGCACTTAATAGAGTAGGTTGGAATAAATATTCTCGTATAAGTATGGAATTTAATAATCAGATTATTTGTACAAAGAATAATACAGCACACATTCAATGACTTATTACGAAGAAATATATAGTAAATCGTCAAAACAGTAAATAAAAATGGTGTCAAAAACAGATTTTATTGTCGCTATCGAACTGGGTTCTTCAAAAATAACAGGCATAGCCGGTAGGAAGAACAGTGACGGAAGCATCCAGATTTTGGCTTATGCCAAAGAAGACTCATCTTCTTTCATAAGAAAAGGAGTCATCTATAACCTGGACAAAACCGCCCAAAGTCTGACATCCGTCATTAATACGTTGGAAGGCGAACTAAATAGCCCTATAGGAAAAGTATATGTAGGTATTGGAGGACAATCTCTGCGAACAGTGAAAAACGTTATTGGCAGAGATCTGAAAGAAGATACAATTATATCTCAGGAACTGATAGACTCTATTTGCGATGAGAATCTGTCCATTCCATTAATTGACTTGGATATTTTGGATGTTGCTCCTCAAGAATACAAAATAGGTAATAACTTACAGGCAGACCCTGTAGGAATTGCGGCTAACCACATAGAGGGGAGGTTTCTAAACATTATAGCCCGTGCATCTATTAAAAAGAATCTAGAACGATGCTTTGAACAAGCAAAAATTGAGATTGCAGATATTTGCATAGCACCTCTAACAACAGCCGGAGTTGTATTAACCGAAGGGGAAAAACGTTCCGGCTGCGCATTAGTTGACTTCGGTGCCGATACCACAACCATTTCCATTTATAAAAACAATATCCTTCGCTTCCTGACTGTGCTTCCATTGGGAGGAAACGCTATTACACATGATATTACTTCACTACAACTGGAAGAAGAAGACGCCGAGAAGCTGAAAATAAAGTATGGAAATGCTCTTTATGAAGGGGAGAATGAAGAAAATAAAAACGCCACGTGCCAAACAGAAGATGGACGAAGCTTTGAATTGCAAGTGCTGAACGACATCGTTGAAGCCCGCGCAGAAGAGATCATTGCCAATGTATGGAATCAAATCCAACTCTCGGGATATGACGACAAGCTACTTTCGGGTATTGTTATTACAGGGGGGGCATCCAATCTCAAGAACTTAGATGAAGCGTTCCAGAAAAAGTGCAAAACAGAGAAGGTAAAAATAGCCAAATTCATTCGTAACGCAGTATATGCTTCTGAAGAAGTTATAAAAAAAGACGGAACTCTCAATACCGCTCTTGGGCTACTTTTTGCCGGAGAAGAAAACTGCTGCCTACAAGAAAGCCAAATAGCTCCTAAAGAAGCTGTTGCAATAAACGTACCTCCCAAAGATTTCTTCGCTGAGGATGAAAATTTAAAGCAACAAGCAGAAGAAGCTAAAGCTGCAAAGAAAATAAAAGACGAAGAAGAAAGACAGAAAAGAGTTGAGGAGAAAAAGAAAAGAGAGGAAGAAAAGAAAAACAAGCCCAGTTGGATATCAAGGACTTTTGACAAACTCTCGAATGAGATATTCTCTGATGAAGATATGAAATAATTTGTAATCGTTAGTAAGATATGGACGAAATAGTACAATTCGATTTTCCGACCGATTCACCTAAAATCATTAAGGTGATAGGTGTTGGCGGTGGTGGTGGCAATGCTGTTAACCACATGTATAAAGAAGGCATACATGACGTAACATTCGTACTATGCAATACAGACAACCAGGCACTTGCGGAATCTCCCGTACCGATAAAGTTGCAACTGGGACGTTCCATAACACAAGGGTTGGGGGCAGGCAACCGACCTGATCGAGCTCGCGACGCAGCCGAAGAAAGTATAGAAGATATTGAAGCGCTGCTAAACGACGGAACCAAAATGGTATTTATTACTGCCGGAATGGGCGGTGGCACCGGAACAGGAGCAGCTCCTGTGATAGCCCGTATAGCCAAAGAAATGGATATTCTTACGGTAGGAATAGTCACGATACCATTCATCTTTGAAGGTGAAAAGAAAATAATCCAGGCACTTGACGGCGTAGAACGTATTGCCCAACATGTTGACGCACTATTGGTCATCAATAACGAACGTTTAAGAGAAATCTACTCTGACCTGACCTTTATGAATGCTTTTGGAAAAGCAGACGATACACTATCAATTGCAGCCAAAAGCATTGCCGAAATAATCACTATGCGCGGTACGGTTAATCTTGACTTTGCCGACGTAAAGACCATCCTTAAAGATGGAGGAGTAGCCATCATGAGTACCGGATTCGGTGAAGGTGAAAGCAGAGTAACGAAAGCTATCGACGATGCGCTACATTCTCCTTTGCTCAATAACAATGACATCTTTAATGCCAAGAAAGTGATGCTCAACGTATCCTTCTGCAATAATTCGGAATTAATGATGGAGGAGATGAATGAAATTCACGAATTCATGAGTAAGTTCCGCGAAGGAGTGGAGGTTATCTGGGGGGTAGCAATGGACAACGCACTTGACAAAAAAATAAAAATCACTGTATTAGCTACCGGATTTGGCGTAGAAGATGTTCCGGGTATGGACAGTGTTTTAGAAAGACGCAGCCAGGAAGAAGAAGAACGTCAATTATTGATTGAGGAAGAGAAAGAAAAGAATAAAGAGCGCATTCGTAAGGCCTATGGCGAAAGTGCCAGCGGCATGGGCAGCAGAAACATACGCAAACGTAGACATATATACCTCTTCACACCAGAAGATTTGGATAATGACGATATTGTTTCAGTAGTAGAAGATTCTCCGGCGTATCTGCGAGATAAAACCACTTTAAGCAAGATTAAAGCTAAGGCAGAAATCGATGAAGAGGAAACGCAAGAAGTAACAGAAGACAACGGAATCATTACATTTTAACTCATTATAATATAACTCTCATAACACTTCATAATCATGGATTTATTCGAGAAAGTCAGCGAAGACATTAAAACCGCAATGAAGGCAAAAGATAAAGTAGCACTTGAAACATTGAGAAACATAAAAAAGGTCTTTATTGAAGCAAAAACGGCTCCGGGAGCAAATGATACTTTAGCAGATGCAGACGCACTGAAAATTATGCAAAAGCTGGTAAAACAAGGCAAAGATTCTGCCGATATATACACACAACAAAACCGACAGGATTTAGCAGACGGAGAACTTGCACAAGTAAAAATCATAGAAGCTTATCTGCCTAAACAACTAAGCGAAGAAGAACTTGAAGCAAGCCTAAAAGGAATCATAGCCGAAGCAGGTGCTACAGACGCCAAGGATATGGGCAAAGTAATGGGAATAGCGTCAAAGAAATTAGCAGGACTGGCAGAAGGTCGTGCCATCTCTGCAAAGGTAAAAGAACTGCTCGGATAATTCCAACTTACAATCTATTCTAAAGGTTTATTCGAGAAAAAAGCCAACAGCATGTATCTCTAACTTACCCACATGAGTCAAGTTAAAAATACATGCTGTCATATAAAGTAAAGCAATATCCTAATGGCACGCACTAATATCAGCCTACCCAATTAGTGCACATTAATCAAGCCAGCACTTATACAGCAAAGTTTCTTCCTACTCCACACAGATTGATATACAACCAATTACCGCTCTCCTATCTAAAAACTTAACGCAAAAAATACGATAAGATTGTTGTCAGTCAAACAGCTCTTGCAATACTCCTAAAGACTTTAGTGCGGGGAAATCAGGTAAGTGAAGCCTATAAAAATCAATAATTATTATGAGACAACGCATTCTCTCTGCTCTATTCATTGCAAAGAGATGCATTGTTTCATAATTCATGCGCATAAGTCTGATAAGTCGGTAAGATTCTTCCGGCTCAATGTAAGAAGTGTGTTGCTGGGGACGAGATGAGACAAAACAAGCATTCTGCAAGTCGAAATAATCACCTTCATGATAATCTTCCAAATTCGGATATAAGCCTAAGAAACGAGAAAGACGCATCAGAAAAACCAAATGAAAATTAGCATAGCCTTCTTTTTGTTCATCAAGCCATGCTATAGAATATCGTAAATAGTCAAACAAGGATTTATTTTCAACTTCTTCGCGAACAGCTTTATAAAGAAACTCTTCTAAAAAAAGAACGATGGCCGATTTATAAGGATCGTAGGGTATTGTTGCAAAAGAGAAAAATAGCTTCGCCTCCTTAATCCGATGCAGATTAGCCGTGGAACGATAATCAGCTTCAAACTCAATAATGGCCAAGGGCTGAAACAGAATAGTTTTCACATTTGCTTTTTTTGCACGAGAAGCCGAAACAAGGTATGCCACCCGGCCCAAATGTTCAGTATACATCTCTACTATATTAGACGAATCACTGTACTTTAGAACATGAAGAACAATTCCGATCGTTTTCTGCAACATGGCTTTTCACTTAGAAATGAACCTTATCATGAAAACAAAGCTACAAAAAAAGGAACAAAACGGCAACCTTACCATCAAAACAAAAAAAGATACGCAAATAAAAAGAAAAAATAGTATATTCTATCACTCTGATAATCAAGCATTAAATGACAATCACGATGAATAGATGAACGATATTAGGAAATTTAGGCCAACTAATATTTTGCCAATTCAAAAATAGTCTCTACATTTGCATCCGCAATCGGGAATACCCCGATGGCAAAAGCAGAAATGCTTTTATTATGGCCCATTAGTCTATCGGTTAGGACGTAAGATTTTCATTCTTGAAAGAGGGGTTCGACTCCCCTATGGGCTACAAATTAAAGATATACAAAGAACTAAAAAAAAGATTAGTCGAGATGGCAAATCACAAATCATCAATCAAAAGGATCAGACAAGAAGAAAAAAGAAGATTCCACAACAGATATTATGGTAAAACCATGAGAAATGCTGTTAGAAAACTTCGTTCGACTACTGACATGGCAGAGGCAGTTGCAATGTTTCCTGTTGTCACTAAGACAATAGATAAATTAGCTAAAGTGAATATTATTCACAAAAATAAGGCTAATAATCTGAAGTCCAGATTGGCAATTTACATCAATAAGCTTGCTTAAGTAGCATACTTCTTAATAGCCCGTAAACACATACTAGGCCGAACTAAAAAGTTCGGCCTTTTCTGCGTACACATGGAATAAATGAAAAGAAAACCTTAGAAAATAAACCTTTTGCTTTATTCTCTATTTTTCACTTTCCATTCTTTATTTACTCATATATTTTCACTACATTTGCTTTGTTATTACAATTAGAAAACATATTATGACTGAAGAACAAATAGCTAACAATAACGGAGCGTATTCCGCTGACAGTATCCAAGTACTGGAAGGACTTGAGGCCGTAAGAAAACGCCCTGCGATGTATATTGGCGACACTGGCGTAAAAGGATTGCATCACTTGGTATACGAAGTCGTAGATAATTCTATCGATGAAGCCTTGGCCGGTTATTGCGACCATATTGAAGTTACAATCAACGAAGATAATTCCATAACAGTTCAAGACAACGGACGTGGAATTCCGGTTGACTTCCATGAGAAAGAGCAAAAATCGGCACTGGAGGTTGTAATGACTGTACTCCATGCCGGAGGTAAATTCGATAAAGGGTCTTATAAAGTGTCCGGAGGTTTACATGGCGTAGGTGTATCTTGCGTAAATGCACTGTCCATTCACATGACAGCCCAGGTAGAAAGAAGTGGAAAGATGTACAAGCAGGAATATGCTTGCGGAAAACCCCTCTACAGCGTACAAGAAATCGGGCCGTCCGAGAATAACGGAACCAGAATAACCTTTCTTCCGGATGCCTCTATTTTTACTGAAAGCATCTACAAATACGATATTCTGGCCACTCGCATGCGTGAATTGGCTTACCTAAACGCAGGCCTTACAATCACCCTGACAGATAGCCGCGTTGTGAACGAAGAGGGTCATGTTAAAAGCGAAACATTTCATTCGGTAGACGGACTGAAAGAATTCGTTCGTTTCGTCGATTCATCTCGCGAACGTTTGATTAATGATGTAATCTACCTAAACACTCAAAAACAAGGCATTCCTATCGAGGTAGCCATCATGTACAATACGTCTTTCGCCGAGAATATTCATTCATACGTAAATAACATCAATACCATTGAAGGTGGAACACACCTTGCCGGGTTTCGTCGTGCTCTGACACGTACACTGAAAAAGTATGCCGAGGACTCTAAGATGCTTGATAAGGTAAAGATAGAAATTGCTGGAGATGATTTCCGCGAAGGTTTAACAGCCGTTATTTCTATTAAAGTATCTGAGCCACAGTTTGAAGGCCAGACCAAAACTAAATTAGGTAACAATGAGGTGATGGGAGCTGTAGACCAAGCTGTAGGCGAAGCACTAAATTATTACCTGGAAGAACATCCGAAAGAGGCGAAAGTTATTGTAGACAAAGTAATTCTCGCTGCAACAGCGCGCCATGCTGCGCGTAAAGCCCGTGAAATGGTACAACGTAAATCGCCGATGTCAGGAGGAGGTTTGCCGGGTAAGCTAGCCGATTGTTCAGACCGTGATCCGGACAGATGCGAATTATTCCTTGTAGAGGGTGATTCGGCCGGTGGTACAGCTAAGCAAGGACGCAACCGCGCATTTCAGGCTATCTTGCCTTTGCGTGGAAAGATTCTCAATGTAGAGAAAGCAATGTACCACAAAGCGCTGGAAAGCGAAGAGATACGCAACATTTACACGGCACTCGGAGTTACCATCGGAACGGAAGAGGACAGCAAAGAGGCTAACATGATTAAATTGAGATATAAAAAGATCATCATTATGACCGATGCCGATGTCGATGGTTCACACATCGACACGCTGATCATGACGTTCTTCTTTCGCTATATGCCTCAACTGATTCAAAACGGCTATCTTTATATTGCTACTCCTCCACTCTATCTTTGCAAGAAAGGGAAAACGGAAGAATATTGCTGGACAGATCCCCAACGTCAAAAGTTCATTGACACATATGGTTCAGGAGAAGAGAAAGCGATTCATACACAGCGTTACAAAGGTTTGGGTGAGATGAACGCACAACAACTCTGGGAAACCACCATGGATCCGGATAATCGTATGCTTAAGCAAGTAAACATTGAAAATGCTGCTGAGGCTGATTATGTTTTCTCCATGCTGATGGGAGAAGACGTTGGTCCCCGCCGCGAATTTATAGAGGAAAACGCAACGTATGCAAATATTGATGCATAATGTGTTAGCTGATAACCTCACACTCGCATAAAACAAAAGCGCCGGCAGAAGGATTTTTCTTTTCTGCCGGCGCTCTTGTTTTTGTACTTTAGCAATCAACGATTCTTTATCGTCTGTTGACGCTTCTCGGCCATTTCTGCGGCAAAAGCCTCTTTACCGATTTCACGGATACGCCGAATGCAGGCATTCCTGTCAGAACCAAAAAGCAAGGCAAAAACCTTGCCGATAAAATTAGAGAATGTTTTGCACTCCTTTACATCCATCGGACAATCGGCACAGGAATGATACCCTTTCTCTGCATTGCAAGCTCTGATTTTACACCACGAAGCCTTTTCGTTCTTTTGGCAACCGGGACATTTCTTGGCAAGATACTTATGGCAAGCACCGCAATACAATCCGCAACGGGCTATCAAATCAGAATCTACCTCAATTATTTGTTTTTCCATATCATTATAATGTAAAGCAATTATAACCCTAATCAACGACAAAGATAAATAATACAACAAATAAATCCTCGATCTGTACCCGGAATTTGTCTTCAAAAGATTCCCGGCAAAGAACAGTTATATAATCCCCCTATCTTTTAATTCTTTCCCAGCTATTTCCAATTCACTATACCATGCCTCACCAAACTTACGGATGAGTGGTTCCTTCAAGAACTTGTAGATTGACAAGTTTTCCTTCTGCCCCAATAAGACAGCCGCCTTACAAACATCCCAACGATGATAATTCACGGCTCTATAAGAAGCATAATTCTCCACACGAATGGGATAGAGGTGACAGGAAACAGGTTTATAAAAATCGGACTTACCTGCGCGATAGGCCTTCTCAATGGAGCAATAGCAACAACCGCTCTCATCATAACAGGTAAACACACAGTCTTTGCCATTCACAATAGAGGTGACCAAATCACCATCCGGGTCTGTATAGCATACACCCTGCTTATCAATAACGGCACGCGCTTCAGGAGAAAGATCGTCCCAAATCACAGGAAGTACCTTCTTTAATTCTTCCACTTCTTCCTGCTCGAGTGGTGCGCCTGCATCACCTTCTATGCAACACTGGCCTTTACAAGCATCGAGATTGCAAAGAAATTTTTCACGGAACACATCGAGTGTCACGATTACATCATCTATCTGAATCATATTATATGAAAGATAAAAAAAACGGGAGATTCAACATCTCCCGTCTCTATATATTCAAGAGTTTCTTATTTAATCAACACTTTACCGGTCATTTCTTTCGGTGCCTCGAGACCCATGATTTTGAGAATTGTCGGAGCCACATCGGCCAAACGACCATTGCCAACGCCCGCCTCTTTATTCTCTGTTACATAAATGCAAGGTACGGGATTAAGCGAGTGGGCTGTGTTAGGAGATCCGTCTTCATTGACTGCATTATCTGCATTTCCGTGATCGGCAATAATAATTGCTTCATATCCCTGTGCTTTAGCTGCTTCGATGGTCTCTTTTACGCAAGCATCTACAGCAACAACCGCCTTGGTTATCGCGTCGTAAACTCCGGTATGCCCTACCATGTCTCCGTTAGCGTAATTTACCACAATAAAATCGTACTTATTTTCATTAATTGCTGCAACCAGTTTATCTTTTACTTCGTAAGCACTCATTTCGGGCTTCAGGTCGTAAGTAGCTACTTTCGGAGAAGCTACCAGAATACGATCTTCCCCTTCATAAGGAACCTCGCGACCGCCATTGAAGAAGAAAGTAACATGCGCGTACTTTTCAGTTTCGGCAATGTGCAACTGAGTCCTTTTCTCTTTGGCCAGAAATTCGCCCAGTGTGTTCTCTACATTATCCTTATCGAATAAGATGTGCACCCCTTTGAATGAAGCATCATAGGGAGTCATACAGTAATATTGCAAATCGGGAACTGTTTTCATCCCGGCTTCGGGCATATCTTGCTGAGTAAGCACAGCCGTCAGTTCCTTAGCCCGGTCGTTACGATAGTTAAAGAATATAACGACATCTCCGGCCTTAATGGTTCCGTCCACCGCTGCATTGACAATCGGTTTGATAAATTCATCAGTCACGCCTTCGTCGTAAGACTCTTGTACAGCCTGTATCATGCAATCGGCCTTTTTACCTGTAGCATTTACCAAAAGATCATAAGCCTCTTTCACACGTTCCCAGCGCTTGTCACGATCCATGGCATAATAACGACCAATGATTGATGCTATTTTTCCGGCAGAAGTCTTGCAATGTGCATCAAGTTGCTCTATAAAGCCCTTACCACTCTTCGGATCGGTATCGCGTCCATCCATAAAACAATGGATAAATGTGTTCCCGATTTCGTACTCTTTGGCTATGTCGCACAGCTTAAATAAATGATCGAGTGAACTGTGCACACCACCGTCTGAAGTTAAGCCCATAAAGTGAATGTTCTTTCCTTTTTCTTTAGCGTAAGAGAAAGCGGAAATAATCTCCGGATTCTTCATAATGCTGTTGTCGCGGCAAGCCAGATTAATTTTTACCAAATCCTGATAAACCACACGCCCGGCACCAATATTGAGATGCCCCACTTCGGAGTTCCCCATTTGTCCGTCGGGCAATCCCACATCCTCGCCACTCGCTTGTAGCTGCGAATTAGGATATGTTTTTACTAAATGATCCCAATAAGGAGTAGGAGTATTGAAAATAACATCTGCTTTTCCATGAGCACCGATTCCCCAACCATCGAGAATCATCAAAAGGGCTTTCTTAGTCATAATTATGTTAATTTTAGAATTTCTTTGTCTATAAATGCCACCAAAGCCAGGCACTATCCGCTTTTTCGATCGCAAAGTTACAAAAAAAGGCTGTGAGTGCGTGTGGTTTAAAATGATTTATCTACTTTTGCCACACTAAAAAAACAATAATAAAAACATGGACGACTCAAACCCGCGAACGTGCTATCATAGTATTAACTAAAAAGAACAGAGTCATACTCTCAATGCCTCTGCTCGAATAATTATAATAAACGAAAGGAGGCAATAATGAGAACATATCTTTATTGTGAAGCCGGCTTTGTGGAAAAGCCGCAATGGCAGCCCAATTGCTGGATAAATGTAGAATGCCCGGATGCCGGCGATTTAAAGTTTCTCACCCAAGAGTTGAAAGTTCCCGAATCTTTCTTAACCGATATAGCCGATACGGATGAACGTCCGCGAACCGAAAGCGAAGAAAACTGGCTGCTTACCGTTTTGCGCATACCCATGCAGAGTACACAAAACGGCATTCCGTTTACAACGGTGCCCATTGGTATTATCACAAACAATGAAATTACTATCTCCATCTGTTATTATCACACGGAGATTATTCCCGATTTCATTACCTACACCCGTCGTAAGAATCTTATCGTAAAGAGCAAACTTGACCTTATTTTGCGCCTGATCTACTCTTCGGCCGTATGGTTTCTGAAATACCTGAAGCAGATAAACAATGACGTAACTGCTGCCGAAAAAGCGCTGGAGCGTAGTATTCGTAATGAAGACCTGTTGCAACTGATGAAGCTGCAAAAGACACTTGTTTATTTCAATACCTCCATTCGTGGAAACGAAACGATGATCGGAAAACTGCGAAGCATCTTTCAAGAGCCGGAGTCTCTAAACGAAGAGCTATTGGAGGATGTTATCACCGAGCTCAGACAAGCCTACAACACGGTAAATATTTATAGTGATATTCTTACCGGAACGATGGATGCCTTCGCTTCGATTATCTCGAACAATGTGAATACAATCATGAAGCGAATGACAAGCATCTCTATTATCTTAATGGTACCCACACTCATCGCCAGTTTTTATGGCATGAATGTTGATATTCATCTGGACCAGATGCCGCATGCTTTTGCTATCATCGTGATATTCTCTGTTATTCTATCGGCTCTTGCGTTCTTCATTTTCCGCAAGATAAAATGGTTTTAATGAACCGGGTGACAACAACCTGTTTGTTCTACATCAAGAAACAACATTAATAAAAGGGAAGCTGCAAAATGATATCATTTTGCAGCTTCCCTTTTATTAATTGCAAAGAATCTGCGGGTAACAAATACAGCTTATTTTGTCGTTATCAAAGTAACGAAACTAATGGCCTGAAGCTGAAGATGAGCCACGCCGCCTTCAACCGTTACGATGCCATTGCCTTGCATTCCTTCTTCTTTATTCGTCACATAAACTTTTAATTTCTTAATACAGTCCGGAAGACCTTTAATCGTGACTTCTCTGAATGCCCCGTTATTTACCATGTGAATAGCATATTCACCACGTGCAATATTGCCAAAGGCAGCACAATTAACCTCTTCCTTGTTGCAGGTAACGGGAATGGCAAATGCTCCCTCCGGTGTAGATGCCAGTTGTTTCAGGTTCCAATAACGCTGAGTAGGACGAAGCGGCCCTGTGGAACCATACACGCCATCTCCCCAAAGAACGGAATAGTCGGAAGTTAACTGCCATTGCAGGATGGAAAGCGGCTGACAGACGGCACACAAACGAGTGTAAAGATTGATTTCATAGAAAGCAAAAGTAGATTCGGCAAAGATTTCGGGGTACACATGTGCTGCCGCATCTGTACTCCCTTCGGCCACAATAAGAGGAACATTAAGTTTTCGTGAAGCACTCGCCCATTTATTCAATGTTTCGTCATCGCATCCCCGCCACGAATGAAAGGAAATGGCACCTATATATTGATACGTTTCGGGATCATTTAAAGCAGGCAGAATAAAATCGAATGTCGTTGCATCAGAGTTATCGCCTAACAACATTTTAGTGGACAACCCGCGTGAAGCCATATAAGCGCCCAAGCCTTTTATAAAAGCGGCATGTTCCTTGGCCGTGTGAATAACATCAATGCCTATATCCGATTCATTGAATGAAAACATGGCCGCTTCCACCCCATATTCTTGTTTTAAATAGATCAGATAGTCGGTAAGAGACTGATAAATCTTCTGTTCCTTTTCCGGGTCAAGACGATAAGCCTGCACACCACCTCTACGAACATATTGTTTCGGATCACCTTTAATAGCCCAGTCCGGCGGAAACCAACAACTAACAATTACAGGTATCCCTTTTGCCGAAAGTCGCTGTGCCATCTTCATCGCTGCATAGACTCGTTCATCCAACTTTCCGGCACGTGCCTCGGCCATAGGATTACTGTTCTCCCGGGAGTGCCAGAATCGCCAGGGCAGCTCCACACGTCCGTAAGCCACCCGAAGACTATCAAGACAATAGGTAATTATCGCAGGATCTATCTGTGGATTTTGTAAGCGGAAATTGCCACCCAAACCTTTAAACAAACGTCCGGAATTATGCGCATCGAGTACTATCTCGGCCGATTGATGATCTATCTCTCCGGTTGCATGAATCGTAAAGTCCAGCCGCATTTTCTCTCCCTTACGGATGCGCCGACCCAGCAAATGCACGTAAATAACAGAAGCATCCTTCTCTTTACGTATAAAAGACTTTACCGGAGAAGAAAATTGCAGTTCCAACTGCTGCTTTGTACTCTTTATCCTAATGCTTTTACGATCTGTTTTTATCGGAGCGTCAGCATATTGCTTATCGGCAAGTTCCAGGCAAAAATAAACATCCTTCGACGAAAGTGTTGTATCAGATTCCACAGAAACGGAAACAGTTGCTTTTCCTGTTGCCACATCCGTTACTACCTGTTCAAAATGGATGTTGTCGATGATTGTATTGACTGTCTGAGATGCTTCGTCCCGATGATAGCGGGGATGTGCCTGTTTTTCCTTACCGGTAGATTTTACTTCTGTCCAGTCTTTCTTTACTATGCGAAAAGAAGACTCAAAATTCATTAACTGGCCTTCGACGCGAATACCGGTCATATTTCCCCAAGCCATTACTTCAGTTTGTGCGCAAAGAGAAGTAGAGATAAGTACGAATACCGATAGAGCCATTAGCACTTTAACGGTGAAATGCCATTTCCTTTTCATAAGTATCAAAAGTTTAATGTCGAATCAGCTGATTCTAAAGTAATCATTAAGTTTTAGATACAAAAGTCGCCGTTTATTCCGATACTGTCTTCCTCTTTATTATCAAATGCTGATACAAAACAGATAAAGGTCAGGTAAATAGTTCCAATTGGCCATCGCCAAGCAAATTAAAAGTCATCCGATGATAAGGCGAAGCGCCATGCTTTGCTATTGAAGCACGGTGCTTCTTTGTAGGATATCCCTTATTATGATTCCAATCATAACAAGGGAATTCTACGTGTAAGCGGTTCATGTAATCATCTCTATACGTTTTGGCCAAAACAGATGCCGCTGCGATAGAGAGATACTTCCCATCGCCCTTCACCACAGTGGTGTGGGGAATGTCTTTATAACTTTTGAAGCGGTTGCCGTCGATAAGCAGATGCTCCGGAGTAACAGTCAGCTGATCAATAGCCCGATGCATAGCCAGAAAGGATGCATTCAGAATGTTAATCTCATCAATTTCCTGCGAGGAGACGACGCCGACGGCCCATGCCAGAGCTTCTTTTTCTATCACTTCGCGCAAGGTATACCGCTGTTTTTCAGTCAGTTGCTTCGAATCGTTTAATAACTCATTCTTAAAATCTTTGGAGAGAATAACAGCGGCGGCATAGACTGATCCGGCCAGGCATCCGCGCCCGGCCTCGTCGCAACCAGCCTCAACCAGATCTTCATGCAAATAGGGCAATAACATACTAAGCTTATTTTTTATAAGCAAAGATACACTAAAACAGACTCCATGCTACCGTAAGCCCTGCCATTACAATAGACACCATGCTCATCAGCTTTATCAGAATATTCAAGCTGGGGCCGGAGGTATCTTTAAACGGATCGCCCACGGTATCGCCCACTACAGTTGCCTTGTGAACTTCACTTCCCTTACCGCCAAAGTTTCCTTCTTCTACGTATTTCTTGGCATTATCCCATGCTCCACCGGCATTGGCCATAAAGATAGCTAGCACAAAACCACTACTGAGTCCGCCCACCAATAAGCCCAACACACCGGGAACGCCAAATATAAATCCGGTTAAAACAGGCGCAATAATAGCTAGTAACGAAGGAAGTATCATCTCCCGCTGCGCACCTTTAGTAGAAATGGCTACACAACGCTCATAATCGGGCTCCGTTTCTCCCGTAAGAATTCCTTTTATCTCACGGAATTGTCGCCGCACCTCGTCTACCATTTTTCCGGCCGCACGACCAACGGCATTCATCGTTAGCCCGCAAAATAAAAACGCCATCATCGAACCGATAAACATGCCCGAGAGCACCTTGGGATTCATCAACGTCACGTTATAATAATTCATGAAATCGGTAAAGGTGGCTTCGGCAGTAGCAATGATACCGCCATGAGGAAGAGTTAGCTGAACGGTGCCGATACGTGTAAGTCCGATACGAATTTCTTCAATATACGAAGCCAGCAACGCAAGCCCCGTAAGAGCAGCGGAACCAATAGCAAAACCTTTTCCCGTGGCAGCCGTTGTGTTTCCCAACGAATCGAGCGCATCGGTACGTTTACGTACCTCCTCGCCCAGTCCCGACATTTCGGCATTTCCACCGGCATTGTCGGCTATCGGACCGTATGCGTCTGTTGCCAGCGTAATACCTAACGTAGAAAGCATTCCCACTGCGGCAATGCCTATGCCGTAAAGCCCCATTCCTACATTTGCAAAATCAAAACCCGAAGCAAACAGATAGGATGCAATAATGCCTATTACCACCGCCAACACAGGAATGGCGGTAGACAGCATACCCAATCCGATTCCGGAGATGATAACCGTAGCCGGCCCTGTTTTCCCGCTTTCGGAAAGACGCTGGGTAGGCCGATAAGACTGAGAAGTATAATATTCGGTAGAACGGCCGATGATAAGACCAACAACCAACCCCGCCACTACGGCGCACGAAATCAGCGCCCAGTTTTCGAGCTGCAACAGCCAGAGAACAAAGAATGTCGCTCCCACTATCAGAACAGAGCTCAGATTAGTACCAAACGACAGCGCACCAAGAAGCCCTTTCATGGTAGCATTTTCCTTGGTCCGCACCGAGAAAATACCGATGATAGAAAGCAGAATACCTACAGCAGCTATGAGCATAGGCGCAATAACTGCTTTAAACTGCATGTTTACATCTGCAGTATGAATAAATGCGGCAGCCCCCAAAGCGGCAGTCGCCAAGATAGATCCACAATACGATTCATAAAGATCGGCTCCCATTCCGGCCACATCTCCCACATTATCACCCACATTATCGGCAATCGTTGCCGGGTTCCGTGGATCGTCTTCCGGGATTCCGGCCTCCACTTTTCCTACCAAATCGGCACCCACATCGGCTGCTTTGGTATAGATTCCTCCTCCCACACGAGCAAAGAGCGCCTGCGTACTGGCTCCCATGCCGAAAGTCAACATTGTAGTTGTGATGAGACAAAGCTTATGCGTAGGTGTAAGCACATCGGCAGGAATAGCCCAGTTGAGCAGCAAATACCAGAACGAAATGTCGAGCAAGCCCAGACCAACCACAACAAGCCCCATCACCGCACCACTTCGAAAAGCGATACGCAAACCGGCATTCAACGAATTACGAGCAGCATTGGCGGTGCGCGCCGAAGCATACGTAGCAGTCTTCATACCCAGAAATCCAGAAAGTCCGGAGAAGAAACCACCGGTTAAAAAAGCCACCGGCACCCAAGAGTTCTGCACATTAAAGCCATAGGCCATAATAGAAAATAGAATTGCCAGGCACACAAACACCCACGCAACAATTTTATATTGTTGTTTCAGGTAAGACATGGCGCCTTTGCGCACAGCCGCAGCAATTTTCACCATTTGAGGGGTTCCTTCACTCTCTTTCATCATCTGTTTATGAAAGTAAAGAGCAAAACAAAGAGCCGCAATAGCGGCCACAGGAATAAGCCAGAAAAGTAAGCTATCCATAGAATCTATTTATTAGAGGTTAAAAACGGCCTAAAAGTATTGATTATTAATAAGAAACACAAAGAAAAAAACAAGAAAACCACCCCTCGCCAAAAGAAATCGACTAAAAGATTGTTTTTACCGCAATTCAGAATTAATATGCTGTCCTTCAAGCACTCTCGCTTAAACAAAAGATCATTTCTAACTACAATTCATCTCTTTTTCATTCAATAAAGAATACCCGATTAGACGTCCGAGAAGGAAAAGGCCCTTCATTTTCTATTGTAAAATGGCAGTCCGAAGAAATGGAAAAGTGGCTATTCAGTTACCTGCCGATTTAAGTGTAGCACGAATACAGCAACCTTTGATAACAATTACTTTCGGCAAAAAAAGAGGCATGCCCCTGATTCTTTTTGCCTCAAAAGCTTGACTTTTGTTGTTTAATGTTGTATATTTGTAAGCATAATCATAAAGTATATTCACTTTATAATGCATAAAAAGAGGGAAGCTGTTGCTTCCCTCTTTTTATGCATTGCACGGTGCTATTTGCTCCAAACAACGGTTGCATTTGCCTCATGAGACGGTTGCACTTTGGTGAAGAGACGGTTGCATCCGACGCATAAGACGGTTTCTTATCGCTCATTTGATTACTTGTTATCGAAATAACTCCTAAAGAAAAAGCTTTTTTCTCCTATTGTTTCCCGAACCGTACCTTTATCTTTCCTAAGTGCACCCCGTTAGTTAATAAAATATAAACCCGCTCTTGACAAAAACAAGCTCAAAGGCCTGTGTTTGTACAACAAGTTTATCTCATCCGCTACTTAGTCTACAAAAACAGCAGTACCACAGGCTGTAACCATAAGCATACTCCCGTTGCTGCCCACCGTTTCATAATCCAGGTCAATGCCAACCACTGCATTGGCTCCCAAGAGAGCTGCCTGCTCTTCCAATTCTCTGAGTGCCGTTTCTTTTGCTTCACGAAGCACCTTTTCATAAGATCCCGCACGGCCGCCTACAATGTCGCGGATGCTGGCAAAAAAGTCACGAAACACATTGGCACCGATAATAGTCTCTCCGGACACAATGCCATAATAGTTGGTTATTCGTTTTCCTTCGATTGTTGGAGTAGTAGTTAGTAACATCCTTCTTTTCTATTTAAAACATTTTTCTGACTCTCTCTATGCCGGCAACCAGTGCATCAATCTCCTCTTTCGTGTTATAAAGCGCTAGAGAAGCACGCACAGTACCCTCTATGCCGAGGCGTTGCATCAACGGTTGGGCACAATGATGCCCCGTGCGTACGGCAATGCCAAGCCTATCGAGTAACGTTCCCATATCAAAATGATGAATATTGCCCACCAGAAAAGAGATAACACTGCTTTTGTGTTCCGCTTCTCCGAAGATGCACATCCCTTCTATTTCTTTGAGACGACGCATGGCATAGGCTGTCAGCTCCTGATCGTGAGCAATGATTTCGTCCATACCAATAGCCGAGACATAATCCAACGCTTTGCCCAATCCGGTAGTGCCGATATAATCGGGCGTTCCGGCTTCAAACTTAAAGGGTAGTTCATTGAATACTGTCTTTTCAAAGCTCACACTCTGAATCATCTCCCCGCCACCCTGATAGGGAGGCAGCTTATCGAGCCAGTCTTCTTTTCCATACAGCACACCTACACCGGTCGGTCCATACACCTTATGCCCCGAAAAGGCAAAAAAATCGGCATCCAGATCTTGTACATCTATCTTCATGTGAGGAATAGATTGTGCTCCGTCTATCAATACAGGCACTCCATGAGCATGAGCCGTTGCAATCATCTCCTTTACCGGATTAATGGTACCGAGCACATTAGAAATCTGCGTAAGACTAACGATCTTTGTCCGCTCGGAAAAGAGCTTCTCGTACTCGCCCAACAACAATTCCCCTTTATCGCTCATAGGTATCACCTTGATGCTGATGCCTTTACGAGCCGTTAACAGTTGCCAGGGAACAATATTGCTATGATGTTCCATCGTTGAGATGATCACCTCATCACCTTCACTCATAAATTCTTCACCAAAGCAAAAAGCAAGTAAATTGATGGCTTCTGTAGTACCGCGGGTAAAAATTACTTCGTTTGAATTGCGGGCATTGATAAAGCGGCGAACAGTTTCGCGCGAGCCTTCGTGCAACTCTGTGGCTTGTTGAGATAGAAAGTGCACCCCACGGTGCACATTCGCATTAACAGAATAGTATTCTTCGGCAATAGCATCTACCACACAACGTGGCTTCTGGGCCGTTGCTCCATTATCTAAGTAAACGAGGGGCTTGCCGTATACCTCCCTGGAAAGTATAGGGAAATCTGCCCTGATCTTAGTTATATCCATTGTGTTTATTTTGGTTCTTTACAGATAGCGCAACCCTCACATTTATTCAACTCCCCACGGAATCGTTTCTCTACCAACAGGTGCAACCTGTCTTTAAGCGCATCCAAACGAATGGTGTCTATCACTTCATTCACAAAAGCAAACATCAACAGCAGACGGGCTTCTTTCTCGGCAATGCCCCTGGCACGCATATAAAACAAGGCATTCTCGTCTAATTGTCCGATGGTAGCTCCGTGACTACATTTTACATCATCGGCATAGATTTCTAACTGTGGCTGCGTATACATACGTGCCTCACGGGTAACACAAAGATTACGATTGGTCTGTTGCGCATTGGTATGCTGTGCTCCCGGACGTACCAATACAATTCCGGCAAACGCACCTACAGACTGGTCGTCAAGCACATACTTGAAGAGTTCCTTGCTTACACAGTCGGGCACGGCATGGTCTATAAAGGAATGGTTATCCACCCGTTGATTCTTATCTGCTATTGCCATTCCGTAGAGATTGGTTTCAGCACCGGGACCGGCCAGAGTAACTTCGGTGGTATTGCGGGTAGTGCCGTTATGAAGCGTCATGTTATTAAGCAAAAGACGACTGCCGGCTTCTTGTTTAGCATATATATTGCTAATACGGGCGGTGCTTGTATGTGTTTCTTCAAGTTCATACATATCAAGTACTGCATTTTTACCTGCATAGATCTCCACCACCTGCGTAGCAAGGAAATTCACATGATCCATTGCGTGATCGCAAACCAACAAACGTGCCTGAGCACCTTCTTCAAGAATAATTAATATTCTGCGGTTAACCATGAAGTTAACATCGCCGCGCAATATATTCACTAACTGAATAGGCTTTTCTACCACCACATTCTTAGGAACATAAAATACTACGCCATCTTGAGCAAAAGTCGTATTGAAAGCAGTCACACCATCTTTTGAGGTATCAGCCAACTTCCCATAATATTTCTCGATAAGCTCCGGTCGCTCTTCGGCCAAATCTCTTAAACTACCGAAGATTACCCCTTCGGGCAAGTGAGACTGAGGCAATGTTTTTTTATAAAACGAATCATTTACGACAAAAAAGAGCGAAGTACTCATATTAGGTACGTCGCACTTAAACACCTCATAAGGATTAACCGGCACGTCAAGACGATTCAGATTAAGCCCGAAGTCAGGTGCAAAGCATTTGCTCAGATCAGTGTACCTATACTTTTCCTGCTTCTTTGTAGGGAATCCCAGCCTCTTAAAATCGGCAAAAGCATCCTTTCTTAAAGCATTAAGAGCCTTTGCACTGTGCTCACTAATCATTGCTTCACACTGTGCGTAGAGGTCTATATATTGTTGTTCTACACTCATAATTACTCTCCTATTTCCTTCTTAATCCAGTCGTAACCTTTTTCCTCAAGTTCCAGTGCCAATTCCGGACCGGCTGTTTTAACAATGCGTCCATTATAAAGCACATGCACCACATCAGGTTTGATATAATCCAGCAAACGTTGATAGTGTGTGATAAGAATACAACTATTATCGGGTGATTTTAGCTTATTTACTCCTTCGGCAACGATGCGCAAAGCATCAATATCTAACCCGGAATCCGTTTCATCGAGAATGCTGAGCTTAGGTTCGAGCATCGCCATCTGAAATATTTCGTTGCGTTTCTTTTCACCACCGCTGAATCCTTCGTTCACACTTCGGTTAGCCAGTTTATTATCCAGTTCCACCACCGCGCGCTTTTCGCGCATCAATTTTAGAAACTCGCTGGCGGTAAGAGCTGGAATTCCCTTGTATTTTCTTTGTTCGTTAACGGCCGCACGCATAAAATTTACCATGCTAACGCCTGGAATCTCAACCGGATACTGAAAAGAGAGGAAAATCCCCTCATGGCTACGATCTTCGGGACTAAGTTCCAGCAAATCTTTGCCGCAAAAACTAACGCTGCCCTTCGTTACTTCAAACACCGGATTGCCAACTAAGACACTACTCAAAGTACTTTTTCCGGAACCGTTTGGTCCCATAATTGCATGTATTTCACCCGGTTTTACAGAGAGGTTGATGCCTCTTAATATCTCTTTGCCGTTGATGGCGGCATGCAAATCTTTTATTTCTAACATGTTCTATATCTATTTTAGCTATTTACAAATTAAGATTGAGTTATTATCCTACGCTTCCTTCCAACGAAATAGATAATAACTTTTGCGCCTCAACAGCAAACTCCATCGGGAGTTTATTCAAGACCTCCTTGGCATATCCATTCACAATCAAGCCAATAGCATCTTCTGTCGATATTCCGCGCTGGTTACAATAAAATATCTGATCTTCATTAATTTTACTTGTGGTAGCTTCATGTTCTACAACGGCAGTCTCATTGTGTATATCCATATACGGAAAAGTATGGGCACCGCACTTATCACCCAGCAACAGAGAGTCGCACTGACTATAATTACGCACTCCGTCAGCCTTCTCGGCCACACGCACCAAACCGCGGTAAGAGTTTTCGCTCCTGCCTGCAGAGATACCTTTACTTACAATTGTGCTACTGGAGTTTTTGCCCAAATGAATCATCTTTGTACCCGTATCGGCTTGCTGAAAATTGTTGGTTACCGCCACACTATAAAATTCGGCAGTAGAGTTATCGCCCGTGAGAATGCACGAAGGATACTTCCATGTAATGGCACTTCCTGTTTCTACCTGTGTCCACGAAAGTTTGCTGCCTACTCCCTTGCAATTTCCCCGTTTGGTAACGAAGTTATAAACGCCTCCCTTACCCTCGGCATTACCGGGATACCAGTTCTGAACCGTACTATATTTCACTTCCGCTCTATCATGCACTATAATTTCAACAATCGCCGCATGCAGTTGATTCTCATCGCGCATAGGTGCCGTACATCCTTCAAGGTAAGATACATACGAATCATCATCAGCCACGATAAGCGTGCGCTCAAATTGTCCTGTATTAGCCGCGTTGATACGAAAATACGTAGATAACTCCATCGGGCAACGAACTCCTTTAGGAATGTACACAAAAGATCCGTCGGAAAATACAGCAGAATTGAGTGCTGCGAAAAAATTATCGCGATATCCCACAACAGATCCCATATACTTCTTTACCAAGTCCGGGTGTTCGCGAACAGCCTCACTAAAGGAGCAAAAAATAATCCCTTTCTCCATCAGACTCTCTTTAAAAGTAGTCTTAACAGAAACAGAATCCATTACCGCATCAACTGCCATACCACTCAGTGCCATCTGCTCTTCAAGCGGAATACCCAGTTTATTAAATGTCTTTATTAGTTCGGGATCAACTTCATCAAGGCTTTTCGGCCCTTCTTTTTTCTTTGTCGGGTCCGCATAATAAGAAATAGCCTGATAATCTATTTCCGGTATACGTAGATGAGCCCATGTGGGCATTTCCAATGTCAACCAATGGCGATAAGCTTTTAACCGAAAATCGAGCAACCATTCAGGCTCCTCTTTTTTAAATGAAATAAGACGAATCGTATCTTCGCTTAGTCCCCGCTCTATAACGTCTGTATTCACTTCAGTTGTAAATCCATACTTATATTTCTCCTGAGTGAGGTCTTTTACATATTTGTTAGGTTCTTCCTGTTGCATAGTTCTATTAGAAAATATATTGTTGCGAAACTCTTTTTGCTGCGGGAAAGAATATCCCGGCAACATTTCTCATAGGATAATATAACACTGATTCAGCCTTCTTTGTTTGGCTTAAGACATGATTCCCAGTGTCAATAAACTCAATAACACCTATAAGAAGCACAATCATAAATAAGTATTTTAGTGCTCCTAAGCCGGCTCCAAGCAAGCGGTTTAGCCAACCCAGCGATATAGCTTCCATTGTTTTGGTAAGTAATAATGCCACGATTCCAAATAATAAAGGAATAGCAATCCAGATAGTTAGAAAAGCAATGACCTGGGCCACTGTCATCGAGTGGGTAAAAGTAGGACATATTTTCTCCGCCAACGAAGCATACAATGCTCTCGCAGCCAATAAGCCAACAAAAAAGCCCAGTATAGAAGCCAGTTGCCTCAAAAGACCTTTCAGAAAACCTCTAAAAGCTCCTACTCCTATTAGTATAACAATTATCAGATCTATTGTAGTCATATCATTGAACCGACAAATCGGTCATAAAAAATGTGCCAATATGCTCATTGAAGTGTGTCAACAAAGATACAACTCCATTGGCTTTCAGCATATTGGCACATTAGCACATCCGTGCGTTTGTAACTATAATGTTTGCTTCACTTCTATCTCTTCGTATGTTTCGATAAAATCGCCTATCCTCAAATCGTTGAAGTTAACCAGACTGATACCACACTCATAATTAACGGCAACTTCTTTCACATCGTCTTTAAAGCGCTTCAAAGCACTAATGGTGCCGGAGTAAATAACAATTCCATCCCGCACAAGACGGGCTTTATCAGATCGTCTGGCTTTTCCTTCTTTTACCATAGCACCAGCCACAGTACCAACTTTCGTTATATGGAATACCTCACGAACCTCAATGCTGGCAGTCACCACTTCTTTCACTTCCGGTGCAAGCATACCTTCCATCGCAGCTGTCACCTCTTCTATAGCATCATAAATGATAGAGTACATACGAATATCTACTCCTTCTTGCTCTGCAAACTTACGAGCTGAAGCTGAAGGACGAACCTGGAATCCGATAATAATCGCATCCGATGCAGCAGCCAATGTAACATCCGACTCAGATATTTGCCCTACTGCTTTATGAATAACATTCACCTGTATTTGTTCGGTAGAAAGTTTAATCAATGAATCGCTCAAGGCTTCAATAGAACCATCCACATCACCTTTCACAATAACATTCAATTCCTTGAAGTTTCCGAGAGCAATACGACGGCCGAGTTCATCAAGAGTAAGTATCTTCTGTGTACGTATACCTTGCTCGCGTTGCAATTGCTCACGTTTGTTTGCTATTTCACGAGCTTCCTGTTCTGTTTCAATTACGTGAAAAGTATCGCCAGCTGTAGGTGCACCGTTAAGTCCCAGTATCAACACCGGTTCAGAAGGGCCTGCCTCTGTAATTCGTTGGTTACGCTCATTGAACATGGCTTTTACACGACCAAAGTTCGTTCCGGCCAGTACAATATCGCCCATTTTCAATGTCCCGTTCGAAACCAGCACGGTAGCTATATAGCCTCGTCCTTTGTCTAAAGTCGATTCAATAATAGAACCCATGGCATGACGATTCGGATTTGCTTTAAGATCAAGCATTTCCGCCTCAAGCAATACTTTTTCCATTAATTCTTTTACGCCTATTCCCTTTTTCGCAGAAATATCTTGCGACTGATACTTACCACCCCATTCTTCCACGAGGAAATTCATAGCAGCTAATTCTTCTTTTATTTTCTCCGGGTTAGCCCCATTCTTATCAATTTTATTGATCGCAAACACAATGGGAACCCCTGCAGCCATGGCATGGTTAATTGCCTCTTTTGTTTGTGGCATCACATTGTCATCAGCCGCTACAATAATAATAGCTATATCTGTTACTTTCGCTCCACGAGCACGCATAGCGGTAAAAGCCTCATGCCCCGGAGTATCAAGAAATGTAATTTCTCGTCCATCTTCAAGGGTTACATTATAAGCACCAATATGCTGCGTAATACCTCCGGCTTCACCCGCAATAACATTTGCTTTACGAATATAATCAAGCAAAGACGTTTTACCGTGGTCGACATGCCCCATAACCGTTACTATCGGAGCACGATGTTGTAAATCTTCCGGACTATCCTCCTTTTCAACAATCGCTTGTGAAACTTCGGCACTAACATATTCCGTCTTATAGCCGAATTCTTCAGCTACCAAGTTAATAGTTTCTGCATCCAAACGTTGGTTAATAGATACCATCATTCCAATGCTCATGCACGTACCAATAACCTGGTTTACTGAAATATCCATCATATTAGCCAGCTCGTTAGCTGTAACAAACTCGGTAATCTTTAATACCTTACTTCCGGCTATTTCCTTATCATCAAGTTCTTGCTGCCTGTTAAAAGCTGTTTCCCGTTTCTCTTTACGGTATTTGGAGGTTTTATTTTTTCCTTTAGTAGTAAGACGAGCCAGCGTTTCTTTTATTTGTTTAGCAACATCCTCTTCACTGACTTCTTGTTTAATAACAGGTTTCTTAAATCGATCTCTATTGTTATTATTACCACGATTCTTAGCCTGTTGAGCTTGTCCGCCTCCAGCAGTATTTGGATGTAAATTTATACTCTTTACACTTTTCTCACTGTTAGGTACAGGACGTGCAAAGTTAGATGTTACATTATTAATGTCAACCTTCTCCTTATTAATGCGATTCCTTTTTTTCTTTGCAGCAGCATCCACATTTTCCTTAGGAACAGCCTTCACCACCTTAATGTCTTCCTTACGAATTTCCTTGATGATGGCCTCTTTCATTTGTTTTTTCTGATCCTGACGAACCTTGTCCTTTTCTTCACGTTCACGGCGTTTCTCCTCCTTCGTTTTTTTCTTTGGACGAGTTGTTTGGTTCAGTGCGGCAAGATCTATCTGCCCAATTACATTAATTTTAGAAACCAACTCCGTTGGCCTAATCTTAAATACATCCTCATCGTTATTCGATGAAACCAGTTCGGGTTCAGAAGCTTCTTCCTTCTTTTCAACCGGCATCAATGCCTCTTCATTTACTTTTTCAATCACTTGTGGAGTTTCTTTCACTATTTCAGGTTCTACCAGAGTCTCTGTTTTAACGGGCTCTTGCTTATCTAGAGGAGCTTCTTCCACCATCGGTGCAGCTATTTTATCCTCTTCCAATATAGGTTCTTTTGGAGCCTGTACAGGCTCAGGTTCAGGTTCAACAATTGCCTCGGCCACTACCACTACTGGCACTGCTTCTACTATCTGTTCTTTTTCTGCTTTCCGGTTCAATTTATCCAAATCGATCCTGCCAACAGATTTAAACTTCGGGCGAACGTCTTCCGGGACGACAGTTTTAATCACATCATCCGTTTTAGGCTTCTCGGGTTCTACATTTTCGTAACCATCGATAGCAACTGTACCTTTATTGCGATCCTTGTTCTGACGTTCCTGAATAAAACGTTCAGATTCAAGCCTCAGGTCTTTATCTGTGCTGAATTCTTTCACGAGTATTGCGTATTGTTCCTCGCTAATTTTCGTGTTAGGGCTAGCCTCAATGATATGCCCTTTCTTTTGCAAGAACTCAACAACCGTCGTGATTCCCACATTCAAATCTCTTGTTACTTTGTTTAACCTTATCGTCATAGTTTAAATTAATGGATAATGAAGTAGAAGCTATCTATCTAAATAATAATTTAGTTTTCCTCTTCAAACTCCGATTTCAAAATACGCAACACTTCGTCCACCGTTTCTTCTTCCAGATCCGTTTTCTCTATCAACATCTCACGAGGTGCACTCAATACTGCTTTTGCCGTATCGATACCTATGCTTTTAATAGCATTAATTACCCATCCGTCAATTTCATCGCTAAACTCCTCCAGATAGATATCTTCATCCTGTACATTTTCATCCAGCTCGCGGAACACGTCTATAGTGTACTCAGTCAACATACTGGCAAGCTTGATGTTCAAACCGCCTTTTCCAATAGCCAGCGACACCTCTTCAGGCTTTAAAAAGACCTCGGCCCTTCGCTCTTCTTCATTAAGTTTAATAGATGAAATTTTTGCGGGGCTAAGCGAGCGCTGAATAAATAATGAAATATTCGAGGTATAATTTATAACATCAATATTTTCATTTCTCAATTCACGGACAATGCCGTGTATACGACTACCTTTCACTCCAACGCAAGCTCCTACAGGATCAATTCTGTCATCATAAGATTCTACAGCGATCTTTGCACGTTCGCCGGGAATACGGGCTATTTTTTTAATTGTAATCAATCCATCGTTTATCTCAGGTACTTCCATTTCAAATAAACGTTGAAGGAAAACCGGAGAAGTACGTGATATAATAATTTTCGGATTATTATTCTTATTATCCACACGAGCTACAACAGCACGCGCTGTCTCTCCTTTGCGATAAAAGTCACTAGGTATTTGCTCTGTTTTGGGCAATAATAGCTCATTCCCTTCATCATCAAGCAAAAGTATTTCTTTTTTCCAAATCTGATATACTTCCGCATTAATAATAGTTCCTACCTGGTCTATATATTTATTATAAAGGCTGTCTTTCTCTAGCTCAAGAATTTTAGAGGCTAACGTCTGACGAAGATTCAAAATGGCACGGCGTCCGAATTTAGCGAAAATGACCTCATCCGTCACCTCTTCTCCCACTTCATATGAAGCATCAATCTTCTGCGCTTCCAAAAGTGGTATTTGCATATTCGGATTTGTTAAGTCCTCATCTGCAACAACTTCACGATTACGCCAAATTTCGAAATCACCTTTATCGGGATTCACAATTACGTCGTAATTCTCATCAGTGCCAAACATTTTCGCGATAACACTACGGAAAGACTCCTCGAGTACACTCACCATAGTTGTTCTATCGATATTTTTCAGTTCCTTAAATTCTGAAAATGTATCAATCAAGCTGATTGTTTCCTCTTTTTTGGCCATAATTATTTAAAACTAATTAAGTATTTAGTGTATTTTATATCAGCGTAAACAAATGTTTCATCCTCTTCTTGCAATTTCGGACGTTTGTCTCCTGCTATTTTTACCTTCTTCAGAATAGTAACAACGAACTTTTCTTCATCTGCATTTTTCAGCACGCCATTTAATTTGCGCCCATCTCTAGTGAGAATTTCTACCTCTTTTCCTATATGGTTATAGTACTGCTGCAATACTTTAAAGGGTTGCCCTATCCCTGCCGATCCAACTTCTAATTCGTAATCTTCCTCTTCGCGGTTAAGCTTCGATTCAATATAGCGGCTCAATTCAACGCAATCTTCGATCCACACCCCCTCAGCATGATCTATCTCGACCACTATTTTATCATCTGAACTAACGGCTATCTCTACGAGAAAATAATCTTTTTCTTTAAGCCACTCTTCAACAATCTGACAAACCGTTTTTTTTTCTACCATGGGCTAATTATAAAAAAAAGGAGCTAAATTGCCCCTCCACCTTTCATCTGTTCCGAGCGCAAAGATACAAATAATCTATTCGACTACAAAACATTAGCGAAAAAAAAAAGAAAAGTCTTATTCCTTTTTCTCCCCCAAGAAAAGCTTTTAATAAAAAAAAGAAAAAGGAGAAAGATCAATCTCTTTGTTTTTTATATTTGGGCTTAACGAAAAACAGAGATTTATAAGAAAGAATCGCTATCTTTACCACGAATTCAAAAAGACATAATTATGGCACATCCCCTGAATACCAATAAGCAATTCATGGTAGGCAATGGTATATTAGCTTTTGCCGTTATCTTCGTAGTAGTCCTCTTCATTTACATGAGCTTAAAATTGCAGCAAGACAAAAAAGTAAAACGCAACTTCGAAGAAACATATACCATTAGCTTGGAAAAAGGATTTGTAGGAGACTCGCTCTCACTTCTAATTAATGACAGCCTCATGATGAATAAACGAATAACAAAAGAGCCCGAATCAATAGAGATAGGACGCTTCGCTGAGCAAAGTGCATTAATGATTGTCGATAATTTAACAGAAAAGATGTCTGCTTTCAACTTAAGTGAAAAAGGAGGTGTCTATCGTTTTGAAAAAGACCCAGACGGAATTAAACAGTTGGCACAAGAATAGGCTAGAAACCAATCTATATTTCCGTCTTATATTTTTTAAGCTCTTCACGTAAAGCCAGTGCTTTACCGTCGGTTAAGCTATCCAGCAAAGTCCAAAATCGTTCTCCATGGTTCATTTCACGGGTATGACAGAGCTCATGCAACAGCACATAATCAACAAGATGGCGTGGCAACAGCACCAAGAAGCAAGAAAGATTAATGCCTTTCCGCGCAGAGCAACTGCCCCATCGCCCACGACTCGAATTTATTTTCACACTCTCATATTGAAACTGGTGCTGTTCAGCAAGCATATATAGTCTAGGTGGAAGAATAATTTTAGCATTTCTCCGAAGAGCTTCCTCTACCACCTTACGCAACCACGCCTGTAATTTTTCATCTTTAAAATCGGCATTAAAGGGGCAAATAATTTTCATCTTCCCTAATTCAGAGTGAGAAAGAAATCGATCACGATTACCGTATGCTAAAGAAAGTCTGAAAAATTCAGTATCAATGCGGAAATCTAAATCTATCAAAGGATGTAAGTGCTCATTCTTTGATGCTAACAATTTAACACGCAATTGTTCGATTGCCGCCTCAATTTCTTTCAAAGATGTCCGAGGAGGCACAGTAACAATAATTTCACCGTCTCTTGCACGAAAAATGAGACGTTTTGCACGTACATTTACATGTATTATCAAACGCCCCAATTCTTTATCTTCTATTACTTTATCCAATTCAGGAGGAAAAATTAGCCAGTTATACTACCAATACACGAAAGTAGTTTAAATTCTAAACCCGAGCAAGAAACATTGAATTTATATCTTAAAAACATAATTGAACAGAGTGTTCAATACCGAACACGCCCAAAAAGACCTATTTAGTTGTCAGCCTGCAGCTTACCTGTTTGGCACAAATATTGATTACTAAATTATCAGAGTTCGTTAGCCTAGGAAAAAAAACAGATGCATAGCTTGCAACTTTTCGCTATGCTTTTACGTCTAATTAATAACGAAGAAAACAAAAAACAGGAAATTATGAAAACGAACTCGAGAATTTTACTATTAACAGTGCTCACCTTGGGGCTATTTACCAGATGTACGGTTTTAAGTGATAATATAAAACCTAGTAAAAATTATATTACCCGAAACTACAAAGTAAAGGAATTTAATAAAATAGATGCCTCTACGGTGGGGAATATAAGTTTCACCCAATCGGCAGATAAGAGTTGCACTTTACAGATATACGGACCTGATAATATTGTTTCCCTCATACAAGCAAGCGTAAAAGACAATACGTTGATTTTGACTACGGAAAAACAAAATAGAATAAAGAATGCAGGAAAAATAAAAATATCGATAATCGCTCCCAACCTAAACGCCATTCATTTTAAAGGTGTAGGAGATATAAATATAGAGAGTGAGCTTTCTACGCAAAGCCTAGAGATTGAGAGCAAAGGAGTGGGCGATATCAAGCTAGAAGCGCTCAATTGTAAAACACTCTCTGTAAGTTCAATGGGAGTTGGTAATATTAAACTCCAAGGCATTGCAGAGAAAGCCAGCCTAGCATCTAAAGGAGTTGGAGATATAGAGGCTGAAAACTTAAAAGCAGCATCTGTTGAGGCATCCTCAGAAGGGGTAGGTAATATATCATGCTATGCCACTGAATCTTTATCCGCATCAGCCAAAGGCATTGGTAGTATTAAGTACGGAGGGTCTCCGAAAGAAAAAAACATTAGAAAGAGTGGTATTGGAACAATTAAGGCTTTATAAAAAACAAAAAATCATGAGAAATATATCGTTATTTATCGCAGCATTTGGGACACTGCTATTTGGAACAACAGCATGTTCTCAAGCGCAAAGAGTTGTAGGAAGCCAAAACTACACTACTAAGAATATTCAAGTTGGGGCATTCAATAGTCTGAAACTCTTGGGAAGTCCCGATATTATCTATAAACAAACCAAAGGAAAACCAACCATACAAATATACGGATCTGATAACATCATTGAGCTTGTCGAAACCAAAGTAGAAAACAATACCCTACTGGTTAAATTCAAAAACAATACCAATATTATAAATCGGGGGAAATTAGAAGTCAGAGTCTCAGGCCCCTCTTTAAATCAAATAAGCATTCAAGGATCAGGTGATATCTTCTTAACTAATGGGATAAAAAATAACGAATCGGTACAATTAAGCATCCAAGGTTCCGGTGATATAAAAGGAGAAGGCATTCTTTGCAATCGAGTCTCCATATCTATTTCCGGCTCCGGAGATATTGAGTTAGATAACGTCAAAAGTGATTATGCAGCAATGAATATTTCCGGATCAGGAGATGCCACTTTAAGCGGGACCTGCAAAGAAGCAGACTTTAGCATTTCGGGGTCCGGAGATATTAATGCAATAAAATTAATAGCAGAAAAGGTATCTGCCAGAGTCAGCGGATCAGGAGATATATCCTGCTACGCTACAGCATTTCTTAAAGGAGGAGTTAGCGGCAGTGGTGAGGTTTCTTATAAAGGGAATCCACAAATAAACTTCTCCAAGAAAGGATTACATAAATGGTAAATAATTTTCAGCTAAAAAAGTCTCTAAATTCTCTCTATAAATTTAACATACC
The DNA here is from genome assembly GCF_963677715.1 of uncultured Bacteroides sp. Lineage (NCBI taxonomy): Bacteria > Pseudomonadati > Bacteroidota > Bacteroidia > Bacteroidales > Bacteroidaceae > Bacteroides > uncultured Bacteroides sp. The sequence continues at coordinate 2,043,088 of NZ_OY782495.1, forward strand.
TCTGACGGAGGAAAAGGGAGAGTGTCCGTGATGGATGCTCTCCCTTACTTACTTTTTTATGTGTAACGCTATAATATTAGGACTAGAAAAATATCAAAAAATAAAAAGGCTACTGCCTCACGCGGTAACCTTTTTTATCTTAGTTAGCTATTTATAGAAATTTGAAAAGTTTGAAACTTCACAGCCTCAAGTTGTTTTAATGTTTTAATTAAGCACACTAACTATATTATATTTAAAGCAAATGAAAATGTTACATTTTTAAATTATGAATGCTTTTGCTTCATAGAATTGGCCAATTTTGAAATAAAGTCAGAACTCATGATACCTGTAAAATTAATAACCATGAAATGACTGTTTTCGTGCATAAGCATAACCAATTCAACAATAGCTTCATTTTTCTTTCTAATCATAATCTGATAATTCTCTGACTTATCACTGAAAGAGAGAAAAGGTTCAAATCTGCCGGAATTCTTCTCTACCAATTTTAAAGCCTCATTATAATAGGTTTTACCTTTTACATTAGAGGTAAGCATCTGCATACTTTTGAGATTAGAAATAATCTCTAAAACATCTCCGTCTTTTTCCGCATCATTTTTTAATATTTCCTCCATCATTTTAGGACTAATAGTAACACAAGTAAGATTTGAATCTGCTTTATGTTCGGCCAAAAAACGAGTAGCAAAATCTTGCGCCGAGACGAAGACCGATAATGTCATCAAATATATTAAAAGAGCTCTTTTTCTCATTCTTTTATCATTTCAGCCTTCGCTTTTAGGCTATCAGCCAAATGTTGATCTTGTGATTTATTAATCCCTTCAGAAAGCATCATCAACGCTGAAGACACCTGTTTATAGGCAACCTCAGGATCATCATAAGTATCTGTATATGTATCATAATTATAATCTAAATCATCAGCAGCATAAAACGTACGTTGAGCAACATTGCCTAATGACAACAGAATAGCAACAACGGCGGCGGCCTTAAACAGAGGCATAAATCGACCCACCAAGGTTAACCGTTTAGCCTTTACAACAGGCACTTCTACTTCGGCCAAGATGCGCGCATCAAAATCGGCTCCTAATCCAACTTCCTGTTGAAGCCGTTGATACACAAATAAATCTTTATACTTTAGCAAATGTGCAGGGATTTCTTTATTATTAATAAAGAAAGAGCGCAATTCCGTTTCTTCCTCTAAAGAGGTTTCACATTGCCAATACTGCTCCAAAAGCTGTTCTATATATTTATAATCCATATTGTTCTATTTCAAGATACCGTTGTTTCACTTTCTGTCTTGCTCTATAAAGATTAACTTTTATCTGTTCTTCTGTTAAGTGCAATGCAGCTGCAATTTCCTTGTATGTTTCTCCCTCAATATCTCTCAGCTGCATAATGAGCCTTTGTTTTTCGGGAAGATCGTTAATCAATTGATGAATTATTTCCAGTCGTTCCGTATTAACCAATTGATCATAAGGACCAGATGCATCAAGCGCTTCTTCTATATCAGGAGTCAATTCTACATTTTGGGCTTCTTTTTTTTGGCTGCGATCAATGGCTAAATTTTTAGCAACAACCAAACAATAAGCTTCAATAGATTCAAATTGTAACCATTCATCACGCTTATTCCAAACCCGAATCATCGTATCCTGTACAACATCCTCCGCCTCGGCTCTGTCGAGGGTAATTCTGAGCGCCAATCGAAAAAGCTTATCTTTCAAAGGCAGTATGTCGTTCCGAAAGCTGATTTCTTGCATCTCTATAATAGTGACGGGTGAGCATTTGAAAAGTTACAATAAACTTCCTTTTTTCTCCAATTATTTTTTTATCCGCGTTCCTTGATTATTGTCTAGAGCCGAAGCCAACGTAATAATAATCTCGGAAACCCCAGCATCTAAAGCATTAAATGCATTCTCCAGTTTTGGAATCATCCCCCCCCGAATAATGCCTTCGGACATATATCGCTCAAAGTCAGGCCGAGTTATGCAGGGAATAACACTCTCATCATCCTCTTCATCGCGGAGTACCCCTTTCTTTTCAAAACAATAGATTAATGTTACATCAAACGCCGAAGAGAGCGCTTTGGCCACTTCAGCAGCAATAGTATCAGCATTTGTATTCAACATGTTACCTTTGCCATCATGAGTTAATGGTGCCATTACCGGAACAATACTCTTTTTAATCAATTCAGTTAGAAGAACACTATCAACCTGCTCTATATCACCAACAAAGCCGTAATCGACATCCGTAACCGGACGCTTTACAGACCGAATAATGTTCAAGTCAGCACCCGTCAACCCCAATGCATTTATCCCGCGAGATTGCAAACCGGCAACAATACTCTTATTTACAAGCCCGCCATATACCATCGTCACCACTTTTAGTGTCTCAGCATCTGTAATTCGCCTACCATCTACCATTCGATTTTCAATGCCCAGTTGGGTAGCTATTCTCGTTGCTGACCGGCCTCCGCCATGCACTAATATTTTGTGCCCCTCTACAGACGAAAAATCATCTAATAAATGGCTTAGAGAATGTTTCTCCTCTACAATTTTCCCTCCGACTTTAATTACCGTTAATTTACTTTTCATATTGATTTTGGTTCTATAAAAGCCAAAAGCATGCGCCCTGCATCTTCATAATCGAATTACAAAGTTACAAAACGCATGCAATGCATTTCTTATTAATTAATTTATTCTCCTTAATTATTCCAAATAGGTATATCCATAAAGCCCGGAACGATAGTTCGACAAAAATTCCTTTCCTTCCTCTACAGTTATTCTGCCATCCTTTACCGACTTAGTAACCCATGTTTCCAATGTACGTACCAACTTCTTCGGACTATACTGCACATAATCAAGGACTTCTGCTACAGTCTCTCCATCAATAATTTGCTCTATACAATACCCTTTATCATTTACCGAAACATGTACCGCATTCGTATCACCGAACAGATTGTGCATATCACCTAATATTTCCTGATAGGCTCCCACCAGAAAAACGCCAAGATAATAAGGCTCTTTACTCTTCAAGCTATGAACAGGAAGATAATGGGAAACATTTTTGGTAGAGATGAAATTAGCAATCTTCCCATCTGAGTCACATGTTACATCTTGCAAAGTAGCAGAACGATCCGGCTTCTCATCCAAGCGATGTATAGGCATTATAGGAAATATCTGGTCTATAGCCCAAGAATCGGGCAATGATTGGAATAACGAGAAATTGCAGAAATACTTATCTGCTAACAATTTAGATAGCCCTCTGAATTCGTCCGGAGCATGTTTCAAACCCGAAACTATCTGATTAATTTCACGAGTAATAGACCAATATAATCGTTCTACTTGCGCCCGGGTTCTTAAATCAACAATACCGTGACTAAACAGATCCAATGCCTCTTCGCGTATTTGTTGTGCATCATGCCACGCCTCCATCATTTTATTCTGATTCAGCGTATTCCAGATGTTATATAAATCCCGAACCAATTCATGATCTTTTTCCGTCACTTCATCATCATCGTCCCACTCGGGCAATGTTCCTGTTTCCAACACTTCAAATATAAGAACCGAATGATGAGCAGTAAGTGCGCGTCCACTTTCGGTAATAATATTGGGATGAGGAATCCCATTTTTATCACTCACATCTACCAGAGTGGAGATTGAGTCATTAACGTATTCCTGAATTGAATAATTCACGCTACTTTCGCTACTCGACGAGCGAGTACCATCATAATCAACGCCCAGTCCTCCTCCAATATCCACGAATCCAATTTTGAATCCCATAGAATACAACTGTACATAAAATTGAGAAGCCTCTCTTAACGCTGTTTTTATACGACGGATCTTAGTAACCTGACTTCCTATATGGAAATGTATTAGCTTCAAACATTCCTTCATTTCTTTTTTCTCCAGAAAATCAAGTGCTTCAAGTAATTCGCTAGACGTCAGTCCAAACTTACTCGCATCTCCACCGGAATCTTCCCATTTGCCACTGCCAGACGAAGCTAATTTAATGCGGATACCAATATTTGGCCTCACATTGAGTTGCTTAGCTATTTTTGCAATCAAACGAAGTTCATTGAGTTTCTCTACAACAAGAAAGATCCTTTTCCCCATCTTTTGAGCTAAAAGAGCAAGTTCTATGTAGCTCTCGTCTTTATATCCGTTACAGATAATTAAAGAGTCAGAGTCCGTATTAACGGCTATCACAGCATGAAGTTCAGGCTTAGATCCCGCCTCTAAACCTAAATTGAATTTCTTTCCATGACTGATAATCTCTTCTACAACCGGACGCATCTGATTCACCTTAATCGGATAGATTATAAAGTTCTGTGCTTTATAACCATACTCCTCAGATGCCTGTTGAAAGCAATAAGCGGTTTTTTCTATTCTATTATCCAGAATATCAGGAAAACGTATTAACATAGGAGCAGCTACATCCCGTAGTTGCAATTCGTCAACCAACTCTTTTAAGTCAACCCCCATACCATCTTTGCGAGGTGTAACTACAACATGTCCTTTTTCATTAATACCAAAGTACGAGGTACCCCAACCTGTTATGTTGTAAAGTTCCTCAGAATCTTCAATACGCCATTTTCTCATTTTTTCTTTTCAGCCGTTATTATATGAATAATATGGCAAAAGTACATATTAATCTATAGTATACAACCATCATTCTCTTTGTTTTTGCTATTTAGCTTGCAAACAAATCAATATAGTGATTTTTTAAGAGAAGGGGTCAAAGTCCTACTATTTTTTCTAAATACAAAACTGAATTTTCTATTTGCCGATCGTTTTCCAATTCTTCCGCATTAAAGATATATTGCGCCTGCAAATAAAATGCAGCTCTTTTGTTCAATGCTTCGACTATAAAAGCGAGTAACTCATTGTCTTCTTTCCCCTGCAATATAGGACGTTTCTGTTTAGCAACACGAAGACGAGAGAATAAAACATCCGGGCTCACATTCAGAAATACCGTTTTTCCACATTCATTCATGTATTTCATATTATCAAAGAAACAAGGAGCACCACCTCCTGTAGAAATAACAACATCTTCAAATGCAGCAACTTCATGCAACATGTTTTTCTCTAATTCGCGAAAGCCTCTTTCGCCTCGCTCAGCAAAAAGTTCTTGCACGGTTTTATGAAAGCGCTCTTCAATATACCAATCAAGATCAATGAATGATAAATTATTTTTTCGAGCAAAAGCTTTTCCTAAGGTCGTTTTCCCGGCTCCCATATAGCCAGTCAAAAAGATACGAATCATAATGTTGTGTTGCAATGAGGTTATCAAGACAAAGATACTCAATTAGTTTACATCACAAAGCAACCCACACATAAAATCTATTCCCAAAACATATGAAATAGCGGCATTAATAGACCTAAAGAAAGGCCTCTGGATATTTATTTAAACACTCTCACTCTCTCTTTCAAGTCCTTAAATTCTTTTGCTCCTGGTTCTTGAGTTGGCGTTCCAAAAGGCATTTCTGCTACCAACTTCCATGTTAACGGCAAATTCCATGTTGACATCACCTCTTCATCTATCAACGGATTATAATGCTGTAGAGAAGCACCGAGCCCGGCGTCGCCAAGCATAGTCCAAATAGCCAATTGATGCATAGCAGATGTATGCATAGACCAAACAGGAAAATTGTCGGCATAGCTAGGGAAGGCCTCTTGAAGCCCTTTTACCACGGTACTATCTTCAAAAAATAAAACGGTTCCATGCCCACTGGCAAAACATCCGTCTATTTTAGCTTCCGTTTGAGTATAGGCATCTGCCGGTACAAGCTTTTTCAACGTAGCTTTTACAATACCCCATAACTTTTTGTGGTTTTCACCGAATAATAGTACAACACGCGCCGATTGAGAATTAAAAGCCGAAGGAACATGCATAACGGCAGTATCCACAATCCGCTCAATTTCTTCGTCCGAAACCGGAGATTGATTATTTATTGAATAATAAGTTCTTCTATACTTTAAAGCCTCTTCAAATGATCTATTCATATTAAATTCTCCTTCATTTTAGTTATTTATTTCAAGAGTTATAACAACCTAATAGAGACAGTTGTTCAGGAATAAAAAATAATCGTATCTTTGCTCATAAATCAGCACACAGATAGACCAAGGAATGGGCAAACAAAAGTTTTATGTAGTTTGGGACGGCGTTACACCCGGAGTTTATGCAACCTGGAAAGAGTGCCTGCTGCAGACCAAAGGATACGAAGGAGCAAAATATAAATCATTCGAAAATCGAGAAGATGCCGAGCGTGCTTTTGCCTCATCTCCTTATGACTATATCGGCAAAAAGCCAAAACAAAAGCTCACTATACCCAACATCTTTCCTGGAACTATTATAGACAATAGCCTTGCTGTAGACGCAGCATGCAGTGGTAACCCCGGTCCTATGGAATATAGAGGCGTGCACATTGCCAGCCAACAAGAAATTTTCCATTTTGGCCCGATGAAAGGTACAAATAACATTGGAGAATTTCTGGCACTGGTGCATGGACTTGCCTTTTTAAAACAAAAGGGGTTTAATATGCCTATTTACAGTGACAGTGCCAATGCTATCAGCTGGGTAAAACAGAAAAAATGCAAAACAAAACTCCCTCGTACAAAAGAAACAGAGGAACTATTTTGTCTCATCGAACGTGCTGAAAAATGGCTCAAAGAAAACGCCTACACTATCCAAATACTAAAGTGGGAAACAAAAAAATGGGGAGAAATACCTGCTGACTTTGGCAGGAAGTAAACGTTTGCCTATTCATTAGTTGAGTCCAGTTTTTATTTATTATATGTTTACTGCTATTCAAAATTAGTTTGGGATACTATATTTTGCTCTCCTACAAATATAGGTTCGCCTGATTTAACCCCTCTTTCTGTTAAGCATATTTTATAGGGATTTCCTTCAAATATAGCTATTACTAGGGGGTTATTTTCTTGATAATATTCATCACAGTTATCACCCACTGTTGCTGTCATTTCTATTCCATTATGAGTATAAGTTATAGAATAGATCCTTTCATTAATTCCTTTTACAGGACCGCATCCTACAAATTAAGAAATTATAGAGTAAGCTTTTTCTGCTTGCTCACCGTTTGTAGCTACTGGCAGAAAAAAATTCATAAATTTATATATTTAAAACTATGCATAAAGGAACTCTTTTAACATGAGAAATAAAAATATAAATTACTTTTTAACACTCTGCTGAGTTTATATTGCTAAATCTCATTATATCATTTATCTATTTTTACATATTGGCAATTATAATACACTTATAAATAAACACCTTTACTAACCCGTTGGCTAGACTAAATTGATATTGGTTCCAAAGTCTGCGCTACAAATGTTACCGATTCGCCGATATTATCAATTAAAATAGATTATTCGCACCATATACTTATTTCTTCAGAAATTTAGCAAGCATTACGTCTAGTTCATTCCACACCTGATCTACCGTTATCAAATTGAAGCGCTGCAAATAATCCATTCCACTTTGTTCTTCCTGTGAATATCTATCGTCTGGACTAATCCCTGCATAGCGTTCCCCTTCATTTGGCAGCCAAATACATTTTGAGATATTCGGAGGATAGATAGCATAAGAAGGAAGTTCTAATGCTTGAGCAATATGCCTCGGCCCACCTTCATTACCAAAGAAGAAATCACAATTTGAAATTAAAGCACACAAACCCCTTAAAGAATCAGCCTTAATATTAGTAAAAATATTCTTGTCCTTATTCATTTCAAGATGAATATTCACTGCAAATTCCTCCTCACTCCCTGCAAAGTTAAAAATAATCTGCACAGCATATTTTTCAATCATCCTTCGAAGCAATTCTTTCATACGCTCTTTATTCCAAACTTTATAAGCTAATCTCGCTGTGACAGTAACAATAACCACTGACCGATTAAAATCAATTCCGGACTTTTGCATATAAGTTTTAAACTTAAATTTCTCTTGATCCGAAACATATAATTTAAAATCAGAACAATATTGAATATTGGTCTCTCTTTCTAATGGCTTTAAAAGCATCAGGTTATGCTGAACCATATCAATTGACTTATCTTTATGATTATCAATACGAAAATTGTGAAGAAGATAATTATACTTCTTTTTTGAACCAATCCTGTAAGAAGTGGATAAAGAAAACAAAGAGAAAAAAAGAGTTTTAATAGTGCTCCTTGTATCAATAATCACATCATATTTTGTGTTCTTAACCAACTTGTGCACTTTAAGAATATATTCCCAAAAATTGTCATTCTCTTCATTATTGAAAGTTATAACATTATCAATATCAGGATGATTCTCATATAGTGACGCTATATTTTCATCCAACACATAGTCTATTTGAGCATTAGGGAAAGATTTCCTCAGGTTTGAACAAATAGCAATAGAGAGAACCGAATCTCCAACTCGTCTAAAGCGTATGACCAATATCTTATTTATTTTCATACTAATATCTCACAATCATAAATACAGTGATAATTTCAGGACCAAAGATAATACATATATTCATTTAATTTCACTAAAAAGGATATAAGCAAAAAACTTTCAGTATTTTTACGCTGTTTTTTAAATTGAGTCCATATTAGCAGGATAAACCAGTATGAACATATATTGCCCAATCTAGATTTTATTCACAAACAACATGAGAAAAAAAATACTAATTGATCTAACCAATCTATCAAATCCAACATGTGGTTTTGGGCAGATAGCGATAAACTATGAAAAAAAATCCAATCTTTTCCTTCAAGATGGCATTGAAATAGTCTTCCTAATGCCACAAAAAGGAGAGATTAGACCTCAGCCAAATATCACTTACTATAAAACAAATAAGATATACAAATTTTTTTAGTTTTTACTCCCGGAAGTTAATATATGGCACTCAACCAACCAGCAGTATCGTTATTTGAGACTAACAAAATCAACTTCTCAAATATTAACTATACATGATCTTAATTTCATTTCAGAGAAATCGTCTTTAAAGGTTATATTTAAACTTAAAAAGTTGCAACATAGAGTAAATAATGCTACAGTTATAACTGCAATTTCTAATTACGCTGCTGAAGAATTAAAGAAGCATATTGATTTAAAAGGAAAAGAAATAATTACAATATACAATGGGGTCGAAAGGATTGATCAAACCAAATGCACAAAGCCAAAATTCGTTACTATGGATAAATCGGAGTATTCCCATCCATAAAACCGATTTTAAATATCCCTAAAAGCGGGTTAAAACGGGTCTAAAAAACAGAGCATTGCCGTTCATTTTAGCCTTCCAATCTTTTGGAAATCAACCCGAAACGGAGCATTGCCGTTCACTCAGATTGGTTTCTCAAAAAGTCGGAGCATTGCCATTCATTTTTTTATTTTGCAGGCATTTCACCAAACGATTCAGCCATGGCAGGTAAAACTAAAGAAATGAGTAAGATAAAACAAGTATTACGTCAACATTTAGACGGAGTTTCTAACCGCAAGATTGCAGATAATCTGAGCTTGAATAAAGAGACGGTCAACAAATATGTCCGCAGGGCTGTTGAAGACCGCATGAAGCTCACTGAACTTTTGGAACTGGAAGACCCGGTGCTTGAGTATCGTATGACTGGAGGACATCCCGCATACGTTGACGACCGTTTTGAAACATTTAAGCTCAAGCTCCCTTATTTTGAGCGACAAATGGGACATAAACATGTCACTCTGAAAAAACTCTGGGAAGAATACATCCTGGAGAATCCCAATGGCTACCAGTTAACCCAGTTCCGCTATCACTACGGTCAGAATACCAAGGCCAAAGAACGTCCATCGACTATTTTGAAAGATCTTTATGTACCCGGGGAGAAAGGCTATCTTGACTTTGCCGGCGATACGCTGGAATACATCGACCGTGAGACGGGAGAGATCGTACGTCCTCAAACCTTTGTAGCTAGCTTGCCTTGTACGGACTACGGCTATGCTCTTGCCGTCCCTTCGCAGAAGAGTGAAGACTTCGTCTATGCCGTCATGCGCTTTCTTGGGGCAATAGGAGGTGTGCCCAAAATACTGGTTCCTGACAACCTGAAAGCCGCGGTGGTTAAGTCTGATCCATACGAGCCTGATATCAACAGGATACTGGAGGATTTAGCCAACCATTACGGCTGTGTGGTTCTTCCCGCACGTCCGCGCAAGCCGAAAGACAAATCTTATGACAAGTATTTTGTTATGTAAAGGCTGCTTCCCATATTATTGAGAAACAGTCTTATTTGAAGGATTTCCTTTACATAATAGTATTCTTTCCAAGGCCTTTCAACCATTCAAGTAGTTTCGTATCATTATCCCATTTTGCATCCTCTGCAGGGGTAAGCTGCTGACTTGCCGCTTCTATTGCTTGCCGTTTTCTATGATTTGATAGTCTGGCATAGATTTCTGTAGTTATCACGGAAGAATGGCCAAGAAGATCTCGGATTACGATAAGTTCTGTCCCCTTATCGACAAGAGCCATAGCGCAACTGTGTCGTAGTTTATGCGGCGATATGTTGGTTGGGATAAGGTCAGGGGCTTTATTGCGAGCCATAGCCGCATATTTTTCTATCAGATAATTAATGCCTTGTCGTGTAAACTTATTGGAGCTGTGATTAGTAAATAGATAATTATCATGATTTTGAGGTAGGTCTACTTTGTTTAACCTAACTAATTCATGCAGGGGCTCCACCAACTGTTCCACTATAGGTGCACGTCTGATTTTACCACCTTTACCGTGGATGACAATACTTCTTGGCGATTTCATCGTGACATCACGACCTCGGATCTCAATAAGTTCACTGACACGTATTCCAGTCAGAAAAAAGGTTGTGAGGATAGCATAATCCCGTATGCCTATGCGAGTAGTCCTGTCCGGTTGGTTTATCATCAGCTTTATGCCATCAAGTGTCAAGAAAGAAATAGATGAAGTCTCTTTCTTTTTGGCCTTCAAGCGACGGATGTCGTTCGCCGTGCTGATGAATTCAGGGTTTTCATAACGAACAAAGACAGCAAAACTTTTAAAGGCCGCCAATCGTGAGTTACGGGTCGAGATTGAGACCTTGCGTTCTGTTTCAAGCCATTCAAGGAAGGAGCATAGCTCTACAAAAGTTAAATTTTCAAGTCGTATCTCCTCAGGTTCAAGATGATGTTGCTTCTTCATATATAGTAAAAACTGTATAAAAGCGTAGCGATAGGTTGAAATGGTTTGAGGAGAGGCTCCCAGGTCATTTGGAAGATAGTTGCGAAAGAACTTTTCCACAAGATGTCCAAAGTCAGTTCCCATTATCCACCTCCTTTCCAAACAGCTTGTCTAGTACGGTATTGAACCTTTCTTGGAGGTAGGGATACAGTACCGTGGCCAACCTAACATAGTTTTCTGTCGCAGCAATGCTCGAGTGTCCTAGATATGCTGAAAGAATGGGCAGCGAAACATACATATCCATACCACTGTCCACCATCTGCTTGAAGGCATGAACTGCAAAGGTATGACGCCAATCGTGAAGACGTTTGCGATAGCCATTCTCTGATAAAGCTGATATGTTTGCCATTGCAAGGAGTCTCTCATGAAGATCTTCCACCCAATCTCTCCGAAGCGCTTGTCCATAGCGGTTTGTGAAAATAAAGTCGTTTTCTGTCAGCATATGGAATGTCATATCTGCATATCGTTGCATTAGTGTATGAAGTGAAGAAGACATAACCACGATTCTTTCTTTGTTGCCTTTAGTAACTTTCAGTCGGAAGAAGCCTTCATGAAGATCTACATCCTTGACTCGCAGCATTAGTGTTTCTGTAATCCGGCATCCGCAGCAATAAAGCACTCTGAATAAAACGGAGAGTTGCACCCGATTTTTCATATTGCCCGGATGCGTCTCACCATAACTATCGACGACAAGAAAGTAGCGTTTTATTTCGTCATCGGTATAGATATGTGGAACGAAGTTGCTTTTAGGAGGTTTTACATCTCGTATTGTTGCTACTGGAAAGCCTTTGGCGAAAAGGTACTCTAGCATGCGCTTTGTATGGTTAACGCGCATATAGTGATGATGCTCAGACTCTCTATCCCGTTTCCTACGCCATAGGTCTGCTATCTCTCGAGTGATTCCAGTGCCTTTCACATCATTTTCCGTAAAGAAATTATCAAGAAGCTTTTGATACCTTGCATCTGCCGATATGTCCATGCCGGTAGATTCTCGATAATCAAGGAAGGCATTGATCTCTTCCGCAAAAAAAGAATGATATTTAGGTCTCTTCATCTTTGTGCGGCCTCCAATTCCGGTCCTGATATCCATAGGTTAGACATTGTAGGTATGGCAAGACCACATTTACGAAGACCGTCTATGTCAATCTTGATATAGACTTTCGTGGACTCTGCGCTCTTATGTCCAAGAGCGGCACTTATGGTCATTAGGCTTACTTCTTGCTTGATAAGGTTGGATGCCAGACTATGGCGCATGGAGTGAGGACCATGACGTTTTTCTTGCCAACCAGTTATATTGGAGTTGCGGAATGCCGCTGTTACTATGGAGTGTATTGTCGCACGATCCAAGGGCTGACCAACTGTAGTTCTCATATGGGATACAACTAGAATTCCGGTATTTGGAGATGGATGTCCGTGCTTAAGGTAGTTGATTACAGCGTTCCCGACAGATGCCAAAAGAGGCAGTTCTATGTCCACGTCCGTCTTATATTGTCGGACTCTGATGATGTTCTTTTCCCAATTGAAGTTGTCAAGCTTTAGCCTCACAATATCCGATGCCCTGAGTCCGTATTGAGCACATAACAGTAGCACCAAATAGTCCCGTTTCCCTTTCGAAGTGCTTTGGTCAACAGATTTTAGCAATTGTTTAACTTCTTCTGTGGAATAGACCGAAGGAAGCCTTTCAGGCCTTCTGCGTCTGGGCTCCTTGAGGATTTGCCCTGATAAGTTTACCGGCAACAGATCGTTGGAATACAGATAATGAAGGAATTCCCGTATTGTGGACTTGTGGCTTTCCCTTTGTCCCAAAGGCAGTGACATAAAGTGTTTGTCGACATTCCCAATATTGATATTTGCCACTTCAAGCCCTTCAGAACTCAAAAAAATATCCAACCGAAAAAGAATTCTTTTTTTGCCGTTAATTGTTTCTGGACGTCTTAAAAGAGATTGAATACACCAATCAAGGTAAGGTCCTATCCAATTGCCAATGGCTGTTGAGAAACGATAGTCCTTTGCCGGGATTCGATATTCATATGGCATCCCCATCAAAAAATTACTCCAACGACGAAGTACCATAAGTGTCAGTCGCTTCTGTAACGGTAAATTCCTTGCAGCTTCCCAATATCCAACGACTTTAAGCGCATATCTTCGGAGGCTTTCTTCAGAAACATCCTTGAAATGCTGTTCACATGCCCATTGGGCGAATAGACGGCATGTTTTGCCGTATCGCCAACGGATAGCCTGATTGAAACCCTTGTCCTCGATGTCGGCCAAGAATCCATCCATTTTGATTTTGATTAAATTTGGCATTTGCATAAATTATTGATTTGATACAAAAATCAAATTAATCAAAAAAGATTATGTAAAGTATATACAACATGCAACATTGTATATAAAGATATTAACATTGAATCTTTACATAACAGAATACTTGTCATAAGCTTTGTCTTTAGGATGAACAGGGCGTGTTGCTGTGAGTTCTGTGTCGTAGTGTAGTCCCCATTGCAGCGCAGCCTCGTTAAACGTTGGTTCATGCAGGTCTGAACGTTTCACCCACTGACGCATATTATCGCTTTTAACCGATTCTGTTGTTCCACGGAAGTATTCCATACATTTGGATAGTCCATAATAAAAATGTTCCTGGGTAGCGTTCAGCAAAGCCATAACAAACGACAGTGAGCTGCAAGGAAGAATACAGCATAACACAACCACGGCTGTTTTCATGCCTGTTTTTTTCTCTGTAATGTAAAGATTGTCTCCCGCAAAATCGACCTGACTTTCAAAACCGGGCAAATAGCTGTTGTGATACGAGTAGGTGTGTGCTTTTTCGTATGTTTGTAGAAGAGCCTTAAAGCGTGTGTAACCATAGTTTGGTGAATGCGCATCTCTATACTCGGTCCAAAGTAGTTCATAAGTCATGTGCTTCCGCTCCATTTCTTTCATATAGAAAGGCAATAGTGGCTCCAATTCATTGAAACGCTCGTCTGTGCTGGGTTTATATTCCTCCTTCTGAAGGATACCGCATAGTCCCAAATCATCCAGCAACAATAGTTCCTTGTAGCTTTTTCCCGATGAATAGGCACGCTGTTTATACACTGAAACCGAAGTCCGGCTTATACGCATTTTTGCACTTATACTCCGTTGAGACAGATTCTGGTCAAAGTACTGGAGCATTTTTCGTAATTCTAGCATTGTAATCTTAATGTTTGCCATGGTATCATTAATCTGTTTTGAGATAAAGATATCATGTATGGTTAATATGATTACAGCACTGTGAAGTTATTTTTATGGCACATTTGTGGGTGATACGGGTGGCACATTTAAGAGTGATACACCTGGCACATTTGTGAGTGATATAGGTGGCACATTTGAAGTGATATTATCAATTGAAGACAGGCATGCACGCAACCATCATTATAAGTCAACTGGCGGTGGAAGACTGGTATGAAATACTGGATGCAAACACCACTGTGGCAGATGCTGTTTTGGACAGAATCGTGCATACAGCGCAGCGTTTTTTGCTTACTGGCGAAAGCATGAGAAAAAAATAACTATTTTTGTAACGCCTACTGAATCGTGCATAAAAGTGAACGGGTATCACCGATTTAGCTGGGTGGGTATCATCCGTTTTTTCCATTACTACAAACAGACCATTTTTCTTTAGCTTAGGACAGGTTAGAAAAAAGAAAAATTTCCATATTCTCGTTGATGTCATGAAAAACTTTCCTGAATACGATCTTTATATTTCAGGACAAGATCACTATGAATATGCAAAAGAAATACGCCAACGCATTCTTGATGAGAAAATAAAAAATATATTCTTAACTGGCACTATAAAAAATGAAGAGAAAGTATGGCTATATAAAAATTGCACCGCATTTTTGTTCCCTTCAACTTTAGAAGGCTTTGGATTACCAGTTATAGAAGCCATGCAATTTGGAAGAGCAGTATTCTCCTCGAATTACACAAGTTTACCTGAGGTATGTGGCGGCAACGCGTTTATATGGGATAATTTTAACCCTGATTATATGACCCAAGTAATGAAAGAAAACCTCAAAAACTTCTATGATGATAAGAAAAAGATTGCCATGATGAAAGAGCATGCCTTTTCATTCAGTTATGAAAAACACATTCAACAATATATCCATATCTACAAAACTTTATTGAAGAAAGAGAACTAATTCCTACCAGCGATAATATCTTGCTTTAAATCTTATCTTTATTCTACGAATCAAATTAAGAGGTTTATTTTTAATTTTCCCTTTATAATTAAGAATAAAATCATCAACGGCATCCAGAACACGAACAGAATTATGCCCATCACGATGGGCCTCATGGCACATTGTGTAAGCATGGATATTATCCATCAGTTCTTTGGGGCGGGAGATCGCTTTTTCTATTGCTGCTTCAATATCATTTTCATCAAGAACATTAAGAAGATAATTACCCGGATGTGTATTTCTAAAAGTGACTACCGGCTTTTCCAGCAGCATAAATTCCACAATAATTGATGAGCTATCGCAGAGCATAACATCAGCTTTCCTAAACGTATTAAGACCATCGTTACTACGATTAAAGACTACGTTTGATCTTGTCTCAGACAATTCTTTATATTTTTGAATCAGCTCAGCATCATCAAGCTTGGGGTGAAAAGTTATAATCCAGTTCCAAGACTTGTTCTCTGCTAATTGCTTTATAGTGCCAAACAAATAAGATGCAGAAGAAATTCCCTTGCTAAATGTTGGTGAATAGAGAATCGTTGGATGGTCGTTTTCTCCTATAGTATAAGAAGAACCATTAAAAAAAGCATCAACTTTACACCAACCCGTCTCATAAACCTTAAAGAAGCCATGCTTTTTTTCTAATTCTTTAAAATAAGGAGTACTACTTTTGCCTTGAGTACAATATATGTCATACCAGCCTCTAATAGTGAAATGATCGTCTATTCTTTCTACCCTTTTTCTCATAGCATAACCATGAAAAACTTCTACTTTTATCCCTGGAAAGAAATCAAAAACCCAATTTCCCGGCGAAAAAACTGCTATTGGATTATAATCAAACACCTCTTGAATTGTTTCTAATTGCTTTTCTCTCTCTGTTAGCCAATTCTCACAAGGAGGCTCAATAAACCACGCAACATTATCTCCTCTACGCCATATTTCCTCTTGTAAAGGACGTAATATAGAATAAGAATAAGTCAATGAAACAAAAAATAAATAATGCTTATCCATAAAACCTCTTGATAAACTAACCTATAATTCTAATTTATATTTTATTTGATGTTTCTTTGCAAACCTTTTCCAAAATAACCTTCTGTAAGATAAAACCCACTTACGACACAAAATCTCGTCAGCACCTCTGGCAGCAGCATATTCTTTCGCTAGCAATTCAAAAAAAGGTATTTGTCCCCATAGCCGAGCAAAATTAGCACAGCCAACTTTTACACTGACTTTCCCAAAACTCATGCGATTTATATCCACCAACGAAAATTGATACTGACCATCTACTTTATCAAAGAGAATATTACCGGGTGAATAATCACGATGCAAAATCTCTGCTTCATGCAAATGAGCAGTATATTGAGCAAAAGCAATAACAACATCAGAACTGTTCTTTATATCAGCGTCCCCAAATTCATAAAAGTTACGTTTGTATGGACACTGCAAACTAATAAAATAAGAATGTTTGATCAAGCCATATTGTCTTTCTTCAATATATGCAATTGGTATTGGCGTCTGAAAACCTTTCTTAAGAAGCAATTTAGGATAATTAAATGCACGCCAACCTTTAGAATTCCTGAAAAAAGAATACACAATCCGATTAAAAAACTTTGGAACCCTATATCGCTTAACATTGACATTAAATTCAAGAATAGGCATTACCTTTATAAGGTTTCTACCTGCATAAATTTGCTCGCCTTCAAATTGAAAACGTTTCGGAATAGACTCAATATATTCTCGTAAATATTCGAATTCCGGATTAATTATTACTATCATGACACATCAGTGTGTTTTTCTATTTTCATCTTAAAAGACTATACTTTCTATCTTCTCGATCACCCGCACAGGCATAATGCCATATAAACAGGCATAATCACCACGATAACAGGGCGTTTGCCCAAAGACAGAGCAAGGACGACAATATAAATCTGTAATTTGTATCGTGTTAGTGGGCAACTGCTTCCATCCCATAAAACCCGCATACGGATGCGTGGCCCCCCAAATAGATACAACGGGAATATTGACAAGCGAAGCCAAATGCATATTTGCCGAATCCATCGACAACATTACATCCAAATGGCTCATAAGGGCTAATTCAGTATCCATAGTAAGCTTACCAATCAATGATGTCACTGTAGGATATTTATCTGTCCATGTTTTAAAGCAATCTTCTTCTTCTTTACCCCCACCAAATAAAAACAC
The DNA here is from genome assembly GCF_963677715.1 of uncultured Bacteroides sp. Classification (NCBI taxonomy): domain Bacteria; kingdom Pseudomonadati; phylum Bacteroidota; class Bacteroidia; order Bacteroidales; family Bacteroidaceae; genus Bacteroides; species uncultured Bacteroides sp. The sequence continues at coordinate 2,060,698 of NZ_OY782495.1, forward strand.
CTTTACCCGATCGTCTTGTGCAAAATGCGCCACCACTTGTTCTTGAAGTTCAAGAGGATATATCTTACCTTTATGCTTGGCAAAGGGGGCAATGCCTATCCATTTTGCATTCCCTTTCTCTCCTGTTACAGATTGTATTATTGAAAAGTCACCTTTTTCATGTCCGTAAATGGAGGAGAAGTTTAGAAGAACAGGAAATCCTGCTTTGGTAAACACATCTGCATAACGTTGAAAAGAGTTCTTTTGACTAACCAGTTTTTTGTTCCTGCGGCGAATGAGTTTTCTCTTTCCCCATCTTCCTTTATGCAAAACATAAACAGGGGTACCTATAAACCTAAATAACAAAGACAGATATTTTGTGCGCAATACATTATGCAGATCGAGCACAGCATCAAAGTGCAACGCTTTAAGTTCCTTAAATAGTACATAAAGCCCCTTCCATCCACTATGCCTACCTTTTAAATCGGCATTGAAGAAACTCACATTATCCGGCAAGTTACTAAAAAGAGGCGCTAATGACGGACGACTTAAAAAAACAATCTGGTGCCGGGGATATTGCGTAGCCCAAGAGTGTATTACCGGAACAGTCATGGCAACATCTCCAATAGCCGAAAAACGAATAACCAATATCTTTGCCATCAATTGTTATTTCTTTGCATATAACACCGGATTAAGAGCCGGATCATTATACATCTTCATTTGCTTATAAACCTTCATGTATTTCCTACCGCTTTCAATGTCAATGATTAATTGATCAATGGCCGAAGAAAGATCAGTGCGTTGCTCGAGAAGGATATTCAACTTAACGCTACACTGTTTAAGGTGTTCGTCTGTCGAATTTTTACGCTCCACCTCTTGCTGCATGTGGTATATTTTAAGAGCCAGGATAGACAAACGGTCTACCGCCCAAGCTGGGCTTTCGGTATTTATGGTAGCATCTGCCTCTGGAGTTATAGATTTATATTTATCAAGAAAATAACTATCAATAAGCTCCACCAGATCTGTACGATCCTGATTCGATTTATCTATTCTGCGTTTCAAAGACAAAGCTTCTACGGGATCAATCTGAGGATCACGAATGATGTCTTCAAAATGCCATTGCACAGCATCTATCCAGTTTTTCAGATACAGATAATACTCAATCGTTTTCAATTCGTAAGGATTATTCATGGGAGCATCTACGTTGTCAGTCACATGGTAATCAGTCGTTGATTTCCAGAATATCTCATTGCAAAGCTTACTAAATGTCATAATATTAACTTACTTATATATAAATACAACGGGACAAAACTATACAATATTTCCCATACGAGCAACCGTTTTTTGTTTTTTATTACTCCGCCTTCGGCTCTCAGCATACACTAAGTACATGGAAAAGTGCTTAGTGTGACAATTCACCTCTCAACGTATTATCTCTTAAAAACACATATATTATTATAAAAACATCCCCATCTTCTATACCTAAACATCCGGATGATATATCATAGAACATAGGCATATTTTTATATATAACATCCGGATGTTATTAATCAAAAAGTTATAGTTAAGAAGAACAAGGCATAGATATTCTAAAAAGAACAAAGAGAAGCATCACTATTAACAAGGAAACATTAACTTTGCTATGCTCAAAAACATTGTATTATGATAAAAGTGATTGTCGATAACAAAATACCTTATATTAATAAGGCTATAGAGAACATAGCCGACGAAGTTGTATACTTACCCGGCAAAGATTTCACCTCGGAGTCGGTGAAGGATGCCGATGCATTGATTGTTCGCACACGCACGCACTGCAACCGTAACCTGCTGGAAGGAAGCCGCGTCAAATTCATTGCTACAGCCACTATTGGCTATGATCACATAGACGCTGATTATTGCCGTGAAAGAGATATAGCATGGACCAATGCTCCGGGTTGCAACGCAGCCTCGGTAGCACAATACATAGAATCCGCTCTATTATTGTTGCATTCCATGCAAAAGATTAACATAAATGCGGCAACGATAGGTATTGTGGGCGCAGGCAATGTAGGAAGTAAAGTGCAGGTTGTTGCTCAAAAACTAGGCATACGTGTTCTCGTTAATGACCTTCCCCGCCAAGACAAAGAAGGAAATGCCAGTTTCACCGACTTGCATACCATTGCAAGCGAATGCAACATAATCACCTTTCACACTCCATTGAATAGCGCTGGCAAGTATAAAACGCTTCATCTGGCCAACGAAGAGTTCTTTAACTCTTTAAAGAAAAAGCCAATCATCATCAATACCTCGCGTGGAGAAGTCATTGAAACAAAAGCGTTGCTGCATGCTTTGAATTCGGGTATTATAGCTGATGCCATAATTGACGTATGGGAGAAAGAACCGGATATTAACCCCGAATTATTGAACAAAGCCTTCATTGCCACTCCGCATATAGCAGGATATTCGGCAGATGGAAAAGCAAATGCAACACGCATGGCATTAGAGGCCTTATGCAATCATTTCGAAATAAAACCTGATTTTAAGATCGTGCCTCCGCTACCGGATACAAACACCATTTATGCAGCCAATGAAGCAGAAGCTTTATTGAAGATATACAATCCGTTGGTTGACAGTGATGCATTGAAAGCGCATCCCGAGCTTTTTGAGCAGTTGCGGGGAGATTATCCATTAAGAAGAGAAGCCGAAGCCTATAACATCATCCTCGGCCCTACCATATAGTATTTCGGAAGCCATTTATATGACCGGGCATATCAGCCGATATTCCCTGATGAGCCAACCACTTTCTCTATGATTCGAGGATAATGCATATATTCCAGCGCATGCACTTTTTCGGCTACATCGGCAGCTGTGTCATCGGGCAACACGGCACAAGTTGTTTGAAAAACAATGCCTCCTTCATCATAGTGTTCATTCACATAATGAATGGTAATGCCACTTTCTTTTTCCCCTGAAGCCACAACGGCCTCGTGTACTTTGCCTCCATACATGCCCTTTCCCCCGAACTTGGGCAATAGAGAAGGGTGAATATTTATAATTTTATTCGGATAAGCATGCAACAACGGTTCCGGGATACGAAGCAGAAAGCCTGCCAAAACAATAAAGTCTATGTGGTAAGTAGCCAGCAAAGCAAGAATTTCATATCCACTTTCCCATTCTGCTTTAGGAAACACGGCAAAAGGCACTTCTAAGCGTTGCGCACGCCCAAGTACAGGTGCATTGCACTTATTAGAAAGCACTAATTCTATACCAAGTAAGCTGCTGTCATTAAAATAGCGAATAATATTCTCGGCATTCGAACCGGAACCTGAAGCGAAAATAGCGATGCTTTTCTTCATAATTAGCCGTTATTTTGCACAAAAGAGTGAAATTTGTGCAAAAGCTTGCATTTATTTAATCAAATATTTGCTCAGAACAATAAATATTTATTCCTTTGCACCGCAAATTTAAAGAAATAAAACTAATTATTAATTAAAAACTTAAAGTTATGTCTGAAATTGCATCAAGAGTGAAAGCGATTATCGTTGATAAATTAGGCGTAGAAGAATCAGAAGTTACTATCGAAGCTAGCTTCACAAACGACTTAGGAGCTGATTCTCTTGACACTGTAGAACTTATCATGGAATTCGAGAAAGAATTCGGTATCTCTATCCCAGATGATCAAGCAGAAAAGATCGGAACTGTAGGTGACGCTGTGTCTTACATCGAAGAACACGCAAAGTAATCTGTTTTTCATAATATGGAATTAAAAAGAGTCGTAGTAACAGGTCTTGGCGCCATTACTCCCATTGGCAACAACGTTCCAGATTTCTGGGAAAATCTTGTGAACGGAGTTAGCGGAGCAGGGCCTATTACTCATTTCGATGCATCGCTATTTAAGACCCAGTTTGCATGTGAAGTTAAAGACTTCGATGTAACCAAGTACATGGACCGCAAAGAGGCAAGAAAGATGGATTTGTACACACAATTCGCCGTTGTTGTTGCCAGAGAAGCTGTTACTGACTCCGGGCTTAATATAGAGAATGAAGACCTGAACAAAATCGGTGTTATATTCGGTGCCGGCATTGGAGGAATTAGTACGTTTGAAGAAGAGATTGCACAATATTACCTCAATAAGGAAAAAGGACCACGATTTAATCCGTTCTTCATTCCTAAAATGATTTCAGATATTGCTGCCGGACAGATTTCAATCATGTATGGTTTTCACGGGCCTAACTACGCCACATGCTCTGCCTGTGCCACCTCGACCAACGCCATTGCCGATGCATTTAACCTGATTCGTTTAGGTAAAGCAAACGTAATAGTTAGCGGGGGGGCTGAAGCAGCCATTACTCAAGGAGGCATGGGTGGCTTCAATGCCATGCACGCCATTTCTACCCGTAATGATGAGCCACAAAAGGCTTCACGCCCATTCAGTGCATCACGCGATGGATTTGTGATGGGAGAAGGTGGAGGCTGCATTATTCTTGAAGAATTGGAACATGCCAAAGCACGTGGAGCTAAAATCTATGCAGAAGTAGCCGGAACAGGATTATCTGCAGATGCTTACCATCTTACCGCTTCTCATCCGGAAGGCCTTGGAGCCAAACTGGTAATGAGAAACGCATTGGAAGATGCAGAAATGCAACCGGAAGATATTGATTATATCAATGTTCACGGTACATCCACTCCGGTTGGAGACATTTCGGAAGCTAAAGCAATTAAGGAAGTATTTGGCGAGCATGCCTTTAAATTGAATATCAGTTCAACTAAATCCATGACCGGTCATTTACTGGGTGCCGCCGGTGCGGTAGAAGCCATAGCCAGTATTCTGGCCATCAGAGATGGAATTGTGCCTCCGACAATTAATCATGCTGAAGGTGATAATGACGAAAACATTGACTACAACCTTAATCTCACGTTCAACAAAGCACAGAAGCGTGAAATTAATGTTACCCTTTCCAACACATTCGGATTCGGTGGTCACAATGCTTGTGTTATTTTCAAAAAATACGCAGAATAACATCGTGTTACGTAATAAAATAGATAAGATGAGACTCCTGTTCCGTAAGGACAGAGAGTCTTATTTTTGTTTTTATCAGATACTGGGCTTTTATCCCCGTAACATCCGGATATACGAACAGGCACTCCTGCACAAATCAACTTCTTTGCGCTCGGAAAAAGGAAGGCCGCTAAACAACGAACGACTTGAATTTCTGGGTGATGCCATACTCGATGCCATCATTGCCGATATTGTTTATCGGCATTTCGACGGCAAAAAAGAAGGATTCTTAACCAATACCCGATCTAAGATTGTGCAGCGCGAAACATTGAACAAGCTCGCTGTAGAGATAGGATTGGACAAGCTAATCAAATTTACCACACGCTCTTCATCACATAACAGCTACATGTACGGCAATGCTTTCGAAGCATTCATCGGTGCCATTTATATGGATCGGGGCTACGAACGTTGCAAGAAGTTTCTGGAAGAAAAAATAATCAGCCGCTACATTGATCTGGACACGCTCTCGCGCAAAGAGGTTAATTTCAAGTCGAAGCTGATAGAATGGAGCCAGAAGAACAAAATGGAAGTTTCCTTCGAACTTATTAAGCAGTTCCTCGATCAGGATTCCAATCCTGTATTTCAGACGGAAGTGCTGATTGAAAATGTGTCAACCGGCACAGGAGTAGGATATTCTAAAAAAGAATCGCAGCAGAACGCTTCGGAGATGGCGTTGAAGATAATCAAAGACCGGCCGGAATTCATAGCCGAAATAGAAGAAGCGAAAGCTCTGCAGGCCGTACCGACAGAAGAAACGCAAGACGAAGAACAGTTTGTGGAGGTAGAAGGTATTGTAGCAGACGAAAAGAAGAACACAGAAGAAGAAACGGTTACTTCCCTTTCAGATCAAACGCTGGCAACAACGCTCGAAGGATCTTTGTGACGCACCCATCCGATCACTAATTAAATAAAAGGATGCTTTGCCGCACCCTTCTCCAAGCTTCCGACCGCTTTGTTACCCGAAACAAATCCCCATTCGCCGACCCTGAACCACCAAATCATGGTCTTCAGTCACCAACTTCGATTTTCCGGCTACCTCTTCTAACGGAATAGAAGAAATATCATCACCCACCAGCGCAACCATACGTCCAAACTGCCCATTGGCAATCAGCTCGGTAGCATGCCCGCCCATGCGGGTAGAAAGATTACGATCAAAGGGTGTGGGCGAACCTCCCCGCTGAATATATCCCAATACCGTTTCGCGGGTTTCGATGCCTGTTTCACGTTCTATCTCCTGAGCAATATATTCCGCAGCACGTTTATATCCGTCCGTTTGTATACCTTCGGCTACGACCACAATTGAGTAAGGTTTGCCTCGCCTGAGGCGATTCATTATCGTTTCGTTAATCGATTCAAGCCGATAAGGTATCTCAGGCACTAGTATCACGTCTCCTCCGCCGGCCATGCCCGAGTAGAGAGCAATCCATCCGGCTTTATGCCCCATTACCTCAATCACCATCACGCGTTTATGAGAACTGGCGGTAGAGTGCAATCGGTCGATAGCATCCGTAGCAATGCTTACGGCCGAGTCGAAACCAAAAGAGATATCGGTGCCCCAAATGTCGTTATCAATCGTTTTGGGAACAGAAACAATGTTGACCCCCATCGCAGCAAACTTAGCCGCTGTTTTCTGTGTGCCGTTGCCTCCGATGCACACAATACAATCCAGCCCCAGTTCTTTGATATTTTGCTCTATTATTGCAGGTTTATTTACATCCGGATCAACCCCTTTTTTCTTAAAAGGTTTCTCCCGGGAAGTGCCGAGCATCGTTCCCCCCTGATTGAGCAAGCCGGATAAAGATTTGTCTGTAAAGGTTTCGACATCTTTATCCAATAGTCCCTGAAAGCCACTATGTATGCCAATAACTTCCATACCATAGTGGTTTATGGCCGTCTTGCAAACGCCGCGAATCGTCGCATTGATACCCGGACAGTCGCCACCTGAAGTCAATATACCTATTCTCATACTCATTTAACGATATTTTCGGGGTAAAGATAGAAAAAAAAGATAAATAAGGTTACTTTTGTACTGTCAAACGTTATTTCACAACCGATAATGAATAGCACGAAAATAATAAGTAAACTTTTTAATGCACGCTTAAAGGAAATAGATCTCTTTGCTACCCAAGCGGGAGAAATACAGCATCGGGTATTTAATCGCTTACTTAAACAAGCTGCAAACACTGAATGGGGAAGAAAATATGACTATAAATCCATTTTAAACTATGAAGAGTTTAAGATGCGCCTTCCCATACAAACTTATGACGACGTAAAGCCTTATGTAGAAAGACTTCGTGCAGGAGAACAGAACCTTATCTGGCCTTCGAAGATAGAATGGTTTGCCAAATCATCGGGCACAACGAACGATAAAAGCAAGTTCCTTCCTGTGAGCAAAGAAGCGTTGCAGGATATTCATTACCGGGGTGGCAAGGATGCTGTTGCCCTCTACTTCAGAATGAATCCGGAAAGTCGCATCTTCTCCGGAAAGGGATTGATTCTGGGCGGGAGTCACAGCCACAACATGGGCTTCGACCACAGTTTGGTAGGAGATTTATCGGCCATTTTGATACAAAACGTCAATCCGCTGGTAAACCTTATCCGGGTGCCGGGCAAAAAGATTGCCCTGATGAGCGAATGGGAAAGCAAAATAGAAGCAATAGCCAATAGTACCATACACACCAACGTAACCAACCTTTCGGGAGTGCCGTCATGGTTTTTGGTGCTTATTAAACGCATTTTGGAAAAGACAGGGAAACAAACGCTGGAAGAGGTGTGGCCCAACCTGGAAGTTTTCTTTCACGGCGGCGTAAGCTTCACTCCTTATCGCGACCAGTACCAACAGGTCATCCATTCTCAGAACATGCATTATGTAGAGACATACAATGCATCCGAAGGATACTTCGGTACTCAAACCGACTTTGCCGATCCGGCCATGCTGCTTATGATCGACTACGGAATTTTTTATGAGTTCATACCCCTAGAGGAAGTAGGAAAAACAAATCCGCGGGCCTATTGCCTGGAAGAGGTGGAACTCAATAAGAACTATGCCATGGTCATCTCTACGTCGTGCGGACTGTGGAGGTACATGATTGGCGATACGATTAAGTTTACCGGCAACCGGCCTTACAAGTTTGTGATTACCGGCCGCACCAAGCATTTCATTAACGCCTTTGGTGAGGAGCTGATAATCGACAATGCAGAAAAAGGACTGGCCAAGGCTTGTGCCGTTACCGGCGCACAGGTTTGCGAGTATTCCGCCGCTCCTGTTTTTATGGATTCGAACGCCAAGTGCAGGCACCAATGGATCATTGAATTTGCTAAAAGGCCCGATTCTATCGAGCATTTTGCCGAGATTCTCGATGTAACGCTCAAGGAAGTAAACTCCGACTATGAAGCAAAGCGCTGGAAAGACATCGCTTTGCAACCCCTAGAAGTGATACCGGCTCGCAAGGGCTTGTTTCACGATTGGCTCAAAGACAAAGGAAAACTGGGAGGCCAGCACAAAGTGCCTCGTTTAAGCAACAACAGGCAATACATTGAAGAAATGCTTTTGCTGAACCAGGCTTAACAAAAACCACTCTTAATATTAAACTACGGCATTTGCACTGTGAAAAGTCCAAAAGACCGATACACAGACAAGGAAAGAATGAAAGAAAACCTCACTCCTATCAGAATTGTTATTGTACTAACGCAACACCCTGTATTGGGAGCATTATTGGTACCCTACACCGCCCAAAGAGAGTCCGAAGACACCATCTGCCTCATCGAACAGGCTTTTCATGTGTCGCATGCACTGGTTGCAAAGATGAACGAAGCCGAGCAGAAAGCAATCGAAATAGCCAACCATTACACAGAGAAGTATCTGATGAAGATCTACTCCAAAGAAAAGAACAGCAGCGACTTTCTCCGCAAGTTGTCCGACAAAACCCGGAAAGAGGTAGTGCGACCGTACATCGAGAAGAAACTGCTCGAAATGGTGCAACTCATTCAAACCCAAAAACTGCCTTTATATGAAAAGCAAACCGGCAGCAACCAGCTCTACAACCACAATGCTTACCAGGTGATGTCTGAAACCACGGAAGTGTCTTTCCAATTCACCGGTACGGATAAGCAATTCAGCTACACCATACAATGCCGTTGCGGCGACATAACCGTGCCGCTGCAAGAAAAGAAGCCGGTCATTGCGCTGACTTCCTCGCCCGCTTCCCTGTTGCTGGGAAGAGAGCTGCATGTGTTTCGTAACATCGAAGCGGCCCGCATACTGCCCTTTACCCACAAAAAATCGGTAAGCGTAGATGCCTCCTTCACGGCCAAGTACATGGAGAAGATTGTAGCTCCCGTCATCAAATACCACGAAGTAACGTCAACGGGACTGAACATCACCGAAGAGCACAGAGAGTATGAGCCTCTGTTATGGGTTGAAGACAGCGTTCATTTGGAGAGAGCGCTGGAGCTGAAGTTCCGCTACGGCGATCAGACTTTTTTGCCCAATCCATCGGCCGCCTCAAAGGTGGTTCAGCTTTGCGAAGAGAACGGAGAAAAAGCCATCCACTACTTCGAGCGCAATCTTTTGCTCGAAAAAGAGTCGGTTGAGTTGCTCAAGAAGGCAGGCTTAAGGCAGGTAAGCGACGGGCAGTTCACCTTGCGGCAAACAACTACGCCGCAATCGTTATCCGAATGGATTGCCGGCAACAAGAAAATACTTTCTACCCGATTCAAGCTGATTAGCGAGAAAACAGGTGGCGATTATTGCCTGAACGACATACACGTAGAGCAGACTTATACGGATGAGCACGACTGGTTCGAATTGCACATTACCGTGGTGGTAGAGGGCCTGCGCATTCCTTTCATCCGTTTTAAGAAACACATACTCGAGGGGATAAAGGAATACGTTTTGCCGGACGGACGAACGATCATTTTACCCGAAGAGTGGTTCAGCAAATACGTCGACTTGTTCGAAGTGGGAGAAGAAGAAGAAAAAACAATCCGCCTGAAACATCCGTTCATCGGCATATTGCAGTCCGTTACCGCTTCGGACGAGAAGGAGAAGACACACAACTATCAACCAAAGAGAATAGTCGAAACGCCCGACGGATTTAACGCACAACTCCGCCGCTATCAGCAAGAAGGCCTTTCGTGGATGGTTCATCTGCATGAGCATAACCTCAACGGCTGCCTGGCCGATGATATGGGGTTGGGTAAAACCATACAGACCCTGGCATTGCTGCAATACATTTATAATAAAACCACCAATCAATCGGCAAAGAAGGCGGCATCACCAACTATTTCCGCCGATGAAATCGATCAATTGCCGCTCTTCCCCGCTTCGGTAAAACCGGCAAAGCAGCACGCTTCACTCATTGTGATGCCTACTTCGTTGTTGCACAACTGGAAGAGAGAGGCCGCACGCTTTACCAACCTGTCCATTTACGAATATGCAGGCGGCAATCATCTGAAGCAGCCCAACCCTGCAAGAGCTTTTAACCAGCACCACCTTGTGCTCACGAGCTACGGCATCATGAGAAACAACATCGCGGCGCTGAGCCAATATCCGTTCGAGTACATCGTGCTCGACGAAAGTCAGAACATAAAGAACAGCGACTCGCAAACCTTCAAAGCTGCCATGACGCTGAAGAGCAGCCGGAGATTGGTACTCACGGGCACTCCCATCGAAAATTCCCTGAAAGACCTGTGGTCGCAGTTCCATTTTCTGGAACCCGAACTGCTTGGAACGGAGAGTGATTTCAATAAACGCTTCATCCTGCCCATACGTCAGGAAGATCACTCCGTAGAACAGCGACTGAAGCAAATCATCGAGCCGTTTATTCTACGCAGAAGTAAGCTGGAGGTAGCACCGGAATTGCCTTCGCTCACCGAAGAGATTCTGTATTGCAACATGACGGAAAAGCAACTAGAAATTTACGAACGGGAAAAGAACGGCTTGCGAAACATCTTGCTCGACCTCAAAGAGCACGAGCGCAAGCAACAAAGCCTCACCATACTCAACGGCATCCTCCGGTTGCGACAGTTGGCCTGCCATCCGCAGATGGTTTTTAATGCTTTCGCCGAAGGTTCGGGCAAGCTGGAAGAAATTATTAACACCTTTGAAACGCTTCAAAGCGAGGGGCACAAAGTGCTTATCTTCTCTTCTTTTGTGAAACATCTGGAGTTGATAGCCAAAGCCTTCGACGAACGGGGATGGGCATACGCTATGCTCACCGGCTCGTCTACCAAGCGCGAGGAGGAGATCAACCGTTTCTCGTCCGACGATCGCATTCAGGCATTTCTTATTTCGCTGAAAGCGGGAGGCGTAGGACTGAACCTGACACAGGCTGATTACATTTTCATCATTGACCCGTGGTGGAATCCGGCGGCAGAGATGCAGGCCGTTAGTCGTGCCCACCGCATCGGGCAGAAGAAGCAAGTAATGGCCTATCGCTTCATCACACAAGACAGCATTGAAGAAAAAATGATGCAACTGCAAGAGAGCAAACGAAAACTGGCCGAGACATTTATTACGGACAATAATCCGCTGGAGTCTCTCACAGACACCGAATGGAAAAAATTACTGGAATAAAAAAAAGTCGGAATACTTACCTTTCACTCAACAAGACGGTTGCATTTCACTGATGAGACGGTTGCATTTGGCCAAAGAGACGGTTGCATTTGGCCAAAGAGACGGTTGCACTTTGGGCAAATGACGGTTGCATTCCCCTTTGTCAGAGAAGAAAATCGTAGAAATCAAAACGGTTTATAAACTATTTATTATAACTTTGTGATTCCAAAAAAATAAATCAACGCGTAATGGAACACCAACTGACCATTTACAACACTTTAGACAGAAAGAAAGAATTATTCGTTCCGCTGCATGCACCACACGTAGGCATGTACGTATGCGGACCGACAGTTTACGGAGATGCCCACTTGGGGCATGCCCGTCCGGCCATTACTTTCGACTTGCTCTTTCGTTACCTCACCCACTTGGGCTATAAAGTGCGCTACGTGCGCAACATTACCGATGTGGGGCATCTGGAACACGACGCCGACGAAGGAGAAGACAAAATAGCCAAGAAAGCCCGTCTGGAGCAACTGGAACCGATGGAAGTGGTGCAATATTACGTTAACCGTTATCATCACTCCATGGAGGCGCTCAACGTGTTGCCGCCAAGCATCGAGCCGCATGCATCGGGGCACATCATCGAGCAAATTCAGCTGGTGAAGGAAATTCTCGATAACGGATTCGCTTACGAAAGCAAGGGTTCGGTCTATTTCGACGTACCCAAATACAATAAAGACAATCATTACGGCAAACTCTCCGGCCGCAATGTCGACGATTTGCTCAATACTACCCGCGAACTCGACGGGCAGGATGAGAAACATAACTCTGCCGACTTTGCCCTGTGGAAGTGCGCACAACCGGAGCACATCATGCGCTGGCCTTCTCCGTGGAGTAACGGCTTTCCGGGTTGGCACTGCGAATGTACCGCTATGGGACGAAAATACTTAGGTGACCATTTCGACATTCACGGCGGAGGCATGGATCTTATATTCCCCCATCACGAATGCGAAATAGCACAATCTGTTGCCTCTCAGGGAGACGACATGGTGCACTACTGGATGCACAACAATATGATTACCGTAAACGGCACAAAGATGGGCAAGTCTTTGGGCAACTTCATCACGCTCGATGAGTTCTTCACCGGCTCGCACGCCATGCTCACGCAAGCTTACAGCCCGATGACGATCCGTTTCTTCATTCTTCAGGCACACTACCGCAGCACGGTAGATTTTAGCAACGAAGCCCTGCAAGCCTCCGAAAAAGGATTGCAACGATTGATGGAAGCCGTAGACGGATTGGATAGGATAAAATCCTCCGCTGCCTCGGATGTAGATGTAAAAAACATCCGCACCAAGTGCTACGAAGCCATGAACGACGATCTGAACTCACCCATCGTCATCTCTCACCTGTTCGACGGATCTAAGATCATCAACAACATTCTGGCCGGCAACAACACCATCTCCGAAGAAGATCTGAAGGAACTCAAGGCGGTATTCCACCTCTTCCTGTTCGATATTCTGGGGCTGAAAGAAGAAGTCGGTTCTTCCAACGGACGCGAAGCGGCCTACGGCAAAGTGGTAGACATGTTGCTCGAACAACGCATGCAGGCCAAAGCCAACAAAGACTGGGCTACCTCGGATAAAATCCGTAATGAACTAACCGCACTGGGATTTGAAGTAAAAGATACCAAAGACGGCGGCTTTGAATGGCGACTGAATAAGTAATCGGAATGGTTATCGTTTGAGGCGGCAGTAGCACTACTTCACAATAATGGAAGTAAGCGGATATCTGTTGCCGCTAACGCTACGCAAGAAAGCCTTTGCCGAACCAAAATGCAAGTTCAGATCGAGCCTGACGGGAAGGTGGTTTTTATCATCGGTAATATAGAATGTAATGACCTCCTTCTCTTCTCCCTTGTCATATTCCACAAGAGAAAACACAAGGCACCGATAAGTGGTGTCATTCTCTGCCGTGAAAGTCTTCTTACCCCGATAAATCAGTGTTTGCTCTTCTACCTTGCGCCCCGTAGCCATAGGGAAACGGATGGCCTGCCCCACTTTGTAATCGGCAGGGTCATAAGAACGAGCCTGAGCCAAAATGCTGAGCATATCATAAATACAACGACTGTCATTGTGTTCTGTCCGGCTTATTTTACCATCCCGATGAGTCCTTTTCTGGCGAACATAACACACCCCGTCCCGATAAGTAAACAGAGCCTCATCAACGGTATATCTCTTTCCCTCTTCGGCTGCTTTCCTGAAGTAATAGGGTTCCAACTGCTCACCGATAATGCAAGTCAACGTGTCTCGCATCTTAAAAAAGAAATCGGCTTTCTTACTGCCTACGGATAACATATTGATCCGATAGGCCGGTTTGGCATGGTAAGTGGTTGCATTCGTAGTAAGACTGGCCATTCCGGCCTTTGTCCAGATGAACTTCCAGTTAAAGAACAAGTCGTACATCACATGCTCGCCCGATTTGAAGGCCTCGTTATTCGCCTCACACTGGGCCTTTGCCGGAAGACTCAGTGAAATAAAAGCTCCCATGAAAAGCAAAATAACAAGTCGCCTGCCTCTACAGGCCGAAACCACCCCGGCCGCTGCTGCTACTGCTTTTGTTATTTCTGTTATTCTGTTTTTTCTTGTCTTCATCAGGTTTTTGTTTTTTGAGTTCATCCAGCTTTTGTTTATCCAAAGGCTTGGAGCCTACATTCCAATCTTGTTCCAGTTCCCAGAGAGCTTTCAATTCTACTATCTGCGGATAATAATAAACCATTTCCGGCTGAAGCTTTAGCTCATAACTACCGGTATCCCATTTCCCGTTTCGGTTAGCATCTACCACAAGGCGTGCACAATATTTACCGGGGTTCAGGTAATAAAAATCCGCCCTCCCCTGAACCACAGGCACTCTCCTCAATACTTTATCCTGAGCATCGAGCAGCTCCACAAAAGCAGTAGTATCTATGCCCGAAACATTAAAGTAAATCGCACCATATTCATCGAGTGAGCGTACCTTGAATGCCTGTTTCACTTTATTGGTATACAACCCGTAAAGCCCGTGAAAGGCCATTGAGTCAACAGACAGCTCATAGTCCGTAGCCGGTTCCCAGTTACACAACAGGTTGTATCGCCTCAGTTCGAGCGAATCTTGTTTAAAGACAAAAGGTACATCCTTCCACAACGAATCCACCTTTTGCTTCAAGTGAATTGCTTCCGTATCATACCTGCTCAGGGGTTCGTCAAAAACAAAGTGAATGCTATCGTATACGTCCATAGACGACGGTACATAAGGAGTCATCTGCAAGAAAACCGTCGGATCAGGTTCATCCCCCTTACCTTTTTTCTTCTTCTGAATCCGGTCGGCACTTCCTTTCGCCCTCCTGACAATCAAGTTCAGCGTATCCGTACGAGGCACAAGCTGGTTCAGCGTATCCGTGTACAAATAGCGCAGGCTCATACTCAGCGTATCTTTCTTGTAAATAAGCGAATCTTTCACCCAATAGTGAAGCGTGTCGTTTCGCTGCGTTTTCTCAATAAGAAAAGCATTCTTTTCATCAAAGTTAAGACCTTTAATCACAGGCAGCGTATCAGCCTTGGCAGCAAAATAGAGGGAAAACTTCTGCGGAAGGGTGCGTTCGCCCTTAATCAGGTATTGCGAAAACATATTTTCCGTAAAAGAACGGAGCAACACATCATCGGGCAAATAGTGGGTGTATTTGCGTGCCACGATAGAATCTACCGTAAGCGAATCTTTCCATACCGTATCTTGCCGTGTGCGCTCTTCAAAACCGGGTATCACCAATGAATCGTTAAAGGCCAGTGCTTCGCTCTTTTGTGTGTAAGCGAAATTTTGATCGGCATCCAACAGAGCATAAATGCGGTATTTTCCGGGAGCTACCCCTCTGATAGAGAAATGCCCGCGGCTATCGGTTCGCCCTACACGGTCGAAGGGTAACTTCACAAAAGCAGAGTCCTGAAGATTTGAATGCAAACCGACGAGTATTCCTTTTACCGGTTCCAGGTTAGAGGCTTCGAGTACCGTTCCCGACACCATCATCGTATCAATTACACCCCCTGTAGAGAAGGTAAAAGCAAAGTTACCCAAAGGATTTCCTTCATTATTATCTACAATGGCATCCGAGAAATCGACGGTGTACGTGGTGTTCGCCTTCAGCGAGTCGATTAGGTTGATCGATACCCTTTTACCATTGGCTTTAATTTCGGGCAATTGCACCTGCGGAGGTGAAATCACCACCTTTTCATTGGCCTTTTCGAGCTTGATAAACTCATCAAAAGATATGACGATTTTAGATTTCGTATTATTAAGAGCTCCGGCAACGGGAACACTGCCGATAAAGCGTGGTGGTGTTACGTCGATAGGCCCCCCGTCCGGCCGACCTACATTAGCGCATGAATAGAGTGCACCCACCAAAAGAGTTGTGACCCAGGCACTCCGAACAAACTGCTTCGCGTTATGACACTTTCTATTTAACATGCTGCAAAAATAAGTGTTATCCCTTAATTAGCGCTATCTTTTACATTTAATTATCAAAAATAAAAGCGAAGCCCTGTTGTGGGGTTACAATTTTATTATGCGGATTCAGAACAGATATTACTCATTCAAAGTGAATCAGTCCGAAGCAATCGGGGCGATGGAAATCTGGTTTAGGGGCTGTTATCGGGTTCCACGAGAGATAGTGTGGGGTGTGGAGCTCATCGCCGCATTTGTAGAAGTTAGCTTTCAGCGTTTTCCCGTCCAACGAATCAATGTGTTGCTTATAGAATACACTATACGGAATGACCAATGCAACTTCCCAACTGCATTCGCCAATGCGTTCTTCGAAAGGCTCGCGGCCAAGGCTTGACCAGCGCTGCACTTTATCCATAATAGCCTGCGGAGCCCGCTCCCTTTCATTCCGCGTGGGGCCAGAGCCAACAAGAATCGTTCCGATGCAGTTGCACTCAATATTATAATACACGCCGTCATCAGCAGGAATAACAAAGAACTCCACACAAGCATCCGTATATACCGAACCGCCATCGTTACCATAACGGGCACGTACACTTGCTTCTTTCACCTTGAAGTGAAGCAAAATGGCATTTTCCGTATGAGCGATGCGAAACTCCGCTTGCGGACGATACGGGAAAGTCGCCCAATTCAACTGATCGATAGGCTGAAAGCTTACGCTCTCAGCATCTAGCAAAGCCGGTACATTCGTCACTTCCACATGCACTGCATGGATTTTCTTTACTTGCAATTCTTTCATCTTATCTTCCGGTTTAAACGAACACAAAAGGACAAAAAAGCATAAAGGCAGCCCTACAAACATGACGGGCTGCCCGATATATTTCATAAAATTATGCATCTGTCTCAATATTCTAAGGGTATATTTTTTCAAACGCTTTGTTTTCTTCCTGCACCTGAAGGATGGTTTCTCTCAAGTCGGCAATGGGCAGATCAAAGCTGTACCAAGCCGAATAACAATCGGTTACGTACCAACTTCCTTCAATCAGGTCGAACACCACGCGAAGGTCTATTTCCGAATCTTCGTAGCCTGCCTCGAACTCCTTGTGAGTAGGGTTATTGACTACAAATTTCGATACATACACGCCTCCTTCTTCTTGCGTAATGCGTTCTTCCTTTAACGTCTCTCCATCGAGCAACGGCCATTTCTCTTTCGTAAAAGGGAATGTTTTTTCTGTGTTCCCATCGTCGGTCATCAGTGTGATGGGACTTTTCATAGGGAACTTCAGGTGCTTATATTGATAAGCAGCACTCGAGGTAAACTTAGCCAGAAACGATCGAAAGTCGTCATCCGCCTGCTGAGCAGGAGTGGCGGCTTTATCCGATGAGTCTTTAGAAGAGGTGTTTCCACAGGAGATAAGACATCCCCCACCCAACATAGCAATCATTAATAAACAAGGTACAAATCTTTTTGCATTCATGACATTTAAACGTTTAATTGTTAGAGCTCAGATTTCAGCGCGCAAATATACTATATCTTCCTAATATATAATCCAAAAAGAGTGACTTATTTATGTTTGAGGTATTCATATCCGAAACGGCAACGAAGACAGTTCTTTTTATCACAATATTCTTTCCTTAGCTGAAGCAAAGCCTGCGAATCGGCCGCACTATGAACAGGAAGTCCTACGCCTTCCCACAAACGGGTTACGTAATTATTTTCGGCATTCAACTCTTCCAGATAATTTCCGGCACGAAGGCAAAGAACTTCATCACTTTTATGCAAGCCATAAGCGTAAAGAAAGGGAACAACGGTATTGATAATGAGCAAATGGAGTGAACCGTCTCCCAGGTTCTTCACCCTGTGTGGCGATGGTTTACCAAAAATGTAATGTTCCTCCCAGTAAGCAGAAGTACGGGTAGCCAGAACCGACTTTACCTCCGCAAGGGTTTCGGCTTCCACAATTTGAGAAAGCAAACCACGGCTTTGATGATATAAATAAGCCAGTTGAGCAATGCGAACATGAGGGAAATTACCCGGTCGAAGGCGTAGAAAACGCCACAAAGAGGGATCCATCTCAGATAAATCGAACTTATGTTTCAGATAGAGATATTCTTTCTGCATCTTCCGGTAGTAAGCATCCTCCTCCAGCGTCTCCTGCAACAAGCCCGCTTGTCCGAAGAAGAACGCTTCTACTTGAAACAAATCGTCGCGATGCTTATCAACTGCACGGAAAGCCATTAAATTAGCCCAGGCTTCAAAAGCATCTCCATTCAATCCGAATCCGAAGTTGCGCGAAAGGGTTATGAAAAAAGTATCCTCCCAATGGTTGTTCGTACGCTTCAGACGTTCAGAGATCACTTCCGTTTTCTGTTCAAAACGTTCTGTTTGCAAAGCTGTCAGCCACGAATGAATGGTCAGTTTAGGGAGTGAAGAAAGAATAGTATAACAGGGAGGGTATTTGTCTGCCTGCCGGAGTTCCTCGTAATGCATGCAAACGGAATCGGGGCAACTAAGTTGCAATTGCGGCAATGTTTCACCATTGCATCGATGTACCTCGCAATCAGTCTCTCCGGCCACATGAAGAATCACTGAGTCATACGCTTTATCTTTATCGTGCCCATGGCGGTACCAATCGGACGAAACAGCATGAATTTCCACATTGCCCACCCACAAAGTGCCGTCAATCTTCAGTTTGGCATTAAAAAAATCAGGGCCGGCATTGGTGTTCGGCAAACCGGGATCAATCACTTCCACCGGTAGCCCGGAAGTCGTCATGAGCTCCTGAAGAGGAAAAATCTTATGTCTCCAGACATAATGTAGCAGTTGTTCCATTGTTAACAGGGCGTTAATATGCCACAAAAATAATAACTTACCACCAAAATACTTATCTTTGCGTCAACTATTTGTCGGTAAGATTCATAATAACGATTATTTCTACAAAACAGAAAAACAATGAAGATAGCATTGATAGGTTACGGAAAAATGGGTAAAGAGATTGAAACGATAGCCCTCAGCCGCGGACACAAGATTGTTTGCATCATAGACGTCAATAATCAACAAGATTTTGAATCCGATGCTTTTCGCTCGGCCGACGTTGCCATAGAGTTTACCAATCCGATGGTAGCCTACGGCAATTACATGAAAGCATTTGCAGTCGGTGTGAAAGTCGTTTCGGGCAGTACAGGCTGGATGGCTGAACATGGAGATGAGATAAAAGAACTCTGCGGCAAAGGAGGAAAAACCTTGTTTTGGGCATCAAACTTCAGCTTAGGCGTTACCATCTTCTCTGCCATTAATAAGCAGCTTGCTAAAATCATGAACCAATTTCCGGCCTACGACGTGAGCATGAGCGAAACACACCACGTGCATAAACTCGACGCACCCAGTGGAACCGCCATTACTTTGGCCGAAGGTGTGCTGGAAAACATCGATCGCAAAGAATGCTGGGTAAAAGAAGAGGCAAAGAGTGCCGGCGAACTGTCCATTCATTCCATACGCGAAGGAGAAGTATTCGGCATACACACCATTCGCTACGATTCCGAAGCCGATAGCATCAGCATCACACACGATGCGAAAAACCGCAAAGGATTCGCTCTGGGTGCCGTGCTGGCTGCCGAATATACAGCAGGCAAACAAGGATACCTTGGTATGACCGATCTATTCCCATTCTTAAATATATAAAAAACATATCACAATGAAAAAAGCAACACTCACCCAATGGGTAAAATGCAGCATTGCCATTATCCTTTATCTGCTCTTTCTTGTCTGGATTCAAAGTTGGTGGGGATTGATCGTGGTCCCGTTCATCTTCGACGCCTACATCACCCGAAAAGTGCCTTGGTCTTTTTGGCGAAAATCCGATAACATTGCTTTCCGGAGTATCATGAGCTGGATAGACGCAATTGTCTTTGCACTTGTAGCGGTTTACTTTGTGAATATCTATATATTTCAGAACTATCAGATACCCTCTTCTTCTCTGGAGAAATCGCTGCTGGTTGGAGATTATCTGTACGTGAGTAAGATGAGCTATGGCCCTCGTGTGCCAAACACGCCTCTATCTATGCCATTGGCACAGCACACGTTGCCTATTCTTAACAGCAAATCGTACATAGAATGGCCCCAATGGCCCTACAAACGGGTCAAAGGACTGGGAAAAGTGAAACATGACGACATTGTGGTTTTCAACTTCCCCGCAGGAGATACCGTAGCGTTGAACTATCAAGAGACGGACTTCTATTCACTGGCTTATGATATGGGAAAAAGCATTTATCCCCATAAAATAAACATGGACAGCCTATCACGTAAAGACCAACAAACGGTTTACCAACTTTATTATGCTGCCGGTAGAAAGTTAATCTTATCCGACCCACAGAAGTACGGAAAGGTCGTTTACCGTCCCGTAGATCGTAGAGAGAACTACGTAAAACGTTGTCTGGGTCTGCCTGGCGACACCCTCAAGATTGTAAATGGACAGGTTTACATTAATAATAAAATATCTCCCAATCCGGAAAACCTACAGTTCAATTACTTTGTACAAACTACCGGCCCTTACATTCCTGAAGATATGTTCAGAGAGCTGGGTATCAGTATGGCCGACCAAGTATTGATGACCGGAGAAGCAGGATATGAACCAGGGTTAGCACAAATGGGATTTGACGGGAGGAATAGCCAAGGATCTTTAAACCCCGTTTATCACCTACCGTTAACTAAAAAGATGTATGAAACCTTCACTGCCAACAAACGATTGGTACACAAAATAATAATGGAACCCGAAGAATATGCAGGGCAATTGTATCCGCAGAACCTATACACTAAATGGGACAGGGATAATTACGGTCCTATCTGGATACCTGCCAAAGGCGCAACCATTAAACTAACAGAAGATAATCTGCCTATTTACGAACGATGCATTCATGCTTATGAAGGCAACACGCTGGAACAAAAAGCCGACGGCATCTACATTAACGGCATAAAGACGGACAAATACACCTTCAAAATGGATTACTACTGGATGATGGGTGATAATCGTCACAACTCTGCCGACTCCCGCTATTGGGGATTCGTTCCCGAAGACCACATTGTCGGTAAACCAATTGTAGTATGGCTTTCACTCGATAAAGACCGTGGTTGGTTTGACGGTAAAATACGTTGGAACCGCATCTTTAAATGGGTACATTAAGCAAAAGATGAAACGAGGAATCGGCAGATGGCTCATAGCATTGGCAGGAGCAGCAACGATTGTGTTGTTGTTCCGTTGCTTTGCATTTACCCCCTGCCTCATTCCGTCATCGGGCATGGAAAATTCCCTCTTTCAGGGTGAGCGCATTCTTGTAAACAAATGGAGCTACGGCTTGAGGGTTCCTTTAATGTCATTATTCTCCTATCACCGATGGATGGAAAAGCCCGTTCATAAAAATGATATCGTAGTGTTCAACAACCCTACCCAAATGCCTCAACCGTTTATCGATCAAAGAAGCATATACATTAGCCGTTGCATAGGCCTCCCTGGAGACACTCTATTCATTGATTCCTTCTTCAATGTGACAGATGAGAACAGGCAGGCAGTCCCCGATGAGAAAGAGCTGTACGCTTATCCAAAAGAGAAAGAACACTCGATGGATTCGTTACTTTCTGTTCTTTCCATCAAAGGGAATAGGCAAAAAGGATACAATAAGGAAGAAAACATACGCAATTTCAGCCGTTATGAGTACTACCTATTGGAGCAAGCAATGAATATAAATGGGGGCAATTGGATACACCCACTTTCCAAAGAAAAGGATGCCCGTTTCAGTCACATCCTGCATCCACTCATTATCCCGAGAAAAAGAAGTGTTTTAAAAGTGTACCCATGGAATGCCACCTTGTTACGAAACACGCTGGTGCTGCATGAAGGCAAACAAGCTGAAGTGAGAAACGATACGCTATATATTAACGGTAAACCCGCTCAATATTGCTATTTTACCAAAAACTATTATTGGATGTCTTCAAACAACTCCGTCAATCTAGCCGACTCCCGCTTATTTGGTTTTGTTCCTAAAGACCATATCATCGGGAAAGCTTCCTGCATCTGGTTCTCTAAAGAAACCGGTACCGGATTATTTCAAGGTTATCGATGGAATCGATTCTTTTCATCGATCCGATAAAAAAGATTAAAGAGGCAGACTCCTGCCTTTCATCAAGCGCTAAAAAAATAATAGGGGAAGAATGGAAGTAACGGGGAGAAACACTAAAGAATCAATCCGAACAAAAAAACAATGTAAACCGAGTAAAGCGAGCAATCAATAACAAAAGAATGAAAACTATTTATCTTAGTTCTGCCTATTTAGCTCCCGTAGAATACTACAGTAAGCTACTGGCTTATGACAAAATACTCGTTGAGCAACACGATCACTATATCAAGCAGACCTATCGCAATCGTTGTCACATAGCGGGCCCCGAAGGCATACAAACCCTCTCCATTCCCATCCTACATCCCGATACATTAAAATGTTCCATGAAAGACATCCGTATTTCCGATCACGGAAATTGGCGACATCTACACTGGAATGCCCTCGAATCAGCCTACAATAGCACCCCCTTTTTTGAATTTTATAGAGACGACCTTCAGCCTTTCTACGAGAAAGAGTATACATTTCTGGCCGATTTCAACGAAGAATTGTGCCATCTAATGTGCCAATGGATAGACATGCAGCCCAACATGCAACGAACGTCAGAATACAAAAAGACATTCGCTACGGATGAATATGACTTTCGCGAGACAATTCATCCCAAGAGAGATTTCAACGTTACCGATCCGGCGTTCACCTCCAGACCATACTACCAGGTGTTCGAGAGTCGCCATGGATTCTTGCCCAACCTCAGCATCATCGACTTACTATTTAATATGGGACCGGAGAGTTTACAAGTATTACAAAAATCTATTTAGACAACCGCTGCAAAAACTCAGCCAAGTTATCTTTCTCTCCAAGATTCAGTTTCTTACGCAGACGATAACGGCTGATTTCAACTCCCCGAACAGAAATATTAAGTAATGGGGCTATCTCTTTAGACATCAGATTCATTTTTATATAGGCACAAAGCATCTTTTCTTTATTGTTTAACTCAGGAAATTGCTCTTCAAGACATTTAAAGAAATCATAGTGCACAGAATCAAATGTGGTTTGAAAAGCCTGCAAATCATCATCATGCTCCATATTTGTATCAATCTGGTTGATCAATCTCAATGTTTTCCTACGAATACTCACTAGGTTTTCTTCATTAATAGAATGAGATATACCCAAAGCCTCTTTCCTTATATTCTGGAGAATCTCATTTTTACGCACAATGTTAAGCGTAGTACGAATCAGTTCTTCAGATTTATGACTTAACTCAGCTTGCAGGTTTTCTTCCTTCAGAGAATCAATTGTCTTGTCCTTGAGTTCACTCTCTTTCTTGAACTTCACTTTCTGTTTAATTATCTCCTGTTCCTTTTGCAGTACTAACTTCTTGCGACTTTCTACTATCTTATAATAGATATAACATAGCAATAAAGTACCTACCAGAGCATATAGCGAATAAACCCACCAAGTGCGATACCAAGGGGGCAGAATCTCAAAGTTAAATGAAGTGACAATTGGTTTTTTGTTCTTATCTGTAATAATCTTAACACTAAACGTATAATGTCCCTCCTTCAAATCAGTGTACTCTTTTGTGTTATTTTCACTATAAGCACTCCATTCCTCTTCCCTATCGCCACTTAGTTTACACGAGTAAAAGGTAACAAGAGATTTATCATAGTTATTCACACTGTAAACAATTCTTAGAGAATTATTGGAATACGAAATCACCAGTGGTGCAGTATTGTATATAAAGCTTCTCCCGTAAATAAGAGAATCTTTCCCACCCGTTAAGTATACTTTCCTGATCTGAAGATTCAACGGATATTTTTTTTGTATGTTTCGTCTAAATTTAAGCAACGAAAAGCCCTCTTCGGTACCAATAACAGCAAGATTATCATCATATATTCTAATATGCTCAAAATCCTCAATTAAAGATCCCTTCAGATAAGATTCATTCTCGTTTTTAATGTAACTCTTCAACGCTTTGTTATAACGAAGTAACTTTAAAGTGCCATCCGTCACATACCATATATCACGATATTGGTCCTGCTCAAGAAACGAGCATGAGATATTATTATCTCCCAACGTTTGCTCTAACCATGAAAAACGTTCCAAACAATCTCTTATCTGATTATACCGAAACAGTCCTTCTCTTGAAGAGATCACAATCTCATTATTCACTTTCGATATATAGGTATTGTTACCTATCGGTAAAGTAGTGCTATTGTAATTCTTAACCTTTATAACATGAGTCAGGTCAGCAGATAAAGTAACACGGAAAATACCCCGTTCCTTATTGGCTACCCAGAAAACATTAGAAAGATCTTCAGCAAATAGCATTTTACATGAATACTTAAACCCCTCAACACGACGAGATAAAGTCCATTTACCTTCATCCTTCTTAAGTAGGTACAACCCGTTATATGTTCCTGCAATAAGCAAATCAGGCCGATTCTTAACACTTTTCATCGTCCACACCCCTCTCAAGCCATCCAGATGAGATACGCTATTAGCATCTATAATAAATATCCCGTTATCGGAAGAACAAAACAGTTTTTGATCATATTCCATTAATGCCCAGACTTGCCCTTCAGTACTATGTACAAATTGCATATCAACATTTTCATTTAACTGCCGAGGATATTCCGTAACATACAATCCTTGATTAGTCCCTAAATAAAACTTTCCGTTATAATAATACGAAGCATATCCGGACCCTATCAAAGATTTGTTGCCGTATAAAGAAAAGAGTGGAGAATCCAGATGAATACAATCAATGCCATTATCAAGCCCAAGCCAAAGGTTATTTTCCCGGTCAAAGAACAGTCCCAGTACTGTTTTATTTTGCAGTCCGTTTGATATAGAAATCTTTTCTGCCCGATTCTTTTCATGATTCAAAAGCAGCACACCATCTTGCACCGACCCTAAAGCTAAAAAAGAATCTTTTATTGCAGCACAAAATAGCTGATTAGCCTGCATGAAAGGATCAGCGGCACTAGCATACTTAGCCATTGAAACCCCATCGTACAAAAATAGGCCATTACGACCAGTAACCACTAATATCTTATTATTTAATGGCAATAATCCAACAACTTTAAACGAAGCTATATCTTCCGTACCTGCCAAAACAGAAAAATCATTCCCGTTAAGCACAAGCAATCCCTCTTTAGAAGCAATGTAAAAGCGATTACCAATAATAGCCGAATACTTTATTTCATACGCATATTTTATAACCTTGATCTTATTATTCTCCAGATAAAAAATAGACCTGTCCGATTGAAAATACACCCGCCCTCCCGCAATGTGAATATTCCATATAACTCCAATATCAGTTTGCTTACTTATACTGTCCGAAAGACAGACATAATCCAATCCGCCCAGTCTATTGGGTACAAAATAGCCGAATTGCCCCATTCCACCAACATATATTTTTCCATCATTGCCAGCCTTAACAGCACGTGTCTTAGCATTATTAATAGAATAAGTATCCCATTCATCTCCATCAAACTCAAGCAAACCTTTGTTGTTGGCAAAATACATCCATCCGTTATCATGCTGGGCAATCATCCAGTTTTGATTGCCCGCCTTGTAATCATGCCGGGTATAGTTTGTAACAGAGCGTTGCCAGCTGGCCATAGCCGGCAATGATAGTAGAGATAGAATACAATAAAAGAAGTAAAACAGGCTCAGTCTCATCAAGTTAACATTATAATGACAATATTGAAGATATGTCTCTAAGTGATAAAAACAGTATCAGATTCTAAACAATACATTCAACAGTTGCTCATACTCAGATCAATAATGAATTATCTACTATTGCAAATATACATGTTTATTTCATATTATAACATATACGCATAAAAAACAGTCCAAAACAAGGAAATATACAATAAGTTATCGCTAATAAAGTTCCGTTTTATAAGCTTAATCATGAGATTTCAAGAAAAACATCTCATTTTAAGATACATCATAAACATATATGAATAAAACATTGATAGGCAAATATATAGTATATATAATATTTATAAACAGATAGTTAAGTACAATAAGAGAAAGTACTGACGTATTGTTTTTTAGTTTCAATAAAGCTCATGATGTAACGTTTTTTAAGGCTATGAAACCTTAGCTAACTACATTTGACCATTATTAACCATAAGCTATTATTATGATAAACAACAAAAGAGTCACACTCTCACTACTTTTTTATCTACTTATCACTTTTTCTGCCTGTGGAAAAGAAGAGAACAACAGTCAGATAAAAAAGAATCCTCCACCTCCCGATGAGCCCAAGATCGAAAAAGACATTACGGTTTATGTAACAACAGCTACCCGTTCATTCGATCTAACCAAACAAAACTTGGAATTCAATACCAAGCAAAGCATGTCTCCCGCTACAATAACACTTAATTCATCGGTCACTTATCAGGAAATGGATGGATTCGGTGCTGCCGTGACAGGCTCTACCTGCTATAATCTGATGTTGATGAAACCTGCCGACAGAACTAAATTCTTAACCGAAACATTTTCCCACACTGAAGGATTAGGCTTCAGTTATATACGCATATCCATCGGGTGTTCCGATTTCTCTCTGAGTGAATACACTTGCTGCGATCAAAAAGGAATTGAGAATTTCGCTTTGCAAAGTGAAGAGAAAAACTACATCATTCCTATATTAAAAGAGATATTGGTTATCAATCCTACGCTAAAGATACTGGGATCTCCATGGACATGTCCTAAGTGGATGAAAGTGAACAATCTCACCGAGAAGAAGCCCTATGATTCATGGACCAGTGGACAGCTCAATCCCGATTATTATCAGGATTATGCCACATACTTCGTAAAATGGATACAAGCTTTTGCGGCACAAGGCATAGAGATTGCAGCTATTACACCTCAAAACGAGCCGTTGAATCGTGGAAACTCAGCATCTCTTTTCATGGGATGGAAAGAAGAAAGAGATTTTGTTAAAACAGCATTGGGGCCTCAATTAAAGGATGCCGGACTGACTACTAAAATATATGCTTTTGATCATAACTACAATTACGATAATGTAGCCGATCAAAAAGGATATCCTCTGAATATATACGAAGATGATGAAGCAGGCCAATACATAACAGGAGCTGCATATCATAACTACGGAGGTAATAGAAGTGAGTTGAATATCGTACACAATCAACGTCCCGACAAAGAACTGCTCTTCACGGAAACATCAATTGGCACATGGAACAGCGGACGTGACCTTAACACAAGATTACTGGCTGATATGGAAGACGTTGCTCTAGGTACTGTAAATAATTGGTGCAAAGGTGTCATTGTATGGAATTTAATGCTAGACAATGACAGAGGTCCTAATCGTCAGGGAGGATGCCAGACGTGCTATGGAGCTGTAGATATAGGCTACGATTATAAAACCATAACCAGAAATTCTCACTATTACATTATTGGCCATCTTTCCGCTGTAGTTAAACCGGGAGCTTTACGTATCGGTACAACAGGCTACACCGCAGACGGAATTATTTATGCCGCATTTAAAAACACCGATAACACTTATGCCTTTGTAATTATGAATAAGCTTTCAGAGGATAAGTCCATTACAATCAATGACGGAACACACAATTTCACTTACAAACTACCCGCTAAATCCGTAGTTTCCTACAAGTGGAATAAATAATTACTTAATTTTAAATTTTATAGTATGAGAAAAAGACTCTTATTATTTCTAACGGCAGTTAGCCTGATTAGCTTGTCATCATGCAATGACAAGAATGATGAGTTTGACGACAAAGGCAGTAGCTCTGTCACCTCATTGACAGCGCCCGAAACGGCTTACATGGGAGACAGTATCACCTTTAACTTCAAGGTTTCGAGTGAAGGGATACGCTTGAATCAATCGAAAGCACAACTTTTGTTTGGTGAAACCGTTGTTTCAGAGCGAATTATTCTAACTCCCACTGCAGGCGAATATTCAGGAAAGTTGCTAATCCCTTTCATGAAAAACATTCCTGACGGAGAAGTAACTGTCAAACTCCGCGTTCAAAACGAACGATTTGCCAGTAGTACAGCTGAAGAAAATATCCAGATTGTTCGACCTACATTCCCTAAATTGGTACTCAGGGATGCTGAGGGAACTCCACATGACATGTATCCGGTGCCCGATCAACCGTACACATATGCTGTTACCGATGTTTTCCCCAGTGAACTTTTTGCCACCATTGAAGCTCCTAAATACGGAGAGAATGGCAATGCGATCGTATTCGGTAGCGCTGACGGAAAAATCGCTAACGGCGTAACTGACAAAATCAATTTCTCCGCTGATCTTGATGGCAGCTATCAAGTAACCTTTAATACACTCACTTATGAAGGAACTCCTTTCATTAAGTTCGCCATGAACAATATTGAGTTTGAGAAGGTAGATGACACCCACTACAAAGTTGAAACAGACTTAACCCAAGGGCAAGACATCAACATCACCGGATTGAAAGCTGACTACCCCAACTATTGGATAAATCCGGCAATCTTCGATAAAATAGCAGGCACCAACGGCAAAACTCTACGCTTCAGGGGACGCGATGGTAAATACCGCTTGACGGTAGACAAAAATCTGAAATTTTTTAAAGTAGAAGCCATGAATGGGAGTGCCCTTGCCGACCTAACTAAAGGCGACGATGTGATCTGGTGTATTGGAGATGGTAATATAGGCCAACCTTCCTACAGCAAGAACAATATTAATTGGTCTACAGGAGATAAGGTTCTTTGCCTCGCTCCCCTTGGAAATGGACTCCACCAGCTCATTCTAAAGGCAAACGAGACTATCAAGGTAGGTAATATCAACTTTAAATTCTACTACCAAAGAGGCTGGGGAACTGAGTTTACCGCTGATAAAATTTCACTGGGAGACGATACCACGTGGTTTAGAGTCAACGCTGCCGACGGCAATATCCGTGGAGGTACAACACCTTTAATAGCAGGTAAATACTATGTCATTACGGTTGACATGTCCGCCGGCCCTACGAAAGCAAAAATGTACGTAGAAGAAAAGGATAGTTTCCCGGAAGTGGACCCCACTCCGGTAAAATAAAACATTAGACAATATCATGGTAAAAGTAAAAAATGATTCTTATGAGAAATAGAACAAAAATAAAATTCTGCACCTTTCTGTTAGCCTCAACGATGGTATGGCAAACCAATACGGCTATGGCAGGACAAAAAGCAGAAAAAGCAAAGGGTGAAAGTATTCAAGCCGTGGCGCAAAAAAAGAATAACCAACGTACGATCACCGGGCTTATAACAGAGTCTAACGGTGACCCCATTATTGGTGCAAGCATCTTGGTAGTAGGTACATCGAATGGCACAATAACCGACATCGACGGGCGTTACTCTATCAAAGCCTCTGACGGAAATGAATTGGAATTTCGTTATATCGGTTTTGCCACCACCCGTCGTACAGTTGGGAAAGGTGTGTCCACCATCAACTTGCAAATGCAAGCCTCAGATGTTCAATTAGAAGACGTGGTTGTCGTCGGCTATGGTCAGCAAAAAAAGGAGAGCGTAGTCTCTTCTATGTCTACCATCGGGCCAGCTGAACTAACTGTAAAATCGAGGAGTTTGAACAACAGTGTAGCCGGTAAAATTCCGGGACTGATAGCTGTACAACGTTCCGGTGAACCGGGATGGGACGACGCAAAGTTCTGGATCCGTGGAGTAAGTTCTTATGCCGGAGGTACAGATCCGCTCGTTATTGTAGATGGAGTGCCCCGTAAAATGAGTGACATAGACACGGACGAAATCGAATCATTCTCCGTATTGAAAGATGCGGCTGCAACAGCTGTTTATGGAGCTGAAGGCGCCAACGGTGTGGTTTTAATCACGTCCAAACGTGGTAAGTCACAAAAGACTGTCGTTAACATGTCCGCGGAGTATGGTGTTGCAACACCTATGCGTCTGCCCAACCTCATGAACTCCTACGACTATCTGAGCCTTTTCAACGAAGCCAGTTGGAATGACAACGGTAATCCCTCAGTCGGCTTCACTAACCCCGTATCCGATGAAGTATTGGAATTATATCGCAGCCAGTCTGATCCTGATCTTTACCCCAGTACAAACTGGATGGACATGTTAAAAAAGAACACCCAAAATGAGCGTTATACAATAAATTTCCGTGGCGGTGGGGAGAAAGTACGCTTTTTCGTTTCTGGCGCTTATTATACAGAAGATGGTATCTATAAGAAAAACAGAGGAGCTGTTTTCGACAGTAATGTCAAATTCGATCGTTACAACTTACGTTCCAATGTCGACTTTGATCTGAGTAAAACTACTCGCATGTCAGTAGACATGAGTGGACAATACATTAATCGCATAGCTCCGAGTAAAACAGCTTCAGATATCTTTAACGGCATGACCTTGACACCCGTCCATTTGATACCAATGATTTATTCGGACGGAACTCCTTCGGAACATCCGGATTCAGATACCCAAGGTCTCCGTCAGAATCCGTACAACTTTCTGTACTTCAGTGGATATAGCAAGTCTTGGCAGGCAACCTACCAATCAAAGGTCACATTGGAACAAGACCTCGATTTTATCACCAAAGGTCTCTCAGCCAAAGGAACTGTCAGTTTCGACGCCACCTCTGGGCAATATATAAACCGCACAATGTCTCCTAATTCTTATTATGCCACAGGACGAGACGCCAACGGAGCACTGATTTATACGCAACGAAATGCCGGGTCCGCATTGAGCAATCCTTCAGCAGCAAGCATGGGCGGAGAGAAAAAAATCTATCTGGAAGCCTCTCTGAATTACAAAAGGACTTTCAACAAAGTACACGACGTTACGGGCATGATTCTGTATAACCAAAAAGAAACGCAGTTACAAAATGCAAGCGGACTGAGCTTGCTCCCTTACAGAAATCAAAGTGTTGTTGGACGTGCTACTTATGGATATGACAACCGTTACATGCTAGAAGGAAGTTTCGGTATGACAGGTAGTGAAAACTTTGCACCGGGTCATCGTTGGGGTATCTTCCCCGCTATCGGAGGTGCATGGTTTGTTAGTCACGAAAAGTGGTTCGAACCACTCCAAAAGACCATTAACAAAATGAAAATCAGAGCATCTTTCGGTCTAACTGGTAACGATGACATCGGGTCATCTTCACGTTTCCCTTATCTTGGAACCTTGAACCAAGGAGCAGGCGGTATTAACCTAGGCATCAGTAGTGCAGACAATGGTAACAACCAAAACTGGATGGGCAACATAGCCGAAGCACAAGCAGCTGCTCTCGCTTTGAAGTGGGAAATTGAAAAGAAAATAGACTTTGGTTTCGACATGGGATTATTGGACGGAAGAATAGATTTATCCGTTGACTACTTTTCCAATCGCCGTAGCGATATTCTGATACAACGTCAGACAATTCCTTCTATGAGTGGGCTACGCCAAGGACCAACACAAAACTTCGGTATTGTAACGAACAAAGGCGTTGATGGCAATATTACTTTCAAAGAACACGCAGGTAAGCTGAACATGACGTTAAGAGGCAATTTCACCTATGCGAAAAATAAAATTATTGAATGTGATGAGATATTACATCCCTTAGCTTATCAGGATTATACGGGACAACGCATAGGAACTCCTTATGTCTACGTAGCAGAAAGGCTGTATACGCCGGACGATTTTAATATCACCACCAATCAGGTAACAGGCGCACAGAGCTATACACTAAAATCGGATTTGCCTAACCCCGGAGCACAAGTAGCCCCAGGCGATATCAAATATGCCGACCTCAATCATGATAACCAGATCAATGCTGACGACCAGACCTACCACAACGGGTTCACTTCTCAGGATCCCAAAATCGTATATGGTATCGCTCTTGATTTGGAATACAAAGGATTCTTTGCAGGAGTATTCTTTCAAGGGGCAGGAGGCGCTTCTGTTAACTTGATGGCCAAAGCCTCCAACTTCATGCCGTTCAACCAAGGCAAGGATGCATCTTCTGCCCGTACAGAAGCAATGAGTCGTTGGACCGCATCCGACCCTTATAATCAGAACGTGCTTTATCCACGTATGCACTCTTCGTTATTTTCCTACAACCTGTATAACAGTACATGGTGGTATCGCGATGCAAGCTTTGTACGCTTGAAAAACATCGAGTTCGGTTACCAATTCAACAAAAAACAATTGAGTGCAGTGAAATTGCAAAACGTGCGTCTTTATGTACAAGGGACTAACCTGATCACTTGGGACAGTGTAAAATTCTGGGATCCGGAATTGGGCAATGCAAATTCTGGCGCACAATATCCCATCTCCCGCCGTTGGACTATGGGCCTTGAAGTAACATTTTAAATCATAGAAATTATGAAACTAAAAAATACATTCTTTACAATCATTGTAGCCGGGCTAACAATTATCACGGCGTCTTCATGTTCCGATTACCTAGACGTATCCAAGGAAATGAATCAAAATTTAACCCTTGACAAGGTATTCGAAAACCCCAACTATACCCGCGATTGGTACGGAAACATTTACTTGTGTATTTCTGAATTCTCTGAAACGGGTTCAGAGACTAACGCATTTAAAAATCCGTGGTCGAACATGTGTGGTGAAATTTCATCACAGATGATGCCGAATAAAGATGCAATGACAGCCGGATACACAGCCGGTAGCTCTACTTTCCACCGTTGGGCCACGCTTTATCAATACATACGCCAAGCTATGATATTCATCGACCGAGCCAATGATGAAGGAGTAGGCTCCGACTCGAATCAAATCACTCCGACTGAAATAGCCCGTATGAAAGATGAAGCCAGATTCCTGATGGCATACTGTTATTTCTCTATTTTCGAACTTTATGGCCCGTGCCCCATTGTCACGCAAATAGATGATGCCGCTTACCCGCAAGTATTTTCCTATCAAAGAGCATCGGTTGACGAAATGGTAGAATACATCGACGGTCTGTTAAAGGGAGTTATTGATGGGGATAATCTCCCTGCATCTGTTATCACAGGAAAAACAAACGGCGTCGGTAGCACTTTCAACCTGAATGAGATCGTTCGACCAACCAAGATAACGGCAATGGCTTTGCGCGCTAAATTATGGGTATATGCAGCGTCTCCCCTATTCAACGGCGGTTGGGATAAAGCTATGCAACTAAAAGACAAAGACGGCAAACAAATATTTCCGGCAAAGGATCCCAATAAATGGGTCATAGCAAAACAACATCTGGAAGAATTGCTGTCGGCAGCTCAGGAAGCCGGCCATACACTCTATGAAGTGCAAAGCAATGGCACTAATCTGCCGGATCAGTCCATTTATCAACTGTTTCAAGTATACAACCAGGAAATCTTATGGTGCAGTACTAACAACAGCTATAGCGACCAAAATAAGATGGAAAAACGTACGAATCCGCGTGATGTGAATTCATGTTATGGCACTATCGGACCATCACAAGAATCGGTAGACATGTTTTTTACTCAAAATGGATTGCCAATTTCAGAAGATCCCAGCTATCACGAGAATGCATTGGTACAAGTAACTAATCCGGCAATCAATGGAACCGGAGGAACGCGTGCTGATAAAAATGTGTTCAATATGTATGCCAATCGCGAACCGCGCTTTTATGCCGATGTCATATATCAGGGAAAAAGTTGGTACGATGTGTATCAGAACAAGTCCGGCAATGCCAACTATTTTGTAGATTTCTCGATTCACGGAGGCGCAGGCCCCGATTCCAGAGATAATCCACTTGTCGGATATTTGCTAGGCAAGTTCAAAAATCGGACAATAAATCATGCTTCCGGTGATACACAATCATACAAACGTGTTTCTACTATTTATCGTTTAGCAGAGTTTTATTTATTCTATGCGGAAGTATTGAACGAAATAGATCCAAGTGATCCACGCATCATAGAATATTTGGATTATGTACGCGACCGCGCCGGCGTTCCCACTTATCAGAAGCTTGCGGAAGAAGGCATCAAAGATATCAGAGGCAGCTACGCAAAGCAATGGGATGCTATCCAACGCGAACGCTTCGTTGAATTATTCTGTGAAGGTCAACGTTATTTCGACATCCGCCGCTGGATGGTTTGCGGCCCGGGACAAGTTGCCGACCAAACTAGATTCAGTGGAATGAATGAGTACGGAACCACCGATGTCGCAATCGGCACCATGGGTTCTTATTACAATCGCACAGTAATTGAAAACAGAATATGGGATGATAAAATGTATTTATACCCTATTCACCAGAATGTAATTCAATTAAGCAAAGGGGAAATAATCCAAAACCCTGGCTGGTAAATAAGTATTTTTAGCGATGACAACCGAAGCAGAAAACCGGGCAATAGCCCGGGGTTCTGCTTCATTTTTTAATTTATACATAGTTATAACCATGAAAAAGATTTGTTTACTAATTTGTATTTTATTACTGGGAATAGCATACTCCCATGCCAAGACGCACCACAAGAAAATGAAACCAGTAATTCTGGCCTATGTAACCTCATGGGATAGGAGCATACCAGATCCGGAGGTACTCACCCATATCAACTACGCTTTCGGACATGTAACACAAAGTTTTGATGGCGTTCGTATTAATAATGAAGAACGGCTGCAAATGATATCTAAACTAAAGCAGAAGAAAAAATCTCTTAAGGTTCTCCTTTCCATCGGAGGATGGGGAAGTGGTAACTTTAGTGAAATGGCCGCAAACAAAGAATATAGAAAAGCTTTTGCTGCTGATTGTAAACGCGTTATCAAACAATTTAATCTAGACGGAATTGACATTGACTGGGAATTTCCAACCAGTAGTTCTGCTAAAATTTCATCGTCTCCTGAAGATACCAAGAACTATACTTTACTGATGCATGATATACGCAAAGCAATAGGCAAAAGGAAACTATTGACATTGGCCTCGCAAGCCGGTGCGGGCTACATTGACTTTCCTGAAGTAAACAAATATATTGATTTCGTCAACATAATGACCTATGATATGGCTAGCGCGCCTAAACATCACTCCGGCCTCTATCGATCGAATATGACAGGATGGCTCTCTTGTGAAGAATCAGTAGAGAAACATATTAAAGCCGGCATACCAATCCATAAATTAGTACTTGGAATACCCTTCTATGGCCATGGAAGAGATCAAGTCCCGAATTATATCAATTACAACAAAATAAAAGAACTAACAAACTATACAGCCCAGTGGGACGACGTAGCCAAAGCACCTTATTTAACAGATTCAACAGGTAGAGTTGTTTGCAATTACGATGATGAAAGATCAATAAAGATAAAATGCAGCTATTTACTTAATAAGGGCATGCTTGGAGCCATGTACTGGGATTATGGCGGAGATGATAAAGAAGGTACTCTTCAAAATGCACTCTTTAAAGGAATAATGAAACAAGAAAAATAATGCCCTTTTATATGGTCAAATATAGAAACCTGTATTACATTCAGTATACAGCCAACAAAAAAGCATGGATACAACTACATCATAAGCAATAATCAACAATAAAAATAAGATCTAATTTTATACGCTAATATGCTAATAAACAGAAAGTTAATTAAACACGGAGAAACTAATGATGCATTCTTATATAACTTCCATAGGGTTCATGTCGTAGTGAGTAAAGGCAAAGTAAGATAGAACTAATCTATTTTTGCTAGGCGCTTTACGAAAGCATAAGTATTTAATTAAAACAATCTATTTATTATGAAAATGAAGAGAAAACAATTTTCATGGAAAAACATGCAGCTACTCTCAGTTTGCTGCTTTTTGTTTCTTTTTGATGTGGGTCTCTCGGCCCAGAACCTGGTTGATATTCGGGGGTTGATTCAAGATGCAAATTCGAAAGAAGCTTTAATAGGAGTTTCCATCTTGGAGAAAGGGACATCAAATGGTACCATCACCGACTTCGATGGTAATTTCTCACTGAAAGTGAAACCCAACTCAACGTTAGAGCTTTCTTACGTTGGTTATTCTACACTATTGATTAAAGCTGATCAGGCCAAAGGGGTTATCCTGATGAAAGAAGATACAAAAACACTGCAAGAAGTAGTTGTTGTTGGATATGGAACTCAAAAGAAAATAAACCTTACGGGTGCTGTTACGGCAATAGATGGCGCAACGATTGCTGCAAAACCATCTTCGGACGTACTGACAGCCATGCAAGGAGAAATGCCGGGTGTTGCTGTATTAAGAAGCAGTGGGCAACCAGGCTCTGAAACCTCGGGTGTTCGTATTCGTGGCTTTTCGTCTGCTAACGCCACTTCGGCACTAATTTTAATCGATGGTATTGAAGGAGATATGACTCTCCTGAATCCGAATGACATTGCCTCCATCTCTGTTCTTAAAGATGCTGCCGCATGCGCCATTTATGGTGCGAGAGCTGCCGCAGGTGTTATTCTGATTACCACAAAATCGGGTAGTGAAGGAAAACCACGCATTTCTTACAATGGATATTATGGAATAAATACGCCGGGCAATATGCCGGAACGCTTACCTGCCTGGGAAGAACAAGAGTTCATTAATATGTCTCGTGTTAATGCAAGCGGATCTCCTGAATGGAATCCAGAACAAACTTCATGGGTAGGAAATCCGAACTTCAACTACAGACCAAATTATTCTAATGGCCGCTGGGATTTTTTCCAAGCCACCAACTGGGTAGACAAAGGAACAAAGGACTACACAACTCAACAAAATCATTCTGTTTCTGTAAGTGGAGGGAAAAAGGAACTTAATTACCTAATATCCGCCGGATATTACACAAAGAACGGTCTTCTTAAATACGGTCCTGATAAGAATAACCGATATAACTTTCGTGTAAAAATCAACTCGGAAGTAAATCCCTATGTAGATTTAGCGTTAACGGCTAGCTATAACGGAAAGTTTGTAGAGACAAACCCTTATGGCGCAACGAATATATTGGAAAGACTCTATCACGTTCGGGGCAGGCAACCTATTTTTAATCCGGAAGAAGATATTAATGAAGATCCTTACAATGGAGATTTGCAGGTAAATCCTATTGAGCTGATGAAGAATGGAGGTATTTCCAAAAACCAATACGAAGAATATATTGGCAAAGGCGAAATGACAATCAAAAACGTTATTAAAGGCTTGCAACTCAGATTAAGCGCTGCCCGTCAGTCCGGTTATTACAGTTCTGAGGTTGATAAACGTTATCTGGTATGGTACGACCGCCTAGGAACAACCGTTAGATTTTCTGCTAATGACCCTAACTCGTTAGTCAAACAAAAAAATGGTGATTATCACGATACTTTTGAAGCGTTGCTTAACTATGATTTAAAAATAGGACAGCACACCATCGGCGCACTTGCAGGTACTACATACGAAAACTACAGGAAAGACGAAATAACCGGTACTGCAAAGGATTTGAATTCAAATGATTTCTTTACATTCGGATATTATGATTCTTCTGTTGTAGACAATACCACTCTGGCAGATAACATAGATACATGGGCCATGATGTCTTACTTTGGCAGAGTAAACTATAACTATGCCGAACGCTATTTATTTGAAGCCAATGTACGTTACGACGGAAGTTCACGTGTAGCTCCCGAATATCGTTGGCAAGCATTCCCTTCATTTTCAGCGGCATGGCGTATCAGTGAAGAAAAATGGTTTCATGTACCTTCTATAAACAACCTGAAGTTACGTGCTTCATGGGGCCAATTAGGGAATGGGGCAGTTCTAGATCTTTATGATTATATTCCATTAATTAACAGCGGTACTCAATTAGGAGAAAAATATTACTACCAAGGCCAGTTGGCTTCAAAAAGTAAGAAATGGGAAGTCATAAGTACAACCAATTTGGGACTCGATCTCGGTATGTTTAACAACAAACTGAATGTAACCGCCGACTATTATTGGAAATATAACAATAACATGCTGGCCAGTCTTCAAGTACCCAGTCTCATCGGCATAACAGTACCCAACGCAAACGTAGGAAAATTAAAAACATGGGGATGGGAGTTTGAGGTTGGATACAAAGATAAAGTAGGCGATTTAAATTATCAGGTAAGCTTTAATTTATCCGATAGCCAAAACCGTTTGATACAATACGACGGGAAGAATTCCATTTCAGAAGGCGCAGTAAGTTTACTGCAAGGATATTCAATGAACACTCTTTGGGGATACAAAACCGATGGCTACTGGAGCAGCCGTGAAGAATACGAAACTTACAAAGCGAACAACCCCGGTTATCAGTCATTTAATGATGCTAAAGTGTCGGGAGGTGATGTGAAATACGTAGCTCAGGGAAAGGCCGACCATACCATAGGTCAGGGAGGTGGAACACCAGAGAATCCCGGAGATTTGATTTATTTAGGTGATTCGAACGGACGTTACCTTTACGGATTAAACTTGTCTATGCAATGGAAGAATTTCGATTTCTCCATGATGTGGCAGGGAGTTGCCAAGCGCAAAATATTGATTGACACAAATACCATTGCACCATTCTCTTCAACCTCCAATATGCCTTGGACTATCCATCGCGACTATTGGACAGAAGACAATCCAAATGCGTACTGGCCCAGATTATACAGTGGCAACACCTTCAACTATCATCCTTCCGATAAATGGGTGCAAGACGCATCATACATTCGTTTAAAGAACGTTCAGTTGGGTTATACCATTCCTGTTAAGAAAACTGTACTCGAGAAACTAAGAGTATACGTTTCCGGAGAAGATCTTTGGGAACATTCAGGACTGCTTTCTGTATTCGATCCTGAAGTTGGCAACAATGCAAGTGCCAGTTATTATCCATTCTTCCGCTCATGGGCAGTAGGAGTAAACGTAACATTTTAAATCGTAAAACCATGAATAAAAAAATATTCTTATTCTTGATAGCCGCATCGCTGTGTGTCACCAGCTGCGACTTAAACAGAGAACCTGAAGACACGCTCGCCGATACTTCTTTCTGGAAAACAGAGACGGACTTGCGTGGAGCTTGTACCCGACTATACAATCTGCTTGATGGATTCTCGCATGATACCCGTTCGGATGAATTAGTGAAGACTTCCGCGGACGATATTTCAAGTGGACAGCGTACCGTACCTTCCACATCCGGCAATTGGTCAGACCCATATTATCGCATCTTTACGGCTAATAATATTATCTTAAAAGGAGCCGGCGCAAATGTTGCTGAATCGATTAAAAACAGATACCTAGCCGAAGCTTACTTCTTTCGTGCTTATTATTACTTTATGCTAGTAAAGAAATACGGTGATGTACCTTTAATCTTAAAACCTATCGACGATACCAAAGACCCGCTTTTAGATTCTCCACGCACTCCACGCGAAGAAGTTATTCAACAATGTTACAGCGATCTTGATTACGCAGCCGAGTGGCTTCCTAAGATGAGTGCCTTACCCGATGCAGACTGGGGACGTGTAACCCGGTCGGCAGCTTTGGCCATGACCGAACGTATCGGTCTTTATGAAGGCACTTTCTCTAAATATCATAACTTGGGTAGCGATTACAAAGCACATCTAAAGAGAGCTATCGATGCTGCCCAACTAGTTATGCAAGAAGGGCATTCTCTTTATCCCGATTTCCAGAAACTTTTCTATTTTGATGGAGAAGGTTCTCAGAATAAAGAAAACATTTTTGTAAAGGTGTACGGCCCTGACGGAGCCGGCACGGTAGTCCATGGCAATTCCCGCCAGATGGAGAATTCCGTATCGGTAACGCGCAGCATGGTAGATCTTTTCCTTTATAACGACGGATTGCCCAGAGACAAATCACCGTTGAAAGTTTCTCAGGAAACAAGTTTTGACGATATATTCACCAATCGCGACCCACGCTTGGCCATGACTCTCTATAAGGTGGGAGAAGAGGCATACAAAGGCGCTTACGTACCATTTGCCAATCAGCACGGTTACGGATATTCTTTGAAAAAAGGATTCATGCTCGACGAATGGGTAACAAACAGCAAAGAGACGGTAGACAAAATGCTTATCAGATATGCTGAAGTATTGATTTCGTATGCCGAAGCATTGTATGAATACAACGGTTCCATTACGGATGACCAGCTCAACCAGACAGTGAATGCACTCCGAAGCCGCGTCGGATTTAATGTGAAACTCACCAATAGCTTCGTCACAGCAAACGGATTAAATATGCTGAACGAAATACGTCGTGAACGTACGGTAGAATTCATTGATGAGAACATGCGCTATGATGACATTATCCGCTGGAAAATAGCAGAGAATGTACTGCCTACTTATATTTTAGGAGCAAAATTCGTTGACACAGAGAGCTCTAAGCAACGTTCAGACTTAGCCAATCGTCTGACAGATGCCAACGGCATGCTCAACGGAGAGAAAGTATATGACCAATCGGACATCTATGTTATCGAACTGGCCAAAGATCGCGTATTCGATCCGGCAAAAGATTATCTGTATCCTATCCCATTAAACGAAATATCATTATCAGGAGGAGCTGTAGAACAGAACCCGGGATGGGAATAAATTTAAAATAAGAACATTATGAAAAAGATATTATTTTTATTGGTAGCAATTAGCAGCATACTACTTGTTAGTTGCGACAAAAACGAGTGGAGTGATGGAGACCCATCTATGGCGAATGTGTACTACGTAGGCTTTGAGCAATGGAGTGCTAAATTCGATAACTCTATAAAATACGACGTTAATCGTGGTGATACAGTTGGCATACCTGTTCAGTTTTACTGCGAGAGCGTTCACTCATACGACGTAGTTACTTACTATTATGTAGCAGGAACATTGGTCAGAGGAACCGATTATGACATTATCGACCAGAGTGGAAACGTTCTTTCTCCCGACACCAACGGAGCATTCTCTCTTACTTGGCCAAAGGCAATTAAAGGAGTTCAGAGAATCTATGTAAAAGCGCTGAATAACGCAACGGGCTCGTTCACATTACTAACGTTCGACCCGAATGCGGCAGTGCCCATTTCATCGGCAGACGTTAGTACCACTACAAATAATAAAACTAACGACTACGAAGTCAGAGCATTTTCGCAGAACTATAAAGTCACAATCAATGTGAAATAGATACTTGTAGGTTAATAGATTGTATTTGGAAAGTCAGAGGCAGAATCCCTGCATAGTTGATTCTTTTGGGATTCTGCCTCTTTTTGCTCTTTCATGAAATGAGACACTTACCGAAACAATACAGTACAACAGCAAAAGATAAACTTGCGCTGCTACTCTTTATACTAAATAAATGGAAAGGAATTACATGACAAAGCTTTGCAAGATAGCTATTACGGCTGCCTTAGTGTGCCTGCCGTTCGTCACTTGCAAAAGCCAGCGAGAGATGAAAACGATTAATGAGGGATGGACGTTTCTCAAAGGAGACGCTACCGGAGCATCAGACAGTGTTTACAACGAAAAAGGATGGGATGCAATCGTTATACCGCATACCTGGAATACGGATGCCTATACCGATAAAGCCTATTACAAAGGCGTCGGATGGTATCGCAAGAAACTTTCCTTATCCAAAGACTGGAACGGCAAACAGATTTTCCTGAAATTCGAAGCTGCCAGCAAAGCAGCATCCGTATTCGTCAACGGACAACCGGTTGGTGAGCATCAGGGAGGATACACCGCCTTTACGATCGATATAACGCCCTATTGTTCTTTCTCATCTCCTAATGTCATTGCCGTAAAGGTTGATAATGCCCGTGAAGACATTCCACCTATCTCCGGCGACTTCACCTTCTTCGGGGGAATATACCGCGACGTATGGGTGATAGCTGTACCTAAACAGCATTTCGACTTATTGAATCATGGTTCCGACGGAATCTTTATACAAACACCACAGGTTTCGGCCAAACAGGCATCACTTGCCATCAAAGGAACCGTAACGAACGATGCCGCAGAAAAAACGCAACTCGAAGTTAAACACATCATCTATGCCCCCGACGGGCAAATAGCACAAACACTTCATCAAAATATACGTCTGAAAGCTCACGAACAAGTAGCTTTCACCGCCACAGCCAAACCCATAATAAACCCTCGCCTATGGTCGCCGGAGTCTCCGGCACTTTACCGGGTAGAGACAATTCTAAGCGACAGCAAAACTAAAAAGGTACTCGATCGGATCAGTAATTACACCGGATTCCGCTGGTTCCGTTTCGATGGAAACGAAGGTTTCTTTCTCAATGGCAAGCCCTACAAACTGCACGGCATCTGCCGCCATCAAGATCAAAAGCCCATCGGCGTGGCTATGAGCGACGAAATGCATCGCCGCGACATGCTATTGATGAAAGAGATGGGGGCCAACTTTATCCGCATTTCACACTATCCGCAAGATGCGGCCATTCTGGAGCAATGCGACAAGCTCGGCATGCTGGTATGGGAAGAGATACCTATCATCGACATCGTGCCCGACTCCGTAGCATATGCCAACACCTGCGAACTGAATCTGCGCGAAATGATTCGTCAGCACTACAACCACCCCGCCATCATCACTTGGGGATTTATGAACGAAATTCTACTTGTTACCCAGCGAAGGTATAAAAAGAAAATACAGCTAAAACCGGTACTGGATCGTACGCTGGCATTGGCCAACCGACTGGAGAAAGCACTCAAAGAAGAAGATCCGTATCGCAGCAGCACCATGGCCTTTCATGCAAGCAACATGTACAATGAAGCAGGTCTGTCCGGAATAACCGACGTGATAGGATGGAACCTGTACTCGGGCTGGTATGGCGGCAAGCTTACCGATTTTGAAAAGTTTCTTGATGAACAACATGCCCAGCATCCCGACCATCCGATTATCGTGAGCGAATACGGTGCCGGTTCCGACAGACGGTTGCACTCCTTCGCTCCGCACAACTTCGATTTCAGCATGGAGTATCAGCAGCAATACCTAGAGCATTACCTGCCCGTGATAGAGGAAAGACCTTACGTATGCGGAGGCACGCACTGGAATTTCATTGACTTCTCGTCTGCCTTGCGCGACGAATCCATGCCACGCATCAACAACAAAGGACTGGTTTACTCGGACAGAACGCCTAAAGATGTGTTTTTCTACTACCAGGCACTGTTCCGCAAAGACATACCGGTGCTGCACATTGCCGCACGCGACTGGACACATCGTTCGGGCATTCAGAACGGCAAAGATCCGGTTATCCAACCCATAAAGATATACACCAACCTGCCCGAAGCGGAACTGTTCATCGACGGTCGTTCGCTTGGCAAGAAGAAGAGCGAGAACTATACCATCTTGTTTGATGTTCCTTTCACAGCCGGCACCCACTTTCTGCGGGCTACGGGCATCACGGGCAACGATAACCGCCCGATAGAAGACGGCATAAGCGTAGCATTTACCCCCGTGCCCGACCGCTTAAACAACGAGAACCTCCGCGAATTGGAACTGGCTGTGAACGTAGGCAGCAATTGTTTCTTCACCAGCAGCGAGAGCAACCTTACCTGGCTGCCCGACCGCCCTTACGAACCCGGTGGATGGGGATACCTCGACAAAGAGAAGAAGTCCGAAGAAAC
Source organism: uncultured Bacteroides sp. (assembly GCF_963677715.1). Classification (NCBI taxonomy): domain Bacteria; kingdom Pseudomonadati; phylum Bacteroidota; class Bacteroidia; order Bacteroidales; family Bacteroidaceae; genus Bacteroides; species uncultured Bacteroides sp. The sequence goes on from NZ_OY782495.1 coordinate 2,104,344, forward strand.
TGGTACGCAAACGCAGATAGAGAACACGGACGATAATCCGCTGTATCAAACACTACGCACCAACCTCGAAGGCTATCGCTTCGACGTACCCGCAGGAGAGTACGAAGTAGAACTGCTCTTTGCCGATATCTTTAAAGAAAGCGATAACCTGCCCTATCAACTCAACGAAACGCTACCTCATGTGAGTCGGGGAAACGTCTTCAACGTTTTCATCAACCGTCATTTGGTCGATGAGCAACTGTCTCCTGGCAGAGATGACGGTTGCTTTCAGGCAGTGAAGAAGCGTTACATCGCAACAGTTGGGAATGAAGGTCTCGAGATCCGTTTTGAACAATTGAACGGAAAATCTTTCCTAAACGGCATCAAATTAAGAAAGTTATAATAAATTTGTTCGAATGATAATAACCATGAAGAAGAAAACAACAACCATTCTGGCGTTTCTGCTTATCGCAACAGCAACGTACGCCCAGTCCGTCTGGAACCCCGCGCATCTGGCCGAAGTGAAACAATCACTCTCGCTGCCTGTATACTCAATAGCCTATCAGGAACTACTGACAGAGGCCAATGGTGAGCTTGGAAAAGCTCCGCTATCCGTTGTGATGAAAGAGAAAACCCCTGCCAGCGGAGACAAGCACGACTATATGAGTCAGGCACGCTACTACTGGGCAGACCCCAGCAAGCCCGACGGAAAACCATACATCGCTCATGACGGGGTGTCCAATCCGGAGTTGAAGAAGCTCGACCGTATACGTCTGGGCGATATGGCCGGTAGTGTTACCACACTTTCGCTGGCCTATTACTTCAGTGGAGACGAGAAGTATGCCCAAAAGGCAACGCAACTCATCCACGTGTGGTTCTTCGATAAAGCGACCAAAATGAACCCCAACCTGAACTATGCACAAACCATACCGGGTCTTTACAATGATCGGGGACGTTGCTACGGCGTAATCGATACCTACTCATTCGTCGATATGCTCGATGCCGTGCAGTTGCTCGAAAAGTCGAAAGCTTTCACCCCCAAGGATTCCAAAATGCTCAAAGCATGGTTCGGAAAACTGCTCGACTGGATTCTTACCAGCGAACAGGGACAGGAAGAGGGGCGACAAAAGAACAACCACAGCGTGGCACACGATGCGCAGATCATCGACTTTGCCATGTACGCAGGCAACAAAAAGATTGCCGAAGAGTATCTGCACAATTTCGCTGCCACCCGCATCTATAAACAAATTGAGCCCGACGGAAAACAACCGCAGGAACTGAGACGCACACTGGCTTTCGGTTACTCACAATTCAACCTGAGCCACATGACGGACATTTTCCTCATGGCACGCAAGATGGGAATCTCCATCGATAACTCTACATCCGAAGACGGACGTAACTTCTACAAAGCAGTCGATTTCCTCGCCCAATACGTAGGCAAGGACGTAAAGGAATGGCCCTACAAGCAAATCTCCGAATGGGGATATAAACAACAGGAATTCTGCAAAGACCTGTATCGCATCTATACGCTCAACCCTTCACGGGAAGAATACCGCAAGCTGTACAACCGCTGCAACCATACCGGCTGGAAAGATCGCTTCAACCTGCTTTACGTCACTCCCAACGAAGTCGATAACACCTTCGCTTTTGCCGACACACAACTCAACTACGCACTGAAGTGCACGCAGGAGGCTAAGGAAAAGGCAGCGAACAAAAAGCTCGTAAGCCCCCGTTCCATCGAAAAAGACGGTAGCCTGAGACTGGTTGCCCCGCGCGACTGGTGTTCGGGGTTCTTTGCCGGATCACTGTGGCAAATGTACGCTTACACGCACAGCAACTACTGGCGTCAACAAGCCGTGAGCTATACCTGGCCCATCGAAGAGATGAAATTGCACAAAGGAACACACGATCTGGGTTTCGTGCTTTACAGCTCCTTCGGACAGGCTTACCGCCTCACGGGAGAGCAATCTTACAAAGACGTGATTGTGCAGGCTGCCAAAACACTCAGCACCCGTTACAACCCTAAAGTAAAGGCCCTCCGCTCGTGGGACTGGAACAAGGAGGTGTGGCAATACCCCGTCATTATCGATAATATGATAAACCTCGAACTCCTTTTTTGGGCTACCGAAGCCACCGGAGATTCGCTTTATTACAACATAGCTGTGAACCATGCCAACACAACCATGAAGAATCATTTCCGCAGTGACTACTCTTCTTACCACGTGGTAGATTATGATACCATCACAGGAGGTGTGCGTTCAAGAGGAACTCATCAGGGATATAGCGACGAGTCGGTGTGGTCGCGCGGACAGGCATGGGGACTGTACGGTTACACCATGTGCTACCGATTTACCAAAGACCCCGCTTACCTGAAGCAGGCCGAAAACATAGCCGGATTCTTCTTCAGTCAGCCCAATCTTCCGGCAGACCTCATTCCGTATTGGGACATGAAAGACCCTACCATCCCCAACGCACCCAGAGATGCCTCTGCAGCGGCTGTTTTTGCCTCAGGACTTTATGAACTGTCTACCTACGCTTCGCCCGAAGAAGGTAAACATTACAAAGCCCTGGCCGATACCATTATCAAAAACCTGAGCGAGCATTATCAGGCCAAACCGGGAACGGCTCAGGGATTCTTGTTGCTGCACTCTACCGGAAACCGTCCGGGCAACGACGAAATAGATGTACCGCTTTCGTATGCCGATTATTATTATCTGGAAGCCCTGTTACGGAAAACAAAACTGGAACAATGAAGAAACTACTCACAATTATCATCATGGCCTGTAGCTGCGCAATGCAACTACAGGCCGTTGTGCCTTCTTCCAAAAAGATCAGGCTGAACGACGGATGGGAATTCATCCGTCAGGATATGGCCAATGCGTGGGAGGTAATGCGCCCTGTCCGTACCGACCAGCCGGAATCCGTTCCCTTGTGGAGCAAAGTCACCCTGCCCCATTGCTTCAATGCCGAAGATGCCGTAGACCCCGATGCGAACTATTATCAGGGACCGGGATGGTACAGAACCAACCTTTCCATCGACAATCCTTACACCAACGGACGCATCCTGCTGGAGTTTGAAGGAGCCGGACAAAAAAGCGACGTATACGTGTATACCACCAAAGTAGGCAGTCACGTAGGCGGATACGACGGCTGGCGCGTAGACATCACCGATGCCGTAAAAGCCTTCAGCCAGACAACCGTGTGCAAAGAACAGTTCAAAGGCAAAATACCCATTGCCGTGCGTTGCGACAACAGTCGTGATACCGAAAGGATCCCCTCGAGCATGTCCGACTTTAACGTTTACGGAGGCCTCTACCGCTACGTAAACCTGGTGTATGTACCCGGCGTTTCGTTCGAGCGCATCAAAATAGACCCACGTGTCGATGAAAAGGGTAAAAATGGTCATGTTGATGTAGCTGTGTCTCTTTATAATCCAAAGAATATCGCAACAAACGCTCTGCTTACTGTCGTGATCAAAGATCCGAACGGGAAAGAAGTGTATAGCAACAAAGAAACCGTAATTGGCGATGGAACAACAAGCGGCATAAACCCTGCATCCGGCACTGAAAAGAGCGATAGCTTGTTCAGTCTGGCAGAGCTTTCACTTAAAAAGCCGATGCTTTGGAACGTAGATGATCCGCGCCTTTATACCTGCGAGCTGACCCTCAACGTAAACGGACAACCCTTGCAGGTCGTAGAGCGTTTCGGATTCCGCAGCTTTGAATTCAAAGAGAAAGGACCGTTTATGCTCAACGGCAAACGACTGCTGCTGCGAGGCACCCACCGCCACGAAGATCAGGCCGGTGTAGGTGCAGCCCTCACGGAAGAGATGATGGTGAAGGAGATGAAAATGATTAAGGATATGGGGATCAACTTCATCCGGTTGGGGCATTACCAACAGTCGGATATCATCCTGAACTTATGCGATAAATTGGGCATTTTGGTGTGGGAAGAGATTCCCTGGTGCCGTGGCGGACTGGGAGGCGATGTGTATAAAGCGCAAGCCCGCCGTATGCTTACCAACATGGTGCATCAGCACTACAATCATCCCGCAGTTATCTTGTGGGGCATCGGCAATGAAAACGACTGGCCGGGCGACTTCCCCACGTTCAGCAAAGATTCCATCCGTAGTTTCATGACGGAGTTGAATGACCTTGCCCACCACCTGGATAGCCACCGAAACACTTGCATCCGCCGGTGCGACTTCTGCAAAGACATTGTCGATGTCTATTCGCCCAGTATCTGGGCCGGATGGTATAGCAAAGCCTATACGGACTATCGGGATATGGCTACCGCCGCTTTCAAAGGTACCAAACGCTTCTTCCATGCCGAATGGGGAGGAGACAGCCATGCGGGCAGGCACTCCGAGAGTGATTTTAAAGGTATGAGCAATGCCGCCAAGAACGGCGACTGGTCGGAAACATACATCATCCACCTGTTCGACTGGCACCTCAAAGAGCAGGAAAACATGCTCTGGCTCAGCGGGTCGGCCTTCTGGACGTTCAAGGACTTTTCCACTCCGTTGAGGCCCGATAATCCCATCCCCTACGTCAATCAAAAGGGCGTGGTAGAGCGAGACCTCACTCCCAAAGAGAGCTACTACGTGTTCCAGTCATACTGGACATCCAAACCGATGATCCACATCTACGGACACACATGGCCTGTGCGTTGGGGCAAGAGCGGAGATAAGAAAGAAGTGCTGGTATACTCCAATTGCCCCGAAGTGGAACTCTTCGTCAACGGTGAGTCTCAGGGCAAAAAGAAAAGAAACAGTCAGGATTTTCCGGCAGCCGGCTTCCATTGGGAAATCGTGTACAAAGAAGGACAGAACCGAATAGAAGCCGTAGGATCAGATAAAAAAGCCCGTTTCACCGATCAAATCAGTCAGGAATACCAGACGGAGACATGGGGAAAAGAAGCGCAGATAGACGTAACCTACGCCCCCGTGGAGAAAAGTGACACCATCATGATACAGGCTCAACTCAAAGACCAAAAAGGCATTCGCTGCCTCGACTCGCAAAAAGTAATTGAGTTCAGCCTCATCGGAGACGGCAAACTGATACAGAATCAGGGTACCAGCACCGGCTCGCGAAAGCTACAGGCAGCCAACGGCAGAGCACGTATCAGAGCAGTCGTTAAAGGAAAATGTATCATTTTAGCCAAATCGGATAACATACCTGCTAACTTTATAACTATATTTGCAACTAGGTAGTTAGTAATGAAGCAGTATATTAACTTTAATATCATCATATCATGGCAAATTTATTCAGCGTAAAGAACAAAGTAATTGTAGTTACCGGCGGAACAGGCGTATTAGGCAAAGCCATCGCCGCTCATCTGGCAGAAGAGGGCGCTAAAGTAGTTATCTTGGGACGCAAGAAAGAAGTCGGCGACAAGATCGTATCCGAAATAAAAGCCAAAGGAGGCGAAGCAATGTTTCTGGTCACCAACGTGCTCGATCAGAGCGTTCTGGAACAGAACCTTGCCGACATTCTCAAAGCCTACGGACGGGTAGATACTCTTCTCAACGCTGCGGGTGGAAACATGCCGGGAGCAACCATCGCCCCCACAGGCACATTCTTCGACCTCAAAGTAGATGAGTTTCAGAAAGTCTTAGAGTTGAATCTAACAGGAACCGTGCTGCCTACACAAGTATTTCTCAAACCGATGGTAGAACAGAAATCGGGTTCAATCGTCAACTTCTCCTCCATGGCTGCCTTCCGCCCCATGACCCGAGTAGCAGGATACGCCGCCGCCAAAGCAGGCATCTCTAACTTTACCCAATTCATGGCAACGGAAATTGCAACCAAATTCGGTGAAGGCATCCGCATAAATGCCATCGCACCAGGCTTTTTCCTGACAGAGCAAAACCGCACCTTGCTCACCAACCCTGACGGGACTTATACGGATCGTGGACAATCCGTTATCCGCCAAACTCCATTCGGACGTATGGGTCGTGCCGAAGAACTTTGCGGAACTATCCAATACCTCATCAGCGATGCAGCTAGCTTCGTAACCGGCACCGTTGCCGTAGTAGACGGAGGTTTCAACGCATTCGCCATGTAATCTAAAGGAAAAAGCGAAACGAAGCCGAGTGAAGCACAAAAAGAGTATTCAAAGCGAGCGAAGCAAAGCGATTCCCCCTCCCAAACCCGGCCTCTTGTGCAGAGCGTAAAACGGAGGCGGGGCACGGAGCGTAAAGCAAACGATACTGTTTGAGCGAAGCGAGTTTTATCGCTTGTAGCGGAGAGCCACACCGTAGTAGCTCCGCACAAGAAGCCTTGACTTTTTCTTTGGTTCTTTCTTTTGCGTCAAGGCAAAAGAAAGAATATTAAACTAAATAAAGCAATGAAAGAAATTTACCTAAGCGAACAAACCTGGCGCTGGTACGGCCCCAACGACCCCGTCAGCCTGTGGGACATCAAGCAATCCGGAGCAACGGGTGTTGTCAATGCCCTGCACCACATCCCCAACGGAGAAGTGTGGACTGTAGACGAAATCATGAAACGTAAAAAACTCATCGAATCCGTAGGCCTCACATGGTCGGTGGTAGAGAGCGTTCCCGTACATGAATATATCAAAACCCAAACGGGAGACTTCCAACGATACATCGACAACTATAAAGAGAGTCTGCGCAACCTGGGCGAATGTGGTGTAAACATTGTAACCTACAACTTTATGCCTGTGCTCGACTGGACACGTACCAACTTGGCTTACGAGCTGCCCGACGGTTCACGTGCCCTTCGTTTTGAGCGGGCCGCCTTCGTGGCATTCGACCTCTTCCTGTTGAAACGTCCCGGAGCCGAAGCCGAATACAGCGATGCCGAAAAAGCCAAAGCCGAAGCACGTTTTAACAAGATGAACGAAGCCGAAAGGCAACTCCTTGTACGCAACATGATCGCCGGACTGCCCGGCTCGGAAGAGAGCTTTACCTTGGAGCAATTCCAACAGGAACTGGATCGTTATAAGAACATCGATGCCGAAAAGTTGCGTGCCAACCTCATCTATTTCCTAAAGCAGATAACCCCTGTGGCCGACGAAGCAGGTATAAAACTGGTGATTCATCCCGACGACCCACCCTGCTCCATCCTTGGGTTACCACGTATAATGAGTAGTGCTGCCGACTTTCAGGCACTGATCGATGCCGTACCCAACGAATCCAACGGACTTTGCCTCTGCACCGGTTCGCTAGGCGTGAGCAGCAGCAACGACCTCGAAGCGATGATGAAAACCTTTGGCGATCGCATCAACTTCGTACACTTCCGCAGCACACAGCGCGATGAAGAGGGCAATTTCTACGAAGCCAACCATCTGGAAGGAGATGTAGACATGTATCATGTAATGAAAGCTTTCCTCGAACTGCAACAACGCCGACAGGTATCCATCGCCATGCGTCCCGATCACGGACATCAGATGATAGACGACCTGAAGAAGAAAACCAATCCCGGATACTCCTGCATCGGCCGCCTCAGAGGGCTTGCCGAACTTCGCGGACTGGAAATGGGCATTGCCAAGTCTATCTTCTGAGAATAAGAGAAGAAGACTTTGCCGCATTTAGTAAGCTACAATGAGCAGTAAACGCAGACTAAGCTCCTGTCAGAAGTAACTATCATATAGAAAGAACTTGCAACCATCTCTCCAAAGGAAGTTGCAAGTTCTTTTGTTTTTTATCTGTGATTACTCAATCTTATATGTAGCTCTTCAAACAGGACGACAAGAGCCCTCTGGCTTCCCATCCAAAAGTAATGTCCAGTGCCCCACATCTCTCCATTCACCGAACTTGCGACCGATTTCCTTCATGTGCGAGGATTGCACAAAGCCAAACTTTTCATGTAAACGCACACTACTTTCGTTGGGTATGCAGATGCCAGCAATGAGCACATGCGTGTTTTCTCTATCCACCTGTAGCAGCATATGCGTATAGAGCATAGACCCCAGACCTTTACCTATATAATCCTTGTCGAGATACACTGTCACCTCCTTTGTCGAGGTATATGCACAGCGATTGTTCCACTTATGCATGTAGTAGTATCCCACAACCCTGCCGTCCATTTCACCCACATAGTACGGCAACCCTGAATTTTTTACATCCTTAATGCGTTGCCGCATCTCCCGCACCGTGACAGGAACCGTTTCAAAGGTCACCGCCGTATGCCCTACGTAGTGATTGTAAATGTCACGCAGGCCCTTTGCATCATTCAGTGTTACTTCTCTGATTGTCATATTGTTCTATTTTTGCATTCACATTAATATAATTGCAAATATAGACATACTTCTAAATAAATCACAAACTTTCTCTATCTTCTGTATACAGGTAATTCTTGATTGGGCTTCGCTTTTGTGACCCCAAAAGAAATAAATCCGTTGGCTGACTCAGGCTCTAAAAGAGAGACGGCAAGGTTCGCATTTTTCTGCGATAAGTCAACGATGAAACTACCTACAGGAAAACTTTTCTTTTCCTCTTTTAATTGAGTACTTACTTTGGTCGGATTAATTTTTTCCCATTTTTTATCGGATCTCTTACATTCAGTTACAATGTATTTTTGAACTAAAGCAGTGAAAGACTTCTTTGCTCGTTCTACTTTAATCCCCAGTATTCTCAATTTCTCAACTTCAACCAAACAACTGTCCGATAGAATGTAGCTCCGAGGACGCTTACGAATCAATATCGGTTGTAGCTGCAAAGCATCAAAAGTTGGTAGGGACTGTGTAAAACGTTCTTTCTTCACAATATCCAAGAAAGCAACAGGATATTCGGTCTGTTTAGCCTGAAAAGTAACATAGATATTATCCTTGTCTGCGCATGTTTCTTTGATAGCCTCATGAACTACCTTTTTTACTTCTCTTTGATGTTCGCATGCTGTCTGAAGTAAACTACGTGCTACAAGGAATCCGCTTTCTGCCCTACGATTAAAAGAATCCCGTCCTAATCCTACACCACGTATTTCAATAAAAAGAGAGATAGCATTTGAAAGTGCTTGCGAAGTAGAGCTAGATTGCGGATTTTGGGCATCCTTTACAGCATATATCACTCCATTTTTTACAATAGGAGTGAAATAAAATCCTGAACTGTATCCATTCTCTTTTAGCGCTTTTTCAGCTTCTTGCCTGAATAAACCGTTGGAAATATTCCTCAGCCCAATCGGTACATTCAAATGTCCGCTGAGCAAAAACAACACATCACTGGCAATGGACGTGTCATTGCCTCGCAAAAGAGCAAATTCCTTTCGTATCGGATTAAATTCATGTATATCCAGAGCAATTTCGGGATTCCAATCCGCATAATTTTTCTTGAGGAAACAACTAACGGGATCCATAAGTTTTGTCTGATCCCGATTCAAGTCCAATCCGCTTCCCGATTGTCGGTGTTGCAGGGCATAGCCATCCGGATTAGCAACAGGGACAAGTGCTAAATCTACTTCCTTTAAAAACGATGCGCCTTCAGAAGTATTCAACAAATACTCCGCTAGTATACAAGCTGCTTCGGGACCTGCCGGCTCATTTCCGTGAAGACCTGCTTGTATCCAGACTTTAACTTTTTTTCTGTTCTTTCCGGTACCAAAATAAAGCGCATAAACTTCTTTTCCTTCCGGAGTTCGTCCCATTATTTCCAGCTTGACTTTATCGGGATGACTATCCGCCAATAGTTGCAGATAGTGCCTGATTTCGTTTAGTGAGGCCAAGCCCTCCGCCATCGGTTTACTAAGCGTAGGTGTGTCATATTTCAGTGGTGATTCTGGATAGAAAGTCTTCACAACATCATCCGGTTGTGCTTTTGGTTGAATATTCCAAAGAGAAAGGTTACTCAATACCGTCTCTTGTGCCGTACGCTGTAAATAGAGTGCTTCCTCCTTTGGAAGTCCGGCATCATAAGTACTGGTATATGGCTTCTGAAAAAGAGCAGAATAAAATACATTGGCAGCCAAATAAGAACCGGCCAACGAAGGATGGCTATGATCCGGATCATAGAGAACCAATCCCGGACTTTCCGTGCGTACCCGTTTCCAGGCAATCCCCACGGGTGCACACCAAGCATTCAAATGAGAAGTCATCTCCAAATAACTTTCAGCAAGACGTTGCTGCATGCGTGCATACGTATCGATTTGGTGCCCCCATGTCATGTAAAACACTGTTTTACCCTGCGGATTATACAAGCGACGCAGACTATCTAATGAATTGGCTGCCATATATACATTTTTCCGTACCCATTCTTTTTCTTGAGCAGGTCCCTCGCTATGCTCCTGAAGCACGACAAAATCCCACCCTCCTTCTTTAATAGCTTCTAAAGTCTCCGCGTTTGCTGCATGCTGTTTCAAAGTCCACCCGCCATGTTCTATCATTTTCACAGCCAGTTTCTTCCCATTGGATGTAGCTATAGACTTCACCATTTGCACCATTTTGTTATAGTAAGTATAACTGTTGCCGATGAACAAGGCCCGAACAGAGTCACCGAACAGATAAGGCACGGCACGCTTTCCCATTCCTACAGAATTGTGTCCTATGCCTTGTTCTTCGACTTTCATCCAATTGCAAGGCCAATTGTTGTCCGCAGCAATCTTGTGAAGATAGAGATAAAAATTGCTTCCCCGTTCATACCGATTACGTCCCTGGGATTCAGCTTCGGGTGTTTTGCGCAAAAAAGATTCACGGATAGTATCTCCTGTTGCTAATTGCAGAACGATATTCTTAGCAAGATACTTCTTGATAACCTCGGGAGTGATATAAGGTATATTACCTACACCATATGAAAAATCTAATGTGGTATCCGGATATGTATACCATCCGGGACTACCAATAATTGCTTTTTCCACATACGGACTGTCATAGAAAAGCATGAAACGCTGCACAAACTGCCCTCCGGCTGAATGACCGTAAATCATATAAGTCTTTCGTTCACTTCCAGAATGAAGCTTAACATATTCAAATATTTTGTCTATGAGTGCCGGCGTTTGCAAAGATTGCGCGCGCACGGCAGTTCGCTCTTCATTCAGTACTCCTGTTTCCTGATAATCAGAAAGAGGGTATAGTTTAACATCGAAATGGGGTATAAAGATCATGAATTTCTTCTTTTCAGCCTCTTCTTTCCAAGCCTTCAGTAGATAACGATACCCCCGGTCAGCCCCCTCAAAGACAAATAGGATAGGCATCTGCCGCATATTCCCGGAAGGAGGTATGTAGTAATGCACATCCACCGGACGATCGGCAAATGGAGTATATTCTTTGTAGGTAAGCACTCCTTCTCCCTTCGATAGTATTGGAAGCTCCTGTGCCAAGGAAGTCATGCTTAAACAGCAGAAAAAAACAATAAAGAGTAGAATTTGTTTCTTCATAATTCGTATTTTCCTTTTTTGACGATTTGTTTGTCTTTCATTACGATTTCTCCGCGAGCAATGACACCAATTAAGTTCAATGAACTATCGAGAAAACACAAATCAGCATCACAACCCGGTGCAATACGTCCTTTTCCCAGCAATTTCAAATTGTGTGCCGGATTAGTGGTAATAAGGGTTAATGCCTGCTCCAGCGGAAGTTGTCCTTCTTTTACGAGTAATGTCATTTCCTGCAAGTTAAGATGCAGGGGAGCCGGAGTATATGTTGTCTTTCCAGTATCCGGATCCACCCGACGTACCCCTCCGTGACCATCGCTCGAAAAAGTAATCCGATCTATCGGTACTCCTTTTTCCAAAGCTTTGAGTACACAACGATGAGGAGCGTCGAACTTAGTCCCTCCGGTAGAAAAATCGACCATTCCTCCCAGACACGCAAATTCAATTGCCTGATAAAATAATGTTTCCGTTCGTATCAAATGTGTAGGTGAGAGGTAAGATATAAGTGTGGGATATTTCCGGGCTATGTTCAATAAAAGAGAAATGCCTTCCAGCAGGGCGCCAAGATGAATGTGCAAAATTCCTCCTTTGCCAGAGGTAAATCCCCCCAAACGTACCTGATTTATCAACCTCAATATTTCCAATTCTTCGGGAAAAGCACTGCGATCATCACTCATCGCCAGTTTACAGCCAATCACTTTATCAATGAAAATAAGATCATTAGCCACGCTGTCCATCAAAGTTTTCGGTGGCAGTCCATAGAAACTGGTCAACATATAAGCCGACAATCCGTCTGCTTCAAGTGCTTTGGTTTTAGCATAAAGAGTCGTAAGTTCTTTTACAAAACCATCCGTACCAAGTAGCCCCACTACACAAGTAGTGCCGCAAGCCACCAATTCACTCATCGTAACATCAGGTGCCAGCGAAGCATAGCCAGTTTGCCCGCCTCCGCCAATGATATGCACATGTTGGTCTATAAAGCCGGGAGTAACTATTTGTCCGCATGCGTCTATGGCCTCGACAGAAAAACCGGCTATTTCAATGTTCCGATCTATCAGAGCTATTTTCTCCCCCGCCAGCAAAACATCATTCATTCCTAAGCTTTGTGGTGCATACAGGTTGGCGTTTTTTATGAGCTTAAACATAATTTTCAAGTATTATGAGATAAAAAAATAATATACAATTAAGAAAATGATACTCCCTATAAGAGGCAAAGTATTTCGTTTTGCCAATTCGATAGGCGAAACACCTGCTACAAGAGCTATAGCAACAATGATACCCGCTATCGGCGAAGCTGCTCGTCCCATACTAGCAGCCAATTGCAGGGGCAATACCAATGAATAGACAGGTAGGCTTAATTGTCCCGCAACACCCGGTAGTAGAGGTCCGAAAGAGAAAAAAGCTGCATTCCCACTTCCCATGAGCATCGCTGCACTAAAAATAATGAGGGCAAAAACAACTGCAATAGCTATTCCCGACAGCCCCATATGTGTAGAATAACTCACCAGTAAATCAATAAAGCCCAGACTGATAAGTCCTTTTGAAAAGATTTCAGATGCCACGATCAGCGTGATAATACTAGCGAAAACATTTCCCATTCCTTTCCAGAAACTACTTAAAGTATCTATTGTTTTACGAATACTCCGCATACGGCAGATAACAAATACGAGGGACACAAAGAGAGAAAAAATCATAGATCCAGTAGTGCCCAAAGTAATCGGAGGATCAAACAAGCCTACGTAAGGTGAAAATATAATCAGAAGTATTAGCGGTAGCACCGGTAATATAGCAAATATCAACGGCACATTGTATTTCAACGTTTCTAATTCCGGCTGTGTGGTGCTTACATTTTTTTGTCTTTTTTTGTCTTTTATATCAAAATACCTATTGTTCAAATAAAACAAGGTCATCACAACCAGCGTTGTCGGGATAACCAACGGAAGTTGATGGATGATAAAATACTCCACATTCGTATTGCCCACAAGTTCTGCAGCCAGAGCTGTATTGGCTGAGCCGGGTCCCTGATCAAAAAGAGTTGCTGCAGCAATAACCGACAAAGCCGTCAGTTTACTGACTCCGAGGTTAATGAGAACCGGATATACGGAAGCCACCAACAGCAACCCCAAGCCTGCTGCTGATGGAGTGGTAATGAATAACATCTGACCAATGGGAATGGCAATGGTTGCGGCCAGATAAGGATAACGCCGGAAAAAGCCCAATGGCTTCATTGAGATATGCACCAACGCATTGGTTGCTTCTATATGGTTCATAAATGCCACATATCCCCCAATAACCATAATCATCATTCCGGCACGGGAAAAATTAGTAATAAAGGTTTCCTCCACCACTTTTATTAGATCAAAGACAACACTTCCTGTTGGCTTTGCGGGCACAACCGGTTGAATATGGAGAAGTAGCGCCAAAATCAACATTGCCAACCCTGCCAGTAACAAAACGCCTTGCGGATTAAGTTTCCGATATAAATAAACGGCGGCAATGGCAATGACTATCAATGATAACACGAAAGCTATGGCTGACATATTTCAATTGGGGTATAGGGTTCAACATCTTCAACTCCCTCCCTTCGAGAGAGAGTTGAAGAAAATATTCTATTAATATCCAGGATTATTTTCTAGCACACGTCCCGTATTCGAATCGATGAAATCTTGAGGAATCGGGAATAACACAGGAGTATCATAATCATTCATACCTCGTGCATCTCGTCCCGTGATTTCATTAAGTTGACGGGTACGGCGTTTAAAATAATTATTTATATTCCGTTCGTCTCCACCGTCCTCCTGACTCACACGAATTAGCGTGTGACGGCGTTCTTCTTCAGAAAGCAATTCACGGCTACGCTCATCCAGTATCAGATCTAGCCCCCCGGCCTCCAGATCGCTTTCAGTTATACTAACAGCATTGGAACGATTACGCACTTTATTAATCCATTTAATGGCTTCACCATATTGCCTTTCATTATACAAAGCTTCGGCATACAGCAGGTACGTATCTGCCAAGCGTAAGTACACAATGTCTTGATAGCAACCATCTTTGTCACCGTTTGCCATAAGAGGAGGCGTATAATCCCATTTACGTGTGGTCGGCCAGTTATATTTCTTAATTGTTGTTTTATTATCATCGATCATGGTCTGGCTAACAATGGTGTCAATAACCATTTTGCCATTATTACGAAACTCAACGATCTTGCCATCGGCATTTTTCTCATTAATACTCCATACCATCACATAATCTGAAATACGATCATCCTTTGTTCCTTGATCTTTATAGTTATACAAGCGAAGCGAACCTCTGGAAGGAACGCAACGCCCGGCTCCTTTACCACCATTATTCATCCAGAACACCTGAGGCCAAGTAGCTTCTCCGCTGATATATTCCGGAGCTAAAAGATTACTTTTGTTGATTACACCGTCATTAGAATAATAGTTTTTGTACGTGCTCTTCATATATATTTCAGCCGTACCAAAAGAACTGTTTTCAGGTTCGGTATTGACAAAAGCGAATAACACTTCCGTATTTCCGTCGGCATACATCGGAGTGCGGAACACATCAATAAACGGGCAGCCCGAATTGCTCGCGTTCGAGCCGAAACGGGAAGTAATCAGGCCATACTCACTACCTTCTACTAATGGTTTCAATATTTTTTCCGCTTCATCCGGTTTGTCCATTGCCAGATATAATTCTCCCAGATAGTGCCGTGCCATGGCTCCCGATATCATACTGTTATTTTCTTCACGTAGAGGTAGGTTTTCTACAGCAAAGAGCAAATCCTGTTCCATCACACTACGTATTTCGGCTACGGAATTGCGTTCCCAGTCGTTACGATAATTCAGACCTGTAATTTCTTCCGTAGACAGAGGCACTGCCCCAAAAGAATAAGTCAGATGACGATAGGCCCATGCACGGAAGAAACGAGCCTGTGCCACAATCTTATTTTTATTCGTTTCATTCCCTTGCCAGTCTACATTTGAGCTCTCGGCCCGTGAAATAATCATGTTAGATGTGTTGATGATCTGGTAACACCATTCGAAAATATTCTCGAAAATAGTAAGATCTGTCTGTTTGATGTATTTCGGATAATAATAAAATTTAAATTCGCTACTCGAATTATTACTCCAAGAATTATCTACTCCACAACCCCATGCCGAATGCAATACCAATGGTAGACTACCTCCCATTGCATCGGCACGGCGATATTCATTACGCATCATCCCGTAGAGAGATGTCACCATAGATTGGAAACCTGTATAGTCCACCAATAAATTCTCCGGATAAAGTGAATCGTGCGGATTCTCTTCCAAAAAACTGCTTTCATTGCATCCGGCAATAAGAAACGCCATCAACGCTATAATTATATATTTAAACTTTTTCATAAATAATTTCCTTGTTAGTACAGTTTATAAATCGAGTTTCAGTCCGAAAGTTAACGAGCGCACCTGCGGTGTGGAGCGTTGATCGCTGATAAATTCGGGATCAAGTCCACCCCAGCTTGTCCAGGTTGCCAGATTCTTAACATTCATATATACCTCCAAGCGCTTCAACGTTGTCTTCTGTAGCCAGTGTTCGGGCACTCGATAAGACAGGGTCACATCTTGTAAGCGCAGAAAATCTGTCTTCTCATAGAAACCTGCATCCACAGGATTTACAGATGTATCGAGCGAATTCTTCGGATAAGAATTGATCGGATTTTCCGGCGTCCAGAAATTCGCCATCAAACGGTTTTGCCGATAAGAATTTGTAGAAACATCCAGCAAATAGTTACGTGCAGTCTGTCCCAATTGGGCGTTCAAGAAGACACTCAGCGATATATTCTTGTATTGAAATGTATTCATCATGCCCATGATTACTTTCGGAATAGCTGAACCGATAATTTGTTTGTCTGCAGTGGTGATATCGTTAATGCCATCCTTATCATCATATTTCATGTATCCCGGGATAGAATAGCGATAGTTAGGATCTTGTTGTCCCTTTGGATTTGACGGATCGGCAATCTGCCAAATGCCAGTAAAGCGATAGTCATAGTTAACATTTATCGGTTTGCCAATGAACCACCTAGAAGCAATATCATCCATCGGTTTACCATTTTCATCATATAGGCCCACATCCACAATTTCTGTTTGATAGTGCGACAGATTAAATGTAGTTGACCAGCTGAAATCTTTTTTATTAATATTATTCGATGTTATCTGAAACTCAAAACCATGATTCTTGGTTTTCCCGATATTTTCGGTAATGTTACCCGTACCGTTAATGGTAGGAATGGAACGGTTCAACAGCATATTGCTGGTCTCCGACCAATACGTGTCGAATGTTCCCTGAATGCGCCCGTTCAGCAAAGAAAAATCCAAACCGGTATTGATGGATTCCGTTGTTTCCCAACCCAGAGAAGGAGATGCCAGTTTGGAAGGATAGAAACCATAACTCGGGGTATGGTCATCTTTCAAATAATTGAAAGTTGATAGGTTAGGCAGCGTAGTATATGCGCTTACAGCCTCATTGCCATTTCGTCCCCATGACAAGCGATACTTCAGGTTACTTATCATCTTGCCGATGCCTTTTTCTTTAAAGAACTTCTCATTTGAAATGTTCCATCCGACAGCCATCGAGGGAAATATACCAAATTTAGAATCTTTTCCGAAAGCCGAGAAACCGTCCCGGCGTGCCGTCAAAGTAAGCAGATAACGATCATCATAAGTATAGTTCAGACGTGCCATCTGTGAAATATGATTCTGCTTAGTATAGTTGGAACTAGCCGACATGGTACCGGATTTCGATATCTGATAATAGTACATCACATCATTTGGGAAGTCTTTACCCTCCATGGTATTGCCTTCTTGTTGCTTACTTTGGGCAGAATAAAGTCCGGTAAAGAATATACGGTGTTTACCAAACTCTTGGGTATAATTAATGATATTTTCAATAATCCATTCCGAAGAATTCCAATCGTCTGTATTCAAAATGCCGTTAGAGCGTGCCCCGTAGTAAGTATCCATCCCTTGATATTGTTTCCAAGAGCTATTCTGATAAGTATATCCGGTATTGAACTTATAACTGAATCCGGGAAGGAAGGGCAACTTGATATCCAATGCATTGTTAGTGATAACCTTAACACGAATGTCACTTGACTTGTTATTGAGACTACTTAATGGATTTACGGAGAATGCTTCACTGGAGTCTTCCCAAGCCGCCGCACGAATGCTGCCATCGCTATCGTAAGCCTCTGCCAAGGGATTCATTTGAAAAGCTCTCGAAAAGGATGCACTACTACCGCCACGGTCATATCGACCCATTTGAGTAGTAGTTGAATATTTTAACCAAGAAGTAAATTCCTGATCCAGATTGAAGCGAAAGTTGTAACGCTTAAATTTATTATTCACCGCAATGCCTTTTACATCTGTATAGTTCATTGATATAAAATAGTTTGTTTTATTTGCGCCTCCCCGAAAAGATATATTGTGCTGTTGCTTAAAACCGTTTTGGGTCGCCAAATCCACCCAGTCCGTTGATTTCCCTTCATCATGCATCCGTTGCTCCGTAGAAGTTATAGATCCCAGCCAAGGCTCCGGATTATCTTCCGTCGGCGTAGTGGTATTAGCTTCTTCTAATGCTTCTATTTTATACTTCCAGAATTCCTCTCCATTCATCAACCGAGGAATATTAATAGGCGTATCTATGGTGATGTATGTATCATACGATATTGTGAGTCGTTCCTTGCTACCTCTTTTGGAAGTTATCAGGATGACACCATTTGAACCTCTCGATCCGTAAATAGCAGCCGAAGAAGCATCTTTCAGTACTTCGATAGACTGAACGTCATTCGGATTGATTTCCGACCATGGTCCATCGAAAGGAATGCCATCCAAAATAATCAAAGGTTTGTTATCAGCAGTGATGGAATTGTCACCGCGAATGCGGGTCGTTGTAGAAGAGCCTTCTGCGTTACTACCCGTCACAGAGATATTAAGTCCCGGAACTGCCCCCTGTAGTGACTGAATAAGGTTAGGTTGCGGACGGCCTTCCAATGTTTTGGCATTGACAGAAGCCACGGCACCAGTCATATCAGATTTACGCTGAACGCCGTAACCTACCACCACCACTTCATCCAACGTTTTGGTATCTTCTTTTAGAATAATGGCAATAGGCTTCCTCCCATTCACTTTAATATCTTGTGCCAAGTAGCCTATAAAAGAAATTTCCAATATAGAGCCGTCTTTTACCCCAGAGAGTGAAAACTGTCCTTCCATATCCGTAATACCTCCGATAGTCGTTCCCTTGACAACGACATTTGTTCCGATAATGGGCTCTCCCTGTTCATCTTTCACTGTTCCGGTGACGGATATCTGTTGCGCAAATACATTCACCGAAAAGAATAACATCAAGAGGCTAAAAACAAAACTTAGTTTGAATGAGCTTCTTGCTTTTCGCTTGTTCTTCATAATAATTTAAACTTTTTGTTAACATGGTTTATTTTCTAAATCTCTGTCACAAAAGTATAGAAACAAAAAGCCGCTTACCTGATGTGGTAAACGGCCTTAGTAAAACGTTAAAAGCTATATATTGCTGATTATTAATACGTTATAATTATAATTTATTCTTTCAAGGTAGATTTAACCAGTGAATCATAGTATAAATGCAATATTTATATTTTATGTTTTCCTATCCCCTTGATTGCATGCATGAATTCTTCTTTGGGAATGGTAGCCTTATTTCTGGTCTTGAATCGACTGTTGTAAATGGTCTGCGGAGAGCAATGCAGGAAGTCCGCAATTTTTCCACTATCCGTAATGCCGAGGCGTACCAATGCATGAATGCGTAATTCAGTATTCAAAAGCTCTCCGTCTTTGAGTTCAATCCGTTCTTCGGGCAATAACAAACTATTAAAGTTTTTCACAAAATCAGGATATAAGTTAAGGACAATCTTATCAAAATTCTGATAAAATTCCTTGAGTTCATTGGTTTCCATCGCCGAAGAGTCCGTCAACATCCTAGCATCTTCTATTTGCCCCACTCTCAGCTTACGGTTAATGTTCTTGCGGTATTCTTCCAATTTACTGATGTAGGTGGAGCATATATTGAACACATATGCTATGTACTTCTCTTTGGTATCATTGGCTTCAAACAACTCTACATTCACCTCTTTCAGCTTGTCATTAAGATCTTTCAACTGAGCGTTCGTTTCTTCCAACCGCCTATGTGCATCGGAAAGATTCTGCATGTGCTTGTTCAAGAGCTTGTTCACCTCATCCAGCTTTCTTCTCGACTCAGCCAAGCGCCTCATTTGCCGCCGTATGAAGAGGAATGCACCAATAAGCACCACAGATAAAATACTGACTATAATCAGGAAAATGCTGAGACGCTGCTGTTGCCGTCTGTTTCGTTCCTGGTAAGCTTGCTGAATGGCTTTTTGAAGGTTGGAAGCAGAAATAAAGCGTACGCGATTTTGATATGTTTGAGCATTTTGCGAATAGTAGTTAACATATGTATGGGCCCGATCTATATCTCCGTGTGAAAAGAGATACTCGGCCAATTCTTGCAAAGAACTAATATCACCGTTTACCGTCCTGATATCGGCCATAGCCGAGAGAATAAGATATTGCAGATATTTATTTTCATTTCCTTCATACTTATATATGGAAGCCAAGTTATAAGCCATCACCACATAATATCGTGTATCAGGCGAAAAAGAAGCTATCTTCTGTTCTAGAATGTACTTGAAATGAGCCACTTCGGGAGTTCCAATGTATTTCCACACCATATTATTCAAATAGCGCGATTCATCCGGAGTAGCAGTAACACAGACTGAATCTCTATAAATCCTTTGTAAATCATCATATTTGTGCCACAGTTTGGAATTTCCATTCGAATAGTCGCGTAATCGAGAATACAGTGCACGCATTTGTCCATAATACTTTGAACGCAAAGAACGAGAAAGGTTGGATACTTGTATCCCATGCACTATATCAAGTGCTTCTTTTAGTAAACCGGTACTCATGAGCACGAATGATTGCTCCAGTTGAGAGGTTATCATCCATTCCTTATTATTAGTCTGTCGAGCCAACTCTTTATTTTTTTCGAGGTAATACAGGGCTGAATCGGCATTATATAATCGATATTCACCATAAATCAACTTATTCATCATATAAAGCTCCGCATTGGTTTGCGCTTTTCCCTTCTGTTTTTTCAGTTGCAGAATCCGCTCTTTTTTGGCGGCCACAAATACATCTTTTTCTTTTAACAAACTGTCCAAAGCATTCAATTGCTTCTCATACTTTTTCAATTCGTTGTGAGAAAACAAATTCAAAGCATATGCATTGAGAGTGACAATACATATCAGCAGTAAAAAAGCAAGCCGTTTCATATTTATATGCTTTAGGGTGTTTATAGCATTAGGTCAGCACAAATTTAAATATTTTATACTTCTAAATGAAGAGAAAAAAGAAAAATCCGCTTATCTGTGCCAATCTGAAAGCCAACTTCGGATGAGAGGACGGAAAAGACAACATGAGGGTGAGTTCCAAGTTTACCATTACAATAAATACTCCATTGCAAATCTTATTTATCAAAAAGAATGCGCAAACAAACTATTCGATACATTCATCAATAATCCTCTTGCCTTTTCAACAAAAAAAGTGCCGGCAAAGTTGAGAAATCAACCTACCAGCACCCATTCACAATTTCTCTTTTATGACATGACATTGGCGCCCAAAGCACCCAGCACCGCCGATGCAACAGCAATGACAATCTTCAAAATCATACTCAAATTCAGCTTTTTCATCTTCTTGCTTTTTATGAGAGAAAGCGACCGGACGAATATCCGAGGCTTCCTGCTCCCGTTGTTCATACTAAATAAAACTCTCATCACCTTTTGTCCAGCTTAATGGAAGCTCACAAAAAAGTCCATTCCATCGGCAAAAAGGCATGCATAACACCGCAGTGGCCTACGGAGCAAAACAATTACAGTTGGCAGATAAAGTGTATCATTCCCTTAGCTCTACTTCATGAGCTATATGCCTTAACCAGTCCGGTTCCTCTTCTGCTGGGGCAATCGCTTCGCTTAACGTATCCACTGATCAGTCATGTTAAGCGTCGGGATCTTCCTCGCCGCCGCCACCGTCATCACTGCCACCGCCCGAAGAGGGAGCCGTTTCGCCTTTGATATAAAAAGATACATTATTGGCTCCTCCACGAGTGATAGCCGTGGTGTCATTGGCCAAACGAAGAGAATTATCCACTGCAAAGCGGATATTTACCCTATTGATATTCTTCACCGTGCAATCCTTCTCCACCGCCGTTCCCGTGGTGCTGAAAGTGATGTAGAACGTTCCCAGACCCTCTACCTTCACCTTATTGCCCTCAATGAGCACTTTCTTTAACTGCCGCACAAACGACTTCATGGTGTGCGTCACATCTTCGGCAGAGAGCGCACCGGAGGCTTCAATGTCTTGGGCGATGCTTTCAATGGTGGACACTTTGGAGCTTCCCGGCTCCTGTCGGAGGAAATAAAACTTGGGCGAAGTCTTGTCGCCAAGCAGTTTGTTGCGCTGATAGCGCCTTACAGGTACTGACATACTCTTTTCATTTTTAACTTGTTACACATCTTTGTTTACTCTGAAGAGAAAGAAAAGCTTATACTTATGCAGGCCTGCGGAAAAAGCATTGCTCTCCTTTTTTGGTGAAACCTTCTTTCACTAGAAAGAAGATTTCCCAAAAGGATTCGGTTTTTTTCTCTTCCTTACAAAGATAATGCAAGGTGTTAGGACGCTTCGGGGATAAACGGGCGTGGACGGAGATAGCAGCCAATAAAGGGAAATAAACGTCATTACAACGAGCAGACAAGCATCCGGGAGCAAGAAATGGAATCACCTACAACCGGAGAGACACTGCTCATATTCGCCAGTACAAACAGGCTGCGTCACAGTACGATTAGCAAAAAGGGGATGCCTTGATTATCGGGACAAAAAGCCCCCTTCATCACTTGTTTATAAAGCGATTATTTTGTACCTTTAAGCAAATAAAGACAACTATGAGTGCAATAAACGAAGAGAGAACTTTCCGCATACAGAGCTACGGAAAATCGGAGCTGGCAGCATTGTACATGCCTTACGTAGCCCGCAAAAGCGCTGCCGAAACACTAAGAAAATGGATTGCCAAAATACCCGGACTCACCGAGGCATTGGAGCAAGCGGGATTGCTGCCTACAGACAGGAGATACACGCCTCTGCAAGTAAAACTTATTGTCGATGCATTGGGAGAGCCGTAGTTAGTATTCTCCCCCTCACTAAGATTTCTTTCTCCAAACAGTAACCTCAGACAGCCGGACTTCCGAACAGCGGGCACTTTTACGGAGCGTGCAGGTCAAATCGACCGGAGGCTTTTCCAAGACAAAATGGTGCTCAAGGATGGCTTGGATGCCCTCCAATGAAGTGACCGGTTCCCCATCTCGTTTGAAGCCTCCGGGACGGTTTTCTTTAACAATCGCATTTGTTTCCCAGTCGTAGGTAGAGGCAAGAATCAGCGTACCGTCCTCATTCAGTCGCTCGTGTATATGCTCCAAAAAGGCAATGGGGTTTATCAACTCCTCCAATAAGTTGGGCACAATAATCAAATCGTAACCGGTATAAATCGGCTTTATGTTATTGGCGTTCTCCTGCATGAAGAGAATAGGCTCTTTGCCTGCTGCCAGACCTGTTTCGGCAAG
This sequence comes from uncultured Bacteroides sp., assembly GCF_963677715.1. Taxonomy (NCBI): domain Bacteria; kingdom Pseudomonadati; phylum Bacteroidota; class Bacteroidia; order Bacteroidales; family Bacteroidaceae; genus Bacteroides; species uncultured Bacteroides sp. The sequence goes on from NZ_OY782495.1 coordinate 2,127,366, forward strand.
GAGCAGTTCCCGATAGAGCACCAGTTCGTCTTCCTCTTTCACGATGTAGCGCACAAAGCCTTTCTCCTGCAATTGAATAGGCATGCGGATGAAGCGTGCAGAAAAGTCGAGGGCGGTGATGTGACTAAAGTAGGGTGCCAGCTCAAAAGCCAGACGACCGGTATCGGCGTTCAGATCGAGCACCCGCGTCACTTTGCGGTCTTTCACGGCAGTCAACGCAAGAGCGGCAAGATCATTGTGGAAGTTCAACTTCGCACCAAAGAGATCCCCCCAGTTGTTCTCACACGAGTTGGCCACCTCCGGATCCATCTCATACTCATCGTTCTCTATCACGAGCGGATGTTCCGACTCCACCACACGGAAACCCGCATGCTGGTAGAAATGCCGACGAAACGCATAGCGGGCATGAAGCGTGGCTTCGTTTCCGGTAGAGATCCACGAACCACCCTTTATCAGGTTATGCTTTCCATCGAAAGTAGGCGTGGAGAAATCGTCGTACAAGGGATGCACGCGAAATCCGGCAAAGCCCGTGATCGGAGTCTCCGTCCACTGCCAGACATTCCCCGCCACATCGTAGAAGTCGCCCTGCTTAAACTTATCCACGGGACAAGGCGAGGCATACTCTTCCAGATTGATGTTTCCCGGCACAGCGTTCCATCCCTCCACATCGGAGATGTTGCAATGCTCTGCCAAGCGATACCACTCGGCCTCGGTGGGCAAACGATAAGTCTTCCCCTCCCTGGCCGACAGCCAATTGCAATAAGCCTTAGCCTCCAGATAGTTCACCTCCACCGGCCAGTTCCACGGCATCGGAATTTCTTCCGCCACCAGTCGCAAGGCATATCCGTGCTCCTTCTTTCTCCAAAATAGCGGCATACCGGTCTGCCTGAAGTTGCGCCAGTTCCAGCCCTCCTCCGTCCAGTAACCCTCCGCATCATAACCGCCGTCTTCAACAAACCGCAGATATTCACCATTAGACACCAACATTTGGGTAGCCCGAAAATCCTCTACCTGTTCCACCCGGCTTCCATATTCGTTGTCCCACCCGTAAAACGGATGATCCATCGGCTTGCCCAGTTTCATCTCAGCGCCGGGTACAGGCAGAAAAGCATTGACAGGAGCATCTCCCCGCTCCTCACAGATTTTGCCGAAGCGTCCGCCAACCACCTTATCAATAGGCAACTGGCGTATCAGCACCGACGAAGTTTCCAGATGAATGCGTTCATGCTCAATACCCATCAGGATAATCCAGAAAGGATTTTCCCAATCCACGGGAAGGCTGAGCGGGGTGCGGTCTATCACCTCCAGAACGGTTTTCTTCACTTCCTCCCGATACAGGCGAACGGCCGAGACAGAGGGCCAGTTGTAATGCCGCTCGTCTAAATCGTCCCAACTCATCTCGTCCACCCCGATGGCGAAGATCGATTCAAAGACAGGGTTCACCCTGGCATCTATGATTTTGGCCAGCAACAGCTTATTGATAAAGAAGACCGCCGTGTGCCCCAAGTAGAATAGAATGACATGGCGCAGCGGATCACCCCGCAGATAAAAAGCAGTATCATCGACGAGCTGCGTGTACAGCTTCTCGTCCACTTCCCAGGTTTTCAAAAAATAATCGCGGATCTCCGCCCTCTTGCTCTCAGGCGTTCCTTCTTTCAGGTTGACGGTTTTGGTTATCAGATTCTGCATGTATCTTGTTGTTTATTCTATAAATTGAAATGAATTATTAACGTCTTAGCGAGGCATTATGTTGAGGGATTCTCTACTTTTGTGGTACGGAATTGACCAAATATAACCAATAAGATGGAAAGTGTAAAAGAACAATTTGATGAGATCTCGAAAAAGTACGATAGCCAACGGCGAATACTCATCCCATGCTATGATGATTTCTACGGCATAGCTACCGAATGGCTTCATTTGAATAGCCCTACCCCTAAAATCCTCGATTTGGGTGCCGGCACCGGCCTCTTTTCGCAATTTGTACTAGAGAAATATCCGCAGGCAGACATCACGCTGCTGGACTTTTCCGAGCAGATGCTGACTGTAGCACGGGAGCGCTTCGCCAACCTGAAGAATGTGTCCTTTCAAATCGCTGATATGACAACGTTTCAGCCTCAAGGGAAGTATGATGCCGTGATCTCTTCGCTCGCCATCCATCATTTATCCGACAAAGACAAACAAGAGTTATTCCGCAAAATACACGGCCTGCTCAATGAGGGTGGCGTTTTTGTCAATGCAGAGCAAGTGAAAGGCAGTACGGACTACATCCACTCGTTTTATACGCAAAGGAGGCACCACAGACTCGACCATTCCGAGCTAAGCAAAGAAGCCGTCGGAGCCTCCTATGAGCGAAACAAGCTGGATAAATGCGCCTCCGTTTCCGAACAAATGGAATGGCTACGCCAAGCCGGCTTCAAAGAAGTGGACTGCCCCTTTAAATACTACATATTTGCTGTGCTCTGGGGGATGAAATGATGGGCTATCTGCACATCGGCTTGTCCAGTTCTATCTCAGTTTCGGAATAAATAGTAAGCCGTCACCCATTATAGAAGATCATAGGATGCAAACTATTGTTGCTTTTCGGCAACAAAGTGAATGAATTTGTCCAAAGAAAATATCCTAGACTGAAAATTCACATCAAACATACCAACGTAGTCTTTGGGAACAACCAGACAAACCCCGTTGGCATACATCTCTGTCAATTGATTCTTGGAAATTCCTTGCTGCAAGGTAAACAAATGCTTTGTTTCTATTCTGTCCGCCTCATTAATAATCTGGCGCCATCGGTCCTTACAAGTTGTTTTTGCTCCCAAAAAGACAAGATTCTCCGCAGGAAACGTAAAATTACGATATTCGCTACTTCCGGGAAAGATGAAATCGGGCCTCTTATTCTCCTCAGTGACAACCTGTTCTTCAAATTTCAATTGAGCGGTGCTAAAGACATTGGACAGATGATGCTCCAAAGACTTTCCGGCACGACTTTTCCGTCTATTCAACATGGAATTAGAGAATTCTATCAATTCATCGACAGATGCAAACGCAGTCTTTATTCGTTCACCATACAATTTTACTTCAAACGCCTTAAACAACTGATATTCAGAGTCAACCCAACGAAGCAATAGTTTATCCGGATCAGAAAGGATGTCAGCCGACCCCATCTTGTATGCCTGCAAATAAAGTTCACGGGCAGCAGCTCCCATCTCTAATGTCGAAGGAAAACAGTCTCTCAAACTAACAAAGTCATTAAACAACGCTTGCAGCTTCTCGTCGGGCGTAGATGTAAGGTTCTTGTTTATAAGTTGATTAGTCGTTTGTGGTGACAAATCGAAAGTGGTGAAGAAATACTCCAAATCATCATCACTCTGAAGCACAACCGCTTCATAATAATCATCCTCCATTTGAGCTATCACAAGCAAATCGCCCACATTATCCTCACTAAAGAAAGGAAATCCTTTTCCAAAACGTGTCAAACGATATTCATTGCGTGTGCCCCCTCCATAATAGATAAAACGACTATCAGTCTCAAAAACCTTTTGCCATCTTATTTTCACCAATTTATCTTTATTGGATCCTTTCACTCCGGGTGTGTCAAATAGCAAACTCCAAGCACATTTGGGAATATAAAATCCAGCTTGATGTGCTCCATTCTGTCCCGTATCATTTATAGTGATGAAACGAGTAAAAGCTTTCCTTGATTTGTATACCAAGTCAATGGCATAATCACACAATTCGCTCATTTTCGCTTATTTTTTTTCTTCAGCAATGATTCCACCAACTTTTCAGACACAGCCGTAATGAGAGGCACAACCACCGAATTACCGCATTGTCTGTAAGCTTGCAATTCGGACACTGCGCTGATCGTGTATTTATCCTCATATCCCATCAAGCGGGCACACTCACGCGGTGTCAGCCTTCTTGGATTTTTATCCTCCCCCTGTGGTATGAGTATTTCCGAACCATCCTTGTAATAGCGGGCACTCAAAGTTCGTGAAATTCCGTTCAGGTCTGTCATTCCAAATCCAAAGCCATTTCCTTTAGCCCGATGCCCTTCGGCATAAGCCTGTAGATAAGCCCACAGCCTATCCGTGAGCGTATATTTAGCGTCTGGGTTAGGATCCAGAATATCCTTTATCATTCTTCTCGGCTCAGGCATTTCAGGAAATGAAAAGTCTTCTTTGCCCTGAAAGTACTCATTATCGAAGCCCACAATCATTATTCTCTCGCGATGTTGTGGCACGAACGATTTGCCATCAAGAACTTGATAATATAGAGTATAATTCAGCTCACGCAGGGTCGAAGAGATTATTTCAAAAGTCTTTCCTTTATCATGCGAGAGCAAGTTTTTTACATTCTCAAGATAGAAAGCTTTGGGTCTTTTACGGTCGATGATATCGGCCACATCAAAAAAGAGTGTACCTTGAGTCTTATCTCTAAAACCAACCTCACGGCCCAGACTTTTTTTCTTTGAGACTCCTGCTATCGAGAAAGGTTGGCAAGGAAAGCCAGCGCATAAGACATCAACCCCGTCGGGTATAAATTGTTTAATTTCTTCCTTCGTTATATCACCAAAAGGCATATCTCCGAAATTGGCAAAATAGGTTTTCTGGGCAAACTTGTTCCACTCCGAAGAATAAACACATTTTCCGCCTTGCGCCTGCATAGCAATACGAAAGCCACCCATACCTGCAAACAAATCGATAAAAGTAAATTTCGATTTTGCAGGCGCAGGATAAGGAACATTAAAAACATCATTAAAGAAGCTATATTGAAAAGATGGCTCGGCCAGCAAATTCAAAGGACTAAAATCTTCAATCGCATGCCGATAAATATCTTTTATCAGGCCTTTGGCCAATTTTTCAAAAGGACGAACCATCTTAGTGTCCTTATTGTGCAAGTAATGAGTGATAACAGCCATTTGATCTTCGAAAGAAATTATCGTATCATCATCACGTAGCGAACTAGGACCAAAAATCTGTATATTCTTTGATTTACCCGTTATGAACTCCTTCACGGAAAACGGTTGAAATATCTCTGATATCATTCTCTATTTTTAGTTAATTATTTACCATATTCTACAGGTTCCTCGGCAGCCATGCTTCCTTCCTCACCCTCCGGATGCTGTAACCCGTAAGCATTCGCCGAAAGCAGCCGTCTGTCATCAAGAAAACTCTTATTCAGAAGGAACTCCAAAGAATTGAGCGTCTGCGCCTTCGCCTTACTTTTCAGCTGGCACTCCCAAATGACGATAACCTTCCATCCCATCGAAACAAGTATCCTTTTATTTTCATAATCCCGTTCTTTGTTACGTTCTATCTTATCCGCCCAAAACTGAACATTTGTATGAGGCAGGTTACCATCCAAGCTATGCCCGTGCCAAAAGCAACCGTGAACAAAAATCACCACTCTGTACTTTTTCAGCACAATATCAGGAGTACCGGGCAATCGGGTTACATGTATGCGATACCGATAGCCTCTGGAAAACAAGAAATGCCTAACGGTCAATTCGGGCTTTGTGTTCTTGCTCTTTATACGAGCCATTACAGCCGAGCGTTTTTCTTTACTCCAAATATCTGTCATTCCCAGAAATGTTTGTTCAATAAAGATGGATAGCAAAGGTAGACAATCGTTTGCTATTTCAAAAGCTATCACATCAAAATATTTCCCTGCACCGCCTCTGCCTCCTTCAGCCAACTGCTGCAATCGAACTGTACACCGGTGATGCGCTCGGAGGGTGCGGAGGCATCGGGATGCTCCTCGCAGGGGGTGTAGCGACCATTCACGGTGTTGTACACAAAGGGAGCGCTGCCATTGTCGCCCAGATGACGGAACTTTATTTTACGCACGTGTATGCGGGTGAGTCCGGCATCGCGATCGCGCTCTACCACCAGGCCGAAATCGCACTTGTTGACGAAGGCGGCGGAACCGTTGATGTCGTAGAGTGTGGGCACGGGATCTTTCTGCGAACCGGGCTCACGATTCATCTTGCGGGGATGTGCCACCAGTATCACGAGGCAGTCATTCCGCTGGGCAAAATTGGAAAGTTGATCGATGAATGCGCTAATATATTGCGTCTCCGTTTGTCCGGCCGGAATCTGATGTTCGAGGCGGTTGAAGGGGTCAATGACCAGAATGCGGATGCCCCGCCTGCGCACCAGTTCACGGGCTTTGGAAAGGATGTTGGTCACGGTATAATCCTCTTCTGGCAGGATGGAGGCCATGTTATCGTTGAGGAAGCGCACGGAAGCCTGATAGAGCATCTCAGTCATGAAACCCTGTTTGAAGTGGCATCCGGTAAGCTTCTCGGAGAGCTTGCGCAGGTGGTAGGCCAAGGGCATGTTTTCGGGACTGAAATAGGCCGCGCGCCACTCGTGCCTCAAACAGAGACGAAGCACTAATTCATCGGTGAATTCGGACTTTCCACTACCGGGCACACCGGTGATGACGCAAAGACGTTTGAGCTCGAAAGTGCAATAACGATCAAAATTCTCCAACCCTGTGTCGGCCCCTTTTTCCAATCCGTTTTCAAAGAGCGAACGCAAATCCTCCCGCACATCATCTGCCGTAAACACCCCCTCGAGAGGGATTTCAGGCGCCTGCTCAAGGGCAATGCGCAAACTCTCCGCACCGTACTTCACCAGATGTTCGTTGGCATCCTTGCAATCGGGCCCGTAGCTCACCACCCGGCAACGTTCGGCCCCAAAGCGGCGCAACAACTCCGCCCGCAGCTCCAATCCCTTGCGATCATTGTCCACTGCGATATAGATCACCCGCTTGTCCTCAAAATGCGACTCCACAAACCGATCCAGCCACGTCAGACTGCGGTTGGCCCCGCTCGGCACACTCACCACATCTGTCCGCCCGATGGCAGCAAACGACAACGCATCAATCTCTCCCTCGGTGATGATGCACTCCTCCGTGCCGTGGATGCCGTCGATATTGTAGGGAATAAGCTCCGCTTCCGCCACCATCTTGAAATTCTTGGCCCCGTCGCGAAACTTGGTGTTCACCAGCTCCCCGTTTTCAAAATAATTGAAGCAGACGCAATGCTCCTTTTTCGCCGTCTGCGGCATGAACTCCTGTCGGGAGGTAACGCCCATGATTTGCAGCACCTTCTGCGGGATGCAGCGGGTTTCGACAAACCAACGGGCTTCCTTCTCGGGCAGTGTGGTGTCGGAAACATCGAACGTGGGGCGACGGAAATGGTCGGGCATCGCAGCAGCGAAGTTGGTGGTATTGGCAGCACGGTTATCCGTCCATTCCCGTTCGGCAGCCGATCCCTTCCAACCACAATAGTGACAATTAAAAAGCCCCGTATCCAAGTTTACACTAAGCGATTTATCCCGTTTGTTTTTGCGGCTATCGTGGCACTTCGGACAAAAAGTTTTCATTCGTCCACCCGTGCGGCCGTTGGTTTCTATTCCCAATTTATGAAAGTTATGCATTTTCTTTTGATTTAATCGTTCATTTATGATTTACTTATTTTTACTTTTAGCGTCGCAGAGAAGCTTCGATGCAAGCTAAAGTTTCGCCCAATTCAGGGAAAGCGCAGAGGTAAACAGCACGATGCAACCGTCATTGTGTTGAAATGCAACCGTCATTTGCCGAAAGTGCAACCGTCTCTTCGGGCTTTTGCAACCGTCTCTTTAAGAAAAACTTCTTTTATAGCGCATTAATCGTATGTTTTGCCACCGTGATGATTCCTTTTCAGGGCGACCACTCCTTTACGGCATCGCTCCACACGGCATTGGCCGACGGGCGTGGCGGGGCATCGGGCGGAATGGGCAGTCCGCAGTAAGAGCGTGCACCGGTAAGCGGATCGCGCTGCTCATGAACGTAAGGATCGACCGCCGAGTGCGACTGTAACTCGCTTTGCAAGCGGGCACTAAGGGTACGTTGCGACGGAGTTCCGGCTCTGATCCAATGGCTAAAATAGTTTTTGGCCTCATCCGGAGAAGTAATGCCCGCTTCTTTGGCGTAGAGCCGCACGTGTTCCTTGAAGAGTTCCACAATGCGGTGGCGATTGTCGAGAAACAACCTCCCCATGCCGGAATGCATGCCCATCAGCTCCATCCACGCCTGCTCTTTCTCCAGCTCATCCACGCATTCCTCCCACGGACGGAAAGGGAGAAATCTGCCTTCGGGATAAGTCAACGGATGGAGCGGAACTTGATCCATCGGCTTACCCAAATTCATATCAGCACCGCGTATAGGCAGAAAAGCATCGGCAGAAGCGGTCGCATCGGCAATCTTCTTTTCTTTTTCTTTTCTATCGACGAAGTCGATATTCTCTTCTTTACTCTGCTTTACTCTTCTCTTCTCTACTATATGGGAGCTAGGTTTTCTAGGTTTTAACGCCCTAGCACAAGGCGTTTCAGGAGGTTTCATTTTTGTCTTTTCGGCAACAGAAATATCCTCAAAACGAAGTTTTGTTTCTTCATTCGAAAGCAAACTACGTACTCCTTTTGATTGCAACATCACATGAGTATTGGCAACTTTAGCATTCGCAACATCGGCATTAACGGCAGAATCAGTATTCGCAGACGCCTCTTCCGCTACCTCTTTAGCTTGGGGCGACCTACTTCTTTGGCGCGACGGCCGGCCGCCTTTTTCTCCGTTTTCGGCACTGGCCCGCCTACGCCTTTCGAGCGGATTCATCACCCTATTCAAATAAGGAGAACAGAAAGCCTTGGCCGCATCAACGGTTGCACCACCCTCATCCGCTTCGCCGAAACAAAACAAGCCGAAATCGTGCACCACCTTTGCCACCTTTTCCAGAGCCACATCCCACTTACGCGCCAAACCCGTCAGGCTGGAGAGCGCGCAAACATACTTATCCCGTTGACGAAGCTCGATGAGCAGAGCCATGTAAATGCCGAAGCCCTCCATGCCCAGCTCATCATTCAACGCATAAATGCGATCATCACTCATCACGTTCGCCTCCAGACGAAAATACTGGTCGTTCGTCATACGGTGCGGATGGTTAAGAGTTCGTCACTACGGTTAAAAATCTCACGAATTACCTCGCCCACAATCTGAACACGTCCGGCACGCTTCGCAACCGAAGAAACCGCCGGCACGTTCCTCAAATCGTCCGATAAAGAAAAAGGACCATTGATACACTCTCTTTTCATACGGCAAACCGACCTCTTCAAAGCAGACAAGCCAAAGCTTTGAAGGCATTTCTTTCTACCCATCATACGTTTATTCTTTAAGGTTTCAATTAACTTTGTTCGCAAAGCATCCTGCCGGAAACCCGCAAACAAGACAGCACTTTTTGCTGCTAAAACAAAGATAAAAAACGTTTCAGGGAGAAGAGGTATAAAATAAGTGGCATTTCAAGAAAGTTGTAACAGGCTAATTATAAACCTGTTACAATCCACGGGAAGAAAAAATAAAAGCAAGGAGAAAGGTTTTGGGAGATTTCTCCTTAAAAGGAGGAATCGGATCAAAACGCTTGAAATCAAAAATAATTCTATTAAAAGCATCTTTTCTAGCAGTAAGCTATATCATTTACAAAAAAAGACTTTACTTTGCATACAAAGAGAAAAAACCATGTATACCCGATATCAATACGAGAATTTAAACGAAATAGAATTTGAAGAACTTGTCATCGCAATATGTCAGCAAATATTCGGTATAGGGTGTAAAACCTTCTCAGTCGGAAAAGATGGGGGAAAAGATAGTTGGTTTGAAGGGACTGCTGAAAAATATCCTTCAAGTGGTGATCCTTGGAAAGATGTATTTGTGATTCAGGCAAAACATACGGCATCACCCGATGCAAGTTGTTCAGATAATAACTTTCATGAAAATAAAACCAGCGTCATTGCTAAAGAAATATCGCGACTACAAGAGATAAAGAAAGAGCAGCACTTTGACAATTATTTAATTTTTACCAATAGAAAGTTATCAGGTGGCGAACATCCCAAAATAAAAGAGACGTTATCAACGGGACTAGGTATTAAGAATGTTGACATAATAGGTAAAGAAGACCTTGACACCTACCTGAAATCATACCCAGATATTGTGAAAAGGTTTGGACTACATAAATTTAATGCACCCGAACGCTTTTATGAAAAAGATATTCAGGAAGTTATATTACTCTTTAGCGACATGAATAACAGCTTAAACATCACCCCTTGCAACGGCACGAGCCTGTTATTGAATATTAATAAAAAAGAGAAGAATAAGCTAAACGCACTCAGTGAAGAATACTTCCAATTCATATTGGAGAATTCGCTACATTACTTTACGGAAATAGATAGTTTCCTAAAGGACCCGAGAAACAAGAAATACAATTTAAAATATAGAAATACAGTCAGCGATTTACAAGCATTCATTCTTCAACATAAAGATGAATATCCAACTTTCATGAATATAATCGAACATATAGTAGAATGCATTGTTGATTTAGATAGAGAAGAAATACGAGATCGAAGAAGTTTAGTAAGAATCTTTGTTCACTTTATGTACTTTAATTGTGATATAGGTAAAACAAAATGATAGCTCCAAACAAATATTTAGATTTAGATTTGTCCGTCATAAATTTAGGCGGCATTATCCTGAGCATATTAAAAAAATCAGGGATGACAAAGTACGATGACCTGCTTGATAGGGTAATGATGATACAAGGTGAGAAATCTAAAGAAATGTTTTTACCAAGCCTCAGTTTTCTCTTTTTATTGGGAAAAATACAATATAATAAAAGTCTCGATATCATAGAATTAAAGCCATGAAACTAAGTCAATTATATTCAAACAAAAATACATTCAAGCATATCGTATTCAATAAAGGAATCAATGTCGTATTAGGCAAGGTTACTAAAAAATATGACCTAGCAAAAGATTCCCATAATCTCGGAAAATCAACTCTGATCTCCGTATTAGACTTTATGCTATTAAAGGATATTGATAAAAATCATTTCTTTAGACAATTTAATAGCAAGTTCAATGGATTAACTCTATACCTGGAAATTATTCTCAACTCTGGCGAATACCTTACAATATGTAGGAGCATTGATGATCCAAACAAAATATCATTCAAGAAGAACGATGCAAGAACTGTTGCAAATGAAGCAACCAAATGGGATGTTCTGGATTTGTCACTTACAAAAAGCATTACTCAGCTAGATGAATACCTTCACTTTGACGTTCTTCAAACATGGAAATACCGGAAATCTGTAACCTACTTTCTACGTGGGCAAAAAGATTATAACGACATTTTTCAATTAGGAAAATATCAAAACGGAAAACACGTTGATTGGAAACCCTTCATGTTTGACTTACTTGGCTTTGATGGGAACCTCCTAACAGAAAAATACGAATTAGACGGTAAGATTGAAAACAATAAAACATTCATAAACGCCATAGAAAAAGAATTTTCAGTTAATAAAGGAGATATTGATAAAATAAATGGCCGCATTTCTTTAAAGCATGCAGAACTGGAAGAGACTAAACGATTAATAGACAGTTTCAATTTCTACCAGCAAGAAAGAAGTCTGAATAAAAACCTTATTGATAATATAGAAGCTTCGATTGCTGAATTAAATTCTTTAGAATACTCCCTTTCTTATGATTTAGATAAAGCCCAAAAGTCGATTTCCAATACTACTTCCTTTGACATAGAACAGTTAAAAGAAATCTATGCAGATGTAAATGTCTTTTTCCCAAGCTCTCTCATCCAAGATTACAAGGCCCTAGAGCGTTTTAACAAAGATATTACCGAAGAAAGAAATAGATATCTCAAAAAGCGCATTAAAGAGATTTCAGCTCAGCTGGAAGAAACGCGAGAGAAACTAAAAACGTTGAACGAACAAAGGAATGGAACCTTAAACATCTTACAGAATAAGGATTCTTTCAAGAAGTTCAAGAGCTATCAAATTAGCCTTGCCAAGATAGAAGGTGACATATCCCAGTTAGAGGAACAACTAAAGAACATTGACAAGATAGCAAGCATAAAAGATATTGTCTCTGAACTAAAAGGCAAATTGGATACTGCAACAAAGAAGATAGAAGAACATATTAAATATCAAGACAATACCATAAATACAGAGATAAAAAAGACCTTTAACAACGTGTTCCGCACAGTATTTAATGTTTCTGCTTTGCTATATGTATCAATTAACTCTTCCGGAAATATTGAATTTTATTCAGAAGTAGCCAATGAAGATGATGAATCAAGAATCACAGCCGAAAGCAATGGAAATACCTACAGAAAAATGCTTTGTGTTGCTTTTGATTTAGCAGTATTGATTGCTTACAACAAAAAATCTTTCTATCGCTTTGTCTATCACGATGGCGTTTTAGAGGGATTGGATAACCGACCTAAGAGAAAATTCATAAAGCTTATTCGTGAATACTGCCAAAAGTATGATATACAATATATATTTACCTCTATAGAAGATGATCTACCATCAGACATATTAGATTCATTTACTGATGAGGAAAAGTGCCTGATCCTTGATGATTCTGGTGATGAAGGAAAACTATTCGGATTCAGCTATTAATTAATAAGAAAAGAAATAAATAGATCTCCCACACAGCTTCAGTTATCGCATAAACTCCTTCGGATCATCCCCCAACACCTTACGGACGAAATTCTTGGAATAAGGTTCGTTTTTGCCCAGCACCCGCACCAATTGTTCGTGCGTGTACACCTCGCCCACCAACGGAAAGCAAGTGACTACCCAGCGAGCATAGTCTTCGAGCTTGCCTTCCACTCCGTTCTTACCGGGTTCCAGCATCAGGCCGCGGATGTTGGTACAGATCAGTACAATGCCCCGTGCCCAATATTCCTTGCCTACGTTAAATATCAAGCCGGACATTGTGCGGCGAATGAGCGACTTCACCTCACCCAACACACATTCACCGTCCGTTTCTGAGGGTTCCCGCTCGTCTCTGCAGAGTTTAAACACATCGGCAAACCGTAGCTGGTTTTCCTTGGTTAAAGCATCCGCAGGAATAGTGCCGCAACAAAGAGCCTTGTACGTCTGCCGCATCTCTTCCCGCATCAATAAAGAATCTCTCCTGACGAAAAGCTCCGCCATCTCCATGTAATCCATCAAGATACCGATTTGCTCTGCCGCCTCATCACTCGTTTTCTCGCCATGAGTTCTCTTTATGCGGTTATTCATATCCTGATGAGTGGGCAGGAGCAACTCCGACGCCTCGAAAGCAGAGGCTTCGACTTCTTTGATGCCATAGACAATGCGGCAAACCTCCAAAGGAATATTCTTGCCGTTCACTCCTATCACCTCATAATAATTCAGGCACTCTTCTACAGACACGTTGAGCCACATGCCTTTAAGCTCCTCACAATTGATGTGGTAATTCAATTTAACCCCTCTGGGAGCATCCTGAGCGGGAAAAACAGACTTTTTGTACTTGTTAAGCACACTACAAAATTCAAAAAAAGAAGTAATGCGATTAACCTTATTAAAACAATCGGTAATGGCCTGTGCCCCGCAGGCATACAACTGAGAATCAAAGCCGGAAAAGGCTTTGTCAGTGCCGAACAGGGGATTTGCGTATAGCTTCTGTGTATGTTTCATGTATAAAAATCAATGTTGCTGTAAATATAAAACTTCATTTTTAAATATCAAACAAAATTATTAAAAAAGTACACGTAAAAAACATAAAAGGCGATTAGTGAGTACAAAAAAATCCCCTTATGCGAGGTAGGCCGTTAAAAACCAACTTCGGATAAGAGGATTAGAGGGAATGGATCTGCTTTTACGGGCAGATGACCAAAGGGCTTTCGGGTTACTTCAACTCAAACGCCACACGGCTCTTTATATCGGCCGAAGAAGCACCGATGAGGGCTTCGAACTTACCGGGTTCGGCTACCCACTGGTGCTTGATATCGTCGTAAAAGCTGAGGGCGTCTTTACCAATGGTAAAGGTCACGGCTTTCTCTTCGCCGGCAGCCAGCTTCACTTTGCTAAAGCCTTTGAGTTCCTTCACCGGGCGGGGCAAAGACGATTTCTTGTCGCTGATGTAGAGCTGAACCACTTCCTGACCTTCGCGGGCACCGGTGTTCTTTACGTTCACGGTAAAGGTGATGGTGTCGTCGGCCGTCAGTTCTTTCTTATCGGCAGTTACTTTGCCATACTCAAAGGTAGTGTAGCTCAATCCGTAACCAAAGGGGAAGAGAGGTTTCACCTTCTTCTGCTTATCGACCCAGCGATAGCCTACAAAGATACTTTCGTTGTACTTCTCGTTGATGCTGTCTCCGGGATATTCGCCAAGAGCAATCGCAGCGTTATCTTCCAGGCGTACGGGAAAAGTGAAAGGCAACTTACCCGAGGGGTTCACATCGCCAAACAACACAGAGGCGATGGCATTGCCGGCTTCGGTGCCGCTATACCATGCTTCTACGATAGAGGGTACTTCTTTGACCCAAGGCATGGCTACTGCGTTGCCGCTTACCAACACAACTACGGTGTTAGGGTTGGCCGCTGCCAGTCCGGCAATGAGTTTATCCTGTCCGTAAGGCAGGCCCAGTGAACTGCGGTCGTTGCCTTCGCAATCCTGACCGTCGTCCTTGTTCAGTCCGCCTACAAAGAGCACTACGTCGGCATCTTTGGCAGCACTTACCGCATCGGCAAGTAACTTATCGGCATCAATCACTTTCTTCTCTACTTTGGCGCCTATCTTATCTTGTTCTGCCACTTCGGGAGAAGCATAACCGGGCATGTAAGTCACTTCGGCCATTTTGCCCACACGGGCTTCGATGCCTGCCAGCGGAGATATTTCGTATTTAGCTTTCAGGGAAGACGAACCTCCACCGATAGTCATTCTCTTCACGGCATTCTCTCCCACCACAAGTATTTTCTTCGTTTTGGCAGGGTCTACGGGCAACAGGTTGCCACGGTTTTGCAGCAACACGATGCCTTCTTGCGCAATGGTGCGTCCGGCCAAAGCGTGCTCTTCAGTGCCAAAGGAACCGAAAGGGCGATCTTTGCTCATGTTGGTGCGGAACTCCAGACGAAGAATGCGACGCACTTTGTCGTTCAGCTCCTTCTCCGTTACCTCACCGCTCTCTATGAGTTTCAGGTAAGGATCGGCCAGGTAATAGTTATCGTAGGCGTTGCTCTTGCCCCAGGTCATGCCGTTGGTCCAGCTGCCGAACTCCATGTCGAGTCCGTTGAAGATGGCTTGTTTCGTATCGTGCACCCCGCCCCAGTCGGAAATGACCACGCCGTCGAAGCCCCAATCGCCTTTCAATATATCATTGAGCAGGTATTGGTTGTGGCAGCAATGTTCGCCTTTGTACTGGTTGTAAGAGCCCATGATGGCCCAGGCGTGTCCTTGCTCCACAGCTGCTTTGAAGGCAGGCAGATAGATTTCGTGCAGTGCGCGATCGTCTACCTCCACATTGATCTGTCCGCGGTAGCGTTCCTGGTTGTTAAGTGCAAAGTGCTTCACACAAGCGGCTACGCCGTTCTGTTGCACCCCGCGAACGTAAGGAACCACCATTTGTGAAGACAAGTAAGGGTCTTCGCCCATATATTCGAAGTTACGTCCGTTGAGTGGTGTGCGGTAGATGTTTACACCCGGCCCCAGAAGCACATTCTTGTTGCGATAGCGGGCCTCTTCACCTATGCTCTTGCCGTAAAGGGCAGCCATGTCGGTATCCCACGTGGCAGCCAGGCAGGTAAGTGCGGGGAAAGCGGTACACGAATCGTTCGTCCAACTGGCACCGTACCATTCATCCCACAGCACCTCGGCACGAATGCCGTGAGGGCCGTCCGTCATCCAGTTTTCGGGAATGCCCAAGCGGGGCACACCGGCCGAGCTGAATTTAGACTGCGCATGCGTCATGGCTATTTTCTCTTTCAGCGTCATACGTTGAAGCGCATCTTCCACCCGCTCTTCAATGGGCTTGCTGGCATCCAGATACACCGGTTTCTGCTGTGCAAACAGCGGCAGTGCGGTGAGCGATGCACTCAATAAAATACTTCTTAGTTTCATGTTGTTATCTGTTTTATTCTCTTGATTGTTACCTATATTATTATAATACCTGTTCGTTTACGTTGTCTCTCTCTATTTATTTGGCTTTCAGCCCCAATGCCTCGATGTAGCTTTGCTGCACCACGCAGTTCTGAAACTTGCAGGCTTCGATGAAATCCATCATCGCTTTGCGAGCCACTGCCTGGTCGGGACGGGCATCGCGTATCTCTTTGTACGAAGCCCGGGGTGCTTCGGAGAAAGCCACGATCTGCTCCCAGTTTTCGGGAGGAGTAATGCCTACGAAAGAAGATCCGTCCATCTTCTTATAAGGCCAGAAAGTCCACCCGATGTTGTTTTCTTCCATCACTTTGCAGAAGGCGGACATCCATTCGTCTTTGTTGTGCCCTATCTCGCCCATGTACATAGGCAGGTTCACACTGTCGCGGAAATTGATCAGGTTTTGTATGGCAGCCTTTGTGGGCTGGCCTCCATAGCGGTGGCAGGTGTACATCAGCTTATTGTCATACTTGGAATCTTTGAAAGGTTTGAAGTTACCGTTCCACTGCGCACCGCCCAGCAGAATGATGTGGTTCTTATCTACCTTGCGAATGGCGGCTACGGCCATTTTATGTATCGTTTCGAGCTTAGCGTTCAGCTCGCTCATATTCTTAAAATAGGGGGCAATGGGTTCGTTAATGAGTTCGTAGCCCAGAATAGTAGGTTCGTTTTTGTAGTAAGCGGCTATTTTTCGCCAGATGTCGCAGAAGAGTTTCTGACTGGTTGCGCTCTCGAAGAGCCAGGGGTATCCGTAACTGTCGTCAATGTTATCGCCGGTTTGTCCGCCGGGAGCATCGTGCATATCGAGAATAAGGAACATCCCCGCTTCCTTGCACCACTTCACCACGGAGTCTACGCGTGCGAAGCCGTCTTGTGCGGAAGTGAGCCCCATATAATCTTCATTGGTAAAAAGCTTGTAGTGAAACGGCAGACGCACGGTGTTGCTGCCTGTACTTTTAATGAACTGAATGTCTTTGCGGGTGATGTAGTTGTCTTTGAATGCTTTCCAGAATTCAGCGGTGAAGTCGGGCCCCACCATTTCGCAAAACATGTCGTTAATGAAACGTCCCGAATTGGTTTTGCTGAACTTCAGCATGTAGCCCTCGGGATTGAGCCAGTTGCCCAGATTGGTACCTTTGATTAATAGTTTAGTGCCGTCGGGCTTAATCAGATCCTGCCCTTTTACAGCGATGAAGTCTTTCTCCTTAGCCTTGGCAGATGATTTCTGCCCGTACATGTTGAACGATAAGGCCACACAGATGAGTAGTGATAGTAAATGTTTCATGGCGTTTATTAATTTATATATTAAGTGAAATGTGTCGTCATTGTGTGTCTTTTTTAAATTGAATAAATTGCTTTAGTGAAACGACTGAAGACGGCCTCTCACTAAAGCAATTTGATCTTATTATTTAATATATCCCGAATGTTACTTCTTCGTCACGGTTAAAACGGCTTTATTAATGCCGGCGGTTACATCTACCGTAAATACGTAGGTTGCACCCGCTTCAAGCGATTTGCCAGTCACAATGCCAAGATTACCGTTATCGTGTCCGTTTACATCCTGACCTGCGCCTATAAATACCACATCACTCGTGGTAGACATAAAGGCACTGTCAAACTCTCCACCCCAATCTTTCTGGTAGAAGAATTTAAAGTTGATAGCATCCGCTGTTATCGATGTTCCGGCTACAACCGTAACCTGATATTTCTTGGCTTCGATTTGCGACAAGCAGAGTGCTTTACCTGTATCCCAACCCACCTGATTATCGGCCACGCTGGGTTTACCTATGCCTTCACCTATGATCCAGACTGCTCCGGTACCGTCTGTCTGTAAAGTAGCAAGGGCACCGCTTTTCAATGTTTCAACAATAAAGTACTTATACTTTAAGTTGGCTGTGATGCGGTAGCTGCCACTTACCGGCAGAAACTCCAACTTGCCATCAGCATCACGTGTAAAGAAGTCGGGGTCTATCCACCATTGATCATAATCGCTAATGCCCGAAATCTCGAGCTTCTCTCCCTGCGTCAGATCCATATCGGCCTTATAATTGTCGTCATCGACCATCTGCATCAGTGTGTCGTTTACCAACAATTTCATAAACGGAGAACCTTCATAGGTCAGCGTATTGAAACTGATAGGATATTCTCCCGCACTCGATTTAGAGAAAGTGATAGGCGTTGCTGTGCCTTCCACAATAGCACCGTTAGACCATCCGAAGGTAATTTCGTTACCCTGGGCAGAGGCTTTGGGCGACTTGATATATCCTTTTATCTTCTGTGGGAAAGTATCCATAACCTGATATTGATACAAACCGGTACGCTCCATGCGGTATTCTTTGTCCGCTGTCACAAAAGTGAGGTAGGCAAAATCCGGACGGGTAAGCGTCACATCATACTCTTTTTCGGTAATGGTGAAATGAATGTTCTGTAAAACCAGCTTCAGAGTAGCTGTACCATTGGGTACATTGGCATAGTACGGAACAAAGATTTTACCACTGTAATCGTTACTGGTTTTAGTACGAATTACCGTTTCGGATACCTTCTCTTCGCCGTAGTAGAGCTGGGCTTTCAACGTAGAAAGCGGCACATCCGCATCGGAAACAGCTACGGTAAATGCTAAGCTGTCACCAAACATGGCACTGCCAAACGTGGTTTTAGGCTCCATTACAGGGTTGCCCGGCACAGCTTCGTTATCGTCGCATGAGTTGAGCAAGAGAAGACTTGCAAATGTAACAAATAAAATATACTTTAAGCTCTTCATGATCTCTTGAATTTAATAATTAACTATTTTTTCCAGCGATACGAAACCACAGCTTTGGCAGGGACTTCGTAGGCAAAATGATGATTCCCGTCACTCAGCGTAATCGTTTTAACCTCGGCGGTGTTGTTGAGCAACACAAAAGCATACGTGCCGTCGGTGTTCTCAAAAGCCGAGTAAGTGATGCCGCTGGCCGTGTATCCCTTGGTACCGATACGCACTGCTCCGGGTTTTACCACGGAAGAGAGGTGACCGATGATGTAATAGTGGGAGTTACGGGTGATGGTTTTGTAATCACTCTTATTGATGTCTACCGCGCCGTAGCAGGTAGTGCAACCTCCCTCGCGGTTAGGGCCGCGGTCGGTATCAAGCATCAGGTTCCATACAATAACGGCCTTGCACCAGTTATTAACGGTACCCAAAGCTACATCCTGCATGTCTTCCATCAGGCGGGTACTGAGGTTACGACCGTCGTTCCACATACCGATGGATGTCTCCGTAAAGATCAGCTCTTTGTCCGGACGTCTGCCGTTCACATCATTCAACTCTTCGCGATTACCGCCATAGTTATGATAAGCAGCACCGGTAAGAAAAGCGGCGGCAGCTTCGTCATCGTACACATTCAACGGATAATCGTTCTGATCGACCAAATTATCGTAGTTGTAGTTGTGATCGAAGGCATAAATCTTTGTAGAGAGGGCAGCCAGTTTGAACTTTGGACCCAACGCATCTCTGACGAAAGCCTGTTCTTCTTTCCAGCCCATGAACAGTGAAGCGGAATTGCCTCGGTTCAAGGGTTCGTTCTGAGGAGTTACGGCGTAGATAGAGATGCCCTGAGCCTGAAATGCCTGTATCCACTTCACGAAGTAAGTGGCATAGTCCTGATAGTATGCAGGATTGAGCTGTCCGCTTGTCCATGAGTTGTAAGGCTTCAGATCGGTCAGGTTGTCCACCTTCATCCAGCGTGGAGGTGTCCACGGCGAACCGAGCACTTTCACGCCAGGGTTAATGGCCAGAATCTCCTTCAACACAGGGATAATGTACTGCGTTTCTTCGTTCTGCAAAGCAAAGTTTTCTATACCCGGAGTGTCGCAACAAGTGTATTCACTGAGCGAAAAGTCGGAACAACCGATGGAGATGCGCACGTAACTGTAGCCCATGCCTTCTTCATCGGAGAACGTTTCTTTGAGGAACTTCGTCCGATTTTCGGGAGTCATCTGCATCAGGTTATAGCAGGTGGAACCTGTGATTGCCGCCCCGAAACCGTCCATGGACTGATAGCGCACGGTAGGATCGAGGGTGACGGTAGTGGGAGACATGTTGGACTTCTCACTAAAGTCGGCCGTTTTCTTTGCGAAATCCTGCGAACGATTGTTGGTGGTGACGTATATTGTTACATCACCCTTCGCATCACCGCCCGTGCCCGGATCTACCGGATTATCGGCAGGTGCATCGTTGCCACAGGCAACGAGCACCACAGGAAGGCTTAAAAAGGTCTTTAGTAGACTTTTAATATTCATCCTTTATACTTTGTTTTTGCGTTAATAACCAAGGTTTTGCACCAAATTTACGTTTTGATCTATCGCAGCCTGCGGAACAGGTAGTCTGTAAGAGTTTTCGTTGAACAAGTTCACTCTGCTCTTACGACCGCTATCTTTGGCATACACGGCGTTCATCACCTCTTCTACTTTATCCAGACGGCAAAGATCGTACCAGCGTTGTCCTTCGAAAGCCAACTCTAACCGACGCTCTTTAAGCAGCGCATTTTCCATGTTTTCTTTGGAAGATGTGGTTGAAGACGACAGTGGAGCAAGTCCCACACGGTTACGGATGGTGTTAATGATGGTCGCAGCTCCGGCCAGATCGGGTGTTTCTTCCATGATGAGGGCTTCGGCTTTAAGCAGCAAAATATCTGCCAGCCTCAACTTAATGATGTTGCTATGACTGGAACGGCATTTGTACATAAACGGGTAGCTACTGGCGGGGTAGTAATTACTCCACTTAGTTTCATAATAAACAACAGATTGGTTGTAGCGAACTTCATCACCTTCGTCCTGAAAAGCTTTAATAAGATCGCGAGACGGAGTAACCCATTTGGCCCATGTAAAGTTATCGTTCCAGTTAGAAAGATCCCGCCCGAACATCCAGGTTACCCAGTTGCCACTACCTGCAGGATACTGCAACTCAAAAATAGACTCTGACGTATTACGCGCCTTGCAATCGGTGTTATCGGCATTCATGCCAAAGAGGTCTTCATAGTTGCTGACCAGAGAGAAGCCGTCTTTCACCACATCATCGGCATACTTAATTACTTTCGCATAATCGCGGATGGGTTTTTCTGCATAGACTTTAGCCAGAAGCGCACGAGCTACAGACTTGCTCATACGTGTTTTATCCGACGGATTGTTATCGGGTGCAGACACAAGGGCCTCCGTCAGGTCCTTTTCGATTTGCGCATAGACTTCCTGCACAGTACTTTGTTCAGGAAAGTAGCTAGGATATACTTCTTCAATATTTTCGGCAGTAATGTCTCCGGCAATGGTTGTGATAACGGGTATCGGACCCCAGATGCGAGTCATATCAAACAGAGTCATCGCCCGGTAAATCTTTGCTTCGGCTTTCCACTGGTCACGTTCGCTCTGCGCAAAAGTGGCATCGGGCACACTATCTACATAACAGATAATTTTATTGGCGATGGCAACATCGGCAAGGTAGCCGGACCAGTCGCGATCGAGTACACTGTTTCCTCCGTCTATGGAGTTATTCTCAAAAGGAATAACTTCGGCTCCGGTAGTTCCTCCATAAGCATTATCAGAATGAGCATCGCCCAACAAAAGGGCATCCTCATACCAATGCTCCTGATTATCACGCATACGTGAATACATACCGTTGTATTGAGTAAGCATTTCGGCACGGTTTTTAAAAGGGATTCCACTTCCCGTTCCTCCTGATTGACCGACAGTTACGTCAGAGAAATCGGAAACCGGATCATAATCAAGCGAGCAGGATGTGACCGCCAGAGTAAGGCCTAATGAACAGGCTATAATAGATTTGAGTTTCATATTATTCTTTTATTTAAAATTCAACGTTTAAACCAAACACAAACGATTTACTCTGAGGATATGTGCCCCAGTCGATACCTTGTACAGATCCGCTGTTTCCCCATTGGTTTACTTCAGGATCCATGCCTGAATAACCGGTCCAGGTAATCAGGTTGTTGGCTGTGAAGTAAGGTTGCAAGCGGCTGATGCCCCATTTCTTAAGCAATTGTCCGGAGACGTTATAAGACAAAGAGATGTCTTTTACACGAAGGTAGCTACCGTCTTCAACAAAATAAGAAGAGTTCTTCATGTCAAATCCTGCCTTAGGCACATCGGTAATCTGTCCGGGTATCTTCCAACGCTTCAACACACGTGTCGACTGGTTCTGACCATTATACATACCTTCTGTTTCCATGCGTGATGCATTGAAGATGTCGTTGCCGTAGCTTCCTTGCACAAGCACGCTCAGGTTGAAGCCCTTATAAGAGAATGTATTGGTAAGGCCATAAGTGAAATCCGGGTTAGGATCGCCGATGTATGTACGGTCTGAAGTAGAAATTACCCCATCCTTATTCACATCACGGTACATCAATTCGCCGGTTTCGGGATTTACTCCATCGCTAATATATCCGTAAAAACCGCCCAAAGAGTGTCCTGCTTCGTTACGAACCACGTTTTCATGCACTACGTCACTTGTCATGGCCGTATAGTAGATCTTGCTCAACGATAGTTTAGTAAGTTTATTCTTGTTAAAAGAGATATTAAAGTCGGTATCCCAAACAAACTTACCAGTAAGGTTATGCGAGTTTACAGTAAATTCAAATCCTTTGTTGGTCATCTCACCCTCGTTACGGCTAATGTTATCGGAAGCCTGTCCGGCAGGAAGAGATACGTTCATCAACATGTTGGTGGTCTTCTTATAGTAATAGTCCACATAGAATGTCAACCGACTATCCAATACCGTAAAGTCAAGACCGACATTGGCTTGTGAAGTCGTTTCCCATGTTAAATCCTGGGTACGCAAATTGGCTTGCGTAAGCGTAGGTACGGCATTTTCGTTACCCGTTTCCCACCATTGCACACGGTTGATGTTGTAACGCATCAGGTAGGCATAATCGCCAAGGCCCGACTGGTTACCGGTTTGTCCCCAACCGCCACGGAGTTTCAGGTCATTAATCCAGCTGAATTCTTTCATGAATTCCTCGGAAGAAATACGCCATGCAGCCGAAACGGAAGGGAAATATCCCCAACGGTGATCAGGGTGTAACTTGGAAGAACCGTCGGCACGCATATTGGCTGTAACCAAATACTTACTATCGTAGTTGTATGCCACACGACCGATGTAAGACATGATAGCCCAATCGGAAGCGGAAGTGCCCGTTCCATCCCAGGAAATCTTATTGGCGGCATTCAGTGTCTGAATATCACCATTCATGTAGTGCGAGCCACTCATATAACTCTGAGACCATTTGGAACCTGTCCACGAAGAACCAACCATTACATCGAAATTGTTCTTCTTAACCGATTTCGTATAAGTCAGGATATTATCGAAAACAAGTACCGTACCCAGGGAACGATTGTCGGATCCTTCACCGTATTGGTTTCTTCCCCAGCTTGTCTTTACAGGATCGAGGAAGTTAGTGGTATTGTTATAGTTACGATCCAGAGTAAATGTAGACTTGAACTTCAGTTCGGGCATGAAAGTGATCTCAGCCTTTCCGGTAGCAATCAGCCTGTTGGTGTTATTCTTGTTATTCTCGCTACGGGCCATGTTCTCGAGCGGATGATTAATGTTAACGCCGTAGAAATTAGTATAGTATTGTCCCGGATTGGCATCGTCCCAGACTTTGCCGTACGTAGGAGTATTGATTACCGAGAGAACCACACCACCGCGGTTGGAACCCTGACCGGAAATAATTCCGTTACTGGTATAGTCGGCATAAGAGATGTTAGCGCCTATGTTCAACCATGAACGTATCTGATTGTCCAGACTGGCACGAAAATTATAACGCTTGTAGAAAGCTGTTTTAATGACTCCGTTCTCACCGGTATAACCTCCTGATATGAAATATTTCATTTTGTCGGTACCGTTGGATACGGATACCTGATAATTCTGTGTTACCCCTGTGCGATAGGTTTCATCGAACCAGTTTGTTTCATCTTTCAGCCCGTCGGGCAGTTGAACCATACCGATCTCGTCCATCAGGTCTTTGTACTGGGCTACATTTAGTGATTTGATCTTATCGCTCACGTTTGTAATGCCCACGTGTGCGTTCAAAGCCACCTTAGCTTCACCTTTGGCTCCTTGCCTTGTCGTTACCATAATAACCCCGTTTGCCGCACGCGAACCATAAATGGCAGCGGAAGAAGCATCCTTGAGTATCTGGATACTCTCAATGTCATTGGCAGAAAGATAGTTGATATCCGTCATCGGTACGCCATCTACCACATAGAGCGGATCGTTGCTTCCATTAAAGGAGGTAGTACCACGTACGCGGATAGATAATCCGGCACCCGGCTCACCGCTGGGCTGCATCACAGAGATACCGGCCGCCTTGCCCTGAATGGCTTGTGCAGCCGAAACAATGGGACGTTGATCAAGATCTTTGGTGGATACGCTGGATATGGAGGTGGTTACATCTTTACGTTTCACGGTACCGTAGCCGATAACCACTACTTCATCGAGCAACTCATTGTCTTCTTTCAGCACAATCTTTATATTAGGCATTGCCTTAACTTCTTGTGATTTATAACCCACATAAGAGATTACCAATGTTGAGCCATTGCCGACACTCAACGAGAAGTTGCCGTCCAAATCGGTAATCACGCCATTGGTAGTACCCTTCTCGACCACACTGGCACCAATAATAGATTGGTTTTGAGAATCAATCACCTGTCCTGTGACGGTGACTTTTTGTGCGAATGCACTCAACGATAGAAACAATGCTAGTAGAGCAAAAAAAGCCTTGCTATACTCCGGGAGGAGTTTTCGCCTGTTCTTTTTCATACGTATTAATTTTATAAGTTAATGAAATTGTACATTACCGCAAAAGTCCTCAGACTTCGCGACTTTAATCGTAGGCCAAAAATAGACAGAAAGAAGCCCGTTACTGATAGTGCGGGGATAAATAGTGGATGTACATTGATGATTAAACAGGCTAAACAACTTTATTTAAGTGGTTTAAGCATCAATGCTCCGAATAAAAAAGTGGATGGTATACGAAAGGGTCAGCGTATCTTTAGAACCTGTGATTCGAAATCATCACGAGACACGCGAGCTTTGTTTTTAACCTTGGCGCGGTAATTATAGATGGTGTTGACCGAATAGCGGAGGAACTCGGCTATCTGCGAACTATCGTCAATGCCTAAACGAATCAGGGCAAAGATCCTTAGTTCGGTATTGAGAAGCTCTCCTTTTTTGGGAAGTATATGCCCCTCTTCTTCAAGTAATTGATTAAACTTCTTCACGAAATCGGGGAAGAGCTGAAGAAAGGCGGAGTCGAAGTTATCGTACAGTTCCTTGAGCTCCAGATCGAGAGCCTCTTGCGAGCGCGCCATCTTTAGCAGTTCGCCGGCCTGTCCGCCGGATATTTTCTTGCTCACCATCCGGCGGTAAGCGTCGAGCCTATCGATATAGGTGGAACAAAGTTTGATGAAGCGTCCGATGTACTCTTCCTTGATTTGGTTGGATTCCGAAAGGTCTAAGTTAGTAGATTGTAGGCAGAGGTTCATCTCCTGCAATTCATCGTTCAGCTGCTTGAGCTGCCCATTGGCCGCCTGTAAGTGGTTTCTGGCTACCGACAATTTCTTCATCTGACGGTAGATGTATCCCAGTGCAACGATCAACATCAGCACCAAAGCGCTGATAAGCATCAAGTAGTTCTCGAGCTGCCGGTTCTGTTTTTCCACCATTGCCTGATAGGTTTTGTCGATAAGCGACAAGATTCCTGCACTTTGCAGGCTTCGGAGGCGGGCGTTATAGAAATTCGTCTCGTCCCACGAGAAACGTATGTAGCGGTAAGAGCGCTCTACATCACCACTTTCGTAAAGCAGTTGTGCCAGCATCCACAAAGAAGCGTGATCTGTTATGGCCGAATGTATATCGGAAATAGCCGATAAGGCCAGGTATTTCTTTTCTTTCTCCACATCGCCGTTCTCCTGAAAAGCGAGGGCACGATGAAACGTGATCAGGGCATATTCCGGAGTACCGAAAACAGCCTTGGAAAGGCGGAGATCATTAATATGGAGTGCCTCGGCAAATTGCCGGTTGTCTCTAAAAGCGGTTTCCCTCATCGATAAGAAAAGGTCTGTATCGTGATTCAAAACGTTGTAAAGGGAATCTTTATAGGTATCCGATATCTTTCGGTAAACCACCGAACTTTTTTTGTCTTGCGTGTAAAAAGAGAGCTCCCCGTACGCATGGTCGAAACAGGAATAATAGTCGGGTAAGAAATGGAACGGCAACTTAGAGCGATCGATACTTTCGAGCATATCTACCGCCTCTTTGTACATGCCCGATGAGGACAGCAAAAAGGAAAGAAGCAGCTTGCTTTCGTCTTCTTTGAAACCGTCTTTCATCGTTTGTGCCACCTCTATGTTTTTATTCAAATAATGAATGGCAGAATCGCAAACATAGGCTTTGTATTCCTTGTAAAGTGACATATTCAGATCGTACGCTTCGGGCAGAGTCTTCACATCGGTCATCCGCTCTTTGAGCTTCAGTATCCGCGTTTGTCTCTGATCGCCGAAGATTTGGTGCACGGCGATTGTCCTGTCGAGTACATTCAACAGCGAATCTATTTCATTGCCGGCAAAAGTGAAGGTGGAATGAAGCAACAAAAATGCAAAAACTAACTTTATTCTCTTTATGTATCTCATCGTTTTCATACTATTGTAGGTGCAAGTCAGCAAAGGTAACAACAAATATACTAAGAATTGTTTTTGTTCTCCTAAGCTTCCCAACTTTTATTATACCTTTGCGAATGAAACCCCTTATTTAACTTAACACAATACCTCTTATGAAGACCTTATCAGTGCAACGCGTGGCTGCGGTCGACGTTTTTCGCGCCCTCACCATGTTTCTTATGCTTTTTGTGAATGACATTCCCGGACTCAGAAACATCCCTCACTGGCTGCATCATGCCGAATTCAACGAGGACATGCTGGGATTCTCAGACACCATCTTTCCGGCATTCCTGTTCATCATGGGCATGTCTATCTCCTTCGCCATACAGAATCGCCTGAGAAAAGGAGATTCCCTGCTTCAGGTCATCGCACACATCTTTTGGCGCACACTGGCGCTGGTGGCCATGGGCGTTTTCTCGGTCAACAGTGAAGGATACGATTCTGTTGCCGCCGGATTTCCCCATTACTGGTTCTCCATTCTCATGGTGACTGCCTTTTTCCTTATCTGGGCCGTTTACCCCAGAACAAGAAGCCGAAAAAAATACCTGTTCCTTGCCATGAAGGTGTTGGGTATCGGTATTTTGCTGTTTCTGTTCTTAATCTACAAGGGAGAGAACGGTACCTCTTTCGGCCCGAGGTGGTGGGGCATTCTGGGACTCATCGGATGGACGTACTTCGTTTGTGCCGCCGTATATCTTGTTATCCGTGAGAATGTGCTGTACTGCTTCGTGGCATGGGGATTGTTCATCCTGCTATCACTGGCCAACCACGCCGGGGTGCTTCCGCTGAGTTTCATTCCGAGTGACATGACGCTCCATGCCTTTGGACTATCGGGGGTGTTGGTATCACTGCTCATGCAGAAGTATGCCGACCGCGAAAGTCCGCAGAAGTTTATTCTCCTCTTGTGCGGACTCGGAGCTGTGATGTTTGTGGCCGCCGTCATATCGCATCCGTTCTGGATTATCTCTAAAATACAGGCTACTCCTTCCTGGTTTTTCTACTGCACGGCTATTTTCTTCCCCTTGTTCGGTTTGTTTTACTGGCTCACCGATGTGAAAGGAAAAGCGGGATGGTTTAACATCATCAAACCCGCAGGGACGGCTACGCTTACCTGTTATCTGGTGCCTTACTTGTGGTATAACCTGCAAGAGTTGTTGCACATCGACTACCCTGAGGTATTGGGAAGCGGCATTCCGGGATTGCTGAAATCGGTGGTTTATTCACTCGCCGTAGTAGGCATAACGTGGCTCTTGGTTAAAAACAAGATTAAGCTGAAAATATAAGCCGATAACCCGGAAAAGATCAGCGGAAGATCAGCGTAGAAAGCTGGTCTTCGGCAAACAGTTCGTTGGCTATCTCGAGCAGCTGTTCGGAAGTAAGGCTCTCGATGCGCTCAAAAACAGATTCAGAAGATTCGTATTTGTTATAATGAAGAAACGTCTTCGCCATGCTCAGGGCATTGTTTTCGTTGCTGTCTGAAGCCACACCAATCTGTCCGATGAGCTGCTTTTTGGCTGCCATCAGTTGCAACGAGGTCATTTTTACATCGCGCATGCGTTTCAATTCCTTATAGGTAAGCCGCATGCACGTGTCTATATCAGCCGGATCGGTGCCGAAATAGATGCAGAAGGCACCGGTATCGGTATACGAGGTCAGGTTGGACTCTACGCTATAAACCAGTCCGCGACGCTCGCGAAGCGACACATTGAGCTTACTGTTCATGCCCGGCCCTCCCAGCAAATTGTTTAACAGGTAAAGGCCCGTTCGCTTGTCGTCATAGGCATTGTATCCGCGATTGCCAATCATCACATGTGCCTGATGGGTATCTTTGCTTACCACCAGAGTGTTGGGTACATACAGTGGCGGCGGAGTGCGCAGTTTATTGACCGGTACCAAAGGCATATCGCCCACATGCTTCTCAACCAGGTGCACTATTCGTTTAAAGTCTAAATTGCCCAACACGAAGAACACCATGTTTGAGGGTTGGTAGAAGCGTTTGGTAAACGAGAATGCGTCTTCACTACAAAAGTTTTTGAGCTGTTCGGGGTTGCCCAGTATGTTATGCCCCAAGGGGTGGCCACGAAAAATCAAGTCTTCATAATCGTCAAAGATCAGCTCCGATGGATTGTCCTCGTACGACTGAATTTCGTCGATAATCACTTCCGTTTCTTTTTCAATTTCGTGCTGCGGAAAAGTAGAGTGATAGACAATATCCGCCATCAAATCCAGCGCCCGTTCGAAGTGTTCGGTCAGAAAGGAGGCATATACTACCGTCTCTTCCTTGTTGGTATACGCATTTACGTCTCCCCCCACATTCTCCATCCGGTTGAGGATGTGCCACGCTTTGCGCTTCTGCGTTCCTTTGAAGATGAGATGCTCCACAAAGTGGGCCATACCCTGCTCGTTATCCTGTTCATCACGGGTTCCGGCATCTACCGCAAAGCCCGAATAGGCTACTTTCGAAAGCGAAGGTTCGTGAATAATGCGAAGACCGTTGGGAAGCGTATGTTGATTATAATGCATTGTATTCTACTATGTTAGCCATTTGACGGCACAAAAATACAATAAAACTTATTGCTATTTATAGAAAATTGTAGATATTTGTAGGCTGTAACATCACGACCCTTATGGAGAAGATAGGAATTTTCTGTTCCGCATCCGAAGAAATAGATCCGGAATTTTTCGAAGCGACCCGCCGGTTAGGCGCATGGATGGGGAAAGAAAGAAAGACACTCGTATACGGAGGAGCCAACCTCGGACTGATGGAATGCATCGCCCGGGCCACAAAAGAGTGCGGAGGCAAGCTCGTAGGCGTAGTTCCTGCCATATTGGAAGAGAACGGACGGGCAAGCTCCCTGCCCGATCGGATAATACCGACACGCAACCTGAGCGACAGGAAAGACTGCATACTGGAAGAGTCGGACATTCTCGTAGCACTGCCCGGAGGCGTAGGCACACTCGATGAAGTGTTTCACGTCATTGCAGCCGCAAGCATCGGCTATCATCACAAGAAGGTAATCTTCTACAACGTAGCGGGATTTTACAACTCTTTGCTAGCCGTGCTCGAGGAAATGAAACAAAAGAACTTCATGCGCCACCCGCTGTGCAATTATTACGCCGTGGCAAACACATTTAGTGAACTGATAAACCTATTGAAACAACCCAATTTAACGGATAATAATGATTGAATCAATTCAAGAGCTCTTGCAGAAAGAAGCTCAGGCCGTGTTAAATATACCGGTAACTAATGCTTATGAAAAAGCTGTAGCCCTCATTGTAGAACAAGTCTATCAAAAGAAAGGAAAGCTGGTAACCTCGGGCATGGGAAAAGCCGGACAAATAGCGATGAACATCGCGACGACGTTTTGCTCTACGGGCATACCGGCTGTTTTTCTGCATCCCAGCGAGGCACAACACGGAGATTTGGGCATTCTTCAGGAGAACGATTTGTTGCTCCTGATTTCCAACTCCGGAAAAACGCGCGAGATAGTAGAGCTCACACAACTGGCGCATAACCTGGATCCTGAATTGAAATTCATCGTAATCACGGGCAATCCCGACAGTCCGCTGGCCAATGAATCGGACGTATGCCTCTGCACCGGAAGTCCCAAAGAGGTTTGTGCCCTTGGCCTTACCCCAACCACCTCTACCACAATCATGACCGTCATCGGAGACATATTGGTGGTGGAAACCATGAACCAGACGGGATTTACCATTGAAGACTACTCCAAACGCCACCACGGCGGATATTTGGGCGAAAAATCGAGAAAACTATGCGTAAAGTAATCGGCATCGGCGAAACCATACTCGACATCATCTTTCAGGAAGACCAACCTTCGATAGCCGTTCCGGGCGGATCGGTATTCAACGGCATCGTCTCGCTGGCACGTATGGGGGTCGACGTGCGGTTTATCAGTGAAACGGGAAACGACCGGGTGGGCAACACCATCCTCCGCTTCATGGAAGAGAATCACCTCCCTACCGATCATGTGAATGTGTTTCCCGACGGAAAATCGCCTGTGTCACTGGCCTTTCTGAACGAGAAGAACGATGCCGAATACATCTTTTACAAAGAGTATCCGAAGCAACGCTTAGACGTTATTTATCCGGAAATAAACGAAGACGACATTGTTGTTTTCGGCTCTTACTATGCCCTGAACCCCGTGCTTCGCGACAAAATGACCGAGTTGCTCGATCTGGCCCGCGAACGCAAAGCCATCGTGTATTACGATCCCAACTTCCGCTGTTCACACAAAGATGAAGCCATGAGGCTGACCTCCACCATCATCGAAAATCTGGAGTATGCCGACATCGTACGCGGATCGATCGAAGATTTCTTCTACATGTACCATTTGGAGGACGTGAACAAGATATACAAAGACAAAATCGAGTTCTACTGCCGCAACTTTCTCTGTACCTCCGGAGACGGTTGCATTTCACTCAAATGCAACCGTCTCTCGAAGGATTACACGGTTGCACAAGTGCAAACACTCAGTACCATCGGAGCGGGCGATAACTTCAACGCCGGCCTCATCTACGGACTGCTGAAATACGGAATTCGCTACCGCGACCTGAACTCGCTCGACGAAGCGGTTTGGGATAAGGTGATTCAATGCGGAAAAGACTTTGCCGCCGAGGTATGCGGCAGTTTTAGCAACTCTATATCCAAGGAGTTTGCAGCAGCCTATAAGGAGCGTTAGGAAACGCTCCGGCTCATAGGCCGTTTCTTCTCCGCCCGACTGTGCCTTCGGACGGAAAAAGAGTAAAAAGCAGCCGCAACGGCCCCCCTCCGGAACAGAAAAAGACCAAAATTAAAAATTACGTCTGCCGAAAAAAACGTGAAATTTAAGCCCCGGAAGCACGGAAAACGGTAAAAGCCGCCCCCTTTTCGTTAAAATACTTGTACTTTATCTAATTATCGCAAAGTTATTATTCTATCTGCTCAGAATGCATATCTTTGCATTTGAACATTTAGATGAAATGAGCTATGTATAGAAATCTGTTAAGTTGGTTAAGCCTGATTCTGATTCTGCCCGCCTGTTCGGACAGTCCCCCCAACCTATCAGTGGTGTGCGAAGAAAACAACGTGGGCAATTCCATCATTAAATGGGAAACAGCCCCTCTGATCCACGGGAAAGTGAAAGTTTACTCCTCCACCGACCCCGAAATGATACCCGAAGATTCCCCCATCGCCATGGCGGATATTTCAGATCAGCAACTCACCATCATTACCGATAACCCCAAGAAACGCTACTACTACCTGATGGTGTTCAACGGTCAGTATCGGGTAAAGATTGCCACACGAAACATAAACATACCCGGCGTTCAGAACTTCCGCGACCTGGGCGGCTACCAGTCCAAAACCCACAAAAACGTGCGTTGGGGCATGCTCTATCGCTCTGCACAGATAGACAGTTTGCCCAAATGTTCCCTATACGAGATGAACAATATCGGGATAAAAACCATTATCGACCTCCGCTCTAACGAAGAGCTGGCCAACTCGGCCCCGTTGCAAAAAGGCTTTAACGTTATACACATTCCTATTGCCACCGGCAACATGGACGGCACGCTGCGCAAGCTAAAAGAAGGGAAGATAAAAAACGACACCATTTATCGCATTGTCGAAAAAATGAATCGGGACCTCATCATCCACTACCAAAGCGAATACAAAAAGATATTTGATATCCTACTCGATGAAAACAACTATCCGGTGGTCATTCAGTGCTCTTCGGGCAAAGGGCGCACAGGCATCGTTTCAGCGCTCATTCTGGCAGCCCTGAACGTAAACTCGGATATCATCATGGAAGATTACCGGCTGAGCAACGACTACTTCAACATCCCCAAAGCCTCCCGATACGCCTATAAGCTGCCTCCCAAATCGCAGGAAGCCATCACCACCCTCTTCTCGGCACAAGAAGATTTTCTGAATGCCGCCAAAGAAGAAATAGAACGAAGCTATGGAGATGTAGACACTTATCTGGAAAAAGGACTTGGGCTGACAAAAGAAAAAAGGCAACGCCTGCAGAGCCTTCTGCTCGAATAAAAAAAACGAATAAGAAAGTTTCTCCTAAAGTGGCAAATCCGTAAAACATCGGGAGAAAATAAGCCCTGCGCATCTTGCTCCTAAAGTGCTTTATATCAATAATTAAGCTTCCGTACTCTTTATTTTATTCAATAGTCGTGAAAATCAATAATTATCCGTACCTTTGTGCCCGAAATATAAAGATATACAGAAGATTAATGAAGAATTTTGAAGAGTTAGGCGTTTCTCCGGAAATACTTAGAGCAATTAAAGAAATGGGATATGAGAATCCCATGCCAGTACAAGAAGAAGTAATACCGTATTTACTGGGAGAGGGCAACGATGTAGTAGCTCTTGCACAAACAGGAACAGGAAAGACCGCAGCATTCGGTCTCCCCATCATACAGAAGATAGACGTAAAAAAACGCGTGCCACAGTCACTCGTTTTATGCCCCACCCGTGAACTTTGTTTACAGATAGCAGGCGATTTAAATGATTATTCCAAATATATAGACGGACTAAAGATCCTCCCCGTATACGGAGGTTCATCCATCGAAAGCCAAATACGCAGCCTCAAAAAGGGTGTGCACATCATTGTAGCTACACCGGGTCGTTTGCTCGACCTTATGCAACGCAGAACCGTATCACTGTCTACCATCAGCAACGTCATTATGGATGAAGCGGATGAAATGCTTAACATGGGCTTTACCGAAAGCATCAACTCCATTTTGGCCGACGTACCTAAAGACCGCAACACCCTGTTGTTCTCGGCCACCATGTCGCCCGAAATATCGCGCATTTCCAAAAATTACCTTCACAACGCCAAAGAAATCACCATTGGTCGCAAAAACGAAAGCACCAATAATGTGAAGCACGTGGCTTACCTGGTACAGGCCAAAGATAAATTTGCCGCTCTAAAACGAATTGCCGATTACTACCCGCAAATATACGGCATCATCTTTTGCCGCACCCGTAAGGAGACACAGGAAATTGCCGACAAGTTGATGGAAGAAGGCTACAGCGCAGATGCTTTGCATGGCGAACTCTCCCAGTCGCAACGCGACGCCGTGATGCAAAAATTCCGTATACGCAATATACAAATACTTGTAGCTACCGATGTAGCCGCACGCGGACTCGATGTAGACGACCTTACCCATATCATCAATTACGGATTGCCCGACGATACCGAAAGCTACACACACCGTAGCGGACGTACAGGCCGTGCCGGAAAAACAGGAACTTCCATCGCCATCGTTAACATGCGCGAAAAAGGAAAGATGCGTGAAATTGAACGCATCATCGGTAAGAAGTTCATCATAGGAACAATGCCTACCGGAAAAGAAATTTGCGAAAAACAACTGATCAAGGTCATTGACGACATCGAAAAGGTGAAGGTAAACGAAGAAGAAATAGAAGACTTTATGCCTGCTATTTATCGTAAACTCGAATGGCTTAGCAAAGAAGACGTAATTAAGCGCATGGTATCCATGGAATTCAACCGCTTTCTGGAATACTACCGTGACCGCAAGGAGATTGAATCTCCCACCGACGGCCGTAGCGAAAGGGGAGAAAGATTTGAAAGAGGAACCAGAGAACGCCGCGATCGCAATGATGATGGTGGTAGAGGACGTTCTGCAGAAGCCGGATATACCCGTCTTTTCATTAATCTGGGTAAAATGGATAACTTCTTCGCCGGTCAGTTAATTGAGCTTATCAATCGCAACGTGAACAAGCGTGTGCAGATAGGCCGCATCGATTTGATGAAGAATTTCTCGTTCTTTGAAGTAGAAAACGAACAAACATCCTCCGTAATCGAGTGCCTCAACAAGGCAACCGTATCCGGCCGTAAAGTATCGGTAGAGATTGCCGGAGAAGAGAACTCGGCAGGCTCCAGAGGAGGAGAAAAGAAATATACCCCGGCCCCCAGACGAAGCGATGCCCCGAAAGCTTTTAAAAGCGATCGCAAGAAGAGCAATGCAAGTCGCGAAGAGCGCGGATATACCGAACAAAGAGGAACGAAGAAAAAAGAAGACTGGCAAAAACTGCTGAATGGCGAAGAACCCGACTTCAGCGAAGAAGGCTGGGCACGCAGAAAACCTAAAAAATAAACCGCCATTGCACATCTGCTGATGTAAATACGATTTGCAATAAAAGCAACCAAAATCAGGCACTCAACTGTATTCGCAAACGAAACAGAAGAATGCCTGATTTTGTTTTTCGGTAACAGCCACTTATCGCTTACCCAAAGCCGAATGCAACAGCGCGGGTATTTGCGACGGCTCGTCTGCTACCAGCACACCCGCTACTCTCAAAGCCGACACTTTTTCGGACGCAGTGCCCGCACCACCCGATATGATAGCTCCCGCATGCCCCATCTGCTTACCCGCAGGGGCCGACAGTCCGGCAATGAAAGCCACCACCGGCTTGGTAACGTATCGACTGATATAGTCTGCCGCCAGCTCTTCGGCATTGCCGCCGATCTCGCCAATCATTACAATAGCGTCCGTATCCGGATCCTGCTCAAAAAGCTCCAGCAGATCAATAAAGTATAAGCCCACTACAGGGTCACCCCCCATGCCGATGGCCGTAGATTGCCCCAAACCGGCAGCAGAGAGATGATACACAATTTCATAAGTCAGCGTGCCGCTACGGCTTATCACCCCTACTCTTCCGGGCTTAAAAATGTGCCCGGGCAAAATTCCGGCCAGACATTTGTCGGGAGTAACCAATCCGGGACAGTTCGGGCCTATCAGTTGCGCCCCCTTCTCCTGCACATATCGATAAGCCCTGATCACATCCAGCGTAGGTATCCCTTCGGTTATGCAGATAATCAGCTGAATACCCGCATCGGCCGCCTCCATAATAGAGTCCGCCGCAAAACGTGCGGGTACAAAAACAATAGAGGTATTGGCATTTGTTTGCTCCACAGCCTCATTCATGGTATTAAACACAGGAATGCCGTGTACCTCCGTACCACCTTTTCCGGGAGAAGCACCACCTACCACCAGCGTGCCGTAATCGAGCATTTTGTGTGCATGGAAACCGCCATCACGCCCTGTGATGCCCTGTACAATCAGTCTGGTCGATTCATTAATAAGTATACTCATGTCTTCAATTTTTTAATCGTGATTTTGCCGATAATTCCACGGCCATACGAGTGGCCTCGCTCATCGTTTCGGCAGCCAGAAAGCGTGTGTTTTGCAACAAGGCACGCCCTTCTTTCTCATTGGTGCCCGTGAGCCGCACAATGACGGGAGTCTCTGTTTCTATCTGCCTGAAAGCCTCTACCAATCCATTGGCCACATCATCGCAACGGGTAATGCCTCCAAAGATGTTGATCAATACCACCCTCACCCGCTTGTCACCCAGTAACAGCTTCATGGCTTCTATCACCTTCACAGGATTGGAACTGCCGCCGATATCAAGAAAATTAGCCGGATTACCCCCATAGAGTTTAATCATATCCATCGTAGCCATAGCCAGTCCGGCTCCGTTTACCATGCAACCTATTTCTCCGCTTAAGGACACGTAGCTGAAACCCTTTCCCTTGGCCATAGCTTCTGTTTTTTCTTCATCGGTAAGCTCTGCCAGCCATCGAATATCATCATGGCGGAAAAGTGCGTTATCGTCAAACGTCATCTTGGCATCAATAGCCATCAACCGCCCGTCTCCGGTTTGTATCAACGGGTTGATCTCGGCCAGCGAAGCATCTTTCTCTATAAACAAACGATATAATTTCTGCAGGATAACCGCCATCTGGTTTACCTGCTCTATCTGCGGAAACAGCGTAAAGGCAAACCGGCGGGCCATAAAATCGGGTATGCCTACCATCGGGTCAATGCGGAAGCGGAATATTTTATCGGGAGTTTCTCGGGCTACGGCCTCTATGTCCATGCCGCCTTCGGAACTCATCATGAGCAACACCGACTTGCTATTGCGATCAATCACAAAACTAAGATAGTATTCGGAAGCAATATCCACCGCTTCACTTACAAGCACCTTCTCAACCTTGTATCCCTTTATCTGCATGCCAAAGATTCCCTTTGCCTTGTCGGCAACATCATCCTTACCGCCGCCGGCGAGTTTTACTCCTCCGGCCTTGCCCCTGCCACCGGTAAGAACCTGAGCCTTGACTACCACTTTTTCTCTCTCCATAGCGGCATAGGCAGCAACGGCCTCGGCCGGATTGAGGCAAAGACAATGCTCCTCTACCGGAATCCCATAAGCGGCAAAAAGATCTTTCGCCTGATATTCGTGAATTTTCATAAGCAGTTTTTCCTTTAATGATAAAACAACAAAACGCACGCCAAGAGGCCTCAAACACTACAGGCCGCTGAGTGACAACATTATAACAACCGAAAACAGATCCCGATTGTTGCAATGAGCTATATGTTATTAATCATTTATTTGGAAGAAAGTGAAAGCTCCTGAATGAGGTTTCCGGCTTTTCCGTACTTATCGATAATGAAAAGAATGTAACGAATGTCTACGCCCACACAGCGTTGCAACTTCGGCTCGAAAATTATATCACCGCTCATAGCCTCCCAGTTTCCGTCGAAAGCAAGTCCCAACAATT
The DNA here is from genome assembly GCF_963677715.1 of uncultured Bacteroides sp. Lineage (NCBI taxonomy): Bacteria > Pseudomonadati > Bacteroidota > Bacteroidia > Bacteroidales > Bacteroidaceae > Bacteroides > uncultured Bacteroides sp. The sequence continues at coordinate 2,164,672 of NZ_OY782495.1, forward strand.
GTCCGCGGGCATTAAACATGGCACTGCCCGAATTTCCGCCCGTAATGTCGTTGGTAGAGATAAAGCAAACCTTCATGTCTCCCTTTTTATCGGCATACCGCCCAAAATTTTTCGAAGCAAGCAGCGATAACACGTCCGACCCCACGGCAAAATCGCTATCGCCCCAATGAGCCTTCACCTTTTCAAGAATGCCTTTCGTTGTAGTGTAATAGCCATAATCTACCCCATCCGAAGGCGAATAGCCGCTTACATTGCCAAAGCTGAGCCGCATGGTAGAGTTGGCATCGGGATAGTAATTACGGTCTGCATACATGCGGCGCACGGCCGAGTTAAACGACCGTTCGTCCCGGGTGATGTTTTCGGAAGCTTTATTCACCGACTGGCTCATCTCAAAGTACTTCACAATTAAATCGACCCCAAGTGATACGGCAGGATCGTCCATGATGTTGTAAGTCGTGTCGCGCTCAAAGAAACGCTTTAATCCTCGCGGAGAAGTAAGATCGGAGTGCGCATACAGCGAATCGACAAAAGCCTGTTCATTGCCTGCATATTTCGTTGAGATGGTGTGATACATTTCGGGCAAGTACACACTATCCACCTGCGAACGATACTCCTTGAGCATGGCCGTGAACACCTTTTTATCTATATCAAGGTCAAGGTTTGCGTATTTGTCGGTGATTTCTTTGATTTTAGCTACCACATATTTCTCTTCGGCACCGAAGTCAAAGTTCAGAATATCCAGCGCCAGCTGCACCAATTCGGGGCCGTTCATAAATGATTCGCCGAAATAGGCCATCGCACGATTCGTTTCGCGGCGGCTTTTATAGTTCAATTCCAAAGAAGAAAGCAAGTGCAACAGCTTTTCGCGCTCCTGCGGGGTGTGCTGTATCCACTGCATCAATGCCGCTTCCGTTTCCCTCTTCTTTTCAAGTACTTTCAGTTTAACGATAGCCTGATTGGTGCCAATGCTGTTTTTCCAGTAATTGGAGCTTTCATCGTACTTTGCCGCATATTTAATGCGAATATCTTCGCTACCTTCCATCGCCTTCTTCCAGATGGCCTGCTTCACTCCGCGCACATCAATCATCGCCTGATTCATGCCGTGCATCATTTCCTCTATACCAAACGAAGAGAGATAACGCTCTGTGGAACCGGGATAGCCAAGCGTCATGCAAAAAGAGCCTTCTTTGTAACCGTCAAGCGATATGGGCGCTACATAATCGGGATGATAGGGCACATTATCGGGCGAATAATCGGCCGGTTTATTGTTTTTATCGGCATAGATACGAAACACGGAGAAGTCTCCCGTATGCCGTGGCCATACCCAGTTATCGGTATCCCAACCAAACTTACCCACCGAAGAGGGAGGAGCAAAAACCAGACGGACATCGTTAAAATCGCGGTAAACGGAGAGCCAGAACTCATTGCCTCCGTAGTAGGGATCGACCACTCCTACCAACGAAGAATCTTTGGCGTGCACTTCCTCTTGTATGGATAACATCACCGAATCCGTGGCTATCCGCCGCTGAGCTTCCGTCATCGTTGAGGTAACCGCTTTAAGCACTCGCTTGCTAACGTCTTTGGTACTCAAAAGAAAACGGACATACAACTCGGGATTAGGTAATTCTTCTTCCCTGTTACGGGCCACAAACCCATCTTTTAAATAGTCATGCTTTACCGAACTGTGTTGTTGAATAGCCCCAAAACCACAATGATGATTCGTAAAGACCAGTCCGTCTTCAGAAACAACCACTCCCGAACAGAAGCCGCCGAAACTGACTATCGCATCCTTCAGAGAAGGTTTTTTGGGATTGTATAGTTTATCGGCAGGAACTTTCAGTCCCAGCTCTTTCATGGCTTTACGCGTCTCTTTGTTGAGGTTTCCCAGCATCCACATTCCTTCGTGAGCACGCACAGGAGCACCCAGCAGAAACAGAAAGAGTAAAACACTCAACAATCCCTTCTTTCTCAGAGAGGATTTGCAAACACAGTTCTCCCTTCTATTATTGCATTCAGTTCTTTGGTTCATGGTATTAATCAATGGAATTAATCTAACATTTCTATTCTGCGATCAGTCTCAATCGCTTGGCTCCCACGCGGGCTTTGAGCCATTCGCTTATCTTCGTTTTCTCTGCTTCTTTAGGCCTCTTGGCAAACTTCATCACAGCCAGAGTTATCGTATCCGTACGCATAGAATCGACACGTGTTTCTATGGTATGAGATATAGAGAGTGTTTTTACCGACGGGTAAAGCACCTTGAGCTCGGGAATTATCTTTTGCCCCAACGCATCGAATGCTCTATAAGTGGCCAGACTTGTTTCCAGCGAAGCAATCTTTTGTTGCTGCTCCTTAAGCCGTTCTTCACTGCTTTTGTAAAAGTCTTCCATCACCATGGCGCGTATAGACGACATATCCACCGGGGCATTATTCATGCCTTGCATCACCGTAAGTCGGGTTCTATTGAGTTTATAGTCGGCCAACTTATGCCGAGCAAGAGCAATGGAGGCAGCCGGAACATCCTCTCCCACCAGTATTACTTTAATTTCGGCACTATCTCCCTTATGAATGATCTGCTTATCCAATATCTGTGTATTGTCAAAGCTCAACTGCTCGGTAATGAACTTATAGGCCGACCGCTCAAACAAGCTGCTTCTTATGATATTGAAAGTAAGGTAAACAGCCGGACACATCGTTACCAGAACGATAAACACAATAGACCGATGCACCGTACGTTCACGACTCTTATCGACAAATTCTTTGCGTTGAAAGTGCATCACCCTCACCCCGATAAAAGTGGCAAGGCTGATAAACACACAATTGATGAAGTATAAATAAAACGCTCCGAGAAAGTAAACCAGATTTCCGGTAGCAAGTCCGAAACCGGCCGTACACAACGGAGGCATCAGGGCCGTAGCAATAGCCACACCGGCAATTACATTGCCTTTTTCTTTGGTAGAAATGGCCACCACGCCGGCCAATCCGCCAAAAAGAGCGATTAATACATCGTAAATGGTAGGCGACGTACGGGCCAGCAATTCCGATTGTGCCTGATCGAAAGGAGAAATCAAAAAGAAAAACGTGGCCGTTGCCACACTGAATGCCGTAGTAATAAGCAAACTTTTCAGTGAACGCTTCATTAACTCAAAGTCATTGAGCCCCACAGATAAACCGATTCCCATGATTGGTCCCATCAAAGGCGAAATAAGCATGGCGCCTATAATCACAGCCGTAGAGTTAACATTCAACCCCAGTGAAGCCATAAATATAGCGAAAATAAGAATCCAAAGATTAGCTCCCTTAAACTCTACCCCGCGACGAATAGATTCAACCGTCTCCAATTCATTGGTCTTGTCTTTCTTCAAATCAAGATAGTCTTTCAGGAATTCCCTGACAGCAAACAGATTTCGATTAGGCGCTTTCATGGTTTCTTCTTTATTAACCGGTTAATAATAGGAATCTGACTCAACGGAAAATCTTTTTTTACGATATAAGCTATGAATACAAGCAGTAATACGCTATGGTAAAGCAGTCGAAGGATAACATTACCCGGCACAATCAGCCCGGATGCTATATAAAGCACAGCGGCAAGAAGCACATACCAACCAATGCCCTTCAAATCATAATCGATGGGATATTTCTTCTGCCCTACGAAATAAGAGAGCAGCGTTACAATGGCATATCCCGTAACTCCCGACCACGCACAGGCTACATATCCGTAAATGGGAACAAAAATAATGTTCAGCACCACAATGAATGCGCAACCGATGATTGAGAAGTAGGCTCCCCAACGGGTCTGGTCAATCAGTTTGTACCAAAAGGAAAGATTAAAGTAAATTCCTTTAAAGATCTCGGCGCCCATAACAATAGGTATAACACTCAGCCCTACCCAATAATCGCGGCTAACCATGTGCTTGAGAATGTCCATATAAAGACTCACTACCAAAAAAGCCAGCAAGGCAAAAACAATAAAATACTTCATGGCCGAAGCATACATCTTCCGATTGTCTCCCTCTCTGTTTTTGCCGAAAACAAACGGTTCGTAAGCATATCGAAAAGCCTGGGTAAACATGGCCATAATCATCGCTATTTTACTGACTGCTCCATAGATACCCAATTGAGACATGGCCTTATGATGATCATCAAACAAGAAGGGAAAAATCATCTTATCAATCGTTTGGTTTAATATGCCGGCAATGCCCAGCACCAGTATGGGAAAAGAGTAAGAGAGCATTCGCCTGATCAGTGCTTTATCGAAGGTATATTTAAAGCCCGTAAATTCGGGAATAAAAGCAAGCATCTGTAAGCTGGTACAAATAAGGTTGGCCATAAAGATATAACCCACAATATAAGAAGGGTCGTAAAACCACGAAATAGTCCAGGCATAATGCGCATGTAGCCACGGGCACAAAAGCAGAAAGAACAGATTGAGCGAAATGTTAGACACAATAAACAGCAACTTAACGGCAGCAAACTTAATGGGTCTTTTCTTAAATCGCAAGTAAGCGAAAGGGATGCATTGAAAAGAGTCCAGCGCTACCGTAGCAGCCATCATCCATATAAATTCAGGATGCTGGACATAGCCCAGAAAGGAAGATATATCCGAAAGGAAAAGCAGGCAGACAAGAATGAACATCAGCGAAGTGAACCCTACCGAGATCAAAGAAGTAGAATAAACCCTGAGAGGATCTTCGTCCTTTTTATTAGCAAAGTAAAAGAAGCCCGTCTCCATGCCATAGGTAAGCACTACAAGCAACAAGGCCGTTATGGCATAAATATTAGTCACAACGCCGTAGCCACCGGATGCGGCGGACAGTTCCATGGTATACAAAGGAACCAACAGATAGTTCAGAAAACGTCCTACAATGCTACTCAGTCCGTAGATGGCAGTATCTTTTGCCAAAGACTTTAATCCGGCCATAGAATTTTATCTATAGAATAAATAATTCAATCAAATAATGTTTTCGTACTATTATAAAGACTTCGCCCCAGATGATTGTAAGCCAACTCCGTCACTTCACGCCCGCGGGGAGTTCGCTTCAAAAAGCCCTCTTTGATAAGGAAAGGTTCATATACTTCCTCTATCGTACCTGGATCTTCACCCAAAGCGGTGGCAATGGTGGTTAACCCCACGGGGCCACCTTTAAACTTATCTATAATCGTACAAAGTATTTTGTTATCTACCTCGTCAAGTCCGTATTTATCAATATTCAGGGCCTCAAGAGCCACATTGGCTATCTCCATATCGATAGAGCCGGAACCTTTGACTTGTGCAAAATCGCGCACACGCCTCAGCAGGGCATTGGCAATACGGGGCGTTCCCCTGCTCCGTGAAGCGATTTCTCCGGCAGCGGGTATGGAACAAGGCACATCCAATATGCGGGCCGAACGACGAATAATGCCTTTCAACACATCGTCATCGTAATACTCCAAATGCAGATTAATGCCAAAACGAGCACGTAGCGGAGCCGTGAGCAGCCCGCTTCGGGTGGTTGCTCCTACCAGGGTAAACGGACTCAAATCAATCTGTATACTCCGTGCCGAAGGCCCTTTATCAATCATAATATCTATGCGATAATCTTCCATGGCAGAGTACAGGTACTCTTCTACCACGGGCGAAAGTCGGTGAATTTCATCAATGAAAAGCACATCATTCGGCTCCAGACTGGTCAGTACTCCGGCCAGATCTCCGGGCTTATCGAGCACCGGACCGGATGAAATCTTAAATCCTACTCCCAGCTCATTCGCTATAATGTTTGACAATGTCGTCTTTCCAAGCCCGGGAGGTCCATGCAAAAGTACATGATCCAACGCCTCACCGCGCAAACGAGCCGCCTTCACAAAAATGCCCAGATTCTCTACGACTTTGTCTTGTCCGTTGAAGTCTTCAAAACTTAGCGGACGCAAAGCATTTTCATAATCTCGCTCCTTGCTGGTAAGCTGATGCTCGCGTATATCAAAATCTTCTTCCATACGATAGTTAAATGGGAAGCAAAAATACATGATTATTTTCAGATAACGCCACCCGGAGAGAAAAATCGTCTGTTCAGAGCCTTTTTAAGCAAAAACAAGAGGCCAAGGCCCCCGACTTTGCGCAAGGAACAGAAACCGTTTTGATTCTTAAGAACCGGTCGGATTGCTTATTCTACAAGATTTGTCTCTCCCCGTTAAAACAGGAAAAGAACTTATTCATCGCAAACCCGACAGCGGAGGGTGAACATCGTATAAAATATTAACGTTTCATGTACTGTTTCCGCTCCTCTTCTGTAAATTTTTCGATAGAGTACCGTAACATTGTTCGTGGCATTATTTTACTGTATTGATCAAGGAACTGCATCAAAAGGTCTTTGTCACGTTTTCCAACTTCACGCAGCATCCAGCCGATGGCTTTCTGCATCAAATCGTGTTTATGATGCAACAGTAATTCAGACAGCCGAAGAATATCGATGAAATCGTTATTTCGGATAAGTGCTGCCGTAGCCACTACCGCAATGCGCTGCTCCCAGAGCAAAGTGCTGGCGGCCAGTGTGTAAAGGTCTTCGCGCGATTTATCTTTGAGATAGCCGCCCACAATATAAGGAGCCGACAAATCCACCAAATCCCAGTTATTAATCCGCTTTGTGTGCGAAAGATAGAATTCATAAATCTCTTTACGACCCTTTTCATCGCTCTTTTTAAAACGCTCTACTATCATCAGCAAGGCACAAAGACGACATTCGTGCCATTCAGATTGCAACAATTGTGCTGCAACCGCCAAAGGCTCGTTCTTATATTGCTTCGCTACCAAGCGGGTATCGGGAACCACGACACCCAGAAACTTATCTCCTTCTCCGTATTGTCCTTTACCCGTCTTAAAGAACTTTGGCAGGTACTCCCGCTTCACCGGATTAATGAACTGCTCCAGTTCGTTTTGAATCTCTATAGCTTTTGCTTCCATTCTCTAAGAATTAGTTGTTACCGGCTTTAAACACCTCTCAATTGCTCCCGCTCATCGATAGAAAACGTAGCATAAAGCCACTGTTTAGGCAGAAAGGAGAACGTTTTGACAAAAATAGATAAAAAAGTCCTTATAAGTGAAAACATATTCCTAATTTTGTGCGAAATTCAAAGAGCGCATTATGGTTTTAAATTACATTTGGATAGCATTCTTCGTCATCGCTTTCATTGTGGCATTGGGGAAACTAATCTTTTTAGGAGACACGGAGATCTTTACTCAAATTATTAACTCTACTTTCGATTCGTCCAAAACCGCTTTCGAAATATCTCTGGGGCTCACCGGCATCCTCTCTCTCTGGCTGGGCATTATGAAGATAGGCGAAAACAGCGGACTCATCAATGCGCTCTCACGTTGGCTCAGTCCGGTATTCTGCAAACTCTTTCCTGAGATACCGAAAGGGCATCCTGTCATGGGCTCCATCTTTATGAATCTTGCCGCCAACATGCTTGGACTGGATAATGCTGCTACTCCGATGGGACTGAAAGCGATGAAGGAGCTTCAGGAGCTCAATCCTAAAAAAGACACTGCGAGCAATTCCATGGTGATGTTTCTGGTACTCAACACTTCGGGACTTATGCTGATTCCCATCAGCATCATGGTTTACCGTTCTCAGATGGGTGCCGCTCAACCGACAGACATCTTTATTCCGATTCTGCTGAGCACTTTCATTTCCACACTTACGGGGGTTATAGCAGTGAGCCTCTTTCAACGTATTAATCTGCTAAACAAAGCCATGCTTATTTTTCTGGGAGGATTAAGCTGCATATTCGGCATTATCATCTACTTCTTTACCACCCTCTCACGCGATAATATGGGTACTTATTCTACGCTGGTAGCCAATATCATTCTGTTTCTGGTAATCATCGGATTCATTGTTTCCGGACTACGTAAAAAGATAAACGTGTACGACTCCTTTGTAGAAGGTGCCAAAGATGGATTCACTACCGCCGTACGCATCATTCCCTATCTGGTTGCCTTTTTGGTTGGCATAGCCGTATTCCGGGCCTCTGGGGCAATGGATATTCTGGTCGGTGGAATCGGCTCTATTGTCGGATTCTTTGGTTTGGATACCAGTTTTGTAGGAGCACTGCCCACCGCCTTAATGAAATCTCTTAGCGGCAGCGGAGCCAACGGATTGATGATTGATGCGATGAAGCAATTCGGGCCCGATTCTTTCGTTGGACGGGCAAGTTGTGTGGTTCGCGGAGCATCGGATACTACATTTTATATCCTTGCGGTTTACTTCGGCAGTGTAGGTATCAGTAAAACGCGCAATGCTGTTACTTGCGGACTGATTGCCGACTTTGCGGGCATCATTGCCGCTATCCTAATGAGTTATTTATTCTTTTATTAAAAACACCAACATCAATGGCTATAACTTACCAAACAGAAGGCACCAAGATGCCAGATATTAAGAAAAGAGAAACCACCGAATGGATCAAAGCGGTTGCAGCTTCTTACGAGAAAAAGATCGGTGAAATCGCCTATATTTTCTGTTCGGACGAGAAAATACTGGAAGTAAACCGTGAATATTTAAAGCACGATTACTATACGGATATCATCACTTTCGATTATTGCGAAGGGAACAAGCTGTCGGGAGATATCTTCATTAGCCTAGACACGGTGCTAACAAACTCCGAACAATTTCACACAACATACAACGAGGAACTTCACCGCACCATCATTCACGGCATTCTGCATCTGTGCGGCATCAATGATAAAGGCCCGGGAGAAAGGGAGATCATGGAAGCTGCCGAGAACAAAGCGCTGGCAATATTGGGCTAACGCATCTCTCTTGTCGCACCTCCATTATCATTTAGCGACTCCGATTATAAAGAATAAAGCATCACAAAGTATAATCCTCCGCAATGCCTTATCCACGTATAATAGAAACAACCAAATAATTAATCCTGCTAATTAACCGCCTAGACGACTGAATTCTACACTTGATAAGTGCAATGAATGACCATACATCTTGCTGTCACTTCCTAGTAAAATAAAAAGGTTCTGCCCTTCTTCATCTAATCCCAACGAACGATGAAAGTCTAATTCGACAGGGAATTCAGACGGCTCAGTCGTTGCCAAAGGAGTCATTAAAAAAGTTACTAAAACAATGAGAACAATGCATAACCCTTTCATTTATTCAATTAGTCTTTATGCCAATACAAAACCGATCAAGGAACCATTCTTTTATTCAAAGTTAATCTCTCCGGTTATAGTCACGTCTCCACTCACTATGCTAATATTAAATCCCGAAGAATTTTCATCAACAGGCGAGGCAACGAGGGAATCTCCCGTAAAGTTAGCGTCATCATACACCACAACACCTGTACCCATGTCTGTAATACAAACACTTGCGCCATTAAAAGATTGATTAAAAAACAAAAAGAGACAACCATCCTCTACATATCCGGTGGCTGTTAGTGTCGGAGCTCTTGTTACGATCTTATCAGCAGATAACTTAATCCTAACCTGCTTTCTGTTCAGAACCTCATTCGGTACGCATGAAGCATTCAAATTCAATTGAGAAACGAGTGATAAGAAAAAAAAGAATACAAAAAACCTTGCTTTCATTATTACTTAATTTTAAATCCACTTCGAATGGTACAAAATTAAGCAAATAAAGCATACGATAGGGCTATTATCGATAACATCATCTTTTTTTAAACTACTGGTAATCAAAGAGTTACAAAATCGACGATAACAATTAGTCTTCAGAAGTCATTTTGGACTTAAGTCGGTAGCGTCTTTGATTAACAACCTGCGTGCTGTAATTACCAAAGCAGAGCGCAATGGTGAAAGAGTTCAGTTCGGCTATTTCAAGACAGGAATAGAGCAAATCATCCTCCGTCATTCGTGGATAACTGGCATGCAAATAAGCAATATATTCATCGTAAATTTCAAAAACAGCTTTCTTCAATGCTTCTTGTTCGGCAAGCGTAAGCACCTTAATATCTTTCTTGTCCGACGCATCCTGCGTAGACATTTTTTCTATCTTTTTGTAAATGGCGCTTTGGCGGAACAGCGTATTCCGAAGACGGGCTTTCTGAAGGGAAAGTTCTTTTATCTCCAGTTCCTTAAGGCTGATTTCAGATTCATGGCTCTGTTGCTCCTGCCGCAGGTAGTCTATTAAGTCAAGATTCTCATTAATGCGACCTTGCAGTCTTTCCATTTCAGATTTCATCTTCTTTGCTTGTTGCTCGTAAACGAGTTTGGCCACCTTCTTACGGCGATTTGCACGCTCAATAATTAGAACTAAGATAAGAATCGCGATAATAGAAACCGATACAATCAGGATATTAATCTGCCGCATCTCGGCCTTATGCTTCGCTATCTTTGCCTCCGTTTCATATTTATAGCCCAGTCTCTCTATCTGAGAAGATTTATCGGCTACAAATAAAGAATCAACAACGTCGGCGTATTTCTCCAAATGTTCAAGTGCACCCCGATAGTCACCCGATTCTTTCTCCAAATCCGATAAATAAGAATGAGTAATTGCCTGATCCCTAATATTATCATCCAAACTTTTTTCTAAATAATACCGGGCCGAATCCTTTCGATCCTTCTCGAGTAATAGAATGCCTATAGAAAGAAAGATGGGAGCTGAATCTCTGTTCTCAGGCAGGTATTCTAAGGATTTGTGCGCATAGATCAACGCCGTATCGGGTTCATTAAAATTATCGTAGCACAAACAAAAATCATGGAACACATTGCTTATCTGTAAAGAGTCTCCGAGCTTAGTAGCCAAATCCAAGGACTTATGCAACGTAAATAGGGCTTGTTCCTTTTTTTCTTCCAGTGTATAAACCGAGCTCATCAGGCTTAGCGCATTTATCATCGCCTTTTTATCCTGAATAGAAGAATAATATCTCAGAGAAATATCCAGTTTATTCAAGCACTCCCGATAGAGACTCTGATCGAGGTCTATTCTCCCTAGATCTTCGTATACCATACCTTTTACGCGAATTTCCGGATAACTGTTCCCCAATTCCGGCAATGCCCTAAAATAACAGGCCATGGCTTCTCTTTCAAGCCCCATCTTTACTAATATCCGGCCTTTATAAAACAAAGCCTTAGCTTTATTCAAGCCTCCGCCATAATAATCGAGGGCGACATCTACCAAAGAATCGCAGGGTAACAGTGTAAGCTCACTCTTGTCTGTAGCCTGAACGAATAAGAGGGCATAGTAGGCTGCCTCTTTCTCTGAGGATAAAAAGGCAGGTTTTATTTTTTGAAGAAGACGCAATGCTTCATGAGGGTTGGCAGAGAGCAAAGAATCAGCCTCAATCAGGGCAAAATTGGGCCGGCTTCTGTCACCACAAGAAACCAGAACAGAAGAGATGACGCTAAATATAAATAGTAAAATCAGACCGCTTCTCATGCGTAATTAAAATAGTTCAGTGCAAAGATAATATTTACTATGAAAAAAACGCATTTTACTATCACATCTATCACAAAAACCGCTAAAGAGTCTTATTTATCGGCATCACAGAGTGTGATAGTAAAATATATCTATCACGCTTTTCTTCTTGTTATTTCTCCTTTTTGGTCTCATTACTAACCGATTACTAAAGTGCATGCTTTTCTTCTTCAGCCTACTCTTCCTTTTTTGTCGAGCCCGAAGGATTGAACAAACGTTATTGCTGCATTCGGCAGCCAGTTGCACTAATGCTCAATAAAGCAGTAACAACAGCAAATAACGTATATTATAAGTAAAAGATACGGTTTATGGTTCTCGTTTCCCGGCTGTGGTCTGTCGGGTCCCCGGCCGGAGACTCGCCGGTTCGCAGGCGGGGACTGTAGAGACCCCAGCCGGGAAACGAGGAAAGTAAGCCGTGTGAATCGGTTATTAATGCCGCCGGAGAGGGTAATCGCACGTGTCATTCTACAAAGTAAAACAGGGAAACGACCCCAAAAAGCCGGCACTGATGTGAGTGCCGGCAACAAACAGGCTTGTAGGATTGTTTTTGTTTTTAATCGGGCTGTATGGTAATACTGAAATAAACATGTAACTTTGCAGCGTTTAATAAACTGTAAATCAATGAACTTCAAATATGACGTAATTGTGATAGGTGCCGGGCACGCAGGTTGCGAAGCAGCAGTAGCTGCGGCCAACTTAGGGTCGAAGACCTGCCTGATCACAATGGATATGAACAAGGTAGCTCAAATGAGTTGCAACCCGGCCATAGGCGGAATTGCCAAAGGACAAATAGTTCGCGAGATAGATGCATTGGGAGGATATATGGGACTAATAACCGATAAAACGGCTATTCAGTTTCGCCTGTTGAACCGTTCTAAAGGGCCTGCTATGTGGAGCCCCCGCGCTCAATGCGACCGCAATAAGTTTATCTGGGCATGGAGAGAAGTTTTGGAAAATACACCAAACCTCAGCATCTGGCAAGATACAGTGAAAGAAATAATCGTTGAAAACGGAAAAATCATTGGCTTAGTTACGTTCTGGGATGTAACATTCTACGCCAAATGCGTTATAATTACCGCAGGTACATTCCTCAACGGATTGATGCACGTAGGTAAGACTAAACTTCCGGGTGGAAGAATGGCTGAGCCACCATCTCTGCAATTAACCGAATCCATCGTAAAAAACGGCATTCGTTCTGGAAGAATGAAAACAGGAACACCGGTACGTATAGACGGTAGAAGCGTCGATTTCAGCCAAATGTCTACTCAGGACGGAGAGAACGATTTCCACAAATTTTCGTTCATGAATACAAGTACCGAACACCTGAAGCAACTACAATGCTGGACCTGCTACACCAACGAAGAAGTGCACCGCGTACTGCGTGAAGGGTTATCGGAATCTCCCCTTTTCAACGGACAAATACAAAGCATCGGGCCACGTTACTGCCCAAGCATTGAAACGAAAATTGTGACCTTTCCCGATAAAGAGCAACACCAATTATTCCTTGAACCGGAAGGAGAAACAACGCAGGAACTGTATTTAAACGGTTTTTCTTCTTCTCTGCCGCTGGAGATTCAAATCGCTGCATTAAAGAAAATACCGGCTTTCAAGAATCTGGAAATATATCGTCCGGGGTATGCCATCGAATATGATTATTTCGACCCGACTCAGCTTAAACATACGTTGGAATCGAAGATTATTGAGAACTTGTTCTTTGCCGGACAGGTAAACGGAACCACTGGATATGAAGAAGCAGGCGGACAGGGACTCATTTCAGGAATCAACGCTCACATCAATTGCCACGGAGGCGAACCATTTACTCTGGCACGCGACGAAGCATATATAGGCGTATTAATCGATGATCTGGTAACTAAAGGTGTAGATGAACCTTACCGCATGTTTACCTCACGAGCAGAATTTCGTATTCTTCTCCGTATGGATGATGCCGATATGCGCCTAACTGAAAAAGCATGGAAGCTCGGATTAGTGAAAGAAGACAGACATGCACTAATGATAAGCAAGCGTGAAATAACAAACCGCATGATTGATTTTGCGAAGAACTATTCGATAAAAGCGGCTCTTATTAATGATGCGCTCGAATCGCTGGGCACTACCCCGCTAAAGCAGGGTTGCAAGTTAATAGATTTAATTAATCGGCCGCAGATAACAATAGAGAACATAGCAAACCATATACCTGTATTGAAGCAATTGCTCGATGAAATTGACGACAGCAGAAAAGAGGAAATAATAGAAGCTGCCGAAATACAAATAAAGTATCAGGGATACATAGAACGGGAACGGATGATTGCAGATAAGCTGGCCCGTCTCGAAAATATAAAGATAAGAGGCAAGTTCGATTACGAGAACATTCAGTCACTCTCTACCGAAGCACGGCAAAAACTAATTCGAATAGATCCGGAAACCATTGCGCAAGCAGGCAGAATACCCGGAGTATCCCCCAGTGATATTAACGTGCTACTGGTTATGGCAGGGCGATAAGGCATCTGTTTCACGTGAAACAAAATATTTAAGGAAACGAAATAAAGAATTGATTATGAGCAAAGAGAAGCTTATCAAAAGCATTAGAAACATTCCAGACTTCCCCATTCCGGGCATTCAGTTTAAAGACGTAACTACCCTGTTTAAAGATGCAGAGTGTTTGCAACTTCTGGCAGACATGATGTACGAAATGTATAAAGACAAAGGAATAACGAAAGTAGTAGGCATTGAATCGAGAGGTTTCATTATGGGACCAATTCTTGCCACAAGACTGGGCGCCGGATTTATACCCATCCGCAAACCGGGAAAGTTACCGGCAGAAGTAATAGAGGAAAGTTACGATAAAGAGTATGGAACGGATACCGTACAGATACATAAAGATGCACTAAACGAAAATGACGTAGTGTTGCTGCACGATGATTTACTGGCAACCGGCGGAACGATGAAAGCAGCCTGCAATTTAGTAAAGAGGCTTCATCCAAAAACGATATACGTAAACTTCATCATAGAATTAAAAGACCTGAACGGAAAAGAACTATTCGACAAGGATATCGAAGTTGAATCGGTATTAAGTCTGTAATACAGCAAAAGGCTCTGCCCCACCAATCTGAATAAAGATGGAGAATGGGCAGAGCAATCGATAAGAACCCTATTTATGATAAAGGAAAGCATTCATACTTAATGGAAAACGAGGAACTGAAAACCAGTGAATACCTGAAGGGCATTGTGCAAAATCTACCCGAAGGGCCGGGTATCTACCAATACCTGAATGCCGAAGGTACCATTATATATGTAGGAAAAGCTAAAAACTTAAAGAGAAGGGTTTATTCGTACTTCAGCAAAGAACATGAGCCGGGGAAAACAAGGGTACTGGTAAGCAAGATAGCCGACATACGCTATATTGTAGTAAACACGGAAGAAGATGCGCTCCTGCTGGAAAACAACCTGATAAAGAAATACAAACCTCGCTACAACGTTTTATTGAAAGATGATAAGACCTATCCGTCTATCTGCGTGCAAAACGAATACTTCCCACGGATCTTTAGAACGCGAAAGATAATCCGCAACGGATCGTCCTATTATGGCCCGTACAGCCATGTGCCTTCGATGTATGCTTTACTAGACCTCATCAAACATCTGTATCAGCTACGCACTTGCCACTTGAATCTTACTCCGGAAAACATCCGCGAAGGCAAGTTTAACGTTTGTCTGGAGTACCACATAAAGAACTGTGCCGGGCCGTGCGTAGGCTTGCAGTCGCACGATGAGTACATGAAGAATATCGGCGAAATCAAGGAAATATTAAAAGGAAACACGCAAGAAATTAGCCGGATGTTGTTCCAGTTAATGCAGGACCTGGCGGGCGAATTAAAATTCGAAGAGGCACAATTCATCAAAAGAAAATATGAACTGATAGAGAATTATCGGGCAAAATCGGAAGTAGTAAGCTCTGTGTTACACAATATCGACGTGTTTTCCATAGAAGAAGACGGCGAAAAGGCGGCCTTCATCAACTACCTACACATCACTAATGGTGCTGTAAATCAGGCATTTACCTTCGAATACAAGAAAAGACTTGATGAAACGAAGGAAGAATTGCTCTCGCTAGGCATCATTGAAATGCGAGAAAGATACAAGAGTATGTCTCGTGAAATAATCGTTCCTTTTGAGTTAGAAATAGAACTAAGCGACGTGACATTCACCATTCCGCAGCGAGGGGATAAAAAGAAGCTGCTCGATTTATCGCTACTCAACGTAAAGCAATACAAAGCCGACCGGATGAAACAAGCCGAGAAGCTCAATCCGGAGCAGCGGAACATGCGCCTGATGAAGGAGATTCAGCAAGAACTGCATCTGGAAAAGCCTCCTGTACAGATAGAATGTTTCGACAACTCCAACATTCAGGGAACGGATGCAGTAGCCGCCTGCGTTGTGTTTAAGAAAGCCAAACCTTCAAAGAAAGACTACCGGAAATACAACATCAAAACGGTGGTAGGAGCCGATGACTATGCATCCATGAAGGAAGTGGTTAAAAGGCGTTATCAACGTGCTATAGAGGAGGAAACGCCTCTGCCCGACCTCATTATTACCGACGGGGGAAAAGGGCAAATGGAGGCCGTGAGACAGGCACTGGAAGAGATTGAGCTAAATATACCGATAGCCGGACTGGCAAAGGACAAGAAACACCGCACTTCGGAGTTGTTGTTTGGCTTTCCGCCGCAAACCATCGGTCTGAAGCAAGGAACTCCCCTATTCCATTTATTGGAACAGATTCAAAATGAAGTGCACCGTTTTGCCATTACTTTTCATCGGGATAAGCGAAGTAAACGGCAAGTAGCCTCTGCTTTGGATGAAATAAAAGGCATCGGAGAAAAGACAAAAAGTGCATTATTGAAGGAATTTAAGAGTGTAAAGCGCATCCGCGAAGCTTCCATCGAAGAACTGACAGCTGTTACCGGCGAGTCAAAAGCAAAGGTGATAAAGGATTATTTAAACAAAGATCCTTTGAATATTGAACAAAGAGAAGCACAGGAATAAAGGAAATAAATAGCCGAAGACGTACGGTCTTTCCCTTTTATTTGTAATTTTGCCTCTCCGGGAAATAAACAGGAGTACAAATGAGAATAGTTATACAACGCGTAGCTCACGCCTCCGTCACCATCAACAACACCTGCAAATCGGCCATAGGAAAAGGATTACTGATTCTGGTAGGCATTGAAGAAGCCGATGGAAAAGAAGATATCGAATGGCTTTGCAAGAAAATCGTAAACCTGCGCATTTTCGACGACGAGAAGGGAGTGATGAATAAATCCGTATCCGATATAGACGGCAATATATTAGTAATCAGTCAATTTACACTACATGCTTCGACAAAGAAAGGCAACAGGCCTTCATACATAAAAGCAGCCGGACATGAAATATCCGTACCACTTTACGAAGAGTTTTGCAAAGAACTGGCCATAGCATTGGGGAAAGAAATCGGTACGGGAGAATTCGGAGCCGACATGAAAGTGGAATTACTGAACGACGGGCCGGTTACCATTTGTATGGATACAAAAAACAAAGAATAATGACACTAAAAGAAGCTCAGGAACAAGTAGATCAGTGGATTAAAACGTATGGAGTGCGCTACTTCAGCGAACTGACAAACATGGCCGTACTTACCGAAGAGGTGGGTGAACTGGCACGTGTCATGGCCCGGAAATATGGCGATCAATCGTTTAAAGAAGGCGAGAAAGATAACATTGCCGACGAATTGACGGATGTGTTCTGGGTACTCCTCTGCCTGGCCAACCAAACAGGGGTAGACTTGACGGAGGCATTCGCCCGAAACATGGAAAAGAAAACAAAGAGAGATAATAAGAGACATATTAATAATCCCAAATTAAGCGACGATGGAAAATAGTGAAACAACGAACCAGAACAAGTATGATGCCGCACTGGGTAAGTACAATACAGACTTGAATGATGCCGACATCAAGGCACAAGTGGCTACCTTAATAGAAAAAAAACTGGCAGAGAACAATACCGAAGAAGTAAAGAAACTGCTGTTTAACTGTATAGACTTAACTACACTAAACACGACCGATAGCGATGAGAGCGTAATGAGATTTACAGAGAAAGTGAACAAGTTTGATGAAGAATTTCCCGACCTGAAAAACGTGGCGGCTATTTGTGTATATCCCAACTTTGCACAGGTAGTAAAAGATACGCTTGAGGTAGAAGACGTAAATATAGCCTGTGTATCGGCCGGATTCCCCTCCTCGCAAACCTTTATTGAAGTAAAAGTGGCAGAGACCGCCATGGCTATTATGGAAGGTGCCGACGAGATAGACATTGTGATTTCAGTAGGAACTTTCTTAAGCGGCGACTACGAAACTCTGTGCGACGAAATACAAGAAATAAAAGATACCTGCAAAGAGCAACACCTCAAAGTGATACTTGAAACGGGAGCACTGGGCAATGCGTCAAACATCAAAAAAGCTTCTCTCCTATCCATGTACTCAGGTGCCGACTTCATAAAAACATCTACCGGAAAGCAACAACCGGCCGCTACGCCCGAGGCCGCTTTAGTGATGTGTCAGGCCATTAAAGAGTACCACGAAACAACCGGAAACAAAATAGGTTTTAAACCGGCAGGAGGTATTAACAGCGTAAACGACGCCCTGATTTACTATACAATTATAAAAGAGACTTTAGGCAAAGAATGGTTAAACAACAAGTTTTTTCGCCTGGGAACAAGCCGTTTGGCAAATCTGTTGCTTTCGGATATTAAAGGTGAGGAGATAAAGTTTTTCTAAGACTTACACAGCAAACAATCAAATACATCGTGTCGTGTCATCCGGAAAAAAAGAAGGAAGGCACGGCACTTTTAGTTATGCCTGTCTACCACATAATTCAGATAAGATTCGAGCGAAGTTCTTACATCAGAGAGGGGCAGTTCAGCCAACAGCTCCAAGCCCATTTGTCTGTACGTAAGCATCACCTCCGTAGCATATTCAATGCCTCCGTGTGACTTCGTAAATTCCACTAAATCGGCTATTTCAGCCGTATTAGCCGTACCGTTCTTCACTTTTATCGCTATCTTTCTGGCCTGTTCATCGTTAGTCTTATTCAACGCGGCAAGCACAGGAAGAGTCAGTTTTCCTTCGAGCATATCATTGCCGGTAGGCTTACCGATTTCTTTACTATCGGAATAGTCGAAAATGTCATCTTTAATCTGAAAGCAAATGCCGATGTACTCCCCTAAAAGACGCGAACGTTCCGTTCTCTCCACCCCCGCTCCCACTGAAAGAGCAGCAGCTTTGGTACAAGCCGCAAAGAGTGCAGCGGTTTTTTTACGGATAACATCAAAGTATACTTTCTCTGAAAACTCCGGATTGCTGACATTGGATAATTGCAGCAACTCCCCTTCGGACAAGTCCTGACCGAGGCGCGAAATCACCTCGATAATCTCATGATTGAGTGTCTTACCCGCCTGAACCAGGCAGGTAGCAAGCAGATAATCTCCGGTAAGAACGGCCACTTTGTTGTTGAAAAGAGCATTTACGGAAAGCTGCCCGCGGCGTTCGGTACTTTCATCCACCACATCATCATGAACGAGACTGGCCGTGTGGAGCAATTCTAACGACACAGCGGCATGGAGAGTTATCGGTTGAATGTTTCCATGGAGTTTAGCCACAAGCAACACCAGGATAGGCCGCATCATCTTCCCGTTTCTTTGCCTCAAGTGATCAATCACATTGTTAAGCAAAGGATCGGAACTGGACAAAGAATGATCAAATAGATTTTTGAAATCCACCAGTTCATCGGTAATTGGGAATTTTATAAGAGACAAGCCATCCATAAGAACACCATTTGGATACAAAAGTAATAATAAAACGATTAATACGGTATTTTTTTGTACTTTTACCATGAAAAACCATAGAAAATGAACCCGGACAGCAAACTTTTCCTTCTAGATGCTTACGCACTGATATACAGAGCGTACTATGCCTTCATTAAAAATCCACGGATAAATTCGAAAGGATTCAACACATCGGCCGTGCTTGGTTTCGTTAATACCCTGGAAGAAATACTAAAGAAAGAGAGGCCGACACACATCGGCGTAGCCTTCGACCCCGCCGGGCCCACCTTTCGCCACATAGCTTACGAGCAATATAAGGCTCAACGTGAAGAAACACCGGAAGCCATCCGCCTGTCCGTGCCCATTATCAAAGAGATCATCCGCAGCTACAGGATTCCTATTCTTGAAGTGTCCGGCTATGAGGCAGACGACGTTATAGGCACACTGGCCACCGAGGCCGGAAAGCAGGGAATAACCACCTACATGATGACTCCCGACAAAGATTACGGTCAGCTGGTTACCGGCAATGTCTTTATGTATCGCCCCAAATATGGCGACAAAGAGTTCGAGGTGATGGGTGTGGAAGAGATAAAAGCAAAATTCGATATCCAATCGCCGGCACAAGTAATTGATATGCTGGGACTGATGGGCGATTCTTCGGACAACATTCCGGGATGCCCGGGTGTGGGAGAGAAAACAGCACAAAAACTTATCGCCGAATTCGGAAGCATCGAAAACCTGCTAGAACATACCGACCAGCTAAAGGGTGCACTCAAAACAAAAGTGGAAACAAACAAGGAGATGATCATCTTCTCCAAATTTCTGGCCACTATCAAAACAGATGTGCCCATTGCACTTAATATGGATTCGCTCGTTCGGGAAGAAGCAGACGAAGAATCACTCCGCAAGATTTTCGAGGAGATGGAATTCCGAAACCTGATAGATCGGGTATTCAAAAAAGAGGAACCCAACAATACACCAAGCGGCGAAACCTCTTCAACGGCAAAACGAAGCAAGCAAACAGAAGCTCCGGGTGCTCCCGTTCAAGGCGATCTCTTTGGCGTATTTACGCCCAACGATGCAGTCGATGAAATTAAAACGAATCTAGAGCGGTTAGATCTTTCGATAATAGACTACCAACTCATTGATAATCAGGATAAAAGGAGCTCAATAATTAAAAAGTTACTGACAAAGGAAATTCTCTCGTTAGATACGGAAACTACCGGAACAGACCCAATGGAGGCTGAGCTCGTAGGAATGAGCTTTAGCTATGCCGAAAATCAGGCTTACTATGTACCCGTGCCTCCCGATCGGGAAGAAGCGTTAAAGATTGTAAATGAATTCCGCCCGGTCTTCGAAAATGAGCAATCGCTCAAAGTTGGCCAGAACATTAAGTACGATATGCTCATCTTGCAAAATTATGGTGTGGAGGTAAAAGGGAAACTATTCGACACCATGGTGGCACATTATGTTTTGCAACCGGAACTGAGACATGGCATGGACTATCTGGCGGAAATCTACCTGCACTATCAAACAGTGCACATCGAAGAGCTGATCGGAGCAAAAGGGAAAAACCAAAAAAACATGCGAGACCTCTCTCCCGAAGAAGTGTACCTGTATGCTTGCGAAGATGCGGACGTAACGCTCAAGCTAAAAAATATTCTGGAGAAAGAACTGAAAGCCAATGATGCGGAGAAACTATTTTATGAAATAGAGATGCCGCTTGTTCCGGTATTGGTCGATATTGAAAGTAACGGAGTGAGACTGGACACGGAAGCCCTGAAACAATCGTCCGAACTTTTCACCAAACGACTCCGGACGCTGGAGCAAGAGATATACAAGCACGCCGACCGGGAATTTAATATTGCATCGCCCAAGCAGGTAGGCGAAGTGCTGTTCGACAAACTAAAGATAGTAGAGAAAGCCAAGAAGACAAAAACCGGACAGTACGTTACCTCGGAGGAGGTACTCGAAAGCATGCGCCACAAGCATGAGATAGTAGAGAAGATCTTAGCATACAGAGGATTGAAAAAGCTACTAGGCACGTACGTAGACGCTCTTCCGCTATTGATCAACCCCAAAACAGGAAGGGTGCATACCTCGTTTAACCAAACGGTGACCTCAACCGGCAGACTGAGTTCCAGCAACCCGAACCTGCAAAATATTCCTATCCGCGATGAAGACGGTAAGGAGATTCGCAAAGCTTTTATACCAGACGACGATTGTCTGTTTTTCTCGGCCGACTATTCGCAGATTGAACTACGCATCATGGCACACCTTAGTGAAGACAAAAACATGATCGATGCCTTTCTGAGCGGATACGACATCCATGCCGCCACGGCTGCCAAGATTTACAAAACAGACATCAGTGAAGTAAACCCGGATATGCGCCGCAAGGCCAAAACAGCCAACTTCGGCATCATCTACGGCATATCGGTATTCGGACTGGCAGAGCGGATGAACGTAGACCGGAAAGAAGCAAAAGAGCTGATAGAGGGCTATTTCGCCACCTATCCTCGCGTAAGGGCATATATGGATAAGAGCATTGAAGTGGCCCGGGAGAAAGGATACGTAGAGACGATCTTTCACCGGAAACGTTTTTTGCCGGACATTAACTCTAGAAACGCTACGGTAAGAGGCTATGCAGAACGAAATGCCATTAATGCACCCATACAGGGAAGTGCCGCAGACATTATAAAAGTGGCCATGGCAGGCATCTACAAGCGATTTAGAGAAGAAAACCTAAAGGCTAAAATGATTCTGCAGGTGCACGATGAGTTGAACTTCAGTGTGCCGCTTGCCGAAAAAGAATACGTGCAGCAAATAGTGATCGAAGAGATGGAGAATGCTTACCGGATGCACGTGCCACTCAAAGCAGATTACGGATGGGGAGCCAACTGGCTCGAAGCCCATTGACGAGTGGTAAAACACCCCATAACAAGCACTTAACAGACCAATCCCGCCCCTCTGAATAGAAAAGAGAAGCGGGATTTGTTGCCTCTCCCTATTTATAACCTTATTTAACCTTTATACAAAAAGCAATCAAAGTAATCACTTAAAATACTTGTTGATCACTCTACATCCGCCTAGCTTACAACCGGATATTTTTTGTTCCTATATCTTGCCACAATGGAAAAGCCATCACAGCCCAACTACTTACATATAAGATATAATATAGTCGTATATTGTTATTTATGTCAGAACAATATCTATATTTGCAGGGTAATAGCCTATATATAATAGATATATGATATTATAAACCTAAAAGCATATGATCATGAAAACAAATGTATCCTTAAGAATCTTAGTATTGTCAGTGGTAGCATTAGTATGTAGTTTAACCGTTTCTGCAAGAAACGATAACAACCTCATTTATAACTCCGAGCAAAGAGACGGTATGCTCATTGCACAAACTGTTTATAAGCAAGATGGCAACAGCTTGTCTAACTACATAAAATACAACTACAAGTACGACGACCAAAAACGTATGACAGAGAATGAAACGCTGAAGTGGAACAGCATCAATAATTGTTGGGAAAACGATTTGTCCATCCGCTACAAATACGAGGGCAAAACAGTAACAACTGATTATTACAAATGGAACAATAAAAAAGCTGAATACATATTGGCTCCCGAAATGACAATTACCATGGAGGCTCCGAACCTGTAAACTTAAAACAAACTCTCTTTTAAATTTAACTATTACAAATAAAAGCAGCTAAAGGAGGAATCAGGTATTTCAGCACCGCTCCTCCCCGCCCGCTTTCAGAAAACTCTAACAAGGGCCGGACTAACTCTCCGGCCTTTTCTGTGTCACGTGAAACAAAAAGAAAATTACTGTCTAAAACAAGCATTATCTACATCTATATGTAAGCTGTTTGCAAGTACAATCATCAAATAGTTTCAGCGGAAGACGGAATATAAAGAAAGTAGCGACAAGCACCTTCGTAGTGTACTGATTGCACGGCTCTGTGTGTGGAATTAGAGAAGCGATAACCTTTGCAACGAGGCGTCTTCAGTACTGATTGCACGGCTCTGTTTGTGGAATTGCACGGTGCAATTCGGTTGAAAGAACTAAAATCACAGTCAACTATTCCCAGGGAAGTACAAACAGAATCGTAAAAATCCGCTCTGAGACGGTTGCACTTTGGTAATATGACGGTTGCATTTCGCTAAAGTGCAACCGTCTCAGAGCCAAAGTGCAACCGGCATTTGACAAGGAAGCAACCACCGCCGACACATCTGTCCGCAAAAAAGTACAAGAACGCAGCGAATTCCCCATCGCCCAAAATCGGTTTCATCGTAACAACATCGTATAAAAAAGCACCTCACCGACCCTTTTAACAGGAACAATTGCCATATTCTTTGCATTACCCCGAATAATTCGTACTTTTGCCTTGTTAAGTGCTTAAAATAAAAGAATAATAAAATAGGAATGGCTTTACAATGTGGTATAGTCGGGCTACCGAATGTGGGTAAATCGACTCTTTTTAATTGTTTGTCGAATGCCAAAGCGCAGGCAGCAAACTTTCCTTTCTGTACAATAGAACCAAATGTGGGGGTAATCACCGTGCCCGACGAACGTTTAAATAAACTCGCGGAACTGGTAACCCCGCAACGAATTGTTCCTACTACAGTAGAGATTGTGGACATTGCCGGACTGGTAAAGGGTGCAAGTAAAGGAGAAGGCCTGGGCAACAAGTTCCTGGCTAACATCCGCGAAACGGATGCTATTCTGCACGTGTTGCGCTGCTTTGACGATGATAATGTGACACACGTAGACGGCAGCATAAACCCCGTGCGCGACAAGGAAATTATCGATTACGAATTGCAGTTAAAAGACCTCGACACCATAGAAAGCCGCATGCAAAAGGTGCAGAAACAGGCTCAGACGGGCGGCGACAAGCTAGCCAAACAAACGTACGAGGTACTGGTGAAATACAAAGAAGTACTCGAACAGGGCAAGTCGGCCCGTACCGTGGTGCTCGACACAAAAGATGAACAAAAAATAGCGAAAGACCTCTTTCTGCTGACAAGCAAACCGGTGCTCTACGTGTGCAATGTAGACGAAGCAAGCGCCGTGAGCGGCAACAAATACGTAGAAATGGTACGCGAAGCGATAAAAGAAGAGAATGCGGACATACTCGTGGTAGCAGCCAAAATAGAATCGGAAATAGCCGAGCTGGACACGTACGAAGAACGTGAAATGTTTCTCGGCGAAATGGGTTTAACCGAGTCGGGCGTGGCACGCTTAATCAAAGCCGCCTACAAATTGCTCAATCTGGAAACCTACTTCACCGCCGGTGTGCAGGAAGTGCGCGCATGGACATACCTTGGAGGCAGCAAAGCCCCCCAATGTGCAGGCGTTATCCACACCGACTTTGAAAAAGGATTCATTCGTGCAGAAGTGATCAAATACAACGACTTTATAACCTATGGTTCGGAAGCGGCTGTTCGCGAGGCCGGCAAACTCAACGTAGAAGGAAAAGAATATGTGGTAGAAGACGGAGACATTATGCACTTCCGCTTCAACGTATAGCAGATTCTTCTTTTTTTCTGCCGGTCGAGATAACCTTTCGTTCTCTTAAGTTGTTCATTCATACAAAGTTCAAAGCAACCGAAAAGCGGCACTCAACAGACATAATGAAATAAATAACAGAACTTAAATAATGGATAAAGCGAATAAAACAGAACGTTGTTCTTATTGCGGAAGCATTAAGAAAACAGGCCTCCGCTACCTGGTAGTAGGAACCGGAGGTGTGGGCGGAAGCATTGCCGCCTTTTTATGGCTGGCAGATGAAGAAGTGACATGCATTGCCCGCGGAGCACAGTTGGCCGCCATACAGAGCGAAGGGTTAAGAATAAAATCGAGTCTGAAAGGCCAGCACAACATACCCATAACAGCCTGTACGGCAGAGAATTACAATGGCAAAGCCGACGTGATTTTTGTTTGTGTAAAGGGCTATTCCGTAGACTCCATTGCCGACCTCATCGGCAGAGCGGCGCACAAGGACACAATCGTTATTCCCATACTCAACGCATACGGCGTAGGGCCCAAAATACAACGAATGGTACCCGAAGTTACCGTGCTGGACGGATGCATCTACATCGTAGGCTTCGTTTCCGCTCCGGGAGAGATCACCCAGATGGGCGGCATTTTCCGCATCGTATTCGGCGCACACAAAGGCACCCGGGTATCGACCGAACTGCTCGAAACAGTTCAGCGCGACCTGCAAGAGAGTGGCATCAAAGCCGAAATATCACCCGATATTAAGCGCGATACATTCATCAAATGGTCGTTTATATCGGCCATGGCCTGCACCGGCGCTTATTATGACGTGCCAATGGGAGAAGTACAGAAAGAGGGCGACATCCGCAACACCTTTATCGGCCTGTCTCGCGAGAGTGCGGCTTTGGGAGCCAAACTCGGCATCTCGTTTGATGAAGATTTAGTGGCCTATAACCTCAAAGTAATGAACAAGCTGGCCCCCGAAAGTACCTCCTCCATGCAAAAAGACATTGAGCGGGGACACGAGTCGGAAGTACAGGGATTATTATTCGACATGATAACCATGGCCGAGGAACAACACCTTGACGTTCCTATCTACAAGGAAATCGCTCGAAAATTCAGCAAATAAACCGATGGACAGAGGAGAGACAGAAAAGCAGAAAATGTTTGCGGGCGAACCCTACAATGCGCTTTGCGAAGAGCTGGTAGCCATACGCACCAAAGCGAAAAGAATACTCCACAGACTAAACGTTACGGAGTATTATACGGACAAGTTTCAGGATATAATCAATGAACTCTGCCCCAATTCCGCCAAAGACCTGCATCTGGAACCTCCTTTCTATTGCGACTACGGAGATCACATCTACGCCGGAAAAGAAGTATTCATCAACTTCGGAGCGGTGATTTTAGACGGTGCCAAAGTAACCATCGGCATGCATACGCTGATTGCTCCCGGAGTGCACATCTATACCGCCCAACATCCACAAGAAGCCGACGAACGCGATAAATGGGAGAATTGCAAGCCCGTTACCATCGGTGAGCGTTGCTGGATAGGCGGACATGCCACCATCTGCCCCGGAGTCACCATCGGAGATCGCTCGGTGATCGGTGCCGGTTCGGTAGTAACTAAAGATATTCCGGCCGACTCGCTGGCCGTAGGAAACCCGGCGCGGGTTATCAGAAAATTAAATCAAACGAAAGATAAAAAAGTATGAATCATCTCCTTGCAACGATCAACTGGAACCCCAATCCGGAATTATTCAACCTCTTTGGCATCTCCATCCGATACTACGGATTGCTATGGGCAGTAGGTATATTTCTGGCTTATCTGGTGGTTCACTACCAGTATCGCGATAAGAAAATCAGTGAAGAAAAGTTCGAACCACTGTTCTTTTATTGCTTTTTCGGCATCATAATCGGAGCCCGTCTGGGTCATTGCCTGTTCTATCAGCCCGATTATTACCTCTCTCACCTGGTTGAAATGGTACTTCCCATCAAGATATTGCCCGGCGGAGGGTGGAAGTTTACCGGCTACGAAGGACTGGCCAGCCACGGAGGAACGCTCGGACTCATCATTGCCCTCTGGCTCTACGTGCGCAAAACCAAGCTGAACTACATTGACGTGCTCGATATGATAGCGGTAGCGACTCCCATCACCGCCTGCTGCATTCGTCTGGCCAACCTGATGAACTCCGAGATCATCGGTAAAGCAACCGATGTGCCTTGGGCATTTATTTTTCAGCGGGTAGATATGGTTCCCCGCCATCCGGCACAACTCTACGAAGCCATTGCCTATTTTTGCTTTTTCCTTATCATGATCTATCTATATAAGAATTACAGCAAAAAGGTACACCGCGGCTTCTTCTTCGGTCTCTGTCTTACACTCATCTTCACCTTCCGGTTCTTCATCGAATTCCTGAAAGAGAATCAGGTAAATTTTGAAGACGGAATGACACTAAACATGGGTCAGTGGCTCAGCATACCGTTTGTAATCATAGGGGTAGCCTGCATCATGAATGGGAAAAAGCTCGACGCAATAGGTAAGAAGAACGTCGCTAGAAAGTAAGGAAAACAACCTGAAAACAGGTGCAATATATAATAGTAAAAGGTAAGTGACAAACATCACTTACCTTTTACTATTTTCTTAATATCGCTTAGCTTATTCAATGCCTCCAACGGGGTAAGGTTATTGACATCCAACGTTAGAATTTCATCGCGTATCTGGCAAAGAATGGGGTCATCCAACTGAAAGAAGTTGAGCTGCATTCCCTCCCGTTTCTCTCTTACCTCGGCCAGCGGTTTGCCCGAAATACCTTGTTTGCGGTTATCCGATTCCAACTGATGGAGTATGTCATTGGCACGTTTCACAATGCTTTTGGGCATGCCCGCCATCTTGGCCACATGGATACCGAAAGAGTGTTCACTCCCACCCCGCTCCAGCTTACGCAGGAAAATCACTTTATTATCCACCTCCTTTACCGATACGTTGTAGTTCTTTATCCGATTGAAAGACTTCTCCATTTCGTTCAGTTCGTGGTAGTGCGTGGCAAAGAGTGTGCGTGCCTTGGCCCGCGGATGCTCGTGAATGTACTCCACAATGGCCCAGGCAATAGAAATACCGTCGTAAGTAGAAGTTCCCCGCCCCAACTCATCGAAAAGCACCAGGCTGCGTGGCGAAACGTTATTCAGAATATCCGCCGCCTCGTTCATCTCTACCATGAAGGTAGACTCTCCCACCGAGATGTTATCGCTAGCCCCCACACGGGTAAATATCTTATCGACCATGCCGATATGAGCGCTTTCGGCGGGAACGAACGAGCCGATTTGCGCCAGCAGGGTAATCAAGGCTGTCTGTCTTAAAAGAGCCGACTTACCGGCCATGTTAGGCCCTGTGATGATAATGATCTGCTGCGTAGTGCTATCCAGCGTCACATCGTTGGCGATATACTTCTCTCCTACCGGCAATTGTTTCTCGATCACCGGATGGCGTCCCTGACGGATATCCAGCACATCATTGTCTTCTATCACCGGACGGATATAATTGTTGGCTGCCGCCACATTGGCAAAAGAGAGCAGACAGTCGAGCCGTGCCACCTGGTTAGCATTGATCTGTATGGCGGGGATATACTCCGCCAGTGCCAGCACCAGATCATTATAAAGCTTTGTTTCCAGCACCAGAATCTTATCTTCGGCACCCAGAATCTTTTCCTCGTACTCCTTCAGCTCTTGCGTAATGTAACGCTCGGCATTGACCAGCGTTTGTTTCCTGATCCACTCCTGAGGCACTTTGTCCTTATGCCCGTTGCGCACCTCAATGTAGTAACCGAACACACTGTTGTAGGCTATCTTGAGACTCGATATGCCCGTCAGCTCGCTTTCCCGTTGCTGAATCTGTAACAGATAATCTTTACCCGAATAAGCAATCTTCCGTAGGTCGTCGAGCTCGGCATCAATGCCGCTCTTTATCACTCCCCCTCTGTTAATCATTAACGGAGGATCGTTGTTCACTTCTTTGTCTATCTTTTCGCGAATGGTGAGGCAAAGATTCAGTTGATCTCCTATCCTATTCAGGCTGGCATTATCGGCCTCCAGGCAAGCGGCTTTGATCGGTTCGATAGCCTGCAAAGCGATCTTCAGTTGCACCACCTCCCGCGGAGAAACACGCCCCACGGCAACTTTAGAGATGATCCGCTCCAAGTCGCCTATCAGATGAAGTTGTTCTTCCACCAGCTCCTTGAAGTCGGGGTGGCGAAAGTAATATTCCACCACATTCAGGCGGTCATTTATGGGTTTCTCTTCTTTCAACGGAAACACCATCCAGCGCTTTAGCAAGCGGGCACCCATCGGACTGATGGTTTTATCAATCACACTCAGCAGGCTGCTTCCGCCATCGTTCATGCCCGAGATCAACTCCAGACTACGCACCGTGAACTTATCCAACCGCACGTATCTGTCTTCTTCAATGCGCGCCAGCGAGGTGATATGCCCTATCTGCGTGTGCTGCGTCATCTCCAGGTATTGCAAGATGGCTCCGGAAGCGATAATACCGTTCTTCAGGTGTTCCACACCAAAACCTTTCAGATTCTTGGTTTCGAAGTGCTTCAGCAATTTCTCGCGGGCACTGGTATCGGTAAACACCCAATCGTCGAGTTCGAAAACAAAGAACTTATTGCCAAAGTTCCCTTCGAACATGCCACGCTTACCGCGTTCAAACAAAACTTCCTTCGGTCCGAAGTTATTCAGCAGCTTATCTACGTAGTCAAAATTACCTTCGGCCGTAAGGAACTCTCCGGTCGATATATCGAGAAAAGAGACTCCGCAAGCCGCCTTTCCGAAGTGAACTGCAGCCAAGAAGTTATTTTCTTTGTAATTGAGAATATTATCATTGATGGAAACACCGGGGGTAACCAGTTCAGTTATGCCTCGTTTCACTAGTTTCTTGGTGGTTTTCGGGTCTTCAAGCTGATCGCAGATAGCTACCCGCTTACCGGCACGGATCAGTTTGGGCAGGTAGGTATCGAGCGCATGATGCGGGAAGCCTGCCATCTCTACGGTTTTGCCCTTTCCGTTGGCTCTTTTTGTCAGGGTAATACCCAGAATATCAGCGGCTATAACGGCATCGGTAGAGTATGTTTCGTAAAAGTCGCCGCACCTGAACAGCATAACAGCATCCGGATGTTCGGCTTTCAGCCCCAGAAACTGTTTCATCATAGGGGTTAGTTCAATATCGTTATCGTTGTTCACCGTACTTTTCCTTTTCTTTTTAGAATGAATAATAATAAAGCAAAGATAACTAATTCCCATTGATAATAAAATCATCTATCTCCTATTATCCGCTTTTTACATATTGATTGCCCTCTTATCCGCCGTTAGAGAAGATGGTACAGCGCTTTTTCGCCTGCCCGGCGTTGTTATCTGAAAATAAACATGTAAATTTGCCCACTAAATCTGTAAACAGGTATAAATTAATACAATATCACAATAAAAAGTAAGGTAGCTATGGACTATAATTTCAGGGAGATTGAAAAGAAGTGGCAGGAGAGATGGGTAGACCAAAAGACGTATCAGGTAAAAGAAGATGAATCGAAACGGAAGTTCTATGTACTGAACATGTTTCCTTACCCTTCGGGCGCCGGACTGCACGTCGGCCATCCGCTGGGATACATTGCTTCTGATATTTATGCCCGCTACAAACGCTTGCAAGGCTTCAACGTACTCAACCCCATGGGTTACGATGCGTACGGACTTCCGGCCGAGCAATATGCTATTCAGACAGGCCAACACCCCGCCATCACTACCGTAAACAATATTAATCGCTACCGCGAACAGTTGGACAAGATAGGGTTTTCTTTCGACTGGAGCCGGGAGCTTCGTACCTGCGACCCTGAATACTATCAATGGACGCAGTGGGCTTTCATTCGCATGTTCAACAGCTTTTACTGTAACGACGAAAAGAAGGCATTGCCCATTGCAGAGCTGATAAAAGCATTCGAGACTACCGGAACGGAAGGGTTGAACGTGGCTTGCAGCGAAGAATTGAACTTCACCGCCCAAGAGTGGAAAGCGATGAACGAAAAACAACAACAGGAAGTGTTGATGAACTACCGCATCGCTTATCTGGGCAACACGATGGTGAACTGGTGTCCGGCTTTGGGCACGGTATTGGCCAATGATGAGGTAGTGGATGGTGTGTCCGAACGTGGCGGTCATCCGGTTATTCAAAGAGTAATGCGCCAGTGGTGCTTGCGTGTATCGGCCTACGCACAGCGCTTGCTCGACGGGCTCAATACCGTTGAGTGGACAGAATCCCTGAAAGAAACGCAACGCAACTGGATAGGTCGTTCGGAAGGTGCCGAAATGCGTTTCGAAGTAAAAGACAGTGATATTGATTTTACCATATTTACCACTCGTGCCGATACCATATTCGGTGTTACCTTCATGGTACTTGCACCCGAAAGTGAACTGGTGGCTTCGCTTACTACCGCTGCTCAAAAAGAGGAAGTGGCTGCTTATCTGGATCGTACCAAGAAGCGTACCGAGCTCGAACGCATTGCCGACCGTAGCGTAAGCGGAGTTTTCTCGGGCAGCTATGCCATCAATCCGTTAACCAATGAAGCCATTCCTGTATGGATCAGTGACTATGTACTGGCCGGATACGGCACCGGAGCCATCATGGCGGTACCTGCCCATGATAGTCGCGACTACGCTTTTGCGAAACACTTCGGTCTCGAAA
This sequence comes from uncultured Bacteroides sp., assembly GCF_963677715.1. NCBI lineage: Bacteria > Pseudomonadati > Bacteroidota > Bacteroidia > Bacteroidales > Bacteroidaceae > Bacteroides > uncultured Bacteroides sp. The sequence goes on from NZ_OY782495.1 coordinate 2,196,174, forward strand.
TACGCCCGCTGATAGAGGGTTGCGACATTAGCGAAGAGAGCTTCGACGCCAAAGAAGGAATCATGATGAATTCTCCTCGTCCGGGAGCTCCCGAAGGTGGATTGGTACTCAACGGCTTAACCATAAAAGAAGCCATCGCCAAGACCAAAGAATACATTAAAACAAGCGGATTAGGACATGTAAAAGTAAACTTCCGTTTGCGCGACGCCATATTTTCCCGTCAACGCTACTGGGGGGAACCGTTTCCTGTATATTACAAAGACGGCATGCCCTACATGATAGACGAAAGCAACCTTCCGTTGCAACTTCCCGAAGTAACCAAATTCCTGCCTACAGAAACAGGAGAACCGCCATTGGGAAATGCCACCAAATGGGCTTGGGACGAGGTTAACAAAGAAGTGGTCGATACAAAAAAGATAGATAACCAAACAATATTTCCGCTGGAACTCAACACCATGCCCGGATTTGCCGGTTCATCGGCCTACTACCTGCGCTACATGGATCCACGTAATAAAGAGTGCCTGGTCGATCCAAAAATCAATGCGTACTGGCAGAATGTGGATCTTTATGTAGGCGGCACGGAACATGCCACAGGGCACCTTATCTACTCTCGCTTCTGGAACAAATTTCTTTTCGATCTTGGCGTAACAGTGAAAGAAGAACCCTTCCAAAAGCTGGTTAACCAAGGGATGATTCAGGGACGCAGTAACTTTGTCTATCGCATTAAAGACAGCAATACTTTCGTTTCATTCAATCTGAAAAATCAGTACGACGTCACTCCTATTCATGTAGACGTAAACATCGTATCCAATGATATACTCGATCGCGAAGCCTTCAAGGCCTGGCGCCCCGAATTTGCCACAGCCAAATTTATATTGGAGGGCAATAAATACATCTGCGGATGGGCCGTTGAGAAGATGAGTAAATCCATGTTCAACGTGGTTAATCCCGACATGATCGTAGAGAAATACGGTGCCGATACCTTACGCATGTACGAAATGTTTCTCGGCCCTGTAGAGCAATCCAAACCTTGGGACACAAACGGTATTGACGGCGTGCATCGTTTCATCCGTAAGTTTTGGACACTCTTTTACAATAGAAACGAAGAATACATAGTAACGGAAGAATCTGCCACCAAAGAAGAATTGAAATCTCTGCACAAACTGATAAAGAAGGTAACCGGAGACATCGAACAGTTCTCCTACAATACCTCCGTTAGTGCCTTTATGATTTGCATAAACGAACTCTTCACTTTAAAGTGTTATAAGAAAGAGATTCTGGAACAGATCCTTATTCTTCTCGCTCCTTTTGCTCCCCATGTAAGCGAAGAACTCTGGGAAACTCTGGGAAACAAAACCTCTGTTTGTGATGCTCAATGGCCTGTTTGCGAAGAAGAGTATCTCAAGGAAGATGTAGTTAATTATACCATTTCTTTCAACGGAAAAGCACGCTTCAACATGGAATTTGCAACCGATGCCACGAGTGATGCCATACAAGCCGAAGTGCTGAAAGACGAACGTTCGCAGAAATGGATCGAAGGAAAAACACCCAAAAAGGTTATCGTTGTTCCTAAGAAAATAGTCAATATAGTCGTTTAAACTCACTTATTAAATAATCATTAAAATGGTCAAGCCTTTAAAATCAGATGTCTTGAGAGAATCAAAAGATTATATTCTCATCACCTTCGGATTAATATGCTACGCATTTGGCTGGTCGGCTTTCCTGCTTCCCTATCAAATAACCACCGGAGGAGTAACAGGTATTTCCGCCATCATTTATTATGCCAGCGGCATTCCTATTCAATACAGTTACTTCATTATTAATGCAGTCTTGATGACTTTTGCCATCAGAATATTAGGCCCCAAATTTAGCATAAAAACAACATATGCCATTTTTTGCCTCACATTCTTATTGTGGTTCTTTCAGCAAATAGTAGGCAACACACAGATTATCGGCCCCGGACAAGACTTTATGGCCTGCGTCATTGGTGCTACGCTTTGTGGCATTGGATTAGGTGTTGTATTTACCAACAATGGAAGCACAGGTGGAACAGATATTATTGCAGCAGTAGTAAACAAATATCGTGATGTTACCTTCGGAAGAATGATTCTTTATTGCGATGTGGTTATTATTTCTTCCTGCTATTTTGTTTTCAACGACTGGAGAAGGGTAGTGTTTGGTTTCGTTACGTTGGTTGTTATCAGCTACGTGCTCGATCTTATTGTTAATAGTGCCCGCCAATCCGTTCAGTTTCTTATATTTTCAAAAGAATATCAACAAATAGCCGATCACATCATATCCGATACTCATCGCGGAGTAACCGTTCTGGATGGCACTGGATGGTATAGCAAAAATCATGTAAAAGTATTGGTTGTTTTAGCTAAAAAAAACCAGTCCATACGAATATTCCGTTTGGTCAAAGACATTGATCCCGATGCTTTTATTTCTCAAAGTTCCGTAATCGGCGTATATGGCGAAGGATTCGATCGCATAAAAGTAAAATAAACATGAAGAAGAAGCTCGTTTTTGCCACCAATAATCTCCATAAGCTCGAAGAAGTATTGCTCATTTTAGGCGATAAAGTAGATCTCCTCAGCCTGAAAGATATCCATTGCGATACGGATATCCCCGAAACAGCCGATACTCTTGAAGGAAACGCTTTACTCAAGGCAGAGTATGTATATAACAACTATGTAATGAATTGCTTTGGTGACGATACCGGATTGGAAATAGAGGCTTTAAACAACGAACCGGGCGTTTATTCGGCCCGTTATGCAGGTGAGGACAAGAACTCGGAGGCCAACATGCAAAAAGTGCTTCGTTTGCTCGAAGGAAAAGAAAATAGAAAAGCACAGTTCCGCACTGCCATATCGCTTATTCTGGATGGAAAACAATATCTTTTCGAAGGCATTATAAAAGGAAAAATAATCAGGGAGAAGAGGGGAGAAGCAGGATTCGGTTACGATCCTATCTTTGTACCCGAAGGTTACGATCAAACATTTGCCGAACTGGGAACGAACGTAAAAAACCAAATCAGCCACCGGGCACAAGCCATAAACAAACTTTGCGAGTTCTTACGTTCCATTTAACAAGCTATTATTCATCCTTCTCTGCAAAAAAACACATTCTTATCTTCCATCTTCCAACAACAAAGCTGAAAGTGTCTGTTTAAAGCATTTTATGTGGTGGAAGATGCAAATTCATCTTCCACTTTTATCTTCCATCTTCCAACACATGTCTCGCTGTCAAGGTGTCGTCTTTTCAACTACACACAATAGCTAACCTCATTTAAGGCTGAATTTAACCAAACACTCCGGTTTATCTTCTCCGGTTTACAGTTGCAGGCCCATGAGCCCACATTCTCAGGCCCATCGGTTTCCATCTGTAGGCTAATGGGCCTACAAGCGTAGGATGACAAATGTAAATAGGCAAAAGACCCTAACTTAACTTGCAATCTTCTCTTATAAACCTAGTTTTTTAGAGATATCAAGCATCCGTTGTATCGGAACCACCGCTTTCTTTGCAATCTCCGCATCGACTTCTATTTCAGGAAACTCATACTTCAAACAGTTATAAAGCTTCTCTAAGCTGTTTAAACGCATAAAGTTACACTCATTACAGGCACAGGTACTATCGTTTGGTGGAGCAGGAATAAACGTCTTCTGCGGGCATTTCTTTTGCATTTCATGTAAGATGCCCGATTCCGTTGCCACAATAAAACGTTGTTCACTGCTGTTCACTGCATATTTCAACAAGGCAGCCGTAGAGCCAATCACATCAGCTAATTTAAGTATAACACTCTTGCATTCTGGATGTGCAAGTATTATTGCATCTGGATATTGAGCTTTCAGTTCCATTATCTTTTCTACCGAAAACTGTTCGTGCACATGACAGGCACCATCCCACAGCAACATGTTACGATTCGTAATTGAGTTAATATAATTACCCAGATTCCTATCGGGTCCGAAAATTATTTTCTCATCTTTGGGAAAGCTTTCTACTATTTGTTTCGCATTAGTAGAAGTAACGACTATATCGGTAACTGCTTTTACCGCAGCCGTTGTGTTTACGTATGATATAACGGTATATCCGGCGTGCTCTTTGACAAACTGTTCAAACTCATCTGCCAGACAGCTATCGGCTAATGAACAACCTGCATTCAAATCGGGTACCAATACCTTTTTATCGGGACAAAGTACTTTTGCCGTTTCTCCCATAAAATGAACACCGCATAATACAATAATGTCTGCAGTTGTTTTAGCAGCCCACTGAGCCAAAGCTAAACTGTCTCCTACATAATCGGCAATATCTTGAATTTCACCTTTCTGATAATAGTGCGCCAGTATTATAGCATTCTTCTCCTTTTTCAACTTATTAATAGCTGCTTTCAAATCGATGCTTTTATCAATAGGTTCATCTACAAAACCTTTTTTTAACCACTCTTCTCTCTTCATTATTATCTTATTATTTATTCAGTCTATTTTATAAAATATATATTAGATATAATAGGCTGTTAATAGTGTTGGTAATTTAATAAGTTTTTATTTGTTTGCTAACTTATTATCATTCTCTATGAGATTATAATCAGTATATAAACAACCTAAATACTAGATATATACTGATTATAAGGCATATATAAGTTTAATTAACAGGCTGTTGAAAAGGTGCAAAGTTAAGAACTTTGAGGTATAAATTGAAAATTTGAAGTTTAAAAATACGTTTAAACAGGTCTTGAAAATGGAGTTTATTTTATTTGGAATGTTCATTATATAGGATATTATAGAGCATTATTAAAGATACAACATAAGTTTTGAGTTTTCTTCTTCTTTTGTTTTCACAGCTTACAAACAGTTATTAACAGAGAAGTTAACGGCAGTTTATTACTCGTTCGACGAGAATTGATTAAATTTGCATCATCAATAAAATAATAAGAGTCTACATGCGAAAATTGAAAATAACCGAATTGAATAGGATAAGTGCGGAAGAATTTAAAGGAGTTAAAAAGCTTCCTTTAGTAATTGTGTTAGATGATATTCGTAGCCTTCATAACATTGGTTCGGTATTTCGTACGTCGGATGCTTTTAGAATAGAATGCATTTATTTGTGTGGAATAACAGCGGTTCCTCCGCATCCTGATATGCATAAAACAGCTTTAGGAGCTGAATTTTCGGTAGAGTGGAAATATGTTGGTAACGCAGTTGATGCTGTTGAAAACTTAAAAGTTCAAGGATATGAGGTATATTCTGTAGAACAAGCCGAAGGGAGTACTATGCTCGATGAATTTGAAACAGACAGAACTAAAAAATATGCCGTAGTATTTGGGAATGAAGTAAAAGGCGTGCAGCAAGAAGTCATCAATCATTCTCACGGTTGTATAGAAATACCTCAATACGGCACAAAACATTCCTTAAATGTCTCTGTTACTGCCGGAATTGTACTATGGGATTTATTTAAAAAATTGACTATATTTTAAATAGACGCCCAAGTCAGAGCTGGCCGTTTTCTACTAACAAAACAACACGTTCGGTCAGTTTATCTTCTCCCTGAGCATCGTATTGTTTTTTAAGGCTGGCACCAAATAATCCGGCAAAGGCCTGATACAATCCGGCTTTGAACGGCCCCATAAAAGCTTTTACCAATTCGTATGAAGTCTGGTTCGATTCTCTGTCTACCAGTTTAATTAGTAATTTTCCCTGCGTAAAAGATAATTTTTTCATTTGTGCGGAATACTGCTCTTTCAAACCTTTCTCTACCCGTTTAATGTGCTTTTGCTTCGCTTTTTCGTCGGGAAGAGTTTCCAGATATTCGTATGTTTCAATAATAGTCTGGTTAATTTTTCTGGAGATAGGAAGTGTTTTTTTTACGTTATATATAAGGCGGTAATACTCTTTTCTTTCTCTATCGTTTTTAAAATTCAGCGGTTTGAATATGTACACGTCTCTTAATTGTATCCATGGAATAGTGTCTCCTTCGTAAACACACACAGGAACAAGAAAGCCAATATTTTTTTTATTCTCCTGCCCTTTGCATAAAGAGTGTTGCAGAAGAACTATTGAAATGAATATTAGTATATTAAGCCATCTTTTCATGGGGCAAAAATAATATTATTTTCTGTTTAAGTTGTGTGCTTTTACCGTTTTAATTATCTTCGATGCCTAAAATAAATAAACACGATAAATCTATTTAATGGTATGAATTACATAAAGGCAATCTTAGTTGCTTTTGTTAGTCAAGTATTCATTGTTTTGAATTTTAGAGCACAGACTGTCGTTACTAATTCATGGGAAGATGTTATTGAAGAATTGTCAGAAAATGATGAAGGTGAAGAGCTAGATTGGGAAAATGAATTGGAGGAGCTTTCTTACCGCATACAAGAGCCTGTCAATTTGAATAACGTAACGAAAGAGCAATTGGAACAATTTCCTTTTTTAAGCGATTTGCAGATAGAAAATTTATTGGCCTATCTCTACATTAACGGTCAGATGCAAACGATATATGAATTGCAATTGGTCGATGGTATGGACAAGGAAACCATTCAGTACCTGCTTCCTTATGTTTGTGTAAAACCGGTAGAAAAGAAAGAGCCTCTGCCTTCTCTTAAAGATATCTTAGGAAAAGGTAAAAATGAACTGATTACTCGCTTTGATATTCCGTTTTATAGCAGAAAAGGCTATGAATCTTCTTATCTCGGACCTTCTGTTTATCATTCGTTACGGTATGGTTTTCATTATAAGGAGACTATTTATTGGGGATTTACAGGCGAAAAAGATGCCGGCGAACCTTTTTTTGCTTTGCATAATCAGAAAGGATATGATTATTACTCATTCTATTTTCTTTTGAAAAATATACGTAAACTCAAGGCGCTGGCTTTGGGCAATTACAAACTTAGCTTTGGTCAGGGATTAGTTATCGGTAGCGATTATATGATGGGCAAAACAGTGTCTACATCTACCATCGGGACAAGAAGTTCGGGCATACGAAAACATTCCTCTACAGATGAATATAATTACCTGAGCGGAGCAGCGGCAACTGTCGGACTGGGTGATTTTGCTTTATCTGCCTTTTATTCTCATCGATCGCTGGATGGCATAGCAACGGATAGTGTCATTACGTCAATAAATAAAACAGGATTGCACCGAACTCAAAAAGAAGCAGACCGCAGCCATCTTTTTACCACGCAGTTAATGGGAGGAAATATTTCTTATTCGAAAGATAATTTGAAGATAGGGGCTACAGGTATCTATTATTTTTTCGATCGGCCGTATGAACCTCAAATCAGGGAATATTCCAAATACAACATTCGCGGAAATCGATTCTATAATTTAGGCATAGATTATAAATACAGGTGGAATCGATTTACATTTGTTGGCGAAGCTGCCATTGGAAAAGGGGGAGGAATAGCCACCCTAAATACGATAAAATATTCGCCATCCGGTAATTATAACCTGATGATGGTTCATCGGTATTATGCTTATAATTATTGGGCGATGTATGGGCATTCTTTTTCGGAAGGAGGTTATGTACAAAATGAAAACGGGTGGTATTTCGGAGCCGATATTACTCCGTTTCAGCATTGGAAGTTTTTTGCTTCTGCTGATTTTTTTTCTTTTCCCTGGTTAAAGTATGGCATAGACAGGCCTTCGTCCGGTTTTGACGGTATAATGCAGGCAACCTATTCTCCGTTCTCTAATCTATCAATGTATTTACGCTATCGCTATAAACGCAAGGATAAGAACTATACGGATGCGGATAAAGTAAAAACCGTGCGTCCGCTGCATCATCACAGCTTACGTTACCGGTTATCCTATTCTGTTTCCAGTCGTTTGCTAGTAAAAACAACTATAGATTATAACCACCTTCACCCTCAGGAGGTGAAGGCCAGTCAGGGATTTCAGTTTGTACAGATGCTATCGTATCATTTCCGGCAGATACCGCTGGCGTGCGAAATACAGGGTGCCTGGTTTCATACCGACGACTATGCATCGCGGGTTTATTCGTATGAAAAAGGAATGCTGTATTCATTCTATATACCTTCGTTTTATGGCATAGGCACTCATCTTGCTTTTCATTTACGATACGATATTTATAAAAACTGGATGGTTATGGCAAAAATAGGGCAAACGAGGTACAATGATCGTAATGAGATTGGTTCCGGATTAGATATTATTGAGGGGAATAAGAAGACGGATGCCCAGATACAATTGCGTTATAAGTTCTGATAAAGTGATCTTTTGTGTATCTTTGCGCCCATTAATAAGCGCTTATAAAAATACTATATATTATAATGTCAACAGTTATTTATCCTTCTCCTATTTTTGGTCCTATTCATTCTCGCCGCCTGGGCATCTCTTTGGGCATTAATTTATTACCGGCCGACGGAAAAGTTTGTTCTTTTGATTGTATTTATTGTGAATGTGGTTTTAATGCGGATCATCGAAGCAAAAGCTCTTTGCCTACCCGTGTGGAAGTGAGGGATGCTTTAACTTTTAAATTGAAAGAGATGAAAAAAGTTGGTCCCGTTCCGGATGTCCTTACCTTTGCCGGCAACGGAGAACCTACCTGCCATCCTCATTTTCCGGAAATAATAGACGATACGTTGATTCTTCGCGATACTTATTTTCCAAAGGCAAAAGTAAGTGTTTTGAGTAACTCCACCTTCATTCATCGTCCGGCAGTCTTCGCTGCACTCAACAGAGTTGATAATAATATATTGAAGCTCGACACGGTAGAGGAAGATTATATTCGTGCTTTGGATCGTCCTACAAGTAACTATTCCGTTTTAGCGATTATTGATCAATTGAAAGCTTTTAAGGGCAATTGCATTATTCAAACCATGTTTCTTAAAGGTAAATATAAGGAGCGCAATATGGATAACACCACCGATAAGTATGTGCTTCCGTGGCTCAAAGTGGTTAAAGAAATAGCTCCTCGTCAGGTGATGATTTATACTATTGACAGGGAAACACCCGATCATGAATTACAAAAAGCATCGTCCGATGAACTTGACAGAATACTTGCTCTGTTGGCCGAAGAGCATATTCCGGCCACTGCGTCGTACTGATAAAAAAGCATTTACTAAACGAGTCAGTCTTATTCGTTTAATGATGAATAATTTCTTTGGCTCTGTCTATGGCGACATTGATGTTTTCGCAAATGTTATCTTCGCCCAGTAAATTGTAAAAGCCCGATTTTTCGAGTACATTTTGTACTTTCGGATTTATGCCGGATAGTATAACGGTTATTTTTTCCTTCTTAGACATTTTACAGAGATTCGTTAGATTATGTATGCCCGTAGAATCAATAAAAGGAACTTTACGCATACGGATTATGCGCACTTTAGGCCGGTCGCCCAGTTGTACCATTTGTTCTTCGAATTTATTGGCTATGCCAAAGAAATAAGGACCGTCAATTTCATAAACTTCTACTTCGGAAGGGATAATTAAATTCTCCTGATGCACGGCAATATCCAATTCTGCATTTGGATCTATTTCGTCTGTGAGAACAGAGATCTCTGTTGTTTCGGCTACGCGGCGCATAAACAGCAAACAAGCAATAACCAGACCCACTTCAATCGCTATCGTCAGATCGAAGATGATTGTCAGGAAGAAGGTGATAAGCAGAACAGTAATGTCTGATTTTGGATTTTTCATCAAGGCTCTGAATGTACGCCACTCACTCATATTATACGATACAACAACCAGTACGCCGGCAAGGCATGCCATAGGTATGTATTGCGCCAATGGCATCAAAAAAAGCAAGATCAGTAGCAGAACGCAGGCATGAATAATTCCGGCTACCGGAGATTTTCCACCGTTATTGATATTGGTCATGGTGCGTGCAATGGCTCCTGTGGCGGGAATGCCTCCAAAAAGCGGAACAATGATATTGGCTGTGCCCTGTGCTATTAATTCAGTGTTGGAGTTATGTTTATCTCCAATTACCCCATCGGCTACCGTGGCAGATAGCAACGACTCTATGGCACCCAGTACGGCAATGGTTATGGCAGCAGGGAAAAGTCCCTTTATTGCTTCCCAGTTTAGGGCCGGTACCTGAGCGCTCGGCAATTCTGTTTTAATACTGAAGCGATCTCCAATTGTATCTATTGTATCAACGCCTCCGTATATTTTTAGTAGATAAACTACTATTGTGATTATGATAATGGCAATTAATGATCCCGGAATTTTCTTCATAAATTTCGGAGTGATTGCAATAATGGCAATACTCCCCACGCTTATAATTGTGTTCCACCAATTGATGGTGTCGAAATGATTAAAGTACATCATCCATTTTCCAATGAAATCTCCCGGCACTTTTTCCCCTCCGAAATGAAGTCCAAAGATATCGGCTATTTGCGTAGTAAATATTGTAACAGCAATGCCACTGGTAAAACCAACAATGATCGGGTAAGGAATAAATTTAATGATAGTTCCCAATTTGAATATTCCCAGTAAAATAAGTAATATTCCCGCCATGATGGTGGCAACAATGAGTCCGGCTTCTCCATATTGTTGTATAATGCCATATACAATGACAATAAAAGCACCTGTAGGGCCACCTATCTGCACTTTACTTCCGCCCATCAGAGAAATAATAAATCCTGCGATGATGGCTGTAATGATTCCTTTTTCGGGAGAAACTCCCGATGCAATGCCAAATGCGATAGCCAGAGGAAGAGCAACGATACCTACAATAACACCTGCCATCAAATCGGCCATGAACATTGTTTTAGAATAATTCTTCAGTGCAAAGAATAGCTTTGGTTTAAATTCGAATGCTTTCATTCTACTTTATATAAGTTGTTGGTTATGTGTGACGCCGTTAGTTAAAAAAGAGTTGCAAAATTACATAAAAATAGGTTATTAATATGTTATATAGCACGAAAAATGTCTTTTATAATCTTTATCTGCTACTTAATCGTTGCTATTTATTCCAAAAACAGGCGTTTATTACGAACCAAATTAATATATTTGTGCTGTTAAATAAAAAGTTACGGCAAACAATTATTCTCACATTAATATTATAAAAAATAAGATTATGGCTAAAAGTATTAAAGGAACTCAAACAGAAAAGAATCTGATGCATTCTTTCGCCGGAGAATCTCAGGCAAGAATGCGTTATACTTATTTTGCAAGCGCAGCTAAGAAAGAAGGTTTTGAACAAATTGCCGCTATTTTTACAGAAACAGCCGATCAGGAAAAAGAACATGCAAAACGTATGTTTAAGTATCTTGAAGGAGGGATGGTTGAAGTTACCGGTAGTTTTCCTGCCGGAGTGATAGGTAAAACAATCGACAACCTTCAGGCTGCCGCCGCTGGTGAGCACGAAGAATGGTCATTAGACTATCCTCGTTTTGCTGATGTAGCAGAACAAGAAGGTTTTTATGAAATAGCTGCTATGTATCACAATATCTCCATAGCCGAGAAAGGACATGAAGAAAGATACCTTACTTTTGTGAAGAACATTGAAACGGCCTCTGTCTTTGCTAAAGAGGGAGAAGTTATTTGGCAATGCCGTAATTGCGGATACATTCATATAGGTAATGAAGCTCCTGAAGTCTGTCCTGCCTGCCTGCATCCGCAAGCTTATTTTGAAGTAAAGAAGGAAAACTACTAATAACCTCTTTCCTTTTTCAATAAAATCCTCCTGCAAATCTTTCGGAGTTGCAGGAGGATTTTGTTTTTTATAATAGCATGATTGTATATATTTAAAAACGTCCTCCGTAGAGCTTTTGGGCGGGCTTTAAAGGGAACAAATTTTCTTTGCGAAGCGAACCTGTTTTTTCTTTAAAGGGAACCTGTTTTCTTTGCAAAGAAATTGTGTGGCCTATGAAGTCATCTCTATTTGTAAATAATAACCTATCATTTTCCTACCTGTTTTCTATTTATTTGGGGGGCTTCCAATCAATCTTTTTATGTTGTTTAACACAAGGTAACATTTTGTGCTATCTACGGTAACATTTAGCGCCCTCCAGTTAACCAACACAGCCGTGAGCCTTAACATATTTATATATTTCTGTCTGCATTAGATCTTAATTTTGTCATTGGTTCATGGAGCCCTTTGAGAATGCTTGTTTTGAACTGATATACACATATAAATTAACCATTAAACAATGTACCATGAGAAAAACATTTTTTGAAAAATGCATAGCTGTGCATCTATTTGGTATTGCATTGGCAATCTTACTACTTTTGCCGGCAATAAGTAGCTTACGGGCTAATCCTACTCAAGATAAACCGATATCGGGTATTGTTACTTCCGCTTCAGACGGGGAGCCTCTTATAGGAGTAAGCGTTTTGGTCAAAGGAACAACAAACGGAATCGTGACGGATCTTGACGGAAGGTATTCTTTAAGAGTCGATCAGGGGCAAACGCTGGTGTTTTCTTATATTGGTTGCATTACCCAAGAGATTAAATATGCAGGTCAAGCAACACTTAATGTTATTTTAAAAGAGGATACTGAAGTTTTGGATGAAGTGGTAGTAGTGGGTTATGGGGTACAGAAAAAGAAACTGATTACCGGTGCAACCGTACAGGTTAAAGGTGATAACCTTCAAAAAATGAATACGACTAATCCGCTCCAGGCGTTGCAGGGGCAGACTCCGGGTGTAAGCATCGCATCTACTTCCGGCCAGCCGGGTTCGGATATGAAGGTGACTATCCGTGGTTTGGGAACGGTAGGCAAGTCGGGCCCTCTTTATATTATTGATGGGGTAGAGGGTGATATTTCTGTGTTGAATGCTGCCAATATAGAATCCATTGATGTTTTAAAAGATGCAGCTTCTGCCGCTATATACGGTGCGCAATCGGCTAACGGGGTAGTTCTTGTAACAACTAAATCGGGTAAAGAAGGTAAAGCGCAAGTCACTTTTGACGGCTATTATGGCGTGCAGGATGTGGCTCGCAAAGCCAAGATGCTTAATTCTACTCAATACATGGCTATCATGAATGAGCAGGCATTAAACTCAGGTTCTTCGGTGTTCGATTTTTCACAAGAGGCTCGTCCGGGTATTTATAATACGGATGGAACGGTTATAAATACCGACTGGATAGATCAGATGTTTAAAAACAATGCCAAAACTCAGAGTTATACACTGGGAATTAGTGGTGGATCTTCAACTTCCACGTATGCTATATCTTTGGGTTACCTTGCTCAGGAAGGTATTGTGGGAGGCAAGGATGTCTCCGATTATGAGCGTTATAATTTCCGTGTGAATACGGAGCATAAACTATATAAAGATGTACTAAAAGTAGGTCAGCACACTAGTTTTGTTTATACAAAAAACACAGGTATTAGTGTTGGCAATCAATATAGCAATACACTTCGGGGAGCTTTCTCAACTTCTCCTTTATCTCCTGTTTATAGTGACAATAACACGTATGATAGCCCTTATAATGACACATCCAATTCCGATTGGTATAATGGCGATGGAAATCCCTACGGATCAATGATGACCAATACTAACAATTTGAGTGATAATCAGAAATTTGTAGCCGATGTATATGCTGAATTGCAACCTATTAAGAATTTGAAGATAAGATCTGTATTTGGCTTTAACTATTATAGCTCAGAATACAGAAGTTACTCTCCTTTATATCATTTGTCGGTGTTTTCTTATAATGATACTCATACTTCTGTTTCTCAAAACATGAGTAAGGGGCACACCATGACATGGACTAACACGGCCAGTTACGATTTTACTGTTGGTGATCATGCCATCAATGCTTTAATAGGCATGGAAGCTCAACGCTATCAGGGAACTTATTTGAGCGCAAGCAATTGGGATTTAAAGAGTATATTCAGTGATTGGCAACATGCCTATATTGACAATACCGAGAATACAGATTCAGACGGCAAAGATCTTTCCGGTAAACCGGAAGAAAATTATCGCCGGGTTTCTTATTTCGGACGTGTAGGATATAATTATAAAGAAAAGTATTTGTTTAATGCCACTTTACGTGCCGATGCTTCTTCTAAGTTTTCTAAAGGTAATCGCTGGGGATATTTTCCTTCAGTGTCTGCCGGCTGGGTTTTGACCAATGAAGAATTCATGAAACCGGTAACTGATTTTATGGATTATTTGAAACTTAGAGCCAGTTGGGGGCAAGTGGGTAATCAGAACATTCCTAATTTTCAATATTCAGCTCCGATTACAACGTCCACAACTAATTATATTTTTGGAACCGAAGGCCTCGGAGCCGATTATAATCAGTGGGGTGCTTACCCCAGTCGTTTAGCTAACTCAAACATTAAATGGGAAACCTCGGAACAGGTTAATATAGGCGTGGATGCCCGTTTTCTGGGCAAATTGAACGCGAATGTTGATTTCTATATAAAAACGACGAAAGACTGGTTGGTTGAAGCACCTATTCTTGCAACTGTAGGTACAGGAGCTCCTTATATTAACGGGGGCGACGTTAAAAATACCGGATTGGAATTGGCACTGACATGGAATGATCACATAGGGAAATTTAATTATAACGTAGGCGTTAATGGCGCTTATAATAAGAATAAGGTAGGCAAAATCCCTACGGAGGATGGCATTATTCATGGCTTAACCAATATGTTGTATGACAATTCCGAGGAATTTTATCGGGCACAAAATGGTCATGCTATAGGTTACTATTGGGGATATAAAACAGACGGTCTGTTTCAAAACACTCAGGAGATAGCTGATTGGAAAGATGCAGGCAATGGCATTCTTCAATCGAATGTGAAGCCCGGTGACGTGAGATACGTCGATCAGGATCACAATGGGGTTATTGATGAAAATGATAAAGTGGATTTAGGCAACGGTATGCCCGATTTTACGTATGGATTCAATTTCGGTTTTGACTATAAGGGTTTTGACTTTTCACTGAATGCCAATGGCATGATAGGTAATAAAATAGTTCAGTCATACCGTAATCACGGAGGTAATTCCAAGTCTAATTACACTACTGCTATCTTAGCCCGGTGGACGGGTGAGGGAACTTCCAATCGCATTCCTCGTGTAACGGAGACAAATATAAACTGGCAATTCTCCGATTTGTATGTGCACGATGGAGATTTCCTGAGAATTAGCAATATAACGTTAGGCTATGATTTTTCAAAACTAATTAGTTTGAAGTACATCAGCCAAGTGAGGCTGTATGCTCAGGTACAGAATGCATTTACATTTACCAAATATAATGGTATGGATCCTGAAATTGGTTATGGCACAGAAGATGATGGTTGGGTATCCGGAATCGATCTTGGTTATTATCCGCGTCCGGTAACTTTTCTTATTGGGGCTAACATTAAATTTTAAATAAATCCACTTTAATTACACTATATATATGAATAAGTTAAAATTAAACATATTATCTCTTGGTCTGGTTAGTCTGGGACTAGCTGCTTGCTCGGAGAGTTTCCTTGATGTGGAGCCGATGACTTCTGTGACTACGGAAAACTTCTATAAAACGACTGATGATGCCGAAAGAGCTCTGATAGGCTGTTATGACGGTTGGCAGTGTACTACTTCCAATGGCAACCTTGGTATTTATGTGGCTTCTGAGATAATGTCTGACGAATGTTTCGGTGGTACAGGTAATACTGATGGTAAGGGCTATCAGGCCGTCGATCGTTTTGATATATCGATTTCTTCATCAGATGCTAATCTTTTTAATGGAGTATGGGCCGATTATTATACCGGTATATTCCGTTGCAACACCTTGTTGCAGAAAATGGATCAGATTGATTGGAAAGGCGACAGCAAAGCCAAAAGCAGAGTAGAAGGTGAAACCCGTACGCTTCGCGCCATAATGTATTTTGATCTGGTACGCCTGTTTGGACATATTCCTCTTCTTACGGAGCCCACTGAAGATAATATTCCTCAATCTGATCCGGTAGAGGTATATAAACTGATTGCCGAAGATTTAAAGTTTGCAGCGGACAGTATTCCTGCAGATGCTTACCCGAAAGCCAGTTCGGCAACGAATGACGGACGTATTACATGTTATGCCGCCAAAGCTTTGTTGGCACGGGTTTATTTATTTTATACAGGCTATTATGGAGCTTCAGATCTGGCAGGTGTAGTGACCCAGGCGCAGGCTCTTCAAGGGTTGGAGGATGTTATCTCCAGTCACGAATACGACTTGGTTCCCGATTTTAAAAATCTTTGGCCGGCGGCTTCTTCTACTCCGATTGAAGGAAAATATGCCTTTGAATCAACATATGCAGGCGATGGGAATATTGAAACGGTTCTGGCGGAAAAGTTCAATACAACTCAGGATTATAATGGCAATTCGGATGGTAACCGTTGGTTAGCTATGATGGGAATGCGTAATACCAATTGGTCTCCGTATGGGAAAGGTTGGGGTGCGTGTACCGTACATCCCAAGGTATGGTCTGCTTTTGAATCTGGCGATACACGTAAGAAAGCCTCCGTCATTGATTTGGCAGGTGAAGGCATTGAATCTTCGTTTGATATCAAAGATCAGCGCGAATATACCGGTTATACGGTCAAAAAATATACTCCGATGGCTTACTATGACGGAACTTCAGCTTCAAAAGAAGACGGTTCCGGAGATTTTCAGATAGCTCAGCATCAGGATTTTGTGGTGATGCGCTATGCCGATGTTCTTTTAATGGCAGCTGAATTGGGCAGTGCCAGTTCACAAGACTATTTTGATCAGGTACGAGGACGTGCAGGTCTGGGATCTAAAGCAGTTACTAAAGGGAATATAATGCAGGAAAGGTTTTATGAATTTGCCTTTGAAGGCCAGCGTTATTGGGACTTATTGCGGCAAGGCATTGATGTGGCGGCTGCGACGATAGCCGAGGAAGATGGAGTAACGGTAACCAGTGGTGGAAACTCTGATAAAGTTACTATTTTGACAGATAAGGTAAAAGCAACAAAAGGGCTTTGCCAGATCCCATCTACACAAATAACGCTTTCTAATAATGTCTTAGTGCAAAACGAAGGTTGGTAACTAACTATTAAATTTTATTATTATGAATAAATTGTATACTATATTCTCATCTTTCCTCATAGGAGCTATGATATTGCTAATATCTTGCTCTCCCGACGACTATAATTTAGGGGCGAAAGATGTTAAGTCGAGTGATCTGGTTGAGGGCATTGCTTATAAAATAGAACATGATGCTACAAATCCTAATATTGTTTATCTTACCAGTTTAATGGGGAATAAATATACTCCTTTATGGAATCATCCTCAAGGACGTAGTCAGGAACAGAAAGTGACCTTAAAGATGCCCTTTGCCGGTACGTATAATGTTGTGTTCGGTGTAGAGACTCCCGGTGGGGTGGTTTACGGTGATACGGCTCATTTTACGCTGGACAATATGTGTGCCGAATTTATCAGTGATCCTATGTGGACCAAAGTGGCCGGAGGTGCAGGGAAATCAAAAACGTGGTATCTTGATTTGGATGCAGATGCTACGAGTCGTTATTTTTTAGGACCTATCTATTTCTTTACCAATACTTACAAGTGGGATAACCTGCACAATGCCGCCGGAGAAAATTACCTGGACGCAGAAGCATGGGATGCAACATCTGCTATTGTGCCTAATTTAGATGGCGGGGCAGCAACTTGGTATTGGCTGGCCGATTATCCGGGTAACTCATGGATGTGTGCTGCTGCAGACTTTGGGTCGATGACTTTTGATTTGATTGACGGAGCAAATATAACGGTTGATCAATCGGCTTACGGTCTCGGGTCGGCCAAAGGATCTTATATGCTCGATGTGGATAACCATGCAATAAAGTTTACCGATGCTTATCCGCTACATGATACTGATCGTGATGCCGATATGAAAGCAGCAACAGAATTCCGCATACTTTATTTAAGTGAGGATGCCATGCAAATTATGGTGGTGCCTTCGGGGGTATGCTATAACTATATTTCTAAAGATTATAAAGATAACTGGGTGCCCGGTGAAACGGTTGATCCGGAACCAACCTTGCCCGATGGCTGGATGGATGATGTTTCTCAAACGGTAAATAAGTCTATAAAGTGGACTTTCTCTGAAGAAAACCCGATTGACTGGTGTAACTTGGATGGCTCTCGGATGAATGGTTGGAACAGTCCGGCCGATTATCCTACCTGGTTGGGCGTTCTTGATACTTCTGTTTATAGCGGCTTCTCCATGACGCTGAATTCAGACGATTTGACGGCTGACTTTGTAGTTCCCGATGGAACTAAGACATCTTGCAGTTATACGCTCGATCAAAAAGGCATTTACACGTTTGTTGGCACAGTGCCTACAGTCACCGTTATTGGGTCGACTTCATTTGCTGCTGATAGTAACAACCAGTTACGTATTATGAGCATAGAGAAAGATGCTGCAGGTAATGTAACGGGGATGTGGCTCGGAGCCAGAAATCCTGCCAAAGCGGAATATATGGCTTATCATTTAATACCGTCTTCGAGTGGAGGCACAACGGCCGATCCTCTTAAGGCTTGGAAGACTGCTTTTGTTGGAAAGACATTTAAACCCGATACGGCCTGGTTCATTGATTGGCTGAACTTTGATTTGAGCGGCGGATGGACCAGTGCTTCCACATTTGGCACAGACTTTTCTTCGAATAGTTGGGTGTGGGACGAGGCAACAAGTAATATAGCCAAGAGTGCCAGCCTGAAATTTGAAGCAGACGGTGATGGCATAAAGGCTACTTTGACTCAGAATCTGACAGATGCCCAGGGCAATGTTACTACCGGCTATACGGTTTCAGGCAAAGTAACCATAAACCCGGATGTGCCTTCTTTGACATTTGAATTTCCTCTTGTAAATTATACCGGCGGGTCAGGGGCTTGGTTGAATTCTACTAATCCTAAAGGAACTTACTGGACGACTGCCCTGACTGAGAATGAATGGATTTTTATATCTCACGGAGGTTCAACGCTTAGCAACATTAATTCGAATGGTTTCTGGTTGGGTGCTGTTTCTAATGCAAATGCAGCAGGTGATGGAAAAGATGAAGTTTTGGGATTTCATTATGTGTTAGCCGAATAAGGCAGTTTCAATAGTGGTAATGGTGGAAGGGTTGTTCGAAAATGTTTGTCGGACAACCTTTCTTTCTAGAAAAGAAAGAAATGAAATTAAATGTTGTATGCTTATCCTGTTTCTTTGTTTGCCTTGCAGCTTGTAAGGATAATCCTAAAAAGATAAAAAGCGAACAGCAACGAAGTGATTATGAGAAAACGTTGGATGCTATGGAAAAGCTTCAGGAAAAAGGGCTTGAAGACAGCGCTTTTCAGGAGAGTAAAGAATATGCCAAAGAAATGGAAAGAACTGCTATTCAAGCATCTAAGAAGATGAATGGTATGCGCGAAAACGATAAGTTATTATTGGAATATGAAACATCCCTTAAAATATTATCTGCCTGCACTAGCGAGGCGAACGGGCATCCTGAGTTGCTTAAAGATCTTTCTTTTGCTGAGAAATTGAAGATGCGCACAGACAGGGTACGAGAAGTTTATCTAAAGCTGAAGAAAACTAATCTTAATCCTCTCGAAAAACGTAAATTCGAATTGCTTTCCGGGAAGAAGTAACAAATATGCTCCCTCTTATTAACATCCGAGTGGATGCTTTATTGTTTTTCCCCGTACATTTACCACGTTTAATCTTAATTAAATAGTAACAATGAAAAAAGTGAAGATTGCCTCTATGTTTATATTACTTATTTGCTTAAACCTGTTTTTCTCTTGTTCAGATGATGATGCTAAAGCAGATCCCGAACTGACTGTTGCTAAAGAAGAGCTTACTTTTGCCAAAGAGAGCAGCATGCAGAAACTGGCTATTAAGACGAATATCAAATGGTCTGCTTCTTCTTCCGAAGCATGGTGCACACTATCTCCCTCTTCGGGTGAAGCCGGAGTTACGCAGATTGAGGTCTCGGCTTCGGAAAACGCATCTACTGATGTGCGCGAGGCTGTTATTACCATAACGGTAGGATCGCTGTCCAAGCAAGTAACGGTTTCACAGGCAAAAACGCCTTTACTTATTGTCAAGAAAAGCCAGTATGATGTAGCGGCTGACGGGGGGCAGATTACCGTTGAGCTGCAAACGTCTGATGCCCATGAAGTAACAGTCAATAATGAATGGATCACAAAAAGTACCACCCGTGCTGTGTCGGATGTTTCGGAGGTGTTTACCGTAGCTGTAAACTCCAGTAACATTGCACGCGTAGGGACTATTATCTTTTCTATGGCCGGATTGGCTGATACTGTTACAATTAATCAGGCCGGAGTTGAAGCCGCAATAGCGGCAGACGAAACCGGAATGAGCAGTGATGCGTTTGCGCTGGCAAAGAAAATAGTACTCGGATGGAATCTGGGTAATACCATGGAGGTGCCTGCCACTGATGGTGGTGAAACCGGATGGGGAAATCCGAAGACAACGAAAGCGATGATCGATGCGGTAAAAGCTGCCGGATTTAATGCTGTTCGCATTCCTTGTGCGTGGGATAGTTACATTGAAGATGAGACAACGTATAAGGTAAAAGATTCATGGTTTGCCCGTGTAAAAGAAGTGGTAGACTATTGTGTAGATAACAACATGTATGCTATTCTGAATATTCATTGGGATGGTGGCTGGTTGGAGAATAATCCTACCGCAGCCAAGCAGGAAGAAGTGAACAAAGAGCAACAGGCTTTGTGGACCCAGATAGCTGTTTACTTTAGGGGCTATGATGAGCATTTGCTTTTTGCCGGAACCAACGAGGTACACATGGATGGTGTATATACAGACCCCACAACGGAGAACATCACCGTACAGCAATCTTACAATCAGACTTTTGTAGATGCCGTGCGTGCTACGGGTGG
This sequence comes from uncultured Bacteroides sp., assembly GCF_963677715.1. Taxonomy (NCBI): domain Bacteria; kingdom Pseudomonadati; phylum Bacteroidota; class Bacteroidia; order Bacteroidales; family Bacteroidaceae; genus Bacteroides; species uncultured Bacteroides sp. Next base: position 2,216,979 of record NZ_OY782495.1, read on the forward strand.
GAAAAATGCATACCGCAACCTGATTGTGCAGACTTATAACACGAATATAGCCTATGGTGTGAAATATATGGAGATGCCTGCGGATGCCGTACAGAACCGGGTGATGGCGGAAGTTCATTATTATGACCCGTACGACTTTGCATTGAATGAGGGAAGCTCTGTTTATTACTGGGGAGAGGAGTACAAACAGTATGGTTCGGTAGGAAGTTGGGGGCAGGAAGATTATCTGGATGCTTCTTTTGCCTCGGTGAAAACCAGCTTTGTAGACAAGGGCTATCCGGTTATTCTGGGCGAATATGGTGCTATCAGGCGCTCTTCGTTAACAGGCGATGCTTTAACGCATCATTTGGCCTCTCGTGCTTATTACCTGAAGAGTGTAACTGCATGTGCTAAGAAATACGGATTAGTTCCTTTCTATTGGGATAATGGCTCTACCGGAAGTAATGGAATGGGATTGTTTAACCGTTCTGCCGCTACGGTTTTTGATCAGCAGGCGGTAGATGCTCTTGTGCAGGGGGCTGAAACGGCTTATCCTTAATCATCATTATTCGTTTACTGTTATTCAGAAGTTATATAATAAAAGCTCTGCTTCCGGTTGGGGAGGCAGAGCTTTTATTATCTTCTCTCTGTGGCGGGAGAATGACGTGTAATCCGGTTAAGGATATTTCTCTTAACAGAGAATTTTTTGGCAGTGCACCTGCGCTTATGCCGTTTTGACTATCGGTCGTTTTATTTTTTAGCGTGTGGATAGTCGATGGTATAATGCAGCCCGCGGCTCTCTTTGCGTTCGATGGCCTGACGCATGATGAGGTATCCCACATTGATTACGTTACGTAACTCGCAAATCTCTTTTGATGCAAAGCTGCGTTTGAAAAGACTCTCCGTTTCTTCGTAAAGAATATCCAGTCGGTCCCAGGCGCGCTTTAAGCGCAAATCGGAACGAACGATCCCCACGTATGTAGTCATTATCTGATTCACCTCCTTCATACTTTGTGTGATGAGTACCATCTCTTCGGGAGAGCGGGTACCTTCATCGTTCCATTCGGGTATGTCGGTATTATAAGAATAGTGTTCTATGGTTTCGAGGCTGTGCTTAGCAGCCGCATCGGCATATACCACGGCTTCTATCAGGGAGTTCGATGCCAGTCGGTTGCCGCCGTGCAGACCGGTGCACGAGCATTCGCCTACGGCATAAAGGCGGTCGATAGATGATTGTCCGTTCAAATCTACCTTGATGCCCCCGCAAAGATAGTGGGCGGCAGGTGCCACGGGTATATAGTCTTTTGTAATATCAATGCCCAGACTGAGGCACTTCTCGTAGATGTTGGGGAAGTGCTTTTTGGTCTCTTCGGCATTCTTATGGGTTACGTCCAGATAAACATGCTCGTCGCCCCTGTTTTTCATCTCATTGTCTATGGCACGAGCTACAATGTCGCGCGGAGCGAGTGAAAGGCGGGAATCGTATTTCTGCATAAACTCCTGTCCGTCTTTGGTGCGAAGCACGCCGCCGTAGCCGCGCATGGCCTCGGTGATCAGGAAGGAGGGGCGATCGCCCGGATGATAAAGGGCCGTGGGGTGAAATTGAATAAATTCCATATCCTTCACTGTACCTTTGGCCCGGTATACCATGGCAATGCCGTCTCCGGTGGCAACCAGCGGATTGGTCATGGTTTGGTATACAGCTCCCACGCCTCCGGTAGCCATTAACGTTACTTTTGCCAGATAGGTATCTACTTTTCCTGTTTGGGGGTCGAGTATGTAAGCCCCATAGCATTGAATGTCAGGCGTTTGGCGGGTTACCTCAACTCCTAAGTGGTGCTGGGTAAGTATCTCTATGGCGAAATGATTTTCGAGTACCGTAATATTGGGATGTTGCTTGATGGCCTCAATGAGGCTGTCTTGAATTTCGGCACCGGTATTGTCTTTGTGGTGCAGAATGCGGAATTCAGAGTGTCCGCCTTCGCGGTGAAGATCAAAGTCTCCTTTGTCATTCTTATCAAATTTCACGCCCCAGCTTATCAGTTCTTTTATCTGTTCGGGAGCTTCGCGCACTACTTTCTCAACGGCCGCCCGGTCACTTATCAAGTCGCCGGCAATCATTGTGTCTTCAATATGTTTTTCGAAGTTATCTACCAGCGTGTTGGTTACCGATGCTACACCTCCTTGCGCATAAAAGGTGTTCGCCTCTTCCAGTTCCGTTTTGCAGACGAGTGCAACTCTGCCCTTGTGTGCTACTTTCAGAGCAAAACTCATGCCGGCTATGCCGGAACCGATTACAAGGAAATCGAACTTTTTAATCATGATGTTATCATTTGTTGGTTGAGGCTTTCTCTTTAGCCATCAACATTCTTTTTGTTTTGCAAAACTACGAAATAACTTTATTCATTGTGCTTTTCGTTGGCATTAATTCATAAAATCGCTAACTTGCCGGCAAAAATAAAGAGTTATGAATCACATCTTCCATGCCCGTATCACTTGGTATCAATATGTTTATTTTGTGCTGTTGACGGCAATTACGGTGTTTCTGGTGTGGCAAAAGAATGCCTTGCCTGCTTTGTTGTTTGCGCTTTTGCTGGTGGTGCTCATCGAGAAACTGATTCATACTACTTACACAATCACTTCGGAGGGCAATCTTATCCTTTCTTTTGGTAGGTTTACGAAGAAACGCACCATAGCAATTAAAGATATTCTTTCGGTTGAAAAGGCCAATTCGATGAAGTTCGGTGGTTTTTCAGTCACTAAATACATCTTGATTCGCCACGGATACGATAAGTATGTGGCTGTGCTGCCCGTTAAGGAGGGGGAGTTTGTTGAGCTTTTGAAGAAGCTCATTATAGGAATTTAAGGCGATAGAATTATAATAAGAATGAAAAAGACTTGTTTGCTTACCTGGCTCGTTTTGTTTGTGTGCCTGCCCGCACTGTGGGGGCAAAATGAGGTTGCTGCCCGGATCGATCAATTACTAAGCGGAAATTTGTTAGTGACTTCGGATGTGGGTATTTCGATATACGACCTTACCGACAGTGTGCCTCTTTATGTTTATCGGGATCAAAAGATGGCTCGTCCGGCTTCTACCGAAAAGCTGATAACCTCTATCACCCATTTGGCCCGGTTGGGGATGGATTGTCGTTTTGCGAATTCCGTGGCGTATACCGGCAGTTTGGATGATGACGGTGTGCTGCATGGCGATCTTTATGTGCATGGCGGGTTTGATCCGGAGTTTATGGACAACGATATGGATGAGTTGATAACCCAACTTAAACGGAGAGGGCTGAGGAGAGTGAAAGGGAAGGTCTATGGCGATGTTTCGTTCATGGATTCGCTTTACTATGGTGCGGGTTGGTGCTGGGACGACGCTCCTTACGACTTTCAGCCGATGCTTTCGCCGTTGATGTTTCATAAAGGGTATGTAGAGGTTACGGCCGTTCCCGGTGTTGGCAGTGCTCCTGCTAAAATATCGGTGGTGCCGGCATCTTCTTATTACACGGTCGATAACCGAACGGTTCCTTATGGTGCCGGAGGAGAAGAGTTCAATGTAGACAGAGACTGGATGCACGGGGCCAACAGGCTGATATTCACGGGTGACGTGAGCCGTATAACCAAAAAAACAATAACTGTTTCCGGTTCCGCTGAGTTTTTTATGCAGGTGTTTTTGGAGCGTGCCCGTGAGCAAAAAATGATGATGAAGCGGTTTGGCGGGTTTAAAGCAATGCCGCCGGAAGCAACGGCTTTGGCAGAACAGGGACACACTACGGCCGATGTTTTGCATCGTGCCCTGAAGGTGAGCGATAATCTTTCGGCAGAAGCGTTGTTTTATCACCTCGGTGCCTGGCAAAAGGGAGCGGATAGTTGCCATGTGTCGGCGGCAGACGGGGTGAAGGCTATCAAAGAATTTATCAAAGAACTTGGCTATGATCCGGATAGCTATGAAGTGCATGACGGTTGTGGCGTATCGCTGTACGACTATGTAACTCCCGAGTTGATGCTTGCTTACCTGAAGTATGCTTATCAGCGTCCGGAGATTTATAAGGAGATATTCGATGCATTACCTGTTGCCGGTGTAGACGGGACATTAAAAAACAGAATGAAGCGGGGCAGGGCTTTTGGCAATGTGCGGGCCAAGACGGGTTCTGTATCCGGCATCAGTACACTGGCGGGCTATTTGCATACTGCTAACGGGCACGAAGTGGCTTTCGTCATTATGAATCAGAATGTAATGGATGCGAAAAAAGCCCGCACATTTCAGGATGAAATATGCGAGCTTCTATGTTCTATGAAAACCTTACGTTAGGTTTATGGATGCTGCTTACTTTGTATAATCGGCCCAGTTTACATTCTTCATATCGCCGGTGCGATTGAGTGCTGCATGCATGCCTAGTGCTGCTTGTATGCAGTGTGGCGTTTGTCCTTTGCCGGACAGCTTGGTGTAATCCCACAACAATTGTTTGTAGTCGGGGTGAGCGCAATTCTCAATAATGGCATGTGCTCTTTCTGAGGGGCTCTTTCCACGAAGATCGGCAACGCCTTGTTCGGTGATGAGGATATTTACCGAGTGCTCGCTATGATCCAGGTGAGATACCATCGGAACGATGGAGCTGATCTTACCTTCTTTGGCTACCGACGGGCAGGTAAAGATGGATATGTATGCATTGCGTGTAAAGTCTCCCGAACCACCGATACCATTCATCATTTTTGTTCCGCCGATGTGTGTGGAGTTGATATTTCCGTAAATGTCGGCCTCGATAGCGGTATTGATAGAGATAATACCCAGACGGCGAACAACTTCCGGACTGTTTGATATTTCAGACGGACGAAGAACGAACTTGTCGCGAAAGAAATCCATATTGTCATATATTCCTTTGAGGCAGTCGTTGGTTACGGTTAGCGAACAGGTACTGCCAAACTTGATGCGACCTTCTTTCATCAGTCCGATAACCGAATCCTGAATAACCTCCGTGTACATTTCGAAGGCCGGAATGGTTTTATCTCTTCCCAAAGCACCCAATACGGCATTGGCGATGTTGCCCACACCCGATTGAAGTGGAAGGAAGGTAGAAGGAATGATGCCACGCTTCATATCTGCAGCAAGGAAATCGGCTACGTTCTGCCCAATCTTGTCGGTCAACGGATCGGCAGCGGCAAATGAACGGGCTTCATCGGGTTTGTTTACTTCGACTACGCCGACAATTTTCTTTGGATCAACCTGAATATAAGGCAGTCCGATTCTGTCACTCGGTTTGTAGATCGGAATTTCGCGACGGTAAGGCGGGTCAAGCGGTTCGTATACATCGTGCATTCCCATCATGTTCTTGCTGTGCGCACTGTTTAGCTCAACAATGATTTTGTCTGCCAGGTGGCAAACGGTAGGTGCAATACCTCCGGCAGCGGTCAGGTAAATCTTTCCGTCGGCGGTTACTTCGCAAGCTTCGATAATGGCTAGGTTTACTTTGCCCATAAATCCGTATCTAACCTCTTGCGCCATTTGTGAGAGGTGGATGTCGTTGTAGGCAATCTCTCCGTTGTTTACTGCGGTACGAAAGTCCTTATTTGTAGTGTACGGTGCACGGTAGCGAATAGCTTTGGCGCGAGCCAGGATACCGTCGCACGAATCTCCGGTCGAAGCTCCGGTAAAGATACCAACCTGAAAAGGATTGCCTTTGGCGTGTTCTTGTTCTGCTATTTTTGCTAGTTCAGCCGTAACGGCTTTGGCTGTTCCTGCGGGAGTAAAGCCGCTCAGCCCGATATTGTAGCCATGCTTAACAAGGCTTGCAGCTTCTGCTGCAGTAATAAAATTGAATGACATAGATAATAGTATATTTTCTTAAGTTTGAATTAGTAATTAATACTTCCTCTGGAGTATTTCCGACCAAATAATGGCGCGGCGGGCATCTTCTGCCGAATGAATGCCGAAATCTTGTTCGTTGTTGTTGGTTTGCGGAGGTGAATCCTGTTTTTGGTTGTTTTTTTTGGTAGGCGGAAGAGGAGCATTCTTTTTGCTAAGCTCTTTTTTCCTTTGTTGAACGGTTGTAGCAGCAGGAGCAATTACTTCGTGTGCAACAGGAGGCATTGCGCTTTTCTGCTCGGTGGGGAACCACTGTTCCCACCCTCCGGGGAGAGAAGGGCTTTCGTCATCTTCTCCTTTGGGAGACGGCGTACGAGGAGTTGCGTCAGCTTTTTCGGGTTTGTTTTTGCTGATTTGCCTGATTATTGCGACACCGATAATGCCTACGATTAGTAGAAATTGCAGGAGATCTTTCATCTTGTTTTATAATTACGGGCCAAAGGTAGGCATTTAATCTGATTGTAGCCAATCTTTTAACATGAAAAAAGGGCAGCTTCACAGCTCCCCTTAGTTTTTTTAACCTAAACCTTAACTATGAAAAAATCTAATGTTTCTTTCATCTCACAAATATGTGAATTTGAACTAAATAATGCAAGCAAAATATTAAAAAGAAACATTTAGGTTAACATTAATTATAATCTGTAATATCAGACACCGCTCTTTGTTTTTTTATTTCCGGGCTTTTTGCGGCTAATCGGCAGAAAGGGACATGCGGAGTGCATGGGTAGGGACGGAGAGTGAGAGAGACGGTTGTATTTTCCCCAAGAGACGGTTGCATCCGGTGCAAGTGCAACCGTCTCTTGGGGCAAGTGCAACCGTCTCCGAGTTTTGGTGCAACCGCTATTTTCTTCGGTTACGATTCTTTTGAAAATGCAATGCGCCTGTTGTCGCCGGTGATATTTTTCTTTCTATACGACGAAGTCGTTTCTTCTTTCTTTTTCTTCTATCTCTACTTTACTCTTCTCTACTTTACTCTTCTCTACTTTACTCTTCTTTACTCTTCTCTTCTCTTCTCTACTATATGGGTGCTAGGTTTTCTAGGTTTTTAAGCCCTGCCACAAGGCGTTTCAAGGGTACTGCCATTTGTCTTATTTTGTTTTTTTTGGTCTCTTCTTGTTACTTCTATTTTATGTTATTGGATATATTTAGGCTTTAGCTTCTGATATATTGAATGCGAAGCCGTATCTTTGCAGTCACTAAATTTATTAAACGGAAAAAATATGAATGAATTAACGGGAGCAGACTTTAAATCTGCAACTGCTGATGACAACAAGAAGTTGTTTATTGAGACCTATGGCTGCCAGATGAATGTGGCGGACAGTGAAGTGATTGCCTCTGTGATGCAGATGGCGGGCTATTCTTTAGCCGAAACGCTGGATGAGGCGGATGCCGTGTTTATGAATACCTGCTCTATCAGAGACAATGCGGAGCAAAAGATTCTGAACCGCCTGGAGCATTTTTATTCTTTGAAAAAGAAGAAGAAACACCTCATCGTGGGTGTGCTTGGTTGCATGGCCGAACGTGTGAAGGATGATTTGATAGAGCAACACCATGTCGACCTGGTGGTTGGGCCGGATGCTTATCTTACCTTGCCCGATTTGGTTGCGGCTGTAGAGGCAGGCGAAAAGGCCATTAACGTAGAGCTCTCTACAACGGAGACTTATCGGGATGTGATCCCTTCGCGCATTTGCGGTAATCACATTTCGGGTTTTGTTTCCATCATGCGCGGATGCAACAACTTCTGCACGTATTGCATCGTGCCCTACACGCGTGGGCGTGAGCGTAGCCGGGATGTGGAAAGCATCCTTAATGAGGTAAGCGATCTGGTTGCCAAAGGCTATAAAGAAATAACACTTCTCGGACAGAACGTAAATTCTTACAAGTTCGAAAAAGAAGGCGAAGCCATTACTTTCCCCATGCTGCTTCGCACCGTGGCCGAAAGTGCACCGGGTGTGCGCATCCGCTTTACCACTTCGCATCCCAAGGATATGAGCGATGAAACGCTGCAAGTCATAGCCGATGTACCGAATGTGTGCAAGCATGTACACCTGCCCGTTCAGAGTGGCAGTTCGCGCATCTTAAAGCTAATGAATAGAAAGTATACCCGCGAATGGTATTTGGAGCGGGTGGCTGCCATTAAAAGAATAGTGCCCGATTGCGGATTGAGTACCGACCTCTTTTCCGGCTTCCATTCCGAAACGGACGAAGATCATCAGTTCTCTCTCTCATTGATGGAAGAGTGCGGCTACGATGCTGCATTTATGTTTAAATATTCCGAACGTCCGGGCACGTATGCCTCCAAACACTTGACCGATGATGTGCCTGAAGAAGTAAAAGTGGCTCGTTTGAGCGAGATTATCGCCTTGCAAAGCCGCTTGTCTGCCCGCTCAAATAACCGTTGCATCGGCAAAACCTACGAGGTGCTTGTAGAGGGTGTCTCTAAACGTTCGCGCGAACAATTATTTGGCCGGACGGAACAAAATAAAGTTGTTGTGTTCAATAAAGCGGCACACAAAATCGGTGATTTTGTGAACGTAAAGATAACCGAAGCCAGTTCGGCTACACTAAAAGGGGAAGTGGTCGATTAAGTTTATCCTTAAACAGAAATGCCGAAGCACAATAGAAAAGAGCTTCGGCATTTTCGTTTATCGTTGATAGCTTTCGGGCATAACCATCCACAGGATAATGTAAATAAGTACTCCTGCAAATGCGGTGAAAAAGGTCAATAAAGCATAGACTAATCGGGTAACGGTATAGTCAAATCCGAAATACTCAGCCAGCCCGCCACATACGCCGGCTATTTTTTTGTTGCTTGATCTTGTCAATCGTTTATCCATGATGATGTAATTATTAGGTGATGTTCGGAAACAAATATATAGCTATTTTATTAACTATTGGCTTGTTCTATTATTAAAAGACCTTAACAAGTACCCTTTACGTCGCTTTTTATTTGTTTATTTGCACCAAATTCGGGCATATTGCGGTCTGCTGCTGCAGGTTGCTTTTAAATTTGTTATAGAACCAATGAATAAACTCATTATAGATGCTTGTCCGCTCTGTGGTAGTACGCATTTAAGGCCTTTTCTTACTTGTCGCGATTTTTACGCTTCCGGAGAACCATTTGAGTTGTTCAGATGTGACGATTGTAGTTTCACGTTTACCCGCGGATTTCCTGTGGAAGCAGAAATAGGCAAGTATTATGAAACGCCCGATTACATCTCCCATTCCGATACGAAGAAGGGAGCAATGAACTTTATTTATCATCTCGTACGCAGGTATATGTTGGCTAAAAAAGCCCGGTTGGTGAGTCGGGAAGCCCACCTGCGTGTGGGTAAAATATTAGATATAGGCACAGGAACCGGCTATTTTGCAAATGCGATGCAAATGCGTGGCTGGGAAGTGGAAGCCATTGAGAAGAATGCCGCTGCACGCGCTTTTGCGCAAGAGCATTTTGCCTTGAAGGTGAAGAGCGAAGATGCATTAAGCACTTTTGGTGCCGGAACGTTCGACGTAATCACTCTTTGGCATGTGATGGAACATTTAGAGCACCTGAATGAAACGTGGGAGCGGTTTTCCGAACTCTTAACGGAAAAAGGTGTGCTCATTATTGCGGTGCCTAATTGTGCTTCTTATGATGCCGAAAGATATGGCGAGCACTGGGCAGCCTATGATGTGCCCAGGCACTTGTGGCATTTTACGCCTGCAACCATGCAACAGTGGGGGGCTAAAAACGGCTTCATTCTTGCTGCACGGCATCCGATGCCTTTCGATGCCTTTTATGTGTCGATGTTAAGTGAAAAGTATCTTGGAAATTCTTTCTCTTTTATCAGAGGAATGATTGCCGGAACCGTGGCCTGGTTTAATACCCAGGCAAAAAAAGAGAGAAGTAGTTCGATGATTTATGTATTCAGAAAAAAGAAAGAATGAAAAGTAAAAGCAGAAATAATTCAGCTTCTTATTTTGATATGCAATTTATTACTTCAAGTATCAGCACCATGCTTGTGTTGCTGTTGCTCGGGTTGGTTGTGTTTTTCGTATTGGCAGCGAATAATCTTTCCGTTTATGTGCGCGAGAACATTAATTTTTCGGTGCTGGTCAGTGATGACATGAAAGAATCTGATATTATAAAGATGCAGAAAGAATTGAATAAGGAACCTTTTGTGAAAGAATCTGTCTATATATCTAAGAAGCAGGCTCTAAAGGAGCAATCGGAGGCAATGGGCACTAATCCGGAAGAGTTCTTGGGTTATAACCCTTTCACTGCTTCTATAGAGATTAAACTGCACTCTGACTATGCCAATTCCGATAGTATTGCTAAAATAGAAAAGAGAATAAAGAAGAACACGAATATACAGGATATTCTGTATCAGAGAGAGTTGATAGATGCGGTAAATGAGAATATACGCACGATAAGTCTGGTTTTGCTGGCATTGGCTTTGGTTTTGACATTCATTTCATTTGCCTTGATTAATAATACTATCCGTCTGGCTATTTACTCTAAACGCTTTTTAATTCACACCATGAAACTGGTGGGGGCAAGCTGGGCCTTTATCCGAAGGCCGTTCCTGCTTCGAAACATCTGGAGCGGTGTGCTCGCTGCTGCTATAGCCGATGCTATATTGATGGGCACGGCCTATTCTCTTGTCTCTTACGAGCCGGGGCTTATCCGTGTCATTACACCGAATGTAATGCTATTGGTATCGCTCTCCGTTTTTACTTTCGGTGTTATTATCACCTTCTTGTGCGCCTATCTCTCTATCAATAAATATCTGCGTATGAAGGCGAGTTCTTTATACTATATATAGTAGTATAGCAGGGTGATTAATCTGAATTTGGAATAAAAAAATCATATAATAAGAATGATGGATAAACAGAAATTTGCTTTCGATAAAACCAACTTTATTTTGTTGGCTATCGGCATGGCGGTTGTCATTTTGGGTTTTGTGTTAATGTCCGGCTCCCCTTCAACAGAGACAGTCTTTCAACCTGATATCTTCAGCGTTCGCAGAATAAGAGTCGCACCGATCGTTTGTTTGTCGGGCTTTGTCTTTATGATTTATGCTGTGTTGCGCAGGCCCAAAACCAAGGAATAGGCGATGGGAGAGTTAACAATATTGCAAACCATTATCATTGCTATTGTAGAGGGGCTGACGGAATTTTTGCCGGTTTCTTCGACGGGGCACATGATTATCGTTCAGAGCATGCTTGGCATTCAGAGCACGGAATTTGTGAAAGCGTTTACCGTCATTATCCAGTTTGGTGCAATCTTATCTGTTGTGTGCCTCTATTGGAAGCGCTTCTTTAAGCTGAACGAATGTCGCATTTTCGATCGGGGAGAAGTGGCAGGAAAGAGGCCTTTGAACAGATACAAAGTTTATGGCAAGCGATTTCTGTACAAGTTTGATTTTTATTGGAAATTGCTTGTTGCCTTTTTGCCTGCGGCCTTTTTCGGATTGCTCTTTAGCGATAAGATTGATCAATTGCTGGAGGACGTAACGGTTGTGGCGGCAATGCTTGTGGTGGGTGGCATCTTTATGCTTTTTTGCGATAAAATATTCTCGAAAGGAGATGAGGGCGTGGAACTGACGGAAAAGAAAGCATTCAATATAGGGCTTTTTCAGTGCATTGCTATGATACCGGGCGTTTCTCGTTCCATGGCAACGATCGTAGGGGGCATGGCACAGAAAATGACTCGAAAGAATGCTGCCGAGTTTTCCTTTTTTCTGGCTGTTCCGACAATGTTCGCCGCTACTGCCTACAAAGTGCTTAAACTGTTCCTTGATGGTGGAACGCAAGTTTTAATGGACAATCTGGCTACGCTTATCATTGGCAATGTCGTTGCGTTTGTTGTCGCTCTGTTGGCCATTAAGTTTTTTATCAGCTTTGTCACAAAATACGGATTTAAAGCATTTGGTTATTACCGTATTATTGTAGGAGGAGCTATTCTTGTGATGTTGATGTTAGGTTATAATTTAGATGTTGTTTGATGAACTTTAAAGAAGGAGAAGTACTCTATTTTAATAAACCGCTTCGGTGGACCTCTTTTAATTTGGTTTCTCAGGTGCGTTCCAGCCTCGTGCATAAATTAAAAACAAAGAAGCTAAAGGTGGGGCATGCCGGCACATTAGATCCTCTGGCAACAGGAGTGATGATTATCTGTACCGGTAAGGCCACGAAGAGAATAGAGGAGTTTCAGTATCATACAAAAGAGTATATAGCCACCATTCAGTTGGGTGCAACCACTGCTTCATTCGATCTTGAAAAGGAAGTTGATGCCACTTATCCGACGGAGCATATTACTCCGGAGATGGTGAAAGAGGTATTGCATCGGTTTATCGGGGAGATTCAACAGGTGCCTCCGGCTTTTTCAGCCTGCAAGGTAGATGGTGCCCGCGCGTATGATCTTGCACGAAAAGGCAAAGAAGTAGAACTGAAACCGAAGACACTTGTTATAGATGATATAGAATTGCTTGCATGCAGTTTGCCGGAAATTAAAATCCGCGTGGTTTGCAGCAAAGGTACGTATATTAGGGCCTTGGCCCGGGATATTGGAGAAGCATTGAACAGTGGTGCTCATTTAACGGGGCTGATACGCACGCGAGTGGGTGAGGTGATGCTGTCTCACTGTATGGATCCCGGCAATTTTGTCGAGTGGTTAAATCAGCAGAGTATTGAGGAAGATAATAAAAATGTATAAAGAGAGTAGAAATGAAACTGTCGCAATTTAAATTTAAGCTACCTGAGGAAAAGATTGCTTTGCATCCGGCAAAGTATCGTGATGAGTCGCGCCTGATGGTGCTTCATAAAAGCACTGGTGAGATAGAGCATAAGGTATTTAAAGATATCTTAGGTTATTTTGATGATAAAGATGTGTTTATCTTTAATGATACCAAAGTATTTCCTGCTCGTCTGTATGGCAATAAAGAAAAGACGGGGGCACGCATAGAGGTGTTTCTGTTACGTGAGTTGAATGAAGAACTTCGTTTGTGGGATGTCTTGGTCGATCCGGCCCGTAAAATCCGTATAGGAAACAAGCTCTATTTTGGCGAAGATGATTCTATGGTTGCCGAGGTGATAGATAATACCACTTCGCGCGGGCGTACGCTTCGTTTTCTTTACGACGGACCTCATGAAGAGTTTAAGAAAGCACTATATGATTTGGGGGAAACCCCGTTGCCTCATAGCATCATCAAACGCCCTGTTGAACCTGAAGATGCCGAACGTTTTCAATCTATTTTTGCAAAAGTCGAAGGGGCGGTAACGGCACCTACGGCTAATTTGCACTTCAGTCGCGAGCTGATGAAACGTCTTGAAATTAAAGGTATTAATTTTGCTTTTATCACGATGCATGCCGGGTTGGGGAACTTTCGTGATATTGACGTAGAAGATTTGACTAAGCATAAAATGGATTCCGAACAAATGTTTGTTACGGAAGAAGCTATTAACATCGTTAATCGCGGCAAAGACCTTGGGCGAAACATTTGTGCGGTGGGCACTACGGTGATGCGTGCCATAGAGAGTGCTGTGAGCACCGACGGGCATCTCAAGGAATTCGAAGGCTGGACCAATAAATTCATTTTCCCACCGTATGAATTTACCGTAGCCAATAGCATGATCTCTAATTTTCACATGCCGTTTTCTACCCTGCTTATGGTAACTGCTGCCTTTGGAGGCTATGACCAAGTTATGGATGCTTATCAGGTTGCTTTGAAGGAAGGTTATCGTTTTGGAACATATGGCGATGCTATCTTGATTTTAGACAAATAAGAGACGCAGGCAATGGCGAAGGTATATTTGGGTTTAGGTACCAATTTAGGTAACAAAGAACAAAATCTTCACTTTGCCGTACAAAAAATAGAAGAGCAGGTAGGGAAAATTAGTTCCTTATCTGCTTTTTATGTGACTGCTCCCTGGGGATTCGACTCTACAAACAGTTTCCTGAATGCGGCTGTCTGCGTCGAAACTCTTTCTCTTCCAATGGTCGTTTTGCGAGAAACCCAGCAAATCGAAAGGGAGATGGGGCGTACACATAAGTCAGCTAACGGCACTTATGGTGATCGTATCATTGACATCGATCTGCTTTTATACGATAATTTGATATTGAATACAGAGGAACTGATCCTCCCTCATCCGCTGATGGCGCAACGCCTTTTTGTGATGGAACCGTTAGCCGAAATAGCTTCGGATGTGATGCATCCTGTTTGGCATAAATCAATGAAAAGCCTGTTTCAGCTTCTCCAGAGTGGTGAAAAAGCGATTGTGCTGTAAAGTGGCAAAACTTTAAGGCAGGCGCTGTTTTAGCAATAAACAGCTCTTCGTTTCTTTGATTTAAATTATTATAGCACAATAAAGTTCTTTATTTTCTCAAGAATCCCTATCTTTGACCCCGAAATGAATGTGGAAAGATTTGAGTAGCTTGCAACCACAGAAAAAAATGCTAAAAGATGATTCTCTTCTGTCTGCGCATTTCTACTCTCTTTGCCCTGCATTCAACTTTTATAGTTCATAATTCATAATCTATTGTTATGGGATATTTATTCACATCCGAATCGGTGTCTGAAGGGCACCCCGACAAAGTGGCCGATCAAATATCGGACGCTATACTTGATGAACTGTTGGCTTACGACCCCAGCTCTAAAGTAGCTTGCGAAACCTTAGTTACTACCGGACAGGTAGTGCTTGCGGGAGAGGTGAAATCTGAAGCATATGTAGATCTTCAGGAGGTTGCCCGAAATGTGATCAAACGCATTGGCTATACCAAAGGAGAATATATGTTTGAAGGAAACTCATGTGGTGTGTTTTCTGCTATTCATGAGCAGAGCGCTGATATTAATCGTGGCGTAGAACGGGTGGACCCGATGAATCAGGGTGCCGGCGACCAGGGAATGATGTTCGGTTATGCTACGAATGAAACTGAAAATTACATGCCGTTGTCGCTTGATCTGGCGCACAAGATATTACAGGTTTTGGCCGATATTCGCAGAGAAGAAAAGGTTATGACTTATCTTCGTCCGGATGCCAAGAGCCAGGTCACCATAGAGTATAATGATAATGGTACGCCTGTGCGTATTGATACGATTGTTGTCTCTACTCAGCACGACGATTTTATCCAACCTGCCGATGATTCGACGGAAGCGCAATTAAAAGCGGATGAAGAGATGCTTGCCATAATACGCAAAGATGTCATTGAAATATTGATGCCTCGTGTTATTGCTTCCATTAGCCATGCCGATATATTGGCTCTGTTTGATGGAGACATTACTTATCACGTTAATCCTACCGGCAAATTTGTGATTGGTGGGCCTCACGGCGATACCGGACTGACCGGCCGCAAAATTATTGTCGATACTTATGGTGGTAAGGGAGCTCATGGTGGCGGAGCTTTTTCGGGCAAAGATCCGAGCAAGGTCGATCGTAGTGCCGCTTATGCTGCACGTCATATTGCTAAGAATCTGGTGGCAGCCGGTGTGGCCGATGAAATATTGGTACAGGTTTCTTATGCTATCGGTGTTGCTAAGCCGATTAATATTTATGTTAATACATACGGGCGTAGCCGGGTTAGCCTGACTGACGGTGAAATAGCTAAGAAGATAGATCAATTGTTTGATCTTCGGCCTAAAGCTATTGAAGACCGGTTGAAGTTGCGTTTCCCCATCTATAGCGAAACAGCAGCCTATGGGCACATGGGGCGCGAACCTCAGGTGGTAACCAAATGTTTTCATTCACGTTACTTATCCGATAAGGTGATGGAAGTGGAATTGTTTACCTGGGAAAAGCTCGACTATCTGGATAAGGTGAAAGCTGCATTTGGTTTGTAATCAGCATAGCTTTACAGCTATTTATTTATAGGAAGGTTGTTTTTGTCTGTTGTTTTATGCAACGGCAAGGGCGACCTTCCGTCGTTTTGTTTGTGTAAATACATAAAGTTTCTGTACTTTTGTAGCGTGAAAACGTAAACGTGCATAATAAGATGAATAAAATAACCTCTGTATGCGTATATAGTGCGTCAAGCACAAAAATTGATCCTGTCTATTTTGAGGCGGCCGACAGATTGGGGCGCTTATTGGCCGAGAATCAGATTCGTTTGATAAATGGTGCGGGGAGCATTGGACTGATGCGTTCTGTGGCCGATGCCGTGCTGTCGGGTGGGGGAAAAGTCACAGGTGTTATTCCTGCATTCATGGTGGAGCAGGGTTGGCACCATACAGGGCTGACGGAACTTGTTACGGTGAAAAGTATGCACGAACGCAAACAGTTGATGGCCGACCTTAGCGACGCTGTCATTGCTCTGCCGGGTGGTTGTGGCACGTTGGAGGAATTACTTGAAATTATCACCTGGAAACAGTTGGGGTTATACTTGAATCCGATTGTGATCTTGAATGTGAATGGCTTCTTTGACCCGCTTCTCGAGATGCTCGATAAAGCCATAGAAGAGAATTTTATGCGTTCTCAGCATAGTGATATCTGGAGCGTGGCTACTACTCCTGAAAAAGCGTTGGAGCTTATTTATAACGTACCTGTCTGGGATGTTTCTGTTAGGAAATTTGCTGCGATATGAATGATAGAGACACCCTACAAACCGATACAGTAGCGCTCTTTTATAAAGAACAGTTTGCTAGTGCCGATTCTGCCCAGCTGACTGTTTATCACTCAGAGCGAGAATTTGCTTCCGGTTTTGAAGGTGTGCCTATTCCTTATACTCCAAGAGCAGACGATGCTATCGCTGCCCTTTTTCTTATCTTCTTTTTTGTTTCAGCCTATATACTTGGTCAAAGCAAGAAAATCCTTGCGCAGCAGTTTAAAGACTTTTTTCTTCACCGCCAGCGTACAAGTATTTTTGCGGCCTCTACTGTGGCCGATGTACGGCATTTGCTCTTGCTTGTTTTGCAGACTTGTGTTTTTTCCGGACTTTGTTTCTTTGACTATTTTAGTACTGTGCGTCCGGCTTTGATTCAGCAATTTTCTCCTCATTCTTTGCTTGTTGTATATGTAGCCGTTTGCCTGCTTTACGTGTTGGTTAAGTGGTTGTTTTATTCATTCGTGGGATGGGTTTTCTTTGATAAAGATAAGACAGCTTTATGGATAAATTCCTATTTTACAATAATTTATTATGTGGGTTTTGCTCTTTTTTTCTTTGCTTTATTTCTTATCTATTTTGATTTAAAACTTGCTTTTTTTATTCCACTTGGATTAGGCTTAATCATTTCAGCAAAAATATTGGTATTATATAAGTGGTTAAAGCTTTTTTTTAATAATGTTTATGGTCTTCTCCTTTTAATTTTGTACTTTTGTGCGCTTGAAATTCTCCCCAGCCTTATAGTTTATCAAGCGTTGGTTCAAATTAATAATTTATTGCTAATAAAATTTTAGGACGTTGAAAATAAAGAAAGTACTTGTGTCGCAGCCGAAACCTGCTTCAGAGAAATCTCCCTATTACGACATTGCTGAGAGATATGGGGTAAAGATTGATTTCCGACCGTTTATCAAAGTGGAGAGTCTTTCAGCAAAAGAGTTTAGACAGCAAAAAGTGTCAATCTTAGATCATACGGCTGTTCTCTTTACTTCCCGCCATGCAATAGATCATTTCTTTCTTTTGTGCACAGAAATGCGTATTACTATTCCCGAGACAATGAAATATTTTTGTGTGACAGAGGCTGTTGCCCTTTATATCCAGAAATACATACAATACCGTAAAAGAAAAATTTTCTTTGGTAATACGGGAAAAATTGAAGATTTGATTCCTGCTATCGTGAAACATAATTCTGAAAAATATTTTGTTCCAATGTCCGATGTGCATACGGATGAGATAAAGAATTTGTTGGATAAGCATAAAATTAATCATACGGAGGCGGTGATGTATCGCACGGTCAGCAACGACTTTCTCGAAGGAGAGGAGTTCGATTATGACATGTTGTTGTTTTTCAGCCCTTCCGGTGTTTCTTCGTTAAAGAAGAATTTTCCTGACTTTGAGCAAAAAGAGGTTAAAATAGGTAGTTTCGGATCTACCACAGCGCAGGCTGTTCGTGATGCCGGATTCCGTTTAGATATGGAAGCCCCTAGTGTACAGGCTCCTTCTATGACTGCTGCCCTTGAAATTTTTATTAGGGAAACGAATAAGGGTAAGTAACAAAACAACGGCTGGCGATTGGCTGCCAGAGGCTGGTATAAAACATCTTTATGCTTACCTCTGACTGTTATCGTTGGCCGTTAATCATTATTTTATGGGTATAAACACGCTATGTAAATCGGAACGGCTAAGCAGTAAAATATCGATCGAGAAAATGTTTGCAGGAGGAGCAAAGTCATTTTCCGTCTTTCCGTTGCGTGTAGTGTTTATCCAAATAGAAAAAAGAGAGGAAGCTGCTGATGTCTCTATCTTAATCAGTGTTTCTAAAAAACGTTTTAAGCGTGCCGTTGATCGCAACCGGGTGAAGCGACAGATACGGGAAGCTTATCGAAAGAATAAACATACTTTGCTGGAATTACAGGGTACAAAGGAACAAAACCTGGTGATTGGTGTTATCTATTCATCAACTGAGTTGGTGTCATCCGCCGAAATAGAAGAAAAATTAAACCTGTTGCTTGGCCGTATCGCCGAAAAATTAGCATGAAAAAGATTCTTTCTTATATATTGCTTCTTCCTATTTATTTTTATCGGTTATGTATCTCCCCCATGACTTCTCCTTCGTGTCGTTTTACACCTACCTGTTCTCAGTACGCTATTGAGGCAATAAAAAAGCATGGACCTTTTTATGGACTTTATCTGGCTGTCAGAAGAATCCTCCGTTGTCATCCGTGGGGTGGTTCAGGTTACGATCCTGTGCCTTGAACGATTATGGAGCTGTTAGATATACACACACATCATTTGCCGTTGCATCCGGAACAAGCTATTTTCAACTGTACTTCCGAAATGCTTTGGAGGCAACCTTTTGCTTATTGTTCCGTAGGCATTCATCCATGGGAACTTACTGCTGATGCTATTCAGGATAAGTGGAATTGGCTGGTACTTGCTGCCGCAGACTCGAGGGTGCTTGCTATTGGCGAGGCAGGGCTCGACAGGATGATTGATGTGCCTTTTTCATTGCAGATGGATACTTTTGAACGTCAGATAGAGTTTGCTGATGCAGTAGGAAAGCCTTTGGTTATTCACTGTGTTCGTGCTGCTAATGAAATTATTGAGCTAAAGAAGAAATTTCAACCCCATAATCCCTGGATTATTCATGGGTTTCGGGGCAAGAAAGAACAGGCGTTGCAATATGTCCGGCACGGTTTGTATCTTTCCTTTGGCGAAAGGTATCAGGAAGAAGCACTTTGTGCTGCTCCTGCCGACAGGCTTTTTCTTGAAACCGACGAGAGTACAATTGATATTCATCTTCTTTATCAACGGGCAGCCACTGTCCTTTCCATTCCTCTCGAATTGCTCACCGGGCAACTCAAACAAAATATAGGCAATGTCTTTCTGAAAGGTTAATCAGCGCTTTTGACCTATGGCTTGCACCTTTTTAGAGAGTAAGAGTTGTTTGTTCAAATAAAGAGTAGTACTTTTGCCCGCATAATCATTTAAATATACTATCATTCGATGAATTTTGTAGAAGAATTAAAATGGCGTGGAATGGTGCACGATATGATGCCCGGCACGGAAGAGCTATTGGCCAAGGAACAGGTTACCGCCTATCTGGGTATTGATCCCACAGCCGATTCGTTACACATTGGACATTTATGCGGCGTGATGATGTTACGACACTTCCAGCGTTGCGGACACAAGCCGTTGGCTCTTATCGGCGGTGCAACGGGTATGATAGGTGATCCTTCCGGCAAATCGGCCGAAAGAAATCTTTTGGATGAAGAAACGTTGAGCCATAATCAGGCCTGCATTAAAAAGCAGCTGGCTAAATTCCTTGATTTCGAATCGAATGCTTCTAATAAGGCTGAGTTGGTAAACAACTACGATTGGATGAAGAATTTCTCTTTTCTCGATTTTGCACGCGAAGTAGGTAAACACATCACCGTGAACTACATGATGTCTAAAGATTCTGTGAAGAAGAGACTGAATGGAGAGTCAAGAGATGGTTTGTCGTTTACCGAGTTCACTTACCAATTGTTGCAAGGCTATGATTTTCTTCATTTGTATGAAAACAAAGGATGCAAGCTACAAATGGGAGGTTCTGATCAATGGGGAAACATTACTACCGGCACTGAACTGATTCGTCGCACCAATGGCGGTGAAGCTTTTGCATTGACCTGTCCCCTTATTACAAAAGCCGATGGCGGTAAATTCGGAAAAACAGAATCGGGCAATGTGTGGCTCGATGCCAAATATACTTCTCCCTATAAATTCTTCCAGTTTTGGTTGAATGTGAGTGATGATGATGCAGCCCGATACATTAAGATATTTACTTCTTTAACGAAAGAAGAAATAGAGCAGCTTACTGCCGAGCATACCGAAGCACCTCACTTGCGTATACTCCAAAAGCGCCTGGCTAAGGAAGTTACCATCATGGTTCATTCGGAGGAAGATTATAACGCTGCCGTGGAGGCTTCTGATATTCTTTTTGGCAATGCCACTTCGGCTGCTTTGAAAAAGCTCGATGAAGACACGCTGCTTGCGGTTTTCGAAGGAGTTCCTCAATTCGAAGTTTCCAAAGAAGTTTTGTCTGAAGGGGTAAAAGCAGTCGATTTGTTTGTGGACCATGCTGCTGTATTTGCTTCAAAAGGAGAGATGAGAAAACTTGCTCAGGGAGGCGGTGTTTCTTTAAATAAAGAAAAGCTGGCTACTTTCGACCAAATTGTGACTGCTTCCGATTTGCTTGATGGCAAATATCTGCTCGTGCAAAGAGGCAAGAAAAACTATTTCTTGATTATCGCTAAATAAAAAAGAGATCTAAATATTTGCATATATAGCCTTATACCACTATCTTTGCATCGCTTTTGAAAGAAAGCCTTTTAGTTTGTCCTATGGTGTAATGGTAGCACAACAGTTTTTGGTACTGTTTGTCGAAGTTCGAATCTTCGTAGGACAACAGATTTTATAAACCCTTGAAAACGGAACGTTTTCGAGGGTTTTGTTTTTTAATAATTCCCACTATCTTTGCAATAGATTTAATATATACGGCAAATAATAATTATTCTATAAAAAATTACCATTACATATTTTTTGCTTTAGCTACATTGTTCTTGGCTGAATGCGGTCATAATGCAGATGAAAAGCTCCGGCAAGCAGAAAACTTGTTGGGAAAGGATTCTGATAGCACTCTCACTCTATTGAAACAATTGGACATTGATGGGCTGAGTAATTCTCAAAAAGCAAACTATGGCTTATATCTTTGTGCTGCCCATCAAATAAAGAACCAGTCTTTGTGTGAAGATTCAATAATCTTATTTTCATTAGCTTACTTCAAACAACATGCTAATACTCAGGAAGTTTATGAGTCATATCATTTTGCTTCGCGTTATTACGTAGAGCAAAAAAACTTTCCTTTAGCTATTAAAATGTTGAATGATGGATTGATTTTAGCAAAAAACAACAATGATACTACTGCTATAGGAGGCTTTTATGATAGTAAGATTCAGTACTACTATGAAGAATGTCCTCAAATCTACCCTGATCAGCTACTCTGTAGTTTAAATGAAAATGCCCAGTATACTAAAGGATCATCGAATGATTATACACAAGGTATTGTGCGAGCTTTAGGCATTATACAAGATAATGATTCCTCTTATTTTTATTTGAATCGCAGCATTGAAAAGGCATTGCGGAATAACGATGTTCAAACAGCCTGTCATTATTTAAAGAATTATGCTCAGGTTTTACTTAGCAATGGGAAGTTGGATGATGCAATAGCTTGTATACAACGGATTCATAAATTGTTTCCAGCTTACAATCATAAGATGATACCTGTTATTAAAGCTTATATTTATATTTATAAAGGCGATCTGGAAGCAGCGGAAGAAGAATTAAGGACTATCAATAGAATGGGGCACATTCAAGATTTTGGTTATAAATATATTGTTTCCCAAATGGAAAGTATCTTGAATTATAATCGTAGTGCAAATGTAAACTTGATTAATCAAAGTCATTATGCTGATTCTATGATGTATATCATAAAAAGGCAGCAATTAGAGAATGCTGCTAAGACGGAGTCTAAAGCTCGGTTGCAACAGAAAAACATGGAACTTAAAATAACAAGGGAGCGAACTCAATTCGTTTTTCTATTTTTAATAGGTTTACTCATTCTTGGTTTTGTTTTATATGATAGGAGAAACAAGGAGAAATACATTGCTCTGCAAAAGAAGTTGAATGAATATAAGATTAAGATTTTGGAAGAAAGTTCGCGCACTTTTTTAAGCGAAGCCGAACGAGCGGCATCTGAAAATAATTTAGTATCCATTCGTCAAGAGAAACTCCAATTCTGTATTGCGGTATTTAAGAAGGAAACTTGGTTTAAAAAGCTTGTTGAAATAGAACATTATTCAAAAGATGAGTCAAAGTTCTTGTCTCAGAAAGAACGCAAACAGTTGATGGATTCGTTACTTACCGTTTTTGCCGATGTAATGATTGATCTTAAGAGTGTTGCACCTCAACTTAATTCCGACGAACAGATTTACTGCATCTTTACTTTGTTAGGTTTTTCTAATCATACCATTTCTATATGCACCGCATTCGCTGAAAGCACGTTACGGATGAGAAAGAGCCGTGTGAAAAGCAAATTGCCGGAAGTGTATTTCAATTTATTCTTCTAACGTTTTGATAATCAGAAGAATGCTCTGTCGTTTGTTATGTTCCTTGCTGTAGGTAGAGGATAATTGTTGCACTTTTGTTACGCTGTTTTTAGGCGTTGAATAGTTGTAATGGCGACTTTTGCTTTAAAAAGTAAAGTCATGAAAAAAGTAATTATTGTATTCTATCTACTATTAACTTCTTTAAAAGGATTTTCCCAGCAAGACACAATTGCTCTTTCCAAACAGTTAGATGAAATAGAGATTACAGCTAAAACGGTAGAACAGTTTGCCGGAAAGAAAATCTATCGTTTTCCTGCAAAAGATCTAGAGGCCACTCGCAGTACTCTTGATGCTATGAATCTTATTCCACGACTAAATGTAAATATGGATAATAGACTTTCCACCAAAACAGGAAAAAGTGTGAAGATATTAATCAACGGCATTAATTCTTCCGAATCTGATTTATCCATTTTGCCTCCAAGCGAAATTATTCGTGTGGAATTCTATGATAATCCTCCGGCTCGATTTGCTATGTTAGGTTTGGGCGCAGTAGTGAATGTTATAACGAAGAGACACACTGTAGGAGGGAGTGTGGGTATTAATTTGCAAAATGCTTTCAATGCACTTTGGGGAAATGATGTGGTTGGAGGTAAGTATAACTTAGGGAATAGCCAATTTGGGGTGAAATATCTTACCAAGTATCGTGATTTTAGGGATTATTTTGAAGATGAAGACTTAAATTACACTTTTTCGGATACGGAGTATACTAAGCATAAGCAAGGATTGAAATCTCGAGAAGATGTTCTTATCAATAATATGGAGCTTAGTTTCGTCAATCAGCAAACAAATAAATATCAACTTAGTGCTATAGCAGGATTGGAATATCGGGATGTGAAGTCTGATGTAAACCAAAATACCATTTGGAATCTTTACGAAGAAAATTTATTGAGTCATAGTAAAAAGGTTGATAAATACCTTAAACCCTCGTTTGATTTTTATTTCTGTAGGTCGTTAGCAAAAGGTCGTGAGCTCATAGTTAATGCTACGGGAACTTTTTTTGATTCTGAATTTACGCAGACTTATCAGGAAAATTCAAATATTTCCTCCTTGTTTAACAGTGCAACTTCTGTTGAAGGGAAAAAATATTCAATCATTGGAGAATTGCTTTATAGCTTTGTAGCAAAGCCGGGAAAAGTTACCGTTGGCTTACGTGATATGTCAGCTTCTTCTAAACAAGAGCTAACAGCGGTAAATACTGAAAAGCTTCACTCAAACTCTAATGACTTGTATGCTTACGCTGCAATGAAAGGAATGTTTGGTCAATTTTCTTATTCTGTTAGCGCAGGTTTAAACTATAGTTGCTTTTCTAGTCCGTCGCTCAATAAAAACTATAGCTTTACGTTTTTCAAACCAAGCATTGATTTGAATTATGATTTGACAGATAAATCTTTCATCGCTTTGAATTACCAGGTTGAGACAACAAATCCCACTCTTTCAGCACTAAGCTATAACCCTGTTATGGTAGATCAGTTTTTGGCTTACAGTGGTAATCCGGATTTAAGACCATACAAAACTCATAAGCTGCAAGCGAGCTATGGATACGACGATAAATCCTGGTCAATTGGTTCAGACATTGAATATGAATATGCCCGTTTGCCATTTGCTCCTTATTTTCTGGAAGAAAAGGATTATATGCTTCAGACCTATGCTAATTTAAAATCTTCTCAGATGGCTAAGATAACGCTAATGGTTAAGTGGATCCCCTTTCCATGGCACTGGCTTACGTTGTCTTGTTACTCGGAAGTCTTTTGTAATTCTATAAATTCAGGAACCGACTCTTGGAGTCATACTGATTACAGACTTATTCCTACTATAAAATTGCATTATGCTAAATGGAATGCTCAGTGGTTTTATCAATCGGGGGAGAAAACAATAGACGGGCAATTAATGAGAACTTCACCGGAGGCTTCTTTTTTCGAAGTCAGTTATTGTCCGGCTAAAGGATTAACAACCACGCTTGGCTGGCGTTATCCTTTTTATAAGGAGTATAGAGAATCTACAGAAACTCATTCTTCGTCTATCGTGCAGCAGGTTAGTAATACTCGGATAAAAGATCTTTCAAATCTGATTTATGTTAATGTGGTTTATAACTTTACTTTTGGTAAATCGATGAAGGTTGCACAGAAAAAGCTCTATAATTCAGATACTGATTCGGGCATTTTAGAAAAGAAAAGATAGATATGAAATGCTTTTTTGTTACTTCAATATGCCCTAATCCTTCTTTTCTTTTTAGGTAATGCGCTCATCTCATACGTATTATATTTTGTTAAACAAATTAAATCTTGTCTATTTTGCTTGGGAATATGCCACAATATGATGCGCATAGCTGTATTTTGCTTATTTCTTTTGTTATCTTTGTATCGTGTACGTAAACGAAGAATCATTTAATATATTGAAGTAGTATGAAAACAAACTATGAAATCCGTTATGCTGCGCATCCTCAAGATGCAAAAAGCTATGACACCAAGAGAATTCGCAAAGATTTTCTTATAGAAAGAGTGTTTGCAGTCAATGAAGTTAATATGGTCTATTCCATGTACGATCGTATGATTGTGGGTGGCGCAATGCCGGTTATCGAAGTGTTGAAACTCGAAGCTATCGATCCGTTGAAGGCTCCTTTCTTTCTGACTCGTCGTGAACTGGGTATCTTCAATGTAGGCGGGCCGGGTATTGTGAAAGCCGGTGATGCTACTTTTGAACTTAATTATAAAGAAGCTCTTTACTTGGGCTCAGGCGATAGAGAAGTTACTTTTGAAAGTAAAGATGCAGAGCATCCGGCTAAGTTCTATTTCAACTCGCTTACTGCTCACAGAAATTATCCGGATAAAAAAGTAACTAAAAGTGATGCTGTAGTAGCTGAAATGGGTTCGCTCGAAGGTTCCAATCATCGTAATATCAATAAAATGTTGGTTAATCAGGTGTTGCCTACTTGCCAGTTGCAGATGGGTATGACGGAACTAGCTCCGGGAAGCGTATGGAATACTATGCCGGCTCACGTTCATTCTCGTCGTATGGAGGCTTATTTTTATTTTGAAGTTCCCGAAGATCAATCGGTATGTCACTTCATGGGCGAAGTAGACGAGACCCGCCATGTATGGATGAAAGGCGATCAGGCTGTTCTTTCTCCCGAATGGTCTATCCACTCTGCTGCTGCTACCCATAACTATACCTTTATTTGGGGTATGGGTGGAGAAAACCTTGATTATGGTGATCAGGACTTCTCTTTAATTACTGATTTAAAATAAGATATTGGTCGTAATTTTTTAATTGATATAAGAAGATGGTAAATTTTTCATTAGAAGGTAAGGTTGCGCTTGTTACGGGTGCTTCTTACGGCATTGGTTTTTCTATTGCAACCGGATTTGCTAAAGCGGGTGCTACTATCGTGTTCAATGATATTAAGCAAGAACTTGTAGACAAGGGTTTGGCGGCTTATGCTGCCGAAGGCATTAAAGCACACGGATATGTATGCGACGTAACCGACGAAGATGCAGTAAATGCTTTGGTGGCTCAAATCGAAAAAGAAGTAGGGGTGATTGATATTTTGGTTAACAATGCCGGTATCATCAAACGCATTCCGATGATTGAGATGAGCGCAGCAGATTTTCGTCAGGTTATCGATATAGATCTTAATGGTCCGTTTATCGTATCTAAAGCTGTTATCCCTTCAATGATTAAAAAAGGTCGTGGCAAGATTATCAATATTTGTTCTATGATGAGCGAACTTGGCCGCGAAACGGTTTCTGCCTATGCAGCAGCAAAAGGTGGCTTGAAGATGCTTACCCGCAATATAGCTTCAGAATATGGAGAATTTAATATTCAATGTAACGGCATTGGGCCGGGTTATATTGCCACTCCTCAAACAGCTCCGTTGAGAGAACCGCAAGCTGACGGCTCACGTCATCCGTTTGACTCTTTCATCATTGCTAAAACTCCGGCGGCCCGTTGGGGAACTGCTGAAGATCTTATGGGACCTGCTGTGTTTCTGGCATCAGAAGCTTCTGACTTTGTTAATGGTCATGTGCTCTACGTAGATGGAGGTATCTTGGCTTATATCGGCAAACAGCCTAAATAATTAGGCCTGAATTCTTATGAGGAGCTAAAATTGTCGAGGGCTTTTTCTTGATAGCTTTAGTTCCTTTTTTGTTTCTTTCCTTTATGTTATACCATTTGTATTCTATTTCATGAAAAAGTATTTCTATTTATTAATGGTCGCTTTTGTGATAGCATCTTGTGCCGAAAGCAAAACCGTAACGGTAACGGTGACCAATCCTACTTCTTTTGATCGTAACAACGAGATGGTAGAAGTCTCGATGAGCGAAGTTTCTAACAAGCTTAAATTGGCGGACACGGCGCAGGTTGTGGTTCTGAATGTCGACGGACAGCAGGTTCCTTATCAGATAACATCTGATGAAAAACTAATTTTCCAGGCAGATGTAAAGGCCTCCGGTGTGGCTACTTATGCCATTCAGCCCGGCACACCCGAAGTATTCGGTGTGAAGGCATGTGGAAAGCAATATCCCGAACGTGTGGACGATGTGGCTTGGGAGAATGATCTTATAGCATTCCGCACTTACGGCCCGGCTTTGCAAGCCACCGGAGAGAAAGCTTACGGATATGATGTATGGGTAAAATGCTGCACGACCGATCCTGTTGTTGAGGCTCGATATGCTATGGAGTTAAATCCTGTCACGGAAGCTAGAATGGATAGTTTGAAGAAAGTAGATCCCAAAGCGGCAGATGCCCTTCGCAAAGCAACCTCTTATCATTTTGACCACGGTAACGGGTTCGATTGCTATAACGTAGGCCCTACGCTTGGTGCCGGCGCAACCGCTCTGTTGCAGAACGATTCTATTATTTATCCTTATTGCTATAAAACACAGGAGATTCTTGATAACGGTCCTCTTCGCTTTACGGTGAAGTTGGTTTATAACCCTCTTACGGTAAAAGGAGATCCATCGGTTGTAGAGAGCCGCATCATTACTCTCGATGTAGGTTCGCATATGAATAAGGCCGTTGTTTCTTATTCAAATCTCAAGGAGGTGATTCCTGTTGCCACAGGTATTGTGCTTCACGAGCCGAATGGCCAGATAGTGACCGATGCCAAGAATGGTTATATCACCTATGTAGATCCTACTGATAATGCGAATAACAATAACGGAAAGATCTTTGTAGGAGCTGCCTTCCCTGCTGCTGTTAAAGAGGCCAAAACGGTACTCTTCTCCGATAAAGAAAAAGTTGAAAGAAAAGCAGATGGACATATACTTGCTATCAGTGACTACGAACCGGGCTCGGACTATACCTATTACTGGGGTGCCGCTTGGAGCAAAGCAGACATTAAAGATGCTGCCGATTGGAATAAATACGTAGCTGCTTTCGCCCAAAAAGTACGTAATCCGCTCACGGTTACCATTAAGTAAATTTGCTTTTCAGAGCAATTAGACTATAAAAAAAGCAGAGTCTTTCTATGGAGGGCTCTGCTTTTTTGTTGTATTCTCGGTTTGGTGAAGCTTTGCGGCTATTTCTTCTTTTTATATGTTCTTTACTTTGCAACTGTTTAATGCGTTTTTACCTATTCTTGTTCTGTTCTTATTCTGCTTGATAAGTAATCTTAGCATAGAGAACATCCCCATGTTACGTATATAAACATAGGGATGTTCTTGTATATAACATGGGGATGTTGTTGTAGAAAACACACGCAGGCAAATAAGATTTAAGGCGATGACAAAGTAATACCTATTTATCTATTAATCTATTATCTATGATGGCATCTTCAAATATCCTTCTACCTGCGTGTTTTCTATTAATACCTGAGACCAATATTGTTATTCTTTCAATTTATACATTTCAACTCCGGCGAGCAAAAAACAACCTACTCCGTAGTCCTCAAAATTAGGAACACTGTCATATGTCACCGGTTGTCCGTCTTTAGGTTCCTTGCCCGTACCTTGTACATATCCCAAAAAACCATCCGGATGAACAGCTTCTTTTACCATCGCATTCCATGCCTTTACTGCGACGGGTAAATATTCCTTTCTATCGAGTATTCCGTTGCGTATACCCCAACACATCCCATAAACAAACAAAGAAGTACCCGAAGTTTCTTTGCCCCCAAAGTTTGTAGGATCGTGCAAGCTTACATTCCAGAATCCATCTTTACGTTGGCACTCTTTGAGTGCCCGGCTCATCATCTTGAAATCATTGATATAATCCGTTCGGTGTTGTTCCTTTTGAGGAATCTCATTTAAAACACGAACCAATGCGGCATAAACCCATCCATTACCTCTCGACCAATAACAATTCTCTCCATTGGGTTCCTTATAAGGTGGATCAAAATCCTGATCTCTCCACCACAGACCCTCCTTTTGGTTAAATAAACCATTTCCACCATGAGTGTTACGAATGTAAGCATACATGTCCCACATCTTATTATAATATTTATCCTCGCCGGTAAGCTTGCCCAATTTAGCAAAAGCAGGCATAGCCATTTGTATAGCGTCAATCCACGTCCAGTCGTTTACTTGAGGTGTATTCACAAGCATATTCATGCAATCCTTTACACTTCTAATCATCTCAGGAGATGAAGGGGAGATATTATATAAATCAATATAAGTTTGTCCGCAACATTGGTCATCCGCATTACGCGTTGTTGCCCCATTTCTCAACTTCCAATCATGAAAAGCAGCCCAGTCAAAAGCATATTTATAATAGCTTTCTTGTGGATAGACACGATAAAGTTCCATTAATCCTTCATAATAAACCCCGCGAGTCCAGATATTACTTGGTCGCACTCGGTCAGTGTTCGAAGGCAAGGTGGGATCTTCATGTTTCTTAATAAAATAACTATTTACCGATACTAAAGTTTTTAATGTCTCCTTCTTAGTGGGAAGCTCTTGAGCTTTGATAGTAAGAGAACATACTGTTGCAATGGCTACAGGTATAATGAGCATTCTTTTCATAATAAAGAGTTTTGCGTATTAAAATTTAAAATATTAATCGTTCCTTCTTGTTTAAGGCAAAGATACTACAATACAAGAAAAAGATGGAATGGAAAATTATACATAATAATTCAATTTGATTCAAATGCACAATTGTCTATTGCTCTGGGGCCTTTATAATTTTAATTTTGCCTCACATTAAAATTTGTGTTATGAAAAATATTTTGTTTGTTTTGGCTTTTTCTTTCTGGGTATGCGCTTGTCAGGCAAGTAAGCCGATAAGGATTTTTATTGCAGGCGATTCTACTGCACAAACTTATGATACAACTAAAACTCTGCAAAGAGGTTGGGGGCAAATGCTTCAATCATTCTTTGACAATAAGGTCGAAGTAATTAATCGCGCCAAGGCCGGGCGCAGTACTAAATCATTCATTGATGAGCAAAGATGGGAAGGTATTATGAACGATCTAAAAAAAGATGATTGGGTTATCGTTCAGTTTGCTCATAATGACACTTCGACTAAACCTGAACGCCATGCTTCCCCTACTGATTTCAAAGCCAACCTAGTTCACTTCATTAATGATACACGCGCGCACAAGGCAAAAATTCTCTTGCTGACTCCTATTGTTATGCGTACTTTCAATGACCATGGTAATTTAGTAGATGATCGTCTGAAAAACTACCCAAGCATCATCCGTGCCGTGGCTCGTGAATATAATGTTCCAATGATTGACATTAACGTAAAAACTCGGGATTTGATATTAAATCTTGGCCCGGATAAATCAAAAGAACTATATATGTGGACGGTCCCAGGTGAAGACCCCTCAAAGCCAAATGGTTCAAAAGATGACACCCATACAAAAGAGACAGGAGCAAAACAAATAGCAGCCTTTGTGGCCGAAGGCATCAAAGATTTGCGTCTTAAAGGGCTATACAATCATATTGTACAGCATTAAATCAAAAGCGATAGTTCAACGAGAGAAAAATCTATGTATATGTACGCTTTTCCATTTACTTTCATTTATAATTTGGCGATGTTTGCAACACTATATCACATGACTTCAAACTAATAATATAAGACAATGTATAAGAGCAGTTAAAAATATCTATCTATGTATTTATTTCAGCAAATCTCAAGACTTGTTTTTTTGAGATTTAGTTCTAAAAATTAATTTTATTAATTATCTCAAACTTAATATTTATGAAAGACAGCAAAAAGGGACAAAGGCAATTTAAACTTTTAGAATTATTCCCGAAGCTTTTATTTGTTGTGCTATTTCTTTTAGCATCAACAGTAGTATCTGCTCAAAATAAATCGATTAAAGGTCTTGTGGTTGACCAAAGCAGCCAGCCGATTATAGGTGCAAATATTTTAGTGGAAGGTACAACTAATGGTACCATTACTGATTTAGACGGTAATTTTACATTGGCTGACGTAGCACCTAATGCAAAGTTAAGAGTGAGCTATATCGGATATGTTACTCAAATGATTTCCGTCTTAGAAAAAGCTACCTTTAGAATCATATTAAAAGAAGACGCCGAAGCATTGGACGAGGTAGTTGTTGTTGGCTATGGAGTTCAGAAGAAGAGTGATGTAACCGGAGCAATGTCACGTGTAGATCAAAAAGAGCTGAAAGCGATGCCGGTTAAAGACGCTTTGCAGGCTATGCAAGGTAAAACAGCTGGTGTTGATATTACGACTAACCAACGTCCGGGTGAAACAGGAAGTATCAAGGTTCGTGGTGTTCGTTCATTGAATGCTGACCAGAATCCTTTGTATGTAGTAGATGGTATGGTTCTTCAAAGTGGTGGTATTGATAACATAAACCCAAGCGACATTGAGTCTATTGATATATTGAAGGATGCTTCAGCTACTGCCATTTATGGTTCACGTGGAGCTAATGGTGTTATTTTGGTAACAACTAAACACGGAAAAGAAGGTAAGGTTACTTTGAATTACTCAGGTTCAGTAACTATAGAAAAGATGTACGATGTTACTAAATATATGAATGCTGGCGAATGGTTGGATTATGCTCGTTTGGCAAAATATAATATGGGAACTTATACTTCAGCAACTCCTTCTTATGACGCAGATTTTGCTACTTGGGGATCCGTTTCAGCTTCATTTGCTAATATAGAAAAAGGTTGGTCTAATAACAACACAGAATGGGACAGTAGTAAAGTCGGCAACTATGACTGGGGTAAATATGGTAAGCAAACAGGCCTTTCAACAGAACATACAATCAGTGCATCCGGCGGTTCTGAGAAATATCAGGCTTATGGTTCATTTGGCTATTTACGTCAAGAAGGCACTCAGCCTGGTCAATTATTTAGACGCTATACTGCGAAAACAAGTTTTGATGCATCACCTATTAAAAGCTTCAAAATGGGAACTTCAATGAATATTTCCTGGGGTGATCAGGACTATGGATACAGCTTTGCTAGATCAGTAACAGGTGCAGGAGATTTGTATTCTGCATTAAAAGGAATGTTGCCTTGGACTGTTCCTTATGATGAGAATGGTGACTACATTCGCAATCCTGCAGCTGGTGATGTTAATATAATTAATCCGATAAACGAACTCAAATATACGACTAATAATCGTCAAACATTTCGTGCTGCCGGCAGTTTTTATGCTCAACTAGATTTTGGTGAAATTTGGAAGCCTTTGAAAGGGCTAAAAGTCCGTACTCAGTTTGGTCCTGAATTTAAATATTACCGTACTGGCATTTTTTATGCCGCTGAGGGTATCAACGGTGATGGAAATAACACGGCTGCTTATAATAATTATCAGACGCGTGCATGGACATTAGATAATTTAGTTTATTATGATCGTACTATTGCTAATGATCATAAAATCGGCCTTACTTTAATGCAATCAGCTTCTGACTATCATTATGAATATGGTGAAATGAAAGCTACAGATGTTGCTTCATCTTCTGAAATGTGGTATAATTTGTATTCAGCAGGTGAACTTGGTTCCTTTGGTACTGGATTGACTGAAAAACAGATGGAATCATATATGATGCGCGCTAATTATAGTTATAAGGAGAAATATTTATTGACTGCTTCTGTTCGTTGGGATGGTGCCTCTCAGTTAGCTGAGGGTAATAAATGGGCTTGTTTTCCTTCTTTAGCTTTAGGCTGGCGTATTGATCAGGAGAAATTCATGAAAGATATTAAATGGCTTAGTGCATTAAAACTTCGTTTAGGTATGGGTACAACAGGTAATTCTGCTATATCTGCTTATGCGACTAAAGGTGCTCTTACCTCTTTGTATTACAATTGGGGAACAACTTCTTCTACATTAGGTTATGTTGCATCAGACCCTTCCCAGAAGGATCCGGCTAAGATGGCTAACAATAACTTAACTTGGGAAAGTACAACACAATATAACGTTGGTATGGACTATGGTTTTCTTAATGGTCGAATTAACGGTAGTTTAGATGTTTATAAGACTAAAACAAAAGATTTGTTGATGGCAATGTCTATTCCGTCATTAACCGGGTATACTTCTACTTATGCCAATGTTGGGAAAACAGAAGGTTGGGGTATTGATTTTCAGATTAATACAGTAAATGTTAAGACTCCAAATTTTACTTGGATAACTAATCTAACTTGGTCAAAAGATAAAAGTAAAATTACAGAATTAGCAAATGATAATACAGAAGATGTTAGTAATTTATGGTTTGTTGGTAAAGAAATAGGAGTTTACTATGATTATGTATATGATGGAATATGGAAAACATCAGAAGCAGATCAGGCTGCAAAATATGGTCGTAAACCCGGTCAAATAAAAGTGAAAGATTTGAATGCTGATGGAATAATTGATGCCAATAATGACAAGAAAATTGTTGGGACAGATCGTCCTGATTGGTCAGGAGGTATAACTAATACATTTAATTATAAGAACTTTGAATTATCATTCTTTATCTACACTCGTTGGGGCTCAACATTTAAGAGTGGTGCATTGACGCTTGATGGTCGCTTTATGCAACGTAAGATTGATTACTGGGTTGCCGGAACAAATGAAGGTGCTAAATACTATTCTCCGGGTTCTAACGGTGAGGGTGCAGATACTTATAGCTCCTCTATGAACTATCAGGATGGTTCTTTCATTAAAATGCGTAATATTAATTTTGGATATAACTTTACTCCGAAACAATTGAAGAACACAGGCCTCGGTTCATTGAAAATTTATGCTCAATGTATGAATCCGTTTATGATTTACAAGAAGTGTGATTACTTGGATGCCGACCTCTCTAATTATGATAATAATACTGTAACAACAGGTTCTCCTATTACTACAAGAGGCCTTGTCTTTGGCGTTAATGTAGGATTCTAATTTTATAAACAAAAAAGAAATATGAAAAGAAATAAAATATTATTTGTAGTGTTGCTGGCTGGTATAATAGGTGCTTCCATTACGTCTTGTAGCAGTGATTTTTTGGACGAAAAATTGACCACACAATATAGTACTGACCGCCTTAAGACAACTGAAGGTCTTGATGAATTATCGACTGGTGCTTATCAGAAGTTGAAATTTAAATTTAACTATGTCTGGGGAATTGAGTTATTTAATTTAGGTGTTGATGAATTCACTGATGCTAATAATTCTATTCCTAGCTACAACTGTTACAGTGCTGATCTAAATTCTGCAGAGTCAGATGCAAATTCTCCTTTCTGGGATAACATGTATGGCGCTATCGAATCGGCCAATACATTGATACAGAATGTTCCACTTTATTATGATCAGTCCAATCCTAATTATAATACTCGTTTGGGCGAAGGTTACTTTATGCGTGGTTATTTCTATTTGCAATTAGTGGCTCAATATGGTGGAGTTCCTTTAAAATTAGCCCCTTCAACAAGTGTTGACACTTATTATACGCGTGCTTCAGAAGAAGAATGTTTTGCTCAGATTATTGCGGATCTGGAGCAAGCTTATGATCTTTTGCCTACTACTCCGGCAGAGACAGGTCGTATTACTAAATGGGCAGCAGCTCATTATTTGGCTAAAGCTCATTTGACTCGTGCCAGTGAATTGTATTCTTCATGGAATGCATCAACAACTACAGCTGATTTAGCCGCTGTTATTAAATATGGTTCAGAGGTAGTTGCTGCTCATCCATTGTGCGATGATTATGTTAATTTGTGGGATTACCAAAAAGCTAATAGCGCTAATGAAAAAGTTTCTGAAGTTGTTTTAGCTGCTCAATTCTCTGATGATCAAACAACTTGGGGGCGTTATGGTAATCAAATGCACCTTTATTATCCTTCAGTTTATCAAGATATAGCCGGAACTAAACGAGATATATCCGGTGGACGCGAATTCTCATATGCTCGTGCTACTAATTATACAATGGATGTTTTTGATCGCGTTAATGACTCGCGTTTCTGGAAATCATTTATTACTTGCTACGGATGTAATACAACTTCTGGCGCTCCAACTTGGTCAGATGCAAATGCTAAATTAGGGCCAAGGGGTACTGTTGCTGGTTCTAAACGTTTTACCGGAGGTGAGTTGGCTATTAAATATGTTGTAAATGATGCTGGAGATTCTCGTTATGAACCCGTTGTAAATGATGCTACTGGGGTATTGAAAGATGGCATTATGCAAAATACTCATACTTTTGTGCGATATTTCAACAATGAACCTCAAGCATGGGTCGGCAAACACGGAAATGAAGGTTACTATGGCATACAAAAACGTTCTGTAGCTTTATCTAAATATCGTGATGGGTATCGTATCTCCATTGCTTCTCAGTTCGGTACTCGTGATGCCATATTGGCTCGTTCTGCAGAAGATGTTCTTATGGTTGCGGAGGCTTATGCCCGCCAAGGCGAAGCTCAGTATGATAATGCTATCATATGGATTAATAAGTTACGTGATCGTGCAGCCTTTAAAGAGGGTGAAGATCGTTCCGTAAATGTGGACGGCGGTCAGGCATACAAGAATAACTCTTACTGTACAGGCAATGGTGGAGGTTATTCTTCTGACGGTGCTGTGTATTGGGATAAAAATACTTATTATGAATCAAATGATGATATGTCAGCAACTACAGCTTCTACTAAAGCAGGTTTACATATTAATTCTGTCGCAGATATCTATAATTCAAAAATAGATTCTCCTATTTATGCGAAACTGGGTTGCACAAGTAATGCAGATAAGATGATGTGTTTCATTTTAAATGAACGGACTCGTGAGCTTTGTGGTGAAACACTTCGTTGGGAAGATTTAGTGCGTACTAAGACTTTGGAGGCTCGTTGGAAAGCTTTCAATGATGGTTATGTTAGAGGTAATACTGCATTTAGTGCATCTATTCACTACTATCGT